>JBGSOF010000005.1:0-29498 GCA_041739275.1 Schleiferiaceae bacterium | reverse complement strand
ACGCGGGTAGGACAAGAGAGCGCTGCGCCGGTCTAAAAAGCTCCTTTCTTTCCTTCTTTCTTTGGAGCAGCAAAGAAAGAAGACCTCCGCGGCAGCGGGGAAGACATCAAGGTCGTAGAGAGGGAATGAACAGCGAAGGCCTATATCCACTTCTACCTTTAAATCGCACCGCCGCGAAGCATCGCGGCACTACACAATGCTCAGCGGCGAAGCCGGAAGATATCTTCCCGAAGACCCAGATATACCTTGTATGACCTCAGTTCAATTATTTTTCTGTATTCCTTTTTATAACCAAAGATTGAATATTCATCCGCCGGAATAGACGGTCTTTCCCAGAAATATCCTGTGACCTGTGAAATCTCCGGGAAACTGGCTCGTCTTTGCGATTTACTCCACACCCATTTTTGGGATGATTTCGTTGGGTTATCCACTTTATCGAAGATGCTCCGGCGCCCTCTCTCTGGGGTTAATTCCGCTGCTCTTATCCATGGTTGTTTTTTGGTTGACAGCTCTATGGATAAGCCGATGCCTGCACGCTTGATCTCCGGCAGGTCGATAAGTTTCTGAATTGTTCAATTCTCAACGAAAGACCCTTTATTGCTCTAAGGTTTTCGGGAGATGGCGGCCCACATTTGGCGCCCGCCGGAGTTCAATTCCCGATCACATCGACCTATTTGGATTCTTCTGCTCGATCGAAGAATGCCCCGCGAAATGTATACTGCGAAGTTGCGGCCGAACTTTGGCGGCGCGTTGCGGCGGTGCTGAGATTTCATTGTCAACAGAGTCATTGGAAGGGATGTGCCGCCCTTGCAGGGGTTCGACTGATTGCAATTCACACCCCACGGCCTTGAGGTGGGCTTTGATCGTTCGCCCTTCAGTCTCTTTGGCCTAAACCCCGAGTCTCGAGGATATAAGCACTTGAAGCCTATCCCTTCGTTGGCTATTTGAAGGAATCAAACGCTTGATAATCATTGGTTTGAAAATCTCATGAAAAACCTTTGTGTGACTTATTGAGCAGGTATCCGAGACCCTTGCCAAGCTTCAGAAATGAACCCTAATTCAAGCTGTCCCCAGAAGTTTCCCTGTCCCTTTTGAATGAAATGACCAAGAAGGCACTTTTTTCAACTGATGTTTCTTCTGAACAACAAAACAATCAGCCCAAATTCTGTGCGCCATAGTTGAAAAAGCCGTCTAAACGAGCCATATAAATAGGCAGCCGAAGCGCTGAGTTTTTCCAACATTTCATTTCTTTGAATTCATGGAACCGGTAGCGCTTTTTTTTCAAAGTCAAGGTTTTCTACCCGATCAAGCCCAACGCATCAATACCTTTTTCAAAAGAATAACACTCGAAAAAGGCGATTATCTGCTTGAAATCGGTCAGGTTGCGAAGGTGCTTGGGTTTATCGAACAAGGTCAATTACAATACTTTACACCCGATCAAGACGGCCATGAACGCACCACCTACATTTCGTTGCAAGGCACATTTGCCGCTTCGCTTTGGAGCTTTCTCAACGAAATGCCCTCGCGCGAAAACATTCGATCTATCTCTAAATCAACCGTTTGGATAATCGATAAGAGAGACCTCATCCTGCTTAAAAATGAAATTCCGCGGTTTAAAGACTTTTACATATCGATGCTCGAATGGCAGATCTGTTGCATCGACAAGGGAAAGACCGATTTGATTACTCTGAGTGCCGATCAGCGGTTTGAAAAGCTACTGAGAGAAGACCCGGCCCTTTTTCAGCAAGTTCCGCTTCAATATATCGCCTCCATGCTCGGGATGACCCCGAGGCACCTGAGTCGGCTGAGAGGAAAAGTTTAGGTCTTTCAAATTTTAGGACATATGTCCGGCTGGGCGGAATATCGCCTTCGGAGGTTTGCACCGTTCAATAACAACCTGCAAACACGTGAAAAATTTCTTCCTCCTCAGCTTTCTTTTGACATGCGCCGCAAGCCTCGAAGCGCAAGATCGATTCCCGACAAATCAAGTGAGCATCAACGGTTTTCGAAATCCCTCGATTGGGCTCGAATATCACCGCAAACAAGTTTCTGTGCACGCCGGGTATTACGTGACCAACTTTACCAGCGGAATTACCACCGAATTCGTTAAAGCAGGGGTTTCATATTGGTTCTTGCCTTGGGGCTCCAAAGAAATCCCTTCTTCGCTTTACGTCGGTTCCTCTTATTTGTACGGCACCAGTCTCGAATACAAAGACAAAAGTGCGGTCGCATTCGAAGCCGGGGCGCGTTTAATGGTTTGGAAAGGGCTGAATTTTCGCCTTGGAGTGATCGCTCTAGCTGCAGAAGGTCAAGAGCCACAAATCAACCCGACACCCAGCATCAACTATTCGATTGCCTTCTGATGATTCGAAATACGTTTTATCGATCGGTCGCATATGCTGCCATGGGATTCATGGCAGCCCCCGCAATCGCACAAAATCCACATTCGCTTTCAACCCAATTAGAAGTCGGAATTGGATTTGTCCAACCCTATTTCAGGAGTGGTTCTGAGCTGCTTCGCGCGCAAACTCTTCGCGAGAAAGGACTCAGCTATTTCGAAGACCAAGCCGGAAATCGAAGGTCTGTGGGCGCTTATTCGAAACCGACGGGTTATCAGATCTCAATCGGCTTTTACAAACCCATCAAAGCAGTTAAAGGCCTGATGGCGGGTGCCTTGGTTCGCAATTCTCAGACGGGTTCGACCCCCGAAACCGCGGGATACGAAGAAGCATATTTCTTCAATTACATTTCGGCAGGTCTTGCGATCAAGTACTATCCTTTGGAGCGATACAATCTCTTCGTTCGCTCCGATTTTGGACTCGCTGCGGTACTTACAAAAAACCGATATCTCAACGGAGAGAGTCAGCAAAATTTCTTTCACCAGTTCGGAATTGGTTCCGCCATTGGGCTCGATTTGGGGTACACATTCTTTCCCTTTCGATCTGATCAAATCGGGCTCGAAGTAAAATCGGGTTATCAGCGCTCGCAAACGCGGGTTGAAGTGAACGAAATCGGAGACGATGTTTGGTCGTTCGATTCGTTTTCTCTATCGGCCTCCATCATATTCTGACTTCAAGTCCAACCAATATGAAAACTGATAAGACCGCGGGTTGGCTGTTTGTCTCGGGCAGTTTGGGAGTCCTGTTGCCGTATGCCGTTTTGGCCCGGATTTTCAATTACCCGGGCATCTTGAGAAAAGAACCCGCAGCGGTGCTCGATGCATTTTATTCAGGGGGAACAGTGTTGTTCACTACCTGGTGGCTCTTTGCGATGCTCGGTTTGCCTTTGTTTTTGGCCTACAGTCGACTGGCGAGTCAATTGGAAAATTGGACGTCAAATATTCGCTGGATTCACATGTTCGGCGTGCTTGGACTTTTCGCTCAACTTTTGGGATTGCTTCGATGGACATTTGTGATTCCCATACTCGCTCAAAATCATCACTTTGGCGACGAAACCACGCGACAAATCTCACAGGCTCTTTTCGAGCTCGTTCACCAATTCTTGGGCGTTCAGCTAGGAGAGTACGTCGGGCAGCTCTTCACAATTATTTGGACGATTGGGATTTCCAGACTGATGCAAATCCATAGGCTTGCGCCTTCTTGGTTTATCTACTGGGGATATGCTTCATCGGCGATTTATCTACTCGCCCAGGCCGAACTCTTCGCCACGGTGATCGCAGATTTCCCCGTTTGGAACTCTGCAGGATTCTTAGGCAGTACGCTGTGGATTCTCTGGATGATCGCGCTCGGCATCCTCCTTCTTCGCACTCGCGAACCTAAAGCCCTACACTCGTGAAGCCTTCTCAAAATTTGGCTCGCTTTGTGGGCCGGCAACTTCGCAAGCCTTCGGGTGCCTTTGCACGCTTGATCGGATGGGTGATGAACCGATCGAACGATGCCCTTTATGCGCACACATTTTCTGAAATTGCATTCAAAGATGGAGATCGGGTGCTGGAAATTGGCTTTGGGAACGGACGGCATTTTGATCAGCTCAAGTCCAAGGCCAAGGATCTAAAAATTCACGGCATTGACCATTCCATCGACATGGTGATCGAAGCTCGAAAGAGAAACCCCCTTCTTTGTGATCGACGAGAACTAATTCTCACCCTGGGTTCGAGCGAATCTCTGCCCTATTTGAACGATTCTTTTGACCTTGTCTTTTGTGTGAATGTGCTCTATTTCTGGGATGATCCCGAAAAAAACTTGGCCGAAATAAGGCGAGTTCTCAGGCCAAAAGGCCGATTCTATGCAAGCATCAAATCGATGGAGAGACTCCGGAAAAAAACCTATGTTCAAACGGGTTTCAATCTAAAAACGAAAGTGGAATGGGAAGAACTCACAAGGAAAAGCGGATTCTCAATCGAAAAAATCGAGGCTCAAAAAGCCGGGCGCCCCAGATCGGGCAGTGCTTCGAACTCGACAAATTTTCAATGCATTGTGGCGGTTAAGTAGAGCGATTTTAGGTTGAGATTGAATCACCTCCGGCGTGGGCAATCACAAACCAATCGCCATTTAGGCCTTGCGCACAAACTCCGACTTCAGCGCCATTGCACCAAAGCCATCAATTTTACAGTCGATGTTGTGATCGCCTTCGGCAAGTCGGATGTTCTTGACTTTGGTGCCCGCCTTGATCGGACCTGAGGCCCCTTTTACCGGCAAATTTTTGAGCACGATAACGCTGTCCCCATCATTCAAAAGGGTGCCATTTGCGTCTTTTACCGTCAATGCAGTTGCTGCGGCGGTTTCGAGCGGCTTCCACTCAAACCCGCACTCCGGACAAGTATAGGTCTCAGGAGCAGCAGAATAAGCATAAGGCGATTCGCATTCGGGGCAGGTTTTGAGATCGTCGCTCATGGGTGCGGTTTTACCGCGCAAACTACTTTGTTCTCGCTTGCAGTGCGTAACCGCGGTTCCGAATTTCCATGCCCCGAACATGGCAAATGAACGTCGAAGACCCTTCCGCGGAGAAGGAGCCGGGTGTGAAGAGCTCTTGCCAGCAGCCTCTTTCAAATTGGACTGCTTAAACCAAAATGATTGGTACGATTTTGTCCCTAAAAAATCTTCGTGCTTAGAGTATTCAAAGAACTCTCATGAAGCACGCACTCTTGTTTTCACTCTTGATGTTCGCCCTGAACGGCCGGGCGCAGCTCATCATCAACGAAGTTCTGTACGATCCGTCGGACAGCGGCCTCGATGGAGACGCCAACGGCGATGGGGTATACGATCAAGAAGACGACTCTTTTATCGAATTCGTCAACATCGGACCCTACGATTTCGATGCGAGCGGCCTTCAAATATGGGACGACACCACCAACGGTTCTCTTAAATACACCGTGCTTCCGGGCACCATGGTTCCGCCCAACGGAGCTTTGGTGGTGTTTGGAGGAGGCACCCCCACCGGAACTTTCGGAGGGGCGCTGGTTCAAACGGCCTCGGCGAGTCTAAACGGACTGAACTTTAACAACAGCGGCGAAGTCATCATTATTAAAGATGCCAACGGCAACGCCATTTTGAGCTTCGATTCAGACGCCCTTTCAAACAACCCGAACGAAAGCTACACGCGAAATCCCGACATCACCGGGCTGTTCGAACAACACAACGACAACACCCCCCTGCTCTTTTCTCCGGGTCTGCGCACCGACGGAACCCCTTTTGACACTGTTTCGGTGAGCCCGCCCGTTGCGCGAAATGTACAGTTCCGAACCGATCTGAGTCAATTGGGAATAGCTGTTTCTCAAGTTTTTGTGTCAGGCGACTTCAATGCTTCGTGCACCAATTGCGATGCGCTGACCGACCTCAATGGCGACGGTGTTTGGGAAGGCACCGTTTCGGTGACCTCCGACAGCATTTCGTATCGCATCTACGCAGACGCTACCCCTGAAGACCTCAGCAACGCGGGCAGTTGCGCGAACAATGCCTCTGGAACTTGGCTCCGCACGGCCTACGTGGTCAACGATACGGTCTTACCCGCCTACTGCTGGCAGAGTTGTTCGATTTGCCTCCCCCTTGCCACGGCCATAAGCGTGAACGGCATGGGCGGACAAACCAGCATCGCCACGAATGGCGGCACTTTGCAAATCGAAGTGGTGATCACTCCTTCCAATGCCAATCAGCAAGTGAGTTGGACGGTCGACGACCCCAGCCTTGCCGGCATCAGCGCTCAGGGCTTGTTGACTGCCCTGGCCAATGGCACGGTGCGGGTTACGGGCGCGACCACCGACGGCAGCAATCTCTCGGCCTTTGTCGATATCAACATCACCAATCAATCGGGCATTGGGCTCTCCGAATTGATCGATCAAGAGCTCGTTCTTTTTCCGAACCCGAGCCAAGGTTCGATTGGCTTTCAAAATCTGCCCGAACACAGCGCCTTGCGCATCACCGACCTCGCGGGCCGGGTGTTGATGGAACAACCGGTGGAGACCGACCGGATCGAATTGAAAGGATTACCCAACGGACTGTACATAATGCAGTTATCAGGTCAAGGTTGGAGCCTTGCCCGTCGAATGCTCATTCAACATTGATCCTGCGATCCTTCATGCTGAAGAAAACCCTTTTGATCGCAGCCTGCGCATCGCTCTTTTGGAGTTGCGAAACCGAAGACGTTCCGGGCATTGGCTCGGGCAATGCCTTGGCTTCGATCAGTTCAGACCGCCTGGCCATCGGAGAAAATTCCGACTCGGCGCGGATCAGCATCCAGCTCGACATCCCCGCAGAAACCGATGTTTTGGCGACGGTGGCCTTTGAAGGCACGGCGGTTTACGGGGTCGATTATGCCTCGGACAATGCCCAAATCAATATTCCGGCAGGCAGTCAATCGGGCTTTCTCACCATTTTCAGTTTTGAGGATACCGATGTCGAAGACCTTGAATTCATCACAATTCGAATTACACAGCTCAGCGGTGCGCGCCTGGGAACCCCCTCGAGTGTCACCGTCGAGCTCGAAGACAACGACGGCAATTCGCCTTCGTTTGGGTTGATTCTGAACGAAATACTCTACGACCCCTCCAACAGCGGCCTCGAAGGCGATGCCAACGGAGACGGAGTGTATGCGCAGAGCGAAGACGAATTCGTCGAATTTGTCAATACCTCTTCTCAACCCATTGATTTGAGCGGTTACAAGATTTTTGACGAGGACAACTTTGCCTCACTTTCTCCAAACCACAGCTTTCCGGCAGGCACCATCGTGGCATCGGGCAAGGCGATTGTCGTTTTCGGCGGGGGCACTCCGACGCCTCCGGGCGGTTTTGGAGGAGCCCTCGTTCAAACTTCAACCAGCGGCGATCTGAATCTCAACAATGCAGGCGACCGAATGATTTTGACCAATGCGGCAGACTCTATTTTGATCGACTTCGACATTGCCCCTTTGTCAGACAATCCGAACGAGAGCTACACGCGCAATCCGGACATTACCGGCGGCTTTGAACAGCACGGAGACAATTCGACGAGGCTGTTTTCTCCGGGCACGCGCCGCGACCTTTCCCCTTTCTAACTCCTTTTAGCCGAACGCCTTCGCTTGGGAATCACCGTCGCCATATTGGGCATTGTCGCAGTCGGCTACCTCTTGGTGAAAGGCTACGCTCCGCACTCGGTCTTGTTGGTCGTAGGGCTGCTGTTGATTGCCTGCGCGCATTTTCTCGGCACGGGTGTGCTCGAAGTAAAGCAGAAAACCGGATTTATTCCGTTCGACTGGTTCTCGTTTGTGCGGCAGTCGTTTTCCGGAACCCTTTCGGGTGTGGGCCTCATGATTATGGCCATCGGCGGTTTTGTGGCCTACATGGACAAAATCGGCGCTTCAGAGGTTTTGGTCGATTTGGCCGTGAAACCCTTGGGTATTTTTCGCTTTAACCCTCATTTGGCCGCAGCGGCCTTTATGCCCATCGGGCAGGCTTTGTTCGTGGCGATCCCGAGCGCGGCGGGGCTTTCGCTCTTGCTGATGGCTTCGGTTTTTCCCGTCTTGCGAAGGCTGGGCATCAGCCGTTTGTCTGCTGCCGCTGTGGTGAGTTGTTGCACGGCCTTCGGAATCGGCCCCGCCTCGGCCACCACGGTTACGGCCGCGCAGAACTCGGGCATGGACATGGTCGCTTTTTTCGTGCAGTACCAATTGCCTCTGGCCATACCGCTCAGCCTGATCAGCGCTGTTTGCGTCTACATCGTCAATGTGCGCGGAGATCGCAAAGCCAAGGACGAACCCGAGCATGTCGAAAAAGAAAAAGCTGCCAAGGCTCCCGCGATTTATGCGCTCTTGCCCATACTTCCACTCATTTTGCTGGTGCTTTTTTCAGAGCTTTTTCAGGTCTTCGGGCGACCGATCGTGCTCGATACCACCACCGCCATGTTTATCAGCTTTGCCGTGGCCATTGTTTTTGAGGGAATTCGGCATCGAAACTTCAAGGCGCTCATGGCCTCGATTAAAGAGTTTTGGTCGGGCATGGCGGATATTTTTAAAACCGTGGTGACTTTGATTATCGCCGCGGAGATTTTTGCTCAGGGCCTGATCGCACTGGGCCTGCTCGACTCCTTGGTCGAAGCCTCCAAGGGTTTGGGTCTGGGGCTGGTTGGCATCGCCGCCTTGCTCACCGCACTCATCTTCTTTACCTCTATTTTGATGGGAAGTGGCAACGCCTCTTTTTTTGCCTTTGGTCCTTTGGCTCCGGGCATTGCGACGCAGTTTGCGGCCTCGCCCGTTCAGCTCGTGCTGCCCATGAACATCGCGGCCTCCATCGGCCGAACGGCCTCTCCTGTTTCGGGTGTGCTAATCGCTGTATCCGAACTCGCGGGCGTTCATCCCTTTGAACTCGCCAAGCGAAACGCCATCCCCATGTTCATTGCCGTGCTGAGCATGTTCCTCCTTCTCATTGTTCAATGATCGATCATCATGCTGAAAGACAAACGTCAAAAAAACCGTGAGCCTTTGATGTATGTGCTGCGCAATGCCGATGTGTACAGCCCCGAGGCTCTGGGTCTTTGCGACGTCTGGCTGGCCGCAGGCAAGGTGGTGGCCTTGGTGCCCCGCGGTTCTGAAGTTCCCTCGAATATCCCGAGAATCGATCTCCACGGTCAAAAGCTTGTGCCGGGTTTCATCGACCAACATATTCACATCATCGGCGCGGGCGGAAAAACGGGTTTTTCTTCGATGACTCCAGAAATTCCGCTCGAAGATCTCATGGAGTGCGGAACCACCACCGCGGTCGGGCTCTTGGGCACCGACGGTTCTACCCGAAGCATTAAAAGCCTATACGCCAAGGTTAAAGCCCTCGAAGAAGAGGGCATGTCGGCCTATATGTACACGGGTTATTACGGGCTCGAGCCCACGCACATCACGGGCAGTCTGCAAGACGACATGATCTTTATCGACAAAGTGCTCGGGTGCAAAGTGGCCATTGCGGACATCCGATCGTCTTACCCCACCGATTTAGAGCTGCTCCGCTTGCTTCGAAATGTTCGGGTCGCCGGACGAATCGGGGGCAAAAAGGGAATTCTACATTTGCACCTGGGCCCGCAGAAGTCGGGGCTCGACCCGCTCTTTCGAATTGTACGCGATGGCGAATTCCCCATCGAGAATATTTCGCCTACCCATGTTGGCCGCTATCAGGCCTTGTTCGAGCAAGCCATCGAGTTTGCAAAATTGGGGGGCATGATCGACATCACCACGGGAGCCTCCAAATACACCGAGCCTTGGCGCATGGTGACCTACGCCCTCGACCAGGGAGCGGATCTCTCGAAAATGACCTTTTCGACCGATGGCTACGCAGGGCTCGATGCGGTCGACGAAGCCGGCAAAGTGATCGGAACCCGACCTGCGCCTATTCACACCAACCTAGAACAGGCCTTGTTGCTGCACACCCAGGGAGGGCTGTCTCTTTCAGATTCCTTGAAGCTGATTACCGCTAACCCCGCCGCGAATCTAGGTCTCGCGCACAAAGGACGCATTGCCGTGGGCGCCGATGCCGATTTCGTCGTTTTTGATGCCGAATTACACATTGCGCAAGTCTTTTGTAAAGGCATGTCGATGATGAAGGCTCCGGTTCTTTCACCGAACACAACTCCCCACGCATGAATGCGGGAACCTATTTAAAATATGGGCTTTTGACGCTCTCCATCGCAGCTCTTTGCGGCCAGGAAGTGCGAGCGCAACAGAGTCTGTACGATTACGAACCCGGCGGCGGCATTACCGTTTCGGGCAATTCGTACAATCTCAACTTCAAAGGGTATATTCAACCGGGGGTTCAGATCAATGTCTTCGACACCGATTCGGCCTTTTACACTCCCACCCGATTCCGAATGCGCCGTTTGCGAATCGGGCTCTCGGGCGACCTGCTCTCGGGTAAATTCGAATATCGCCTCAACGCCGACTTGAGCCAAAGCACCGAGGTGGCCGAAGACAGCAGCGGTTATCTGCTCGACGCCTGGGTGGCGTACAACTTCTCTAAAAGATGGTCGCTCACGTTTGGTCAGCGCACCACCAGCACCGACAGCCGATCTCTGCGCATGGGTTCTCAGACCCTGCAGTTTACCGAGCGAAGCCGTTTGGTGTCGGCCTTTGCGACCATTCGAGAATTTGGCCTGTTTCTCGACGGCACGCTTCGTTTGAAGGGAAATCACTACCTGAGGCCTTCACTTGTGCTGACGCACGGAGACGGTTTGAGCCGAATCAATTACGGGGGGCTCAAGTACGGAGGACGTCTCGATTACTTGCCTTTCGGCTTGTTTAACACTTTTGGACAGTTCCGACAGGTCGATTTGGCGAGAGAGCTCACGCCCAAACTGGTGGTCGGGGGGTATTACAGCTACAACGACGGCATCAGCGATAGGCGCGGCCGCACCGGAGGCGATATTTTCTATCTCGACGAACAAGGCAACATCGACTTGCCCGACTATGTCAAATATGGCTTCGACGCATTGTTCAAGTATCGCGGGGTTTCAATTTCAGCTGAATGGGTGATGGCTACGGCCAATGTCCCCACTTCGATTGCCCAAAGAGTGCGGGTCGATGGCTCGACGAGTACCGACTTTGATGTCAATGGGGTGCAAGATGTCGAGAACTACGTAAAAGGGCGGATGATGCTGGGCAGCGGCTTCAATGTGCAAGGGGGATACATCTTTCCTTCGGGCTGGAGTGTCGACGGGCGCTATACTCAGCTCAACGCCGACGAGCACTCATTTCTCAACAATACGCTGTTTTACAACCGCCCGAGGTATTACACCTTGGGAATCGGCAAATTCTTCGACCGCAACTACAGCTTCCGCATCCAAGCCGATTACACCTGGATTGCGACCGAACCGGGCGTGAGAGACCTCAACGGAAATGAATTTGTCGGCGATCAAGGCTTGGCGGCCATCCTTCTTACCTACGCATTTTGAAACCGGCCCTCACCTTTTCTATGTTCTTGTCAATCAGCGCTTGCGGTGGCCTGATGGTACCACAGGCTGACTCTTTGACCCAGCGCTTTTACACGGATCCCGAAGCAAACATTCAAACCCCGGCCTTCGATGGGCGCGAAGGCTTCAGTACCCTGAAAGATGTCACTTCGTTTTTAGAGGCTTATGCGCCCGCTGCGGGTGTGCCCTACCGGGTCGAAACCATCGGGCAGAGCCAGAAAGGCCAGGCCATACCCATTGTTTATCTCGGGAGCGATCGTCCCGAGGCCCTGCGCATCTGGATTATGGGTGGGCTGCACGGAGACGAGCCCGGCGGTTGGGAGGGCATTATGCACTTCATGAATCGACTCAAAGAACCAAAGCATCAGACCTGGTTGTCTCAGGTGCGTTTGGCGATCTTGCCCATGGCCAACCCTGACGGCTGCAACGCGCTCACAAGGCTATCGGCCAACGGATTGGACCTCAACCGAGATCAAACCAAACTGATCGCTCCCGAAACGGCTCTTTGGAAGCTGGCCTACAATGCATTTCAACCCGAAGTGGCGCTCGACATGCACGAGTACAGGCCGTATCGCAAAGACTATCTGCAAATGGGCACTCAGGGAATGGCGGCCTATTACGATGTCTGTTTTTTGTTTTCGGGCAACCTCAACGTGCCTGAAGAGCTGCGCAGCTATACGCGCACTTCTTTTGTGGCGAATGCCGAGCGGTGGATGGATAGCCTCGGGCTGTCTCATCACGAGTACTTCACCACCGAAGAGGTCAAGGGCCGCAGAGTGATCAAGCAGGGCTCGGTGCACGCCCGTTCGAGCGCATCTCATCACGCCTTGACCAACAGCATGAGCACCCTGGTCGAAGTGCGCGGGGTGGGTTTGGGAAGGACCGCATTCAAGCGCCGAGTAATGGCATCTTCGTCGGTTATTCTGAGCTACGTAGGCCATGCGGTGGAACATTCTGAAGAACTTCGAGCCGTGCTCTCGCGCGCCCGGCGATCGACCCATCCGGCAGTGGTTCAAAGCACCCGCCCCGAAAGCGAGCAAAGGGTGACCATGATCGACCTCGCCAAAAAGGATACCGCCAGCGTTCGCCTGCCCATTCGAGACTCGTTTCGCTCTGAGCCCAAGCTTATTCGAAGCCGGGCAAAGGCGTATATCGTCCGGAATTCGAGTGCCGAACTCCGCGACAAGCTCAAGGCGCTGGGTGTTGAATGGACCGAAGCTGAAAACCGGTATTCCAATGCGGAATTGTATCGCGTCACGGCCTTGACCAAAGACGCATTTGACTGGGAGGGCGTTCGCCCCCTCGAGCTGGAGACTACGCTGGAACAAACCTCGCTCGAATTAATTGCCCCCGAGGGCAATTCGCTCAAGAATATCTCGATTTCGATGGATCAAAAAAATTCAAATCTGTTGATCGAGCTTCTCGAACCCGAAGCCGCCAACAGTTTTGTCCGCCTCGGATTGATTCAAGCCGTGCTGAACGAAGAATTACCTATTTATCGCATCCTGCCATGAAATTGACGATGAACTCTCTTCACATAAAGACTGCGGTTCTGGCGCTTGCCGCATGGTCTTCTTCGGCTTCGCTCGAAGCTCAAAACAATCTGGCCTACGTGCCCGGCGAAGGTTTTCGGTTTCTGCTGAACAACGGAGACTACCGATTCGACATCGGCGGGATGCTGCAGCCTGAAATCGCCTATTTGAGCGTAGACGGCCAAGACCCCGAGTACTTTTTCGGAAATCGACGCACTTTTCTCCGATTGTCGGGCGAGGCCGGACCTCAGAAGCTGTCGTTTCTCGTCCAAGCCAATTTGACCGAATCAGACATCCTCCTCGACGCGTGGATGGCCTACAAACCCATTGAAGGCTTGGAGTTCAAAGCCGGACAAATGCTCTCTGTGGGCAACAACCGCGAGATGTTGTTTATAGAAGACCACTTGAGTTTTATCGATCGGAGCCTCTTGAGCAGAGAGTTGAGCCGCAGCGGGCGTGAATTTGGCCTGGCCGTGAGCTATGGCAGGCCTTTTGGCAATTTCAACTGGACATTGCACGCCATGCTGAGTTCAGGCGACGGGGCCAATTCGTTTGGGGTAGACTCTCGCGATGCCGATCTCGGAGGTGTTAAATATGCGGGTCGTCTCGACTTGCTTCCCTTGGGCTTGTTTGAAGAGGGCAACGAACGCCAGATGGCCGATTTGACCGGAGAAGAAAAACCAAAGCTCTTGATTGGCTTGGCGGGAAGCCTGAACATCGGCGCGAGCGATCGCGTGGGCGAAGGCCACGGAGGGGTGGAGTTGTACAACGTCAACGGAGAACTTGAATATGCCGATTACCGCAAGGTTTATGCGGATATCCTCCTCAAATACAAAGGATTTGCGCTCATGGGAGAGTACGGAATTGCCACGGCCGCGGGGCTCGATGGGCTATTTGGCGACCCCTTCGGCGAGAATGCCCTGGTGCCCGAGGAGATTAGCGAACACTACAAACTCGGCACCGCGTGGAATGCTCATGCTTCGTATACGTACAAGGGCCGTTGGGGGCTCGATGTTCGGGTGTCTGACGCTCAACCCGAATTCGAGAATCCCGCCTCTCTTCAGCTTCCGACCAACAGTTTGCAGTTCGGTTTGACGCGCTATTTTTCGGGCCAAGGGGTGAAAGTTCAGCTCGCGGGCGGGCAACAAGAAATCGATGGGGTCGCGCAAACCACGGCCAATGTCTTTTGCCAACTGCGCTTCTAAACTGCAATCAGATCCCCCAAAGCCAAGGGAGCACAAAATAGGTGTAGGCCGAGATCAGTGCAATCGACATCAAGTTCATCACAATTCCGATGCGCACCATTTCGCGGATTTGGATTTTTCCGGTGGCAAAGACAATGGCGTTCGGGGGGGTTCCGACGGGCAACATAAAGGCGCACGAAGCGGATATTGTTGCTCCGACCATCAATAAATAGGGGTGGATGCCGAGGGATTCGGCAAACGGAGCCAAAACCGGAAGCACCACCGCAGTGGTGGCCAAATTTGAAGTAATCTCGGTCAAGAAATTGATTCCACCGATGGTGAGCACAAAAGGCAAGGCCGGATAGGTTCCTTCGACATGAGAAAGCTGGGCGGCCAACATACCCGCCGCACCCGTCGATTCAAACCCGGCCGCGAGAGCGATGCCCCCTCCAAAGAGGAGCAATACCCCCCAAGGCAAGCCTTCGGCATCTTTCCAATCGAGCAAGGCCTCGCCTTGTTTGGCAGGCCAGGCAAACAAGATCATCGGGCCGATCAGTGCGATGATCGTGTCGTCGACCCACGGAAAATAAGGTTCGATCATGGCCGATCGGAACATCCACGCAAAGGCGGTGAGCATAAATACAATGAGCACTTTGATCTCCGCGCCCGAGAACGATCCGAGTTCGCGCTTTTGCTGCAGCAGCACTTCTTTATCTAAGCGCCCCGAAGACCGGCCCATTCCCCTGCTCAGGTACAGACCCGCCAGTGCCAGAAGCGCGAGCGCAATGGGCAGGCCCGCTTGCATCCAACGCAGAAAGCTCACGGACTCGCCAAAAGTCTTTTCGACCATCCCCGCGAAAATGAGATTCGGCGGAGACCCGATGAGCGTGGCCATACCCCCGATCGAAGCCGCATAGGCCACCCCTAAAAGCAAGGAACGCGCAAAACCGGCCTTGAAATCGGCCGAGAAAGCATCCCATCGATCGACCTTGTGAATCACCGCAAGCGCCATGGGGAGCATCATCACAGCCGTGGCGGTGTTTGAAATCCACATGCTCAAAAAGGCCGTGGCGAGCATAAATCCCCACAAAACACTGCGAGGGTGTTCGCCCATCACAAGGATTAAGTTTAAGGCAATGCGCCAGTGCAGCTTGCTTTTTTCAATGGCCAGAGCGAGCAAGAAGCCCCCGAGAAACAAAAAGATGAACTTGTTTCCATAAGAGGCTCCCACCTCTGAGATGGAGAGAATGCCGGTTAAAGGCATGAGGATGAGCGGCAATAAAGAAGTCGCCGCCAGCGGTACCGATTCGAAGATCCACCAAATCGACATCCACAGTGCGATGGCAATCACGGCGCGAGCACCCGTATCGGCTACAAGCGATGTACCCGCGTAAAACATCCACAAAAAGGCAAGGGGACCCAGCCACAGACTGGCCAGCTTTCTCAAGTAGCTTGGATTCATGGGTAGAGTAGTTCGAGGGCATATTCGGCCGAGGCTTCCAAATCGTGACCGACAGAAGGCCAGACGGAATAGCGCCAGTTAAACGGTTCGCCGGATTCTTGCGCCCCTTGCCCTCCCTTTTGATAGAAGAATTGGGCGCGCTGAAGCCTGTTGATCCCTTGGGCGTCGGCCTCGGGCGTGTGCCGTAAATCGAACGAATTAGGGTCTGTGTCGAGCGCCCCGACCGAGACGCGCAATTCCTTAGAAAAAATGCGCTCAATCTCAGCTTCCGAATAACCTGTTTCGCCCATTCCATAGGGAAAATCGACCGAGGCGTCGGGCACCGTATACCAACCGGCGGCATTGGCGACCGCGCGATCTACGGGCAAATCGGGTATGAACAACAGCAGCCTGTGGAGAAACTGCGCGCCGGCAGAATGTCCAAAGGCGTCGAAGGTTTGCGCTTCGAAGCGAAAGCGCGAGCGGGCATCGGCAAAAAGTGGAGCGACAATCGAAAACGTCCAGCGGTCTTCGGGAAGCATGCTCGCCGCACTGGGCGATTCTCCGTTGGTAAATACACCGCCTAAATTGTACAAATTCGAACCCGGATAGTATTGGTCCGAAAACTCGGGAACGAGGAGAATAAAGCCCTTTTCGTCGGAGAGCGCGCGCAAATCGTCCCGGCTGGGCTGAGCGTCTCTGCCCGCCCCGTGAAAGACCAATAAAACCGGGCTCTCGCTATTGGCGCCTTCCGGCACGTGATAGTACACCTGCACAGGTCGGTCGGCCAAGGCGGGAGACCATGCATAGGTGTAGTCTCCCGAGCCATAGGTCTGTAAGTCGGCGGGTGCAGGCTCTTGCGGAGCTTCGGACTTTGAACAGGCCTGGGCTAGACAAAGCCCCAAAAAGAGGGCAAAAGGTTTGTTCACAGCTTTTTCATATTTCTGAGGAGCTCGCTCATTTGGGCAATTTTCGATCGGATGACGGGCTTGCGCGCGCTCGAATAGCCCAGAATCAGGCCCGATCGTTTGGGTCCTTCCACATAACACTTGCTCAGCGAGTGCGCCGAGATATACCCTTTTCGGAGCTCATCGACCAACTGTTCGTCTTCTGTGTCGGGATGCGGAAAGGCCAAAGCGTGCAGGCTGTGCGGAATCATCTGAAGCTGCATTCGCCCTTCGAAATGCTTCTCGAATTCTTGCCGAAACAGCTCATGTCGTTCGCGGGCAACTTCATTCACCGCTTTGACGTGGGCATAGAGGTATTTTTTCTCCAAAAACTGGTTGAAGACCAACTGCAAGGAGGGCGATACAAATCGATGAGAATGAATCATAAAGGCTTCGAGCGGCTTCACTAAATACGGCGGTGCCACCATGTAGCCGATGCGCACCGCAGGGTGGAGCAAGCGATTAAACGTGCCCAAATAAAGTGTGCGCCGGTCGCGGTCTAAACTGAACACAGAGGGAATGGCGCCGCGACCTTTGTTGATCTCGTGCTCGTAATCGTTTTCGATGATCACCGCCTTGCGATCTGCCGCCCATTCGAGGATTTGTTCTCGCCGCTTCAAGGAAAGCGAAGCGCCCAGCGGATAGTGACACGAGGGCGTCAGGTGGATGAGTTTGACGCGCTCGTCCATCGGAAGGGCCTCGGGAATCAAGCCGTCGTCGTCGGTCGGAATGGCGTGCAGCCGCGCCCTGAGACTGCGAAAAATGCTGTGCACATTCGGAAATGTGGGGTTCTCCAGGACCACTCCGTCTCCCGGTTCGATCAAACTGCTCCCGATGAGGAACAGCGACTGCAAGGAGCCTGAAACAATGAATACCTGTTCGGGTTCGCAGCGCACTCCCCGACTGAGCGCGAGATATGCCGCAATGTGCTGCCGCAAGAGCTGCAGCCCTGCCGAAGGCGAATAATTGAGCTCCGAAGACCGAATTTGCCTCCAGTAGAGATTGTTGAGACTCTTCCATTGGTTTACGGGAAAGATGTCGAGCGGCGGAAGACCGGGGCGAAACGCGATCGACTTTTCTTCGTTGGTGTTCATCAGGTGAACATTGTCCAAAAAGGCCTTGCCCGTAGACGAGAGCCGAGGAAAGTGTTCCAGATCGGCGGGGAGTTCGAGCGAACTCGGCCTGTGGTCGAGGCCGGGCAAGATTCGGTGGCCCGCGCCCACCTTGGCTTCCAAATAGCCTTCGACCGTCAAAAGCTCGTAGGCCTTGACCACGGTGCTCCTCGAAATGCCCAGATCTACTGCCAATATTCTTGTCGGAGGCAAGTGCTCTCCCGCCGGGAAATCGAGCGCCATAATGCCCTTGCGAATGACCTCGTAAAGCAGCATATACTGCTTTTCAGAAGAATTCCGCGCAAGCCGTTCTTCATAATCCTTCTGAATCCGATTGCTGAGCATGCTGAAACCTTCGAGAGTGAAACGAAGCTAATTCGAATTGATCCCGAAATAAAGAAGACGTTCATTGGACTGCATATTCGTGTGTAATTGGTACGTCCCGTCACCCACAATTCCTTCGTCCTTAGTATTCAATCCATAAAATCAACCGACCCCAATGAAGCGAATATTCTACGCATTTGCCCTGTTTCTCGCCGTACAGGCAGGGCAGGCCCAGGTGATCATCAACGAGGTACTCTACGATCCATCCAATGTGGCCCTCGATGGCGACGCCAATGGAGACGGGGTGTACAACCAAGGACAAGACGAATTTATCGAGTTCGTCAACACCGGCGCCTTTGATTTCGACATGAGCGGCTATCAGATTTGGGACGACACCCTGACCGGACTGCTGCGCTACACCATTCCCTCGGGAACGCTCGTTCCTCCCGGCGGTGCACTGGTCGTTTTTGGCGGCGGTGTCCCCGTGGGTTCGTTCGGAGGCGCAGTGGTGCTCTCGGCCAACGCCAGTGCCAACGGCCTGAGCTTGAACAACAGCGCAGAGATCATCATCCTGAAAAACAACCTCGGGCAGTTTGTCGCCAGCTTTAACAGCGATGCGCTTTCAGACAACCCCAACGAAAGCTACACCCGCAACCCCGACATCACCGGAATTTTCGTGCAGCACAGCTCGAGCGCGGCGGCGTTTTTCTCTCCCGGCACCAAAGTCGACGGAACTCCGTTCAACACCACCTTCATTTCTCCTCCCCCTGCCCTGTCGTACACCCCCATGCTGATTAACGAGGTGCTCTACGACCCCTCGAACAGCGGCTTGAACGGCGATGCAAACGGCGATGGATCTTATGAGCAAGAAGAAGATTCGTTTATCGAATTCATCAACACCGATAGCGTCTGCTACGACATGAGCGGATATCAAATTTGGGACGACACCACCTCGGGCCAATTGCGCTACACCATTCCTTCGGGAACTTTGGTGCCCCCCGGGGGAGCCGTGGTCGTTTTCGGCGGAGGCATGCCCACCGGAACTTTTGGCAATGCCATTGTCTTGGTTGCAGACACCGGCGTAGTTGGCTTGAGCCTGACCAATTCGGGCGAGGTGATTGTGATTCGCAACGCGATGGGTGAGCCCGTATTGAGCTTCGATTCCGACGCCCTTTCGAACAATCCCGACGAGAGCTACACCCGCAACCCCGACCTCACCGGCGCCTTCGAACAGCACAACGACAACTTCCCGATTCGCTTTTCTCCCGGCACCAAAGTCGACGGAACTCCGTTCAATTCGGTCAGTTGCGCACCCGCTTGCACGTATTTGGACCCTCAAGTCGTGCTTCAGAGCAAATACAGCTACACCGCGAGCTGGACTGTGGATCCCGCAGCCACCGAATACTCTTTTGAGTACAAAAAGGCTTCTGATCCGAACTACTCGGTCAAAACCACGACCAACACCTCGGTGAACGTCAATTTTCCCGGCCCCGGTACCTACGACATCCGCGTCGGCGGCTTGGTCAACGGCGTATTGGTCTACTCCTGCGTGGAGTCTTTTGAGGTCGATTGCTTCCCCGTGAATGCCGGAATCATCGTCTTTAAAGCGCCTTTCTGTGCGACTTCTCCCGCCACCTACCGCGTCAATTTCAGCGGAGGGGTGGGTGCCAAAACCTTTTTGTGGAGCAACGGCTCGACGAATCGTTCGATTACGGTGGCCCCCGGGACCTACAGTTGCACAGTGTCTGACGTCTATGGCTGCGACACCACGGTTTCGATCAGTTCAGGCGCACCCGCAGGTTCGTTTGAATCGACCACCTTGGTCAGCGTCGTCAAGGCGGGAGCAAGTTTCACAGTCAATTGGAATGCGAAATCCATCCCCGGTGCCGTGGTTTTGGGCTATCGCGCGGCTTATCGCGTTCAAGGCAGCGGAGCACCCTTTTTCAATAGTCCATTGGTCGGCGGCACGAGCCATGTTTTCAACTTGAGCAGTCAGTGCAATGCGAACTATGAGTTCACGGTTTTTGTGCGCTATCAATACACGGGTATGCCTGCGGCCACCTCTGCCCCTGCCTGCTCGATTAGCCGAGGCCACAACAACGGCCCCATCGCTTGTAAAGGTGAATCGAGTGCCGAAGCGATCGACGCGGCCGGCAGCCTGAGCGTTTACCCCAACCCGACCCACAATGCTGTTTTCGTAGCCTTGAACGGAGAGGAAACCTTGGTGGAGGTTCTCGACATCAACGGCCGGGTGATCATGAGTCAGACCTTTAGCGGTGTCGAGGCTCAGCTCGAGCTGGGCACTTTGGCCAAGGGCACCTACGTGCTGCGCGCCACAACCGCCACTGAAGTGCGCAATCAACGCATTTTGAAAAACTAAGCATTGAACAAGTCTTTAACGTGCTTGAGCAGCCACCTCTTCAAGGGGTGGCTGTTTTTTATGGGGCTGTCGACCGCACTTTCGGCACAGTCTGTAACCAAGAGTGCCCTCTTTGTGGGCAATAGCTACATCTATTATTTCGATCTGCCCGGTTTGATCTCCGACATGGCGCTCTCGGGGGGCGACACCTTGGTGTATGACGAAAGTGCCATTGGAGGCTACACTTTGGGATCGCACTTGGGCAATGCCACGACGATGAACAAGGTTTCAAATGGCAATTGGAACTATTTGATCCTCCAAGAGCAAAGCCAAATTCCTTCCTTGCCCGACTTTCAGGTTCAGACTCAGTTCTATCCCGATGCGATCGAACTCGACAGCATTTTTCGAGCGAATCATTCGGCGGGCAAGACCGTCTTTTACATGACCTGGGGCCGCGAAAACGGAGATGCCTCGAACTGCGCCTTTTGGCCGCCGGTATGTACCTACGAAGGCATGGATAGCCTGATACAGCTCCGTTATCGGACGATTGCAGACAGTTTAAATGCTGTGCTCTCTCCGGTGGGTGCCCTGTGGCATGGCCTGCGAAACGACCATCCCGGCATCGACCTCTACGACCCCGATGGATCTCACCCCACGCTTGCGGGCAGTTTTGCGGCGGCGTGTAGTTTCTATGCGGTGCTCTTTCAGAAAGACCCCGCTTTGATTTCGTTTAACGCGGGTCTGGACACCGGCACCGCAGGCAAAATCAAGCGCAAGGCAAGCGATCTCGTTTTCGATCAACTCCATTTCTGGAACGTCGACACCACGGCCGTTCAGACGCCTCCCCTCATCATCAACGAGGTGCTCTACGACCCTTCGAACACGGCTTTGTTGGGCGATGCCAATGGCGATGGGGTCTACGACCAAGAGCATGATTCGTTTATCGAATTCATCAACCTGGGCAGTGTGTGCTTCGACGCGGGAGGGATTCAGATTTGGGACGACGAAGCGAGCGGACAGCTCAGGCACACCATCGCGCCGGGCACGATCATTCCCGCGGGCGGAGCGCTGGTGGTGTTTGGAGGCGGAAATCCGACGGGTTCTTTTGGGGGCGCTTTGGTTCAAACGGCCTCCTCGAGTGCAAATGGTCTGAGCCTCAACAACAGCGGTGAGGTGATTGCGATTAAAGACGCCTTGGGAAACACCTTTCTGAACTTCGATTCAGATGCCCTTTCAAACAATCCCGACGAGAGCTATACCCGGAATCCCGACATCGTGGGGGCCTTTGAGCAACACAACGACAACTTCCCCATTCGCTATTCTCCCGGCACGGCTGTAGACGGCACGCCTTTTGGCACGGCCATTTGCGCGCCCCTGTGTTCTTATCTGAATCCACAACTGGCGCTGCAGAGCAAATACGCCTATACTGCTTCTTGGGCTCCCGATTCCGCGGCGACGCTGTATTCCTTTGAGTTTAAGAAGGCTTCCGATGCCAATTACACGGTTCAAAGCTCGACCAACTCTTCGGTGACGGTCAATTTCCCCGGTCCCGGAACCTACGACATCCGCGTGGGCGGCTTGGTCAACGGGGTTTTTGACTATTCGTGTGTGGAGTCTTTCGAGGTCGAGTGTGTCCCCGTGAATGCGGGAATCATCGTCTTTAAGGCGCCCTTCTGTGCCACTTCTCCTGCCACCTACCGCGTCAATTTCAGCGGTGGCGTGGGAATCAAGACTTTTTTGTGGAACAACGGTTCGACGGCTCGTTCGATTACAGTGCCCCCCGGGACCTACAGTTGCACAGTGTCTGACGTCTATGGCTGCGACACCACGGTTTCGATCAGTTCAGGGGTGCCCGCGGGTTCGTTCGAGTCGACGACTTTGCTGAGTGTGGTCAAGGCGGGCGCGAATTTCACGGTCAATTGGAACGCAAAAGCGATTCCGGGTGCGGTGGTTTTGGGCTATCGCGCGGGCTATCGCGTTCAGGGCAGCGGGCTTCCTTTTGTGACCAGTGGTTTGCTCGGCGGAACGAGCCATGTTTTCAATTTGAGTGGCTTGTGCAATGCGAACTACGAGTTCACGGTCTTTGTGCGCTATCAGTATTCGGGTCAGCCTGCGGCTACTTCGGCTCCGGCTTGCTCGATTAGCCGCGGTCACAACAACGGGCCCGGGGCGTGTAAGGGCGAGGGGGGTGTCGATGCCTTCGATGAAGGGAGTGGCTTTCGCGTTTATCCGAATCCGAGCTCTGGTTTTGTCTATGTGGAGCTTCCGATCGGTGGCGATGTCTTGCTCCTCGACCTCAGCGGCCGCATCCTCGAACGCGGCAGGTCGACAGAGGGTTCTGTTTCTTTCGATCTTTCGGCCTATGCGGCTGGGGTTTATATGATTCAAGCGAATGTGAACGGCATGGTTTCTTCGAGCCGTTTGATTCGGGAATAAGTTTTTCTTTTCCTCCTCTTTGAAAGGCCTCCCGAATGGGGGGCTTTTTTTTGGAGTGCAGGTAAAAGATCGCGGCTTAGGTGGACGGATTCCGTCGCTTTTGGTTGAAAAGTCTTAAGTGGCAAAGGCTTGTGATCTCGTTTGCTCTGGCAGCTTTGGGTCACATTGAAGGTCCTTTTGTGGGGATATGGCAAAGCTGTTGGTCGATTGGATTTGGGGGCAGGTCGATGCTTTGCGGCTTCGCCGATGAGCATCTTGTAGTGCCGCGATGCTTCGCGGCGGTGCGATTTGAAGGTAGGAGTGGATATAGGCCTTCGTTGTTCATTCCCTCTCTACGACCTTGATGTTCACCCCGCTGCCGCGGAGGCCTTCTTTCTTTGCTGCTCCAAAGAAAGAAGGAAAGAAAGGAGCTTTTTAAACCGGCGCAGCGCTCTCTTGTCCTACCCGCAGGCGCTTTGGCCGAGGTCGCCGCCGCAGAATATTAAAAAGGAAGTTGCGGCTGTTGTGCGACTCGGCGTCGCTTGCGGGTCCCGGAGTCGAGAGGCTTTAAGCACCAAGATGTGCGGTCACCTCGTTGGTATAAGAGTGCTGTAATCAATCAACATTTAACAACTTTAACCGAATTGTTTTAGGCCGCTACCTTGTCCTCTCGATTTCAGGATAACTAATAGCTTTAAGGTGCTAAAGTCAATATCAAATCTCCGTAGTCCCTAGAAATTTCCGACGCCCATTGTTCTTTCTGTACGAAACCTGCTCTTTGTTCGACAGTCTAAGTGAAAGAAAAACTGGGTTGTTCCGCTCAGTATTTTGCTGATTGCATAAATTGATGACTACAGATGACTCTACAAACCAATTGATTATCTTTTTGAGGGACAGGGAAAAGCGCGGTATAGCGAAAAGAGTCTTCAGTTGATATTTAAGGCAGCCCTACAGAAATCAGGTCTTGAGAAAAATGCTACTTTGCACCGGATGCGGCACAGCTACGCGACCCATTTGCTTGAGGCGGGGTATCGATCTTCGCTACATTCAGGACTTGTTAGGCCACAACAGCATTAGAACGACCGAGATATACACGCATGTGAGTCAACGTAAAATCGAAGAAATCCGCAGCCCGTTCGATGATCTATAGCTTGAACAAAAGGGAAGTAAAACTAGACCTATACAACACGGGGGTGCGTATAGGGATAGGAAAACTTCGCCTATAAGTAAGTTATCGCTCAGTGTAAAAAGCCGACCCGCAAATGGCACATTTGGTTTTTTCCAACACTCAAGCCAACGCTCAAAAAACCAAAAGAGCCATTTTTTTGCCAACGCTCGACAGAAAATAAACAAAAATGAACAGAGATTTAAAATTTGTCCGTAATTTTGTCCGTGTACGTAAAACCGTCCGTAATTATGGCAACAATTAATTTTTATCTCGACAAACCAGACAAGAAAGGGCTTGCCCCTATTCATTTAAGGATTAACTGTTCTGGCACACAAATTAAGTTAGCGACAGGACAAAAAATTGACCCAGAGCTTTTTGACAAGAAAAGACAACGAGTTAAAGGGATTACAATTGAAGCGACTGAGACAAATCACTATTTGAATTTTCTAAATGAACGTGCAGACGAACTATTACATCATTCAAACAAAAAAACGTTTTCACAAGATGAAATCAAAGATATTCTCAATCAACATATTGACGGGTACAAAGAAAATCACACTGTAAATATTGTAAAGGAACAGATTTCTCTTTATGGTAAACCTTTCACATTTATTGACTTATTTGCAGGTGCAGGTGGTTTTAGTGAAGGCTTTTTACAAGCAGAAGTTCATAATAAATTCTTTGACTTCATTGCGGCAAGCGACATAAATGAAAATTGCGAACTCACTCACATAGTAAGATACAACCATCAACTAGGATTGAATGCTGAATTTTTGAAACAAGACATCACAGAACCAGATTTTTTAGACAACCTGTTACAAAAGATAGGTAACAAAAAAATTGATGTGGTTTGTGGTGGACCGCCTTGCCAGAGTTTTAGTTTGGCAGGTAAGAGAAAGAAGTTTGATAAAAAAGATGATTTATTCTCACACTATCTCGAAGTAATTAAAATATTGCAACCGAAGTATTTCGTAATGGAGAATGTAAAAGGCATTCTTACAAAAGAAAATGGGAAAATCAAGGATTTAATAATTCAAGAAATCAATTCAATAGTTGACATTAAAGAAATTCCAGTTTTAGTTTCATTTATCAGAAAAATGAAGTCTGATAAAAATAGTTTCTTGCTTGAAAGTATTATAAAACGAGTTGAAATTGAAAAATTAAGGGATGCTGAAATTGAAATAGGCAGAGAAGAATTTATTCGATTTGTAGATAATAGATTCAAGCAGCTAACACCCAAAATTGCAGATTATAAAACCAGTAAAACGGATTCAAGAATAAATACCATTAGACACGGATTTAACATACTTGCCAGAACCAAAGAATGGGAAAAACTAAAACGTGACATCATTAAAGAGAAAGACTTCTGCAATATTGACAGTGATGCCTTTGTAGAAACATTCACGGCATTTTTAACTCATATCGGATCTGAGAGTGTAATTGAACAAATTGAATTTGCATTTAAGGAACTCAAAGTTCCTTCCGATTATAAAAAAGACTGTTCTGATATAATAACAGCACTTAAAATCTACACAAATTCATTTGATGAAACCGTAGATATCCTATTGAACCTATGTTCTGAAAAGGAGAAATCTGAACTCAACAAAATTCTGGACAGCATTAGGCTTTATAAAATCGAAAAACCATTTGTCGCAAACGCTTCAAATTATGGTGTTCCACAAAATCGTGAACGAGTGCTTTTTATTGGTTGTAGAAAAGACCAGAAATTTATTTCTGAAATACCACCAACCGTAAAGGAAAATGAAAAAGTAACGATTTTTGAAGCTTTATACGACCTTGATTTTATTGGTAATAATCAAGAAGCTCATCACTATGAACTAGTTGATATTTCAAAACAATTCAATGGTACAGCCGAAAAAATGAAAAGCCTTTTGAAGAAAAGGACTATTGACGGTAAGGAAAATCCTAAGACTGGTAAATCATTTGCAGAATGGTCAAAAGAAGGTCGGTTAATTGAAAGATATCAACCTAAAACAAAACCTTTTTACGTGAGAAATTTTGAAGGACTTCAAAAGGGAGAAAAATATTTTGACATTCTAAATAATCACAAAACAAGCAATCAAAATGATGATGTAATCAAACGTCTTGATATTATTCTTAAAAACGGAGATTATAAAAAGGCTCAATGTGAAATAGATGAATGTGGTTTGACATCAAATAAAAGAAATTACAATGTATTGAAACCAGATGAACAAAGTTCAACGATTATGACAATACCAGATGATTATGTTCACTACAACTCACCAAGGGCATTGACAGTTCGTGAAATGGCAAGACTTCAATCATTTGATGATACATTTGTTTTTCAGGGAAAGCGTTCAACTGGTGGTAATAATAGAAAGACAGAAGTTCCGCAATATACTTTGGTTGGCAATGCCGTTCCGCCATTATTGGCTAGAGCAGTAGCGACAGAGATTTTAAAAAATATTAAATGAGAGTACTAACAGAAGCAGAACAATCAAAAATTAAAATTCTGACTAAAAATCAGGTTTCCCTTTCTCTAATTGAGCCAACTGAAACTGGTTTAAAGAAATCAATAATGGATGCCACCGGCTCAGTTAGAAGTTTTCTAAAGGAGAACAACATTCACGACTATGATATTCAAGGGCAAGGTCAAGAAAACAAAGTTCAAATTGAAGCACTAATTTATCAGGACTTTCAAGTAATTCATTCAACAGCTTCTTTATACAGACCACAAACTAAAAAAGGAGACCCGAGAATTTGGTTTTCGGGGCTTACCAAAATTGCAAATCCCAACGATTTGATTGCAATGATTTTTTATTCTGGCTCTTTTCATATTTTCAATTTAACGCAATTGAATGTAGAAGTATTAATAAACTCGAGCCTGATTAATCCATTAAAAGAGTTGATTTTAGAAATCAGCGGTAAAGCCAATGAAATAGCGTTTGAACTATTGGCTATGTTGAGAAAAGTTGCGATTTCGGGTCCTATTCCTTCAATGGTTGCAGCAGATACTTCTGTAGGGAGAACTTTAGAAACAGCCTTGGGAATTGACATTAATTCTTCTAAACAACCCGACTACAAAGGAATAGAACTAAAATCATTTAGAAGTAGTCGAACGAACAGGAAAAACTTATTTGCACAAGTGCCAGAGTGGGCATTAAGTAAATTCAAAAGTTCAGCAGAAATTTTAGATGCATTCGGTTATCACCGTGCTGAAGATTTTAAACTTTATTGTACTGTTTCAGCAATTACAAGAAACTCGCAAGGATTAGCATTGAGACTTGATTCAGAAATAAAGCAACTCGTTGAAAATTCAGACAAGCCAGAGATTGGTGATTTTGTCATCTGGTCTTTAAACACTTTGCACAACAGACTTTTAGAAAAGCATAAAGAAACATTTTGGGTTGAAGCAACAAGCACCTACATTGACGGAAGAGAGCATTTTCAGTATTCTCTTGTTGAGCACACCAAAAAACCAATTACATCACAATTTGACATTCTGGTTGACCAAGGAATAATTACACTTGACCATTTGATAAAGCGAAATGCAAACGGAAAAGTAGTTGAAAAAGGACCAATATTTAAAATCAAACCTAAGGGACTAGATTTGCTATTTCCGCCAAGTGAAAAATATAATTTGATATAATATGCCAACACTCAACAGCCACACACATTACCAAGCCGCTCAAGCCAAAGCTCAAACCAAAGCTTGGCAAAGAGTGTGTCTGTCCAACCGCACGACCAAAACGACCGACAACCTAACGGACGAAAAAGAACACCGAAGCGATAACATCACCTATACGCAAGCAGGGGTTTCGTGCTTCGTAGGACAGGTAAGTGGGAAAATTAAAGTTCAGTTCTTCGTAGGAAGTTCAGTGGTTAAAATCCCTGCCTGCGTATAGCTGAGAAACGTTACCAGTAAGTGTAAATGACAACAACGACACCAAATATCAGTAAGGAACTTTTTGTAGAAATTCTGCAAGACAAAGACCTTGTGCAACCTGACGACCTTCTCATTTTTCAAACTTTATATTCACTCGACAAACAAGAAGCATCAGCGACAGACCTTGCAAGAATTATCGGTTGGTCAGACAAAAATGGTGTTGTAGGGAAAGTTGTTGGACTTGGAAAACGTATCCTTAAAAAACACGACATTAAACAAACAGAGCGTGAAGACGGAACAAGAAAACTTTGGGACTTCTTTTTTACGGGTTACTACAAAGGGACATTTTTCATTTATCAACTCAAGCCAGAATTAAAAGAAGCATTAGAAGAATGTGGGTTGACAGAAAACATAAAACCAATTTCAATTCAAAATTCTTATCTCTTTGTTTGGAACCCTAACAAATGGAGCCAATGGACAGACCCAAACAATGAACCATACATTGAAAAAAACATTGAAGAACTTAAAAACACTGGTAAGGTAACTTTAATGTGGAGTTGCCGAAGCCATAAAAGTATTCGACCAGGCGACAGAGCATTTTTAGCAAGAGTTGGTTCGACACCAAGAGGAATTTTCGCATCAGGGAAAGTTGTTTCAGAACCTTTTCTTTCACAACATTGGAGCGGTGAAGACAAAGACGTTCCGAGAGTATTAATTGAGTTCGACACTTTATTAAATCCAGAAAAAGAACCAATTCTAACAGTTGACAATCTTGACAAAGGAAATTTATCAAAGCAAACTTGGACACCACAATCTTCAGGAATTTCAATAAGACCTGAAGCAGTTGACGAACTCGAAGAAGAATGGTTTGAGTTTTTAAGAACACAGAACATTCGTTACAGCCCGTTTTCAGAAACAACAGACACGACAATAACATATGTTGAAGGTGCAGCAACACAAGTTACGCAGACCCGATACGAACGAAATATTTATGCAAGAAAGGAATGCTTAAAACATTATGGTTACGCTTGTTCTGTTTGCGACTTCAACTTTGAGAAATTTTATGGCAGTTTAGGTTACAAATTTATTCATGTTCATCATTTGACACAGGTGGCGACAATCAAACAAGAATATAAAGTAAATCCAATTCAGGACTTACGACCTGTTTGCCCAAACTGCCATTCAATGTTGCATAAACAAAATCCACCATTGACAATTGACGAACTCAAAGACATAATAAAAAATGGTTGAAAGCGGACACGAACGAAGAACACCTACTGGTAACAGCACCTACAAGAAATTGGCGGTTCAGTGGTTAAATGAAGCTTTGTGCTTCGTATCAAGTTCAGTGCTGGCAGACAGTTTTGTGCTCCGAAATCGCCAACTTCTTGTAGCTGCAAAACGTAACAGCCAATGGTAGGACGACCGTTCCAAATACGACAAACCGACCAAAATTTAAATATAAACACAAAGACAAACCATTTTGACAGGTGACCAAAAACATACAGACCATATTGCAACTGGACAGCGAGTAAGCCGACACTCAAGCCGACCCGATGTTTTTTATTTTTTTCCCCACCGCACTTTTTTAAAAACAATTTTAGCCAGCCGCACAAGTGGCACATTTGGTTTTGCCCCGACACACAAAGCCGACCCTTCGGCAAAAGCCAAAGAGCCGTTTCTGCCAAGGCACTGTTTATAAATGATGTTTCATATCCATTTTGTCAGGTTCAGCCTGACTGTTTCACTATAAACAATAATTTTTTTGAT
>JBGSOF010000057.1:0-46030 GCA_041739275.1 Schleiferiaceae bacterium | reverse complement strand
TGTGCGACTCGGCGTCGCTTGCGGGTCCCGGAGTCGAGAGGCTTTAAGCACCTTGATGTGTGGTCACCTCGTTGGTTTGGGAGCACTTTATTGATTTGACGATTGACAGCTTAGACCAATTTTTCCTGAACAGCGACGATGTCCTCATATTTTCAAGCTAACGAATAACTTAAAGAAGCTCAAGGCGAGATCAAATCTCCGTAGTCCCCAGAAATTTCCGCTGACCCGGTTTATCTCGACGATGTGCCACACGCGCCGGCTGTCGGGTCGAAAGGAAATTTTTTTTTGGGAAGCAATGTGGTTTTAATGAAACATGAGCACGGTGACGGAGTCGAGAGGCTTTGAGTGCCTCAGTATTCGGACACGTTATTGATTTCTCGGTTGGGTAATCAAATCACAATTAATAATTTATATGTGTTACGGGCAACGGTTAAAAACAACTTTGAGTTGTGATTCAGACGGCGTTCAAGGTTCCGAGCATTAAAAAATCCGGACGATCCCGGGAATTTTCTGCTGACCCCTCCTTCACTCCTCTTTTGATATGTGAATCACTCTTTGAGGAAAGGCAATGGAAATCTGATTTTTCGCAAACGCCTCGTGAATCAAGAATCGAAGTTTGCTTTTAACACTTTCAATTCGGAAGAGGTTGAAGCTGTAAAAAACGAGTTGAAAATCGAGCGATGAACTGCCGAAATAACTCAGGCGAACCGTTGGGCCAAATTCTTCATCTCTCAGCACGTCTTTATGGTTTAACGCGCATTCAATGAGCACTTTCTCTACCAGACGAGCATCGTTGGAATAGTCAACTCCTACTTCAATGGTAAAACGCGAGGGCAGCATATTCGCTGTCCAGTTGATTATTTTTTCTTCTATGAATTTGTGATTTGGAATGATGACCACATTGTCTTCTCTCGTGGCTACTACAGACGTCCGCAGCGATATTTCTTTGACTCGAACGACCATTCCGTCCACTTCGACAATATCGTCTACTTTAATGGTGCCTTCTGTAAGCAGAGTTATTCCCGAAACGAAATCTTTAAAGATGTCTTGAAGCCCCAATCCAATTCCGACGAGAAGCGCGGCTGAACTGGCGATGAGGAAGGTTATGTTGATTCCCAAGGTCTGGAGAACAAAGACGAAAGCGAGTGCCCAGATAAAATATTTGATTAACTGAATTACCGATAAATGTCGACCATCTGCTGTATTTCTCTTTTTGAATGAATGCTTAATTATTCTCGAGATCAGGTTTATGCTCAGTGCTGAAACAAAAATGACGAGCGCTGCGCTGAACAGGCTGCCAATTGTCAAAGAAAACTCCGCCGAAGAGATGATTTTAGTTTTTAGAATTTCCTCGAACATATTCTCGCGATATTTTTAGGGCAATGATCAATCAGAACAAATGAAAAGATAGGTTAGATTATTCAGTTTGAATCTTCTCATTACTAAATATTTTTCTGTAAAAGGGCATGGCGAGCCCCGAGTCGATCAGAAAGAAGAGGCCTACGCAGTAAAGCGTACTGAAAAGAATAACAGAGAAACAGATCGATTGAATAATGACCCCGTCTGCATGGCCCTGTCGCAGGGGAAGTGTGGCGATCACCGCGGCTCCAAGTCCTTTGGGGATCATGACCGAAATCACCGATTTGTCCAAGAGCGGTGTGTTTTTCGGGATAATCAATTTTACGGCGACATAGCGAACGATAAAGAGACCGAGGGTTAGTAGGGCGCCCCACGCGAGCCAATCAAGGCGTTCGAATTGCATATTTATTCCGATGTATACAAAAAAGAAGATTCGAAGCAGGAACACAATTTGATTAAAGAAATCCTTTTCTACTTGCGGTAGAACGATGCTGTGATTGGGGATAATGTTCACCAACAGTTTGGGTTCGAAATATTGAAGATTGCCAATCGCGATGCCAAAGGAAAGTGCGGTTAAGGGCCCGCTAAAATTTAAATATTCTGTGAGCCCATAGAGTATGAACAAGAATGCAGGGGTCGAGAAGCGCGTGGTTTTTAGCGTTGGGATTTTATTGATGATGAACGACCACAAAAATGCCCCGCCTATACCAATGAGCAGAGCGAGGACGAGGGATGAAATGAATTGGGAGATGATCGAGCTGGCTTCCATGTCTCCGGTGAGCATGAACCCTAAAATTCCAAGTGGAATGGCAAGTGTAAAAACATCGGACTCTGCAGATTCAATAATTAAGGTTGTCGCGGTTTTGGGCGTGACCGATGTTTTTTTGACCAATCCGACGACTACAGCCGAAGATGTACCGCCTAGGGTGGCTCCAACGAACAGAGAGCTTACATAAGAAAGATCAAACAATGCGATGCACAGAACAAACGTAGTGATCCAGGTTAAAAAGAAGCTCAGGGTTGTTATTCCGATGGAATCTCTGAAAGAGGATTTTATTTCTGCAATTTTTAAATCGGTGCCGCTTTCAAACAAAATGAAAATGAGCACGAGGTTGGTAAACAACGAACCCATTTGCCCAAACGAGCTCGGGTCGACCAAGCGAAAAACCGGTCCCATAAGGATTCCGAGAACCATGAGGCCGAGAACATCGGGTATACTTTTCCGCTCGAATATCCCATTGAGGTAATGTCCCCAGAAAATAAAGACTCCAATGAGAATGATTATGATGGATGTAGTCATTATTCTTTTTGATCATCAAAATTATTGGGTTTGTGACAGAAATAATATGCAGAAATGTGCAATAAAAAATAATAATAATGCAAATGCCTGATTATTTAGAATACGCTAATTCAATAAACTATTTCGATATTCTTGAAATTTGAGGAGATGTGAATTCAATAATTCTCATTTTCTTGAGAGTGAATTTCCCGAATCATTTTGCGATTCGTCGAAAACCGATATTCTCACGTGAATGCAGCTCTGACTTTGGGCAAGAAAGCCACGGACTTCAGAAAGACAGTCTAAATTGTTCCGCACGTCATTAGAGGTACCCTATACAACTCTATGCAATTTAAATTTTTTATCTCGTCGACGTTTATAGATTTTTTTAAGTTCGAGTTAAATATCAGTTGGCTATGGTTGTTTTTTGATGGGTTATTCGCATTTTATTTCGATGGGATTGTCTACAGATCAATTGCAAAATAAATTGTTTAAAATTCGATGCCGAAAAACATTCTTAGATCTGTTGTAAGTTGCATTAACAGACAGCGAGCTAAGGGCTTCCAGAATATTGGATTTTCCTGAATTGAGTTCGCGAATAAAGATGTTGACTCTCTTGGGATGAATAGTCAATTCCTTGATAGATTTAGTATGGCTGATAGATAATTCCGTAATGCTCAACATAAGACAAATAAAACGGGAAAGGAAAACATGAACTTCGCTCGAAGGTGTCGAGCTTACTTGGAACTCCTATGTGCTTTGGCACTCTTTAATTTCAACCCCTGATCGCAGCCTCGAATTGCGTCCTCACACCTCCACACTCACCGCCCGCCCTTCATACGAGCGCACATTGAGCGCAATGCCGTTGGAAAACAGCCAATATTGGCCGCGGAGGCCGAGGAAGGTGCCCTTGAAGGGAAGGTCTTTTTCGACGTTCAGGCTTTTGCGGTGCACGAACTGGCTGGGTGAAGGATATTGGAACGAGTACACTTCGGTGTCCGGGCTCAGATAGACTCGAAGGTCTTCGGGCAAGAGCAGGGCAGCTTTCTGTTTTTCGTCCGGCAGATTTATCGGTTCGTCCACACCGCTCAGCATCTTTTTAACCACCGTCTTATCAGCGTAGTGCTTCTTCAACTCCACTTCAATGGCTCCCGCTAAGTAGCGATTCGGCACCTGCGCCAGCACAATCGCCGCCGAAGCCCCTTGGTCGATCCATCGCGTAGGGATTTGGCTTTCTCTCGTCACCCCGACTTTAAGCCCTCCGCTGTTCGCCAAATACACCACATGAGGCCGCAGTTGGTACGCCATTTCCCACTCGAGATTGCGATCGGCAATGCCCAGATGCGCCTTGCTCAATTCAGGTCGCAGAATAAAATCACCCGCTTCGGGCTTGGTCATAAAACACTCGTAGCAAAAGTTTTGGCGGAAAACCCGATCGACCACTTTGCCGCAGGAACACACGATATAACCGAGGTATTCGATCGATAACTCCTTTCCGATCCACACATTGGGAACCACCAAATCGTCTCCCAATTCCATGGCATATCGAACCGGCGGGCCAGGGCTGCTCATCATCTTGCTCAATGACCCTTCAAATTTCATAAGACTGTACAGATCAAATAGTTAAATGGATAAAAATCCCTGTTTGATCCGTGCGGCTAAAGTGTGTGCATTCACCGTACTCAAGCCGTGGGCTCCTTCAATTGCCCACATCGAAGCCCGAGGCAACAAGCGTTGAACCGCCTCGGTTTCGGCAAGGCTCACCATTCGATCGCCTGAGGCCAAACACAAGAAAACGGGGCTTGAAATCTGTTGAAAATCGAGATCCGAGAGAGCGCCACCCGTCGAAAGTTCGCGCATCATTTGAGCGCTTTCGGCCAAGAGGTCTTTCCATCGATCAGGGCCGTGCAAACGCTTGAGCTCATCCACAAAATCAGGCGCTTTGGCGCTCAGAAAATCAGAGTCCAGCTTTTTGACCTCTCGCTCCGTGGCTGTTGTGCTCCAGTCGAATTTGGTTCCTAAAGTCACCAATCCCTTTAAAAAACCCGGTCGCTGTTTTTCGGCCATCAATGCTGCGTAGCCGCCCATCGAATACCCAAAGACAAAGAGAGGTTCGGAGTGAAAATGGAGTAATTCTTCGGCCAGCGAATTCAAGGTCCAATTCGCTTTGCCCGGCTTCTCTCCGTGGCCGGGGAATGTGTAGATCAGTGGCTTGAAATCGGCTTCCAGCGCATTCGCCAAAGGCTCCAATTGAAGCCCTGAGCCCAATGCGCCGTGCAAAAGCAGAATCGAGGGCTTAGGCATCGAGGGGCTCTCCGCTCAAGATTTCGCGCAGCTCGGCAGCGCTCAAAATATATCCGTTTAAATCGCGATCGGGATATGCCGCAATGTCCACGCCCTCGTCGCTCAAATTCTCGAGCCAGCCCACCAAGTGCCGATGTTCGATGGCCTCGGTTTTAAAACTCCCCCAGTTGCCTCGGAGCATCGCCGCGGCAGAGACCTCGTCGGGCCAAAGTGGAATGGCGCGTCGCCCGTCTTCGTCTTCGAGCAAAACAGGGCCATCGTCGTTGCGAATCAGCCAGATCTTTTCGTTTGCCGCTTCGAGCAGTCGGTTCATGCGGCGCTCGGCTTCGCGGTTTTCTTCATCCTCGTTCATAGGCGCAAGATGGAGAATTCAGCGCGAGCGAATGCTGTTTTACTCTGTGGAAAAAGGAGAAAAATGAATAAAAGTTGAATCGATTCAAGCTTTGGAATGACCGATGCCCGGGCGAACAAAAGCCGGATTTGCAAAGCGCAAACGCCGTTCTCCGCTCCATTCGAGGTGCTGGTCGTAAAAGCCGAAACAGAGGTATCCGAAACCCTTGAGATACTCGTGAAAAGCTTCGAAGGGAACGTGGCGATCGTTGAACGGATTCATGCCCGCTTCGACCTGAACAAAGTCGATGCGCTCCTCGGCCAAGGCTTTTGAAGCGCCTTTCAAAACTTCGAGATCGTGGCCTTCGGTATCGATTTTGAGCAGGTTTACGCGCTGAATTCCAAGTCGCTCAACCACAGAATCAAGCCGATCGAGCGCGATTTTTTCCACTCCCTTGTCGAGCCCGGAGTCTGATGCGTGCAGGTCTAAAGTATTTTTGGAATCGTCGTCGAGCAGTCGAATTTCTGCCGTTCCCGCTTCGGCGGCGAGTGCTTCGCGATGAATGTGAATTTGTGGAAACTTGCGCGTATTGGCGGCCAGTTTTGCGCGTGTCGAAGCCACCGGCTCAAAACAATGCACCGCAGCCTCGGGGAACCATTGCACCAATTTGAGCGCCGTTTGTCCCTGATTGGCGCCAACGTCAAAGATTACTTTGGGCCTGTGTTGCGCGCCCAACTTGAGCAAGTCGAGGTATAAATCGAAGCCTTGTGGAACGTATTGGCGAACCGATCCGGGCAGGTTTTTAAGGGCGAAATAGCCTGTGGACTTTAGAATTTCTTTCATAATTGCGATTTAAAGTTGTGAATATAAGGGCGATCATCCGGTATTGAGAAAAATCAGTCTCCAAAAGAATGAAATCAAAGCGCCGCAAGCTCCCATAAAAAAACCCCGCCGAAGCGAGGTTTTCTAAGAGAATCGAAAAGGTCGATTACATCATTCCACCCATGCCGCCCATTCCGGCAGCACCTCCGCCTCCGGCAGGTTCAGGTTTCGGAATTTCGGTAATGGTTGCCTCGGTGGTCAACAGCATACCTGCAATCGAAGCCGCATTTTCAAGGGCAACTCGAGTCACTTTGGTCGGGTCAATAATCCCCGCCTCAAACATCTGCTCGTATTTGTCGGTCTTGGCGTTGAAACCAAAATCAGCCTTGCCCTCTTTTACCTTGGCAACGACCACAGAGCCTTCGAGCCCGGCGTTTTCGACGATTTGACGCAGCGGCTCTTCGATGGCGCGAGCCACAATCGCCATTCCGGTGGTCTCGTCGTCGTTGTCGCCTTTCTTGCCCGCCAAAGCTTCGGTAGCGCGCACCAAAGCCACACCTCCACCGGGGACAATGCCCTCTTCGATGGCTGCGCGTGTGGCGGCCAATGCATCGTCTACGCGGTCTTTCTTTTCTTTCATTTCCACTTCAGAAGCCGCTCCAACGTACAGAACAGCGACTCCACCCGCGAGTTTCGCCAGGCGCTCTTGCAATTTCTCTTTGTCGTAGTCAGAAGTGGTGGTCTCGATTTGCGCCTTGATTTGGTTGACACGCGCTTTGATATCGTCGGCTTGACCCGCACCGTTCACAATGGTGGTGTTGTCTTTGTCGATGGTGATTTTCTCGCAACGGCCGAGCATGTCGAGGGTGGTGTTCTCGAGCTTAAAACCGCGCTCTTCGGTTACCACCGTGCCGCCTGTCAAAATGGCGATGTCTTCGAGCATGGCCTTGCGGCGGTCTCCGAAGCCGGGAGCCTTTACGGCAGCCACTTTGAGGCCCGCGCGGATGCGGTTCACCACCAAGGTGGCAAGGGCTTCGCTGTCAACATCTTCAGCGATGATCAACAAGCTGCGTCCGCTCTGCAAAACGGGCTCAAGAATGGGCAGCAACTCCTTCATGGTCGAGATCTTCTTGTCGTAGATCAAGATGTAGGGAGTTTCCATTTCGGTGATCATCTTGTCGGGATTGGTCACGAAATAGGGCGATAAATAGCCGCGATCGAACTGCATTCCCTCGACCACTTCAACGTAGGTCTCGGTGCCTTTGGCTTCTTCAACCGTAATCACACCCTCTTTTTTGACTTTCGTCATCGCCTCGGCGATCAGTTTGCCAATGGTGTTGTCGTTGTTGGCTGAGATTGAAGCGACTTGCTCAATTTTGTTGTCGCTGTCGCCAACGGCCAGCGATTGAGTCTTGAGGTTTTCGATGACGACGGTTACCGCTTTGTCAATACCTCGCTTGAGGTCCATGGGGTTGGCCCCTGCGGCGACGTTTTTCAAACCTTGGGTTACGATTGCTTGCGCGAGAACGGTTGCGGTGGTCGTTCCGTCACCGGCCACATCGGCCGTGCGCGAAGCCACTTCTTTGACCATTTGAGCGCCGAGATTCTCGATTTTGTCTTCGAGTTCAATCTCTTTGGCTACCGTGACCCCGTCTTTGGTGACGATGGGCGAGCCAAACGATTTTTCGATAATCACATTGCGGCCCTTGGGTCCGAGGGTCACTTTAACGGCATTGGCCAATGCGTCGACGCCCCTTTTGAGCCTGTCGCGGGCATCGAGATCAAAATGAATTTCCTTAGCCATGGTGGTTGTTTGGTTCTAGTTGTGTTTTACAGTCGTGGGTTCAGAGAATACCGAAAATGTCGGCCTCTTTCATAATGAGATAGTCCTTGCCTTCAAACTTGAGCTCGGTGCCCGAATATTTTCCGTAGAGCACTTCGTCTCCGGGCTTCACGGTCATCGGCTCGTCTTTTTTGCCCTGACCTACGGCAATCACTTTGCCGCGTTGGGGTTTTTCTTGGGCGGTGTCGGGAATGATCAGACCACTTGCGGTTTTGGTCTCTGCCGGCATCGGTTCGACCAGAACGCGGTCGGCCAGCGGGCGCAGTTGAATGTTGGACATTTGCTTTAAATGGGTTTTTTGGTGAAACAACGATTGGCGTCGTTCGACGAGGTCGCGGTGGTCGAATTCCGTGCCAAGCAATAAAAAAGCCACCTTTCGGGCGGCTTCAATTCCTCGGGCTGTCAAGCTGTCGTTTTGCCCCGACGGATTTATGACATCCGAGCGGGCAGTTTGTCAAACCGTCAGTTATACCATGTTGTGATAGACGGCTTGGACGTCTTCGTCGTCTTCGAGTCGTTCGAGCAGTTTTTCGACATCTTCGACTTGTTCGAGGCTCAAGGTCTTGGTATCCATGGGTATGCGTTCAAAGCCTGAACTCACGATCTGGATGCCGCGGTCTTCGAGCGCCTTTTGAATCGAGCCGTAATCGGGAAAATTGCCGTAGATCATCAGGCTTCCGTCTTCTTCGTCTCTAAAGACTTCTTCGGCTCCGTGATCGATCATTTCGAATTCGAATTCTTCGGGATCCAAGCCGTTGCCCGCGATTTTGAAGTGGCATTTGCGCTCGAACAAAAACTCCACAGAGCCGCTGGTTCCGAGGCTTCCGTTGAATTTGTTGAAGTACGAACGAATGTTTCCCACCGTGCGCGTCGGATTGTCTGTAGCGGTCTCTACCAAGAGCGCAATCCCGTGTGGGGCATAGCCTTCATAGACCAGTTCCTTGTAGTCGGCCTGGTCTTTGGCGGTGGCTCGCTTGATGGCACGCTCGACATTGTCCTTGGGCATATCGGCAGCTCGCGCGTTCTGAATCAACGCTTTGAGCCTCGAATTGGCATCGGGACTCGGGCCGTTTTCCTTCACGGCCATGATGATGTCTTTCGTGATGCGCGTAAAGACTTTGGACATCGAGGCCCAACGCTTCATTTTGCGCGCTTTGCGATATTCAAACGCTCTTCCCATAGCTGATTTTGCTGTTCGAGGGGGCTAATTTAGTGAGGGGGCGGCCGCAAACGAGTTGGTCGAAGTTTAAGGATGCTTTAATGGCCGGGCTTTTCGAGATCTAAAAATGTTTTGAAGACTCCCTCAGGCGTCGAGCGAAGTGAGATACTTTTACTCAAAGAACAAAGCAAAAATCCATGAAAAAGAACATATTAGTGACCGGCGCAAGCGGAGGGTTTGGCCGTTTGATTTGCGAGACACTTGCGGGTAAGGGCCATAAAGTGGTCGGAACCATGCGCACAACATCAGGTAGAAATGCCGAAGCGGCAGAGCATCTTCGATCTGCAGGCGTCGTTCTTATCGAGATGGATGTCACCGACACTCGGAGCGTTGAGGCGGGCATGGCCCAGAGCATAGAAACTTTGGGCACGCTCGATGTCTTGGTCAACAATGCAGGGGTGGGTGTTTTGGGGATTCAAGAGCTCTTTACCGCCGAAGATTTCTTGGCTGTGTTCGATGTCAATGTGGTTGGTGTTCAGCGAGTGATGCGCGCCGCCCTGCCCCATATGCGCAAGGAAGGCCAGGGCACCGTAGTCTTTATTTCGAGCTTGTTGGGAAGGATTACCATGCCGTTCTACGGACCGTACAATGCCACCAAGTGGGCCTTAGAGGCGATGGCAGAAAACTACCGCACCGAATTGTCGGCCTTTGGAATCGAATCAGCTATTGTCGAGCCCGGAGGCTATCCGACCACTTTTGTCGATCACCTGATGAAGCCTTCAGACCTCAGCCGTTCAGAGAGTTACGGGGCTATGGCCGAGGCTCCGAAGGGCATGCTCGCGGGTTTTGAGCACGCCATGGAGACAAATCCGGAGCAACGCCCTCAAAAAGTGGCCGACGCCATCGCTCATTTGGTGGAGCTCCCCACGGGCGAAAAACCCTTCCGCACCGTGGTCGACTACATGGGCATGGGTGCTCATGTCGAACCGTACAACGATGCCTTACACAATCTGACTTTTGGAATTTATTCCGCTTTTGGAAACGAGGGGATGTTGAAGGTCAAAAAAGTAGAGTAAGCTTTATTTCAAGAGAATTCAAGCCCGATGAAATGATTCGTCGGGTTTTTTGTAGCAGGCCTGGAAGGGATGTGGATGACTTTTCTGAGAGATAACGATGAATCAGAAAGTGGTTCTCGAAACACGCATCCGCAAATTAAAATCAGCCTTGATTCAGCACCTTGTTTTTTAACTCGTCCTTGTACTTTTCAATTTGATAAAACAAGGTCGGGTTGGAAACCGCCAAAATCTGAGCGGCCAAAATCCCGGCGTTTAAAGCTCCGTCTACTGCCACGGTCGCCACCGGAACGCCCCCGGGCATTTGCACAATCGAGAGCAGGCTGTCCCAACCGTCGATGGAATTTGAACTCTTAACGGGAACCCCGATCACGGGCAGGGCCGTCAGCGAGGCGAGCATTCCGGGCAGGTGTGCTGCTCCGCCGGCGCCTGCGATCAACACTTTTAAACCCCTTTCTGAGGCCGTTCGAGCGTACTCAAACATCCATTCTGGGGTGCGGTGAGCCGAAACTATTTTCACTTCGTGTTCAATTCCGAATTCGGTCAAAATCTGGGATGCTTTTTCCATGACAGGCAGGTCTGTACGACTGCCCATCGCAATCCCCACAAGCACTTTCAACTTTTGATCGCTCATCGACTTTCGACTTTAACGGTGGACTGAAAACGACGGGCCTTGTCCAAGACTTCTTCGAGGGTGTCGGCTAGAATGTTGATATGGCCCATTTTGCGAAACGGACGCGTCTGGCTTTTGCCGTAGAGCTCGATGTGCGCGTCTGCTTCGGCCAAGACAGCTTCTAAGCCAACGTAGCGAACGGGCCCTGAATGCCCTTCGGCACCGACGAGATTGATCATAGCAGCGGCTTTGTCGCAATGGGTCGAACCCAAGGGCAAGTCGAGAATGGCGCGCAAATGCATTTCAAACTGAGAACACACCGCGGCTTGATTGAACAAGTGCCCGCTGTTGTGCGGCCGGGGTGCCATTTCGTTGATTAGGATTCGCCCGTCGCGCGCTGCGAAGAATTCAATGGCCAGAAGGCCAACGTGATCGAGCGCCTCGAGAATGGTGCGGCTGAGTTCTTCAACTTGAATTTCAAGAGCCCGATCGGCACCCGAAGGCAAATGAACGACTTCGACTAGATTGGCCTCCGGATGAAATTCCATTCCGACCACGGGGTAAATTGCTATTTCACCCGAGGGGTTGCGGGCGCAGACGCAGGCCAGCTCGCGCTCAATCGGAATCAGAGACTCGACAATGCACGGAAGTTCGGGCAGTGCATCGAGGGCCTTCCGGTCTTTCACAATAGACACACCGCGCCCGTCGTAGCCTCCTTTGCGAGATTTCCACACAAAGGGCAAGCGCCTGCGCCCTTGGTCGACATCGTCTTTGAGCGCTTCGAGGGCGTCGTACAGAACGAAGTCTGCCGTGGGGAGGCTGTGCTCAGCCATGAATTTTTTCTGAAGCCCTTTGTCTTGAATGGTACGAATGGTCTGTGGACGTGGGTAAACGCGAACGCCCTCTCGTTCTAAATCGGTGAGCGCTTCTACCGATACCGACTCAATTTCTAGGGTAAGCACCTTGAGATTTGAGCCAAAGGCACACACCGCGTCTCGGTCGTCGAGCGCCCCTGTTTTGAAAAGGGAGGTCCATTTAGAACAAGGGCAGTCGGGATCGGGGTCGAGCACCGCGGGCAGTACGTCGAAGCGCGCAGCAGCGGCTAAAAGCATTTTGCCCAATTGCCCCCCTCCTAGAATTCCGAGCCGACCCTCGGTACCGAATTCAGCTTCCATGGGGTAAAAATACGTTGGCTTAGAGCGCCTCAACGCGCACCAAGGGATGCACCAAATAGACTCTGTGATTGTCTTGGCGCACACAGGCAATTCGGCTTCGACGCATGCGCCCCTTGTTGAAAATCATGCCGTTGGGCAATTTAAAGGCCGTGCCTTCAGGCAGTTCGCTCAATAGTGGGCGTCCGTCGATTTCTTCGACCGGATCGAATTTGCGCAGTTCTGCCACTAACGCGCGATCGGTCAAAGAGCTGGCACTTGGGTTCAACATATGTTTCCGAAGCACCGCGAGCAAGGGCTCGGGAAAGACGTCTTCGCGCAGCAATGGCTGCATGAGTTCAGAAAATCGGCTTTTCCACTCTTTTCCGTGTGGAGAAATGCGCGAACCGTGTTCAACGTGAACGGCCAAATGCGCATACTCGTGGATCAGCGTAATCACAAAGGCATATCGATTCAAACCCGAATTGATGGATATCCGGTGCCTGCCATCCTTGCCCGGAGAGCGATAATCGCCCAGACGGGTATTTCGATCCTTGGCCAGGGTGAGCCTCAGAGGATGTGTGTTGAGGAGATCGCGCACATAGGGCTTCGCAGACTCGGGCACGGGTTCGAGCCAGCTTTCGCGCTTAAGTGGAGCTTTTTCGCTCATTAAAAATGCGGGCAATCGCAGGGTTTGGCTCCGGAACAAGAAATGCAGACCAGTGCGAGTGCCATCACCACAATCCACAACAGCACAGGCAGTTGATTTGCAATTGGCGAAAAAGTAGAACGAAAATTCATCGAGCAAAAAAGGATGGTGCGGGCGAAAGCCGCTTCGAGCTCAAATTTAAAGGTAACTTCGCGCTGCATGCTGCTCAATTCGGTGTTTCGCACCACGGGTGCCTACTTTTTGCTGATGATTCGGGTTTTTCGAAAGCCCGAAAAGACAAAGGTTTATACTCGTGCGCTGCTCAGAGAAATAGATTTACTCGGGCTCGACTCCGTAGCCATTGTGGCGATCATCTCCATTTTTGTGGGGGCGGTGGTCACCATTCAGACAGCGCTCAATCTCGACGACCCGCTCATTCCCGACTATTATGTCGCGATTGCTACCCGAGAGTCCATTATTCTCGAATTTTCTCCGACCATGGTCAGCCTCATTCTCGCGGGCAAAGTGGGGAGCAATATTGCCTCTACTCTGGGCACCATGCGCGTGAGCGAACAGATCGACGCACTCGATGTGATGGGCATCAACTCGGCCTCGTACCTCATTTTACCCAAGATTGTAGCCAGCATGCTCTACAATCCCTTTTTGATCATCATCAGCATGTTTTTGGGCATACTCGGGGGGTACATTGCGGGCAGTCTCACAGGTATGGTTGCCCCGGTTGACTATGTTCTCGGAGTCCAACTCGGCTTTAAGTCGTTTTACATTGCCTATGCGCTCACAAAGACCGTGGTTTTTGCCTTTCTGATTACTTCGATTGCCGCCTATTCGGGCTATACGGTTCAGGGTGGAGCGGTAGAAGTCGGTGTGTCCAGCACCCGGGCCGTGGTTAGTGCCAGCGTGGCCATTATCGTGGCAAACTACCTGCTCACGCAACTTTTACTCGGTTAAGGGGCCGTGATCGAAGTCCGCGAATTGCGCAAGTCGTTTGGAGAACAAGAAGTTCTCAAGGGGATTACGGCCATTTTTGAGGCGGGTAAAACCAATTTGATTATCGGCCAAAGCGGTTCGGGCAAGACGGTTTTCTTAAAAAGCCTGCTCGGTTTGTATCCTATTGATTCCGGAGCTATTTTTTTTGATGGGCGCAATCTCGACGAACTCGACCGCAAAGAAAAGCAGGGTGTCCGTCAAGAAATGGGGATGGTTTTTCAGTATAGTGCTCTTTTTGACTCGCTTACCGTCGAAGAAAACGTAATGTTCCCGCTCAATATGTTCAGCGAGCAGAGCTTGAGCGAAAAAAGAGACCGGGTTGATTTCTGCCTCAAAAGAGTAAATCTCGAAGGGGTGAACGGCAAATATCCCGCGGAGCTCAGCGGGGGGATGAAGAAACGAGTCGCTATTGCTCGGGCCATCGCATTGAACACGCGCTATCTCTTCTGCGATGAACCCAATTCCGGCCTCGACCCGACCACAGCGGTAGTCATCGACAATCTCGTCAAAGAGATCACCGAAGAGTACAACATCACCACCATCATCAACACGCACGATATGAACTCGGTGATGGAAATCGGCGAGCACATCGTCTTGCTCAAGGACGGGCTCAAAGCCTGGGAAGGCTCTCGGCACGAAATCTTCGATACCGAGCAACCCGACATCGTCGATTTTGTCTTCACTTCAGAGCTTTTCAAGACCATTCGCAAAGCGAATCGAAAGGCGTAAAATTCTGATCCAGTAGAGTTAAGCGGCTTAGGCTTCGTTTGAGCAGGAAATAAAAAAGCCGCCCCGAGAGAGACGGCTTGCAGCGTTTTATGAAAGAGTGCTCAATCAGCGGACACTCAGCCTCCAGCTTCTCCGAGCCACTTCGTCGCTGAGTTCGACGATGTAAGTGCCCCCGGCAATTCCAGCGAGATCGAGTCTGTACAGCATGGCCTGACGGTTGCCTTCAATGCGTTGCTCTAAGACCAGTCGACCGCTCAAATCGAGCAAGCGGATGGTTTCGGTGCCCTCGAAGCCGGGCAATTCGAGCATTGCAAAACCCTCGGCGGGGTTCGGGAAGAGACGTACCGCGTTGAGGCTGTTTTCGCTGAGCCCTCCGGGTTGTGTCGAGAAGGTGGTTTGGTTGCCATATGCCGTGTCTGTCGCGTTGATGGCGTAGGCTCTTAGGTAATACTGGGTTCCGGGCAAGAGAGAACTCAGGTTGCTCGTAAACGAACCTACTCCAGAGCCATCCATGGTGTATGACCCGCTCAAATCGGGGCTCTGCGCCGTTCCGTAACACACTCCGCGCTGAGACACTGCGCTGCTTCCCTGAGACGTCACATTTCCGCCTGTAGTCGCAGATACTTGAGTAATGTTCAAAGCTCCGTTCGTGCTTACCGTTGGAGCCACGGGTGCCGGCATATTGGAACACATGGAGTCGGGACAAACCACTGCGCGAATGTGCGGACTGTTGAAGATGCGCGAGTTGTTGTAGCCCGTGTACCACCGACTGTTTGCCACGATATACATAAACTTGGCGCCCGCCCGTTGTTCAAAGCTGGCGTCGTTTCTGATTCGGATCAAATTCGTGCCCGCATTGCTGAACAAGGTCGCGACGATGTAGTATGCGCCAGAAGTCAAGCTCAGAGGTTGGCTTGTGGCCGGGGTAGTGAGATCGAATTCGATCCTCCCGTTTGTCGAGTCTTGCTGGGTTATGGTTTTAAGGCTGTACCCGATGTATGAGTTGGGAATAAAACCCGAGGTAAAATCAATCCAAGAAGCCGAATCGTACACCGTAATTTCGATTTGCCCACCGGGAACCGTCAGTGCACTGAGCCCAATTTCGACTCCGTAGAGCTGTTCGTCATCGACCAAATCAATGCGCACCGCCATGGCGCTGAGGTCTTCTCCGAGTTGGTCGGTGCCGATGCTGTTGCTGAACAAATCAAAATCTTGGCTCAACAGAGAATCGGTCACGTACATGGTCGAAGTGTCTGAAATCAGCGTAACGACCACGCCACCTGAGGCACTTGAGTCGGCCAAAAAGCGGTACACGAAGTCGTAGGCACCGGGTCCGGGGGCGGTCCATGGTGTATTGTAGGTGTTCAAGGTGTCGAAGCGCAAGGTGTCTCCGTGCGAACCGCCGATAAAGCTGTTGTGCGGGGTGCTGCTCAAGGTGGTCAGCAAACTGCCGTTTTGGAGAATGTCCACGGCCAATCGACTGTTGTACAGAGGCATAACGCCGCTCGTTACCACATTGCAGTCGAATTCGACCGAGCGCCGTTGCGGATTGGTCAACACACCCATGATGGCCGACCCGGCTGCGGGACCAAAAATGATGTCGCGGTCGGGCGCACCGGCGGCCGGCGTAAAATCTGCGCGATAGTTTGGAGTGTCGTCGAGTGCGATGTCGTCGATCATCCAGTAGTAGTAGTCGCCGTCAAAGCGAAATCGAAACTTTACATTGGCTTGATTGGCCAGCCATTGCCCCACCGGATGCGCCTGAACATCGCCGTTTACCGTCTGGGAATTCACGGCTAGGTTTGCGTTTATCGTCAGGGTATAGGGCCAAGTGGTGCCCCCGTCGATTGAAAAGTCGACATAGGTGGCGGGCACGGTTTGACTGGCTCCGGGCCCGGCGAACCGCCGATAGTTCTGAACGAAAGAAAAGTCGATGTTGGTCTTGCCCGTGCAGTTGATTACGCCTGATACCAAATGCGAAGTATGAGGAGAAGCCGCGAGTCCGCCCCCGAAATTGCCTTGAATTCCGGCATTGTCCAGAAAGTCGGAGTCAAAAATGAAAAAACCATTTGCAGCGGTGGGGCTCGCGAGGGCGGCAATTCCTCCGTACGCTCCCTGAGAGCCGACCGTGCTATTGGGTACGGTCAACGGGCCTCGGTATACCCAAACTCCATCGGGGTCTAGACCGGCAGCCACTTGAATGGCCCAACCCGTGGGCAGGCCGTTGGCAAAGTTCTGGGTGTAGAAAGGCGCTTCAGCACCGCCGTTGGCAGTTGAAAAAGACCAAGACCGCCTCGGTGCGATTTCAGAATGCGCTTCTCTTTTTATGCCGTTTAAAAGAGACTGATCTGAAGAACTGTTCTGAATTTGTGCCGTCGCCATGGCCGGTAGAGCCAAGGCCGCCAAAAGGCATGGAGTAAGGTTCAATCTCATCGTTTGTTGCTTTAAGTCTAATTAATGAATTTTTAACGAATGATACACATAGGGCAAAAAAAAAGTCGCCCTCAGACGAGAGCGACTTTGAACAAATGCCGTATTTCTTTAGCGTATGCTCACATTTTGGCGATGCGTTTTGCCCGAATGCTCAAGTTCGACGATGTAGAGTCCACTTGAAAGCTTGCTCAGTGCGACGGAATGGGTGAAAGTTCCCGCCGGCTTATCTAAGGCTTCAGAGAATACGACCCGACCACTCATGTCGAACAATCGCAGCTCGTAGGTTCCCGAGGCGCCGTTGAGTTCGATGTGGAGTGCCTCGCGCGCAGGGTTTGGATACACGGCATTCAATCCGAGGGCGTTTTCGCTCGTGCTGAACGGGAAGGCCTGGCACGCGGCATCCGGGCAAGTGATGGCGCGGATCATCGGAGCGTTCAAGGTGCGAGAGTTGGCATATCCCGTAAACCAGCGCGCCTGATCGACATCGTACATCAAAGTGCCTCCGGCTCTTTGTTGAAAGCTCTGGTCGTTGCCGATGCGAATCAAATTCGCTCCGGCATTGCTGAAAAAGGTGGCGACAAAATAGTGAGCTCCCGAATTGAGCGATAGGGGTTTGCCATTGGCATCCGTCAGGTCAAATCGAATAATGCGACTGCTGACATTTTGGGCGGTCACCGTTTGAATTTTGGTTGCGATGGCACTTCCCGGAATAAATCCACTTTGGAAATCTATGAAGGCCGCAGAGTCGTACACGGTGAGTTCGATTTGGCCTCCGGCGATGGTCGCTGAACTCAACTCGATTTCGGTGGCAAAAAGGCGTTCGGCACCGACCCAGTCGAGGCGTGCGGCAATCGCGCTGAGGTCGTCGCCCAACTGATCGGTTCCCAAACTATTGCTAAACACCCCGAAGTCTTGAGCGTTCACAGAATCGGTAATCGCCAGTGTTGAAGTGTCCGAAATCAAGCTTAAAACGTTTCCGCCCAAAGCAGCAGAATCGGCTTGCACACGGAATCTGAAATCGTAATTCCCCAAACCCGAAGGCGTCCAGGGCGTATTGTACGTATTCAAGGTATCGAAGCCCAAAGAGTCGGGATTTGCCCCGCCGATAAACGAATTGTGCGGAGTGCTTGAGAGGCTCGTGACAAGCGCGCCATTGTTGTAGATGTCGACAAAGAGTTGGGCATTGTACAAAGCGGCACTGCCCGTAGACACAATGTTGCAGTCGAATTCGACCGAGCGCTTTTGCTTATTGCTCTGAGTGCCCATCGTGACCGAGCCCGTTGCGGGGCCGAAGATGACATCGCGTTCAGGCGCTCCTCTCCAAGAGGTGAATTCCGCGCGGTATTTGGGCGTGATGTCCATGGCGATATCGTCGATCATCCAGAAGTAGTACTCTCCGTCAAAACGGAATCGAAACTTCACATTGGCTTGATTGCCGATCCACTGACCTACGGGAAACGCGCGAACGTCGTTGGGGTCGGTCTCGTTGTTTACCGAAATATTGGTGTTTACGGCCAAGGTGTAGGGCCAAGTCGCACCGCCGTCGATCGAAAAATCTACGTATGTGCCCACGACCGCCTGAGAAGCCCCCGGACCGGCAAAGCGTCGGTAATACTGGCTAAAGGAAAAATCGACATCGCTTCGTCCCGTCAAATTGACGACATCTGAAACGAGATGAGAAGTGTGTGGAGAAGCTGCGATGCCGCCGCCAAAATTCCCGACAATTCCCGCATTGTCGAGAAAGTCTGAATCCATAATAAAGAAACCGTTCGAAGCGGTCGGGCTCTGAATGGGGCCGCGAGTGCCCGCATAAGCGCCTTGAGAACCTGTGGTGACGTTCGGGCTCGTGGCAGGACCTCTGTATACCCAAACTCCGTCGGGGTCTAAACCTGCGGCCACTTCAATTGCCCAACCCGTGGGGAGACCTGTTGCAAAGTCTTCGGTGTAGAATGGAGCTTCGGGGCCTTGACCATGGCTTGCCCCCAGCAAAAACGACCGTTGCTTTTCAGCTTCTCCAATGGCAGATTTCTTCTGGGCCGAGAGTTCGTTGAGGTTGGCGGTTTGTGCGCTCAGGGTGGCGGTGCCGATCCCTAAGGCCGCGAACAGTAGAATTTGTTTCATGTTGCTTTTGAGGGGTTGATGAAGCGTTAAAAATAAGCGAAGATTAAACTTCGCGAATCGAGAAATTGTTTGCAAAAAAAAAGGGCCGTCCTTTTGGAACAGCCCTTCACGAGAATCTAAAAGAACTTTATTCGACGCTCAACTTGAACTTCTTCACGGCATTGCCCTGAGAAACTTCGAGAACGTAGAGGCCGTTGGCGAGGTCAGAAACATTGATCCGGTGTGTGCCGACTGCCGAGTTCTTTACCACGCTTTCAAACTTCACTTCGCGACCGCCGAGGTCGTACAAGCGTAGATCGTAGCCCCCATCGAGACCGCTCAGTTCTACAGAAACGAATTCTGAAGCGGGGTTGGGGTAAACATTTACTCCTTTGAGTTCGCGCTCTTCCACGCTAAAGGGGAAGGTCTGGCAGGTTGCGTCGGGGCAGGTGATGGCGCGGAACAAAGGCGCGTTGAGGTTGCGCGATCCCGAAAAGCCTGTAAACCAACGCGCATCGTCCACGACATACATCAACACGGCTCCGGCTCTCTGCTGGAAGCTGGCATCGTTGCCTACGCGAATCAGGTTCGCACCGGCATTGCTGAAGAAAGTGGCAACGATATAATACGCGCTGCTCGGGAGATCGAGAGGTTTGCCGCTGGCGCTGGTCAGGTCGAAGCGAATGCGACGGGCCGCTACATCGAGGCCGCTCACCGTTTTGAGTTGGGTTGCGATCGCGGCACCGGGGATAAATCCACTTTGGAAGTCGATAAATGCAGCTGAATCATAGACGGTCAATTCGATTTGTCCGCCGGGAACTGTCTGAGTGCTCAACACGATTTCTACAGCGAATAAACGCTCGGGTTCAACGAGGTCAATTCGTGCTCCGATGGCGCTGAGGTCATCTCCCAATTGGTCTGTTCCCAAGCTGTTGCTGAAGACATTGTTTACTGAGAAGTCTTGAGCCATGACAGAGTCGGTCACCGACAGTCTGTTGGTATCTGAAATCAAGGTGATGACGGTTCCACCGGCGCTCGAAGAATCAGCCAATACGCGGAAACGGAAATCATAGTTTCCCGGTCCGGGGGGCGTCCAAGGGGTGGCGTAGGTGTTCAGCGTATCAAAACCGAGGGTGTCTACAAAACCAACCACTCCGTTGTGCGGGGTGCTGGCCAATGAGGTAACCAAAGAGCCACCGCTGTAGATGTCTACGAACATGCGAGTGTTGTACAGACCGGCTGAACCCGTAGAAGCGACGTTACAGTCGAATTCAATTGCGCGGATTTGCTTGTTGGTCATTTTGCCCATGGTGGCCGAACCCGCTGCGGGTCCGTAGATGACGTCGCGCTCGGGAGCTCCGCGGAACTCGCTGAACAAAGCCCTGAAATCAGGCGTGACGTCCATGGCGATGTCGTCGATCATCCAGAAGTAGTAGTCTCCGTCGAAGCGGAAGCGGAATTTGACATTCGACTGATTCGCCAACCACTGACCCACCGGATACTCTTTGCGGCTGTCTTCAGCTGTCGCTGAGTTTACGGCAATCTCGGTATTCACCGTCAAGGTGTATGGCCAGGTGGCGCCACCGTCGATTGAAAAATCGACATAGGTCGCAACCACTGCCTGAGATCCACCCGGACCTGCGAAGCGGCGATAGTACTGGCTAAACTGGAAGTCGATGCTCGTGCGACCCGTCAAGTCGATGGTTGAAGAAACCAAGTGGCTCGTGTGGGGCGATGCCGCCGATCCTCCGCCAAAATTGCCCGCGATTCCATTGTTGTCGCGATAGTCGCTGTCAAAAATGAAATAGCCGTTTGAAGCCGAAGCGCTTTGAATCGGATCGTTGGCTGCCGCATAGGCTCCACGTGAACCGGCACTTACGTTCGGAGTGGTCGCCGGACCGCGATATTCCCATACACCGTCTGGGTCGAGACCCGGGGCCACTTCAATGACCCAGCCGGTGGGAAGTCCCGCGGCAAAGTCTTCGGTGTAAAAAGGCGCTTCAGGTGCAGATGCACTGTAGCTCGCTACGATAGAGCGTTTTGCATTTGCACTGGGATCAGAAAGTTCGCGCTTTTGGTTTGCGCGAAGCTCGCTGTCGACTTGCTGCGCTTGGGCCGCAAAGGCCAAACTCAAGGCGGCAGCAGAAAGTAAGAACTTGTTCATGCTCTCGATTAAGGAGGTTTGTTAAGGTGGAAAGGTACGCCCTTTCACGATGATAACGGCAAAATACCCCCCTGCGTTGGGTAGGGGCTTTTCAACGGGAGGACGTCTCGCATCGCGATTCGCGCACGACTACGAATAGCGCTTATTGATACGCTTCGATCGGGGCGCAGGTACACACCAAATTCCGGTCGCCATAGGCATCGTCCACGCGTCGAACCGAAGGCCAGAATTTGTTTTCGCGAATCCAGTCGAGTGCATAAGCCGCTTCTTCTCTCGAATAGGGATGATCCCAAGTATCGGAGGTCAGCATTTCGAGCGTGTGCGGGGCGTTCTTCAAGGGATTGTCTGTGGCATCGAATCCCCCCTCGGCCAATCGATCGATTTCTTTTCGAATCGAAATCAAAGCATCGCAGAATCGATCGAGTTCACTGAGGCTTTCGCTTTCGGTCGGCTCGACCATCATGGTTCCGGCCACCGGAAACGACACCGTAGGAGCGTGATAGCCGTAATCCATCAAGCGCTTGGCGATGTCCGTCACTTCAACCCCCGCTTTTTTGAACGGTCGGCAATCGAGGATCATTTCGTGTGCCGCTCTGCCTTGTTCGCCGGTGTAAAGCACGTCGAAGTATGGCTCCAAACGCGACTTCATGTAGTTCGCATTTAAGATGGCATAGCGCGTGGCGTCGGTCAGTCCTTGTGCTCCGAGCATTCGGATATAACCGTAACTGATCAACAAAATAAGCCCGCTTCCCCAAGGGGCCGCCGAAATGGCGTGAATCGATTGCTCGCTGTTTTCGGGGTGCGGATGAACGACCGCATGTCCGGGCAAAAAGGGAGCGAGGTGCGCCTTGACACAAATGGGGCCCATGCCGGGGCCTCCGCCGCCGTGTGGAATTGCAAAGGTTTTGTGCAAATTGAGATGGCAGACATCCGCGCCGATCAATCCGGGGCTGGTGAGTCCGACTTGGGCGTTCATATTGGCGCCGTCCATATAGACTTGCCCACCTTTGGAGTGCACCATGTCGGTGATTTTGGCAATGGCCGATTCGAACACCCCGTGCGTCGAGGGATAGGTCACCATTAAGCCCGCGAGTTTTGCCGCGTGCTGCTCGCATTTGGCTTCGAGATCGGCCAAGTCGACATTTCCGCGTTCGTCGCATTGAACCACGACGACTTTCATCCCCGCCATCACGGCCGATGCCGGATTGGTTCCATGCGCGGAGCTGGGGATTAAAACGACATCGCGCTCGTGGTCTCCGCGGCTCAAGTGATAAGCTCGAATCACCATCAAGCCCGCGTATTCGCCTTGGGCGCCCGAGTTGGGCTGCAAGCTAACGGCATCGAATCCGGTCACTTCGGCCAAATACCCTTCGAGCAGCTCGATCACTTCCTGATAGCCTGCGGCCTGATCGACTGGCACAAAGGGGTGAAGCTCTGCAAAGCCCGGCCAACTCAAGGGGATCATTTCCGAAGCCGCGTTCAACTTCATGGTGCACGAACCGAGTGGAATCATGCTGTGGTTGAGAGATAAGTCTTTGCGCTCGAGCTTTTTGATGTAGCGCATCAGCTCGGTCTCGCTTTGATATCGATTGAAAATCGGGTGTGTCAGATAATCGCTTTTGCGCTCGAGCGTTCGTTCGACCTGATCTATCTGCTCTTCAGAGATTTGAGCCCTTTGCCCTGAGTGTTGCTCGAAGATGAACAAAAGCTCTGTCCAATCAGATTCGGTGGTCGTTTCGTCTATGCTGACGCCTACGCCCCCATCGGCGAAGTAGCGCAAGTTGATTTGCTTTTCGAGCGCCAGCGCGCGAAGTGCACTCTGGGCTTCACGGCTGATTTCGATGTGGAGCGTATCAAAAAACACAGGGTTGGTCTGGGTATACCCCATAGATTTCAGGGCTCGGTCGAGGCGGTGAGCCTTTTCGCGAATGCCGAGCGCAATGTTTCTCAAACCTTCGGGTCCGTGATAAACGGCGTACATGCCGGCCATCACCGAGAGCAGCACTTGGGCGGTGCAAATGTTCGAAGTGGCTTTGTCTCTTTTGATGTGCTGTTCGCGCGTCTGCAAGGCCATCCTCAGCGCAGGTTTGCCGTCGGCATCGAGGGTCCTGCCGATAATCCGGCCCGGAATGTGGCGTTTGTACTCTTCGCGGCAGGCAAAAAAGGCTGCATGCGGTCCGCCGTATCCCAAGGGAATTCCGAAGCGTTGGCTGGTGCCTACAACGCAATCTGCTCCCCATTCTCCGGGCGGCGTGTACAGGCACAACGCCATGAGATCTGAAGCCACGCATACCTGCAATTCAAGGGTTTGCGCAGTTTGGATGAATTCAGAAAAATCGCGAATCCGACCAAAGGTGTCGGGATACTGAATCATGGCCCCGAAAAAAGATGTTTCGGGTTCGAATGAGGCCGGGTCGCCCAAGACCAACGCAATGCCGAGCGGGGTAGCGCGCGTTTTGAGAACGTCCAGGGTTTGAGGGTGCACAAAACGGCTCACAAAGTATCGGTGAGCGTCTATTTTGGTCTTTGGGCGGGCACCGTAGAACATGGCCATGGCTTCGGCGGCCGCAGTGGCTTCGTCGAGCAAGGAGGCGTTGGCCAAGGGCATGCCTGTCAAATCGCACACCATCGTTTGGTAATTGAGCAATGCCTCCAGGCGACCTTGCGCGATCTCGGCCTGATAAGGGGTATAGGCCGTGTACCAGCCCGGGTTTTCGAGAATGTTTCTCTGAATTGGTCCGGGCAGAACCGTTCCATAATAGCCTTGGCCGATGTAGGTCTTAAAGCGCCGGTTCTTTTCGGCCAACTGCGAAGCGTGTACCAAATATTCTCGCTCGCTCAGCGGTTCGGGCAGGTTCATCGCTTTGCGCAATCGAATGTTCTCGGGTACGGTTTGGTCGATGAGATGTTCGAGCGATTCGGCTCCGACGACGCGGAGCATTTCTGAAAGCTCGATCGCCCGCGGGCCAATGTGGCGCTGGCTAAAATGTGAACTCTTCATGGGTGTAGGCAAAGGGTATTTAAGAAAAACTGAGCGCAAAAGTACGCCCCGCCTTCCTTGAGCATGTAACCCCAAAAGCCTTTTCGCGGTTCGAAAAATGCCGAGCCTAGAGCGGAGTCTAGCGAACGAGTGTGACCTGTCCGTTGACCACAGTCTTCGGTTCTCCGTAGATCAGTTGGTAGAAATAGACCCCATCGGGCAAGTCTCGGGCCGTGTTTTGATCTCGGCCATCCCAACAGAAGCCATCGCCGCAGAGCTCGAACTGATCGCTGCTGTAAACAAGTGCTCCCCATCGGTTGAAAATTCTGATCGAGGCCGATCCGTATTGTTCGATGTGGTCGAAGAAGAAATAGTCGTTTTGACCATCTCCATCCGGGCTAAACGTGTTCGGGAAAATGACGTCTTCGGGCTCTACCGGCGGAATGACGGTGTCTATGGGTTCTTCGGGACAACTGTCGACGATGAGCCAAATCACATGGTCGACCGAATCACTGTCGTAGCAGGCGTCGTAGACCCGCAAGAGGATGGTTTCGCTGCTGTCGCGTTGAAAGTCTGCGAGGTAGAAACTGTCGGTTCGCACCAACATACCCTGGTTATACCACTCGTAGCGATAGGGCGGTGTTCCCCCGCTCACCAAGGCATCGAAGCGGATAGTGACCACCGTATCGCAGGGAATGAGCACCGAATCGGCGGTCGAAGTATCTCGAGTATTCGAAACATCAACTGTGAACTGGCTTCCGTCTTGGATTATATAAGTACTTGTACCCGAGGCTGCTCCGCAACCTGTATCGACCAGAGAAATAATCACTGTTTCGTCTCCCTCAAGAATGTTGTCGACCAAGGGATAAATTGTGACGTTTTTCTCTGTCATTCCCGGGTCGAAGGTCACAAAGCCGGGCAACAGCAAATAGTCAACTCCATTGGTTGCCGTCCCGCCTAAGGTGTAGTAAATTTTGACGGTGTCGATCGGCGGTTTGTCGCTGGTAAACTTGATGTTCGCATAGCTGCACCCTTCTTGAACCGTCGAATCGTTGAGTGAATTCGGAAAGGGGTTGAAATTGCTGATAATCGGGTTGATTTGCCGAAAACTGCCCGCCTCGAGAAAGACCCATGAATCCCAAGATTGATCGGAAGCATCGGCCACACCCAATTTGATGGTGTAATTGGCTCCGCAGACCACTCGCGCTTTGGCGGTTAACTTGACGGTGAATCCATCCATTTCCAGAGTCGTCACCGAGGGGCAGTTGTAGCTCGGCGGGCATTGAGCGCTTGGCGACTGGTTGCAGATGTAATACGGCGAATTGCCTTGGCAGTTGATGCTGTTGATGGTTACGGGAATCGGAGGCAAGGGCGACTGATCAATGATGGCGATGTTTTCGTCAACATAATTTCCGCCGGCCGGATTCGGACCCGTCAGAAAGAACCCAAAGACGTCGTTAATCGAGTTTACAAATTCAGGATATTCCTCAGAACCGAAGACATAATTGAACTTGATGGAATCACCGGTTACTTGAAAGTCGAACTGGAGTAGGGCCATGTCGTTGATTCCCACACCCGCGAGGCTCTGCAGCGGCGCAAATGTGGCGGGGCCATTGTTTTGAACCGAGGTACTCGGGCTCGAATTCGGGCCTGTGGCGTCGGCAATATCACCCGTACTCAAAACCAGTCCGCTGTCGATGCCCAAATTGGTGTTCAAGGCTGTGAAATAACCAATTTGACGCGCCTGCCCTTGAAAGCTGACGTTGGTAGCCGTGACTCCGTCGAGAAGGACGTTGTTGACCAAGAAGGCATTGGAGTTGTAAGGAGCCGTGTTGTCGGTGACGAGCTGGGCGCTGGTCGAACCGACGAGACCGAAGATCAGAAGAGGGAGGAGGTGGGTTCCGCGAATCATCTAAAAAGAATAAGGCTGCCTTGCTCTTGGTGAAGCTTGTTGTCGGGCAGCTTCAGGTTTACCGTGAAGTAGTAGACGCCCGAAGGTACACTTTCGCCTTTAAATGTGCCGTCCCAAGCCCGTTCAATGTCTTCGCTGAAATACACTTCTTCGCCCCATCGATTGAAGATCCGAATCGAGTACTCTTTAATACCCCCTCCTTGAATTTGGAAGGTCTCGTTGATGTTGTCGCCGTTCGGGCTAAATGCATCGGGAATGTAGAGGTTGAATTCCTGCTTGACTTCGATGGCAATTTGGGTAAAATCGCTGCAGCCGTATTGATCGACGGCATACAGTCGAACCGTATAAATTCCGGGCTTGGAGTACCTGTGTTTTGGAGAGATCGCTGTGCTCGTATCCCCGTCTCCAAAATCCCAGAAATAGTCTATCGCATTTTGGCTGAAGTTCGACATCCGCACCCCGAGTTGCACGTTGAAATCTTCGAGCCATCCAAAGGCCGCCACCACGGGCGGGGGCAAAAAGACATAGATGGAATCGGTCGCACTCAGGCCACAGACATCGGCCACGGTGTATCGGTGATAGCCCGAAGCGCGCACTTCAATTCCGCGCGGGTTGTCTTGATTTCCGTCTTCCCACGCAAAATTTAAACCGCCGCTGCCTCCGCTGTATACCGGATTCAGGCTCAGGCTGTCTCCTGCATAACAGGTAAACAGCGAGTCGCCTTCGGTTAAGATCGGAGGGGCATCTCGCAAATAAATACTCAAGCTGTCGACCACGCTGTCTGCCGAGCATTCGTCCCAGGCGTAGAGATAGTAGGTGGTGTTTCCGAAGATGGTGTCCCAACGGAGCATATTGGCGCTGCCGGTTTCCCATTCGCCCCCCGTAAGTCCGTCTCCCCCGGTCCAGCTCCCCTGAATAGAAATCGGACTGCCCGAACAGTCGACCGTATCGGAGCCCGAGAGCAAAGTGATTTCAGGCACCACCTCGGTGCGATCGCGAATGTTGAATTCGATTACCTGAGACGGAAATGTGAAGCAAGGGGTAGAAATCACCGGGGTGGTGAGGATGAGCGTTTCGACGGGTTCAGGCATTCCATCGTCGTAGAAAAAAATCGGAATCGAGTCTTCGACCACCCCCGGCGCAACCACGAGGCTGTCCGGAAAAGGGGCGTAATCGACTCCCTGAATGGCCGTGCCGCTTTTGGTGAAATGAATCACCAAGAGGTCGTTTACGTTGCCCGCTTTGCGCGCTTTGAGATAGGTAGGGGCGCAACCTTCGACCGACAGCGAATCGGCAAAACTGCTGCCCGCATTGGTTCGGGTGGTCAGTTGAATGCTCGGGGTTTGGAAACTCCGGGCTTTGATAAAGGCCATGGAGTGTAGCGCCCCATCCGCAACGTCCGCCACCGCCATTTTCATGTGATAGATGTTGCCGCATACCACCGAGGCACGGGCGCGGAGCACGGTGGTGTGCCCGGTGGCATTGATCCCCGTCGGGTTGGCAATAAAGTATTGAGCCGATGCCACAAAATTGGGATTGGCCGCGAGACATGCCGCAGGACTCCCTCCGCTGGGTACCCCCGAGTTTAAGGTGTTGACGGCTACGGGAATCGGAGGATTTGTATTCGGTACCGAAGCCAAATTGACGGTCGACGTTCCGGTGACCCCGTTAATCCCCATTCCAGTTAAAAAGAATCCGAAGGGGTCGTTGTAGGCAGAACAAGTGAAACCAGTGTATTCATATGAGGCGAAAACGTATTCGAAACTCAAAGAGTCTCCGGTGGCGACAAAATCAAATTCGATCACCGCTTTGTCGTTGATCGAAAAACCTCCCGAGCCTATGGCATTCAACATATTGGCTAAATCCACATCAGGGGTCGCAGTGAAACCAGTACTGTTCGGTTGTCCGGGAAGAGCATCTGTGGCATTGCCCGAAATCAAAACAATCCCTGTATCTATACCGATTCCGGCAGAAATGCCGCCCGTAAATCGACCGATTTGCACGCTGTTGGCGGGAGGTGGCCACGACGGAATAAAGGGAACCGTGGGTCCGAGCAATACATTCTGCACCAAAGAGGCGGGATTGTTGTGCGGAGCCGCATTGCTCACTACAAATTGCGCGCTTGCTCCAAAAGAAACAAGAATGAGCAAGGCCACAAGATTGAAGCGAAGGCGGGGAATCATGGGGATAGAAACAAAAGACGTATTTCGAAGGTAGACAGAATTGCCACGAGCGAAAGTTGAGTTTGAGTATAAGCGCGCCTTCACCTTTTAGAAGGCGGGGCTCGCGCCTCAAGCCTATCTTTGATTCCAAACGAAATTCCACGAAATGTCCGCATCTGCTTACCTCAATCAAAACAAGGCGCGTTTTCTCGAAGAACTTGTCGAAATCCTGCGCATTCCCTCGGTGAGCGCCGATCCCGCTTATAAAAATGATGTGTTGCGCATGGCTCAAGCCACCGCAGACCACCTCGAAAGGGCAGGTGCCCAAAATGTGGAATTGCTCGAAACCCCCGGTTTTCCGATTGTCTATGGCGATTATTTGGTCGACCCCAAGTTGCCCACAGTTTTGATTTACGGCCATTACGACGTTCAGCCGCCCGACCCCATCGATTTGTGGACGAGCGGCCCCTTTGAGCCTGTGGTCAAAAAAACCGAGCTCCACCCCGAAGGCGCGGTGTTTGCCCGCGGAGCCTGCGACGACAAAGGGCAGTTTTTTATGCACGTCAAGGCGCTCGAGCTTTTGATTCACGAAGGAGGGGTGCCCTACAACCTCAAATTCATGATCGAGGGCGAAGAAGAAGTGGGTTCGGCCAACCTCGGTTGGTTCGTCGAGCGCAATCGCGAAAAGCTGGCCTGCGACTTGATTTTGATCTCAGACACAGGCATTCTCTCGAACGAGCTGCCGTCGATTTGCACCGGCCTGCGCGGGCTGAGCTATGTGGAGGTAAGCGTTACGGGCCCTAATCGCGATTTACATTCGGGTTTGTACGGCGGTGCGGTGCCCAACCCAATCAACGTTTTGGCGCGAATGATCGCATCGCTTCACGACGAAAACGGTCAGATTGCGGTAGAAGGGTTTTACGACAAGGTAATCGAGCTCTCGGCCGAAGAACGCGCCGAAATGGCCAAGGCTCCTCACAGCGACGAAGATTATAAGAAAGCATTGAACCTCAAAGGTTTAATGGGGGAAAAGGGCTACTCTACCCCCGAGCGTTCCTCGATTCGCCCAACGCTCGACGTCAACGGCATTTGGGGTGGATACACCGGCGAAGGAGCCAAAACCGTGATCGCCTCAAAGGCCTTCGCCAAAATTTCGATGCGCTTGGTGCCCGATCAGGACCCCGAAGAAATCACAGAACTGTTTGCCGCTCATTTCAAAAAGATCGCACCGGAATCTGTTTCGGTTGAGGTACATCCCCACCATGGTGGGCAGGCCTATGTTTCGCCCATAGACACGGCCGGTTATCGGGCGGCAAGCGAGGCTATGGAAGCAACGTTTGGCAAAAAACCGATCCCCGTGCGCAGCGGCGGGTCCATCCCCATTGTGGCCTTGTTTGAACAGAAACTCGGAGCTAAGAGCATCTTGTTCGGATTTGGTCTCGACAGCGATGCGATCCATTCGCCCAACGAGCATTATGGCCTCTTCAACTTTTACAAAGGCATCGAGACCATTCCGGTCTTCCACCGCCGCTTTGCAGAGCTGAACAAATAAAGATTTTTAGAAAGGCTTGAGCGCGATTTTGAGGATGGACACCGAGCTGTCTTCCCGTGTGATTTTTGCGAAAACCAGCGAATGGCCGGTCTGAAGCCAAAATCGATCTCCTTCGCGTTCGAACGGAACGACTCTTCCCAAGCGATCGAACATTTCGACTCGTTCGCCGCTGCGAAGCCCCGATATTGAAAAGCGCCCTTCAACAGCAGGGTTAGGACGGACGGAATATCGCGAAACACGAGTTTTTTCCGGAAGGCCGATGCCGCATTCCAGCTCAGAAATTTTCTGCCACAATTGGGTGTCAAAAGAGGACAATGCCAAAGCGCTTTGCCCTGCCGATTCGCCCATTCGAACCACCACCAATTCCCGACTTGGAACCACGTAGAGTTTTTGATCGTTTTTGCCGAGGGCGGCGAAGAGATCGGCGGGTGCGGTGGGGATCATCGGCCCGTTGAAAACCAATTGAGTTTGAGGAAGCATGTGCGAACTCTGTCCGTTGAGCCACCACAGATAGCCGTAGCTCAAGTTGAGGTTCTGAGAAGGAGTGGTCATTTGTTCAAAAAAAACAGAATCGGGAAAGACCGCTTGCCCGTTCCACCGGCCTTTGGACAACACAAAGAGCCCAAAGCGCGCCATGTCTCTCGCTTTGCTGATGTAGACCTCGTTGTCGCCGGAGGGCCAAAACAAGCCCCCCATGCCGATGGCGTTCTTGAGCCGCGAATTCAAGTACGCATCGACACTATGGCCGGTAGCGGCTTCGAGCACGGGGTGGAGCAGGGTGTAAGGCGCGTTGTGATAGGCCCATCGATTTCCCGCGGCGGCTTTGTAGATGAGGCAGCTCGGAAGAGTGCAAAAAGGATCGGCCACACCATCGTCTAATCCCGAAGTCATGGTGAGTTGGTCTCGGATTTTAATCTGCCCCTCTTGTGTGGGAGTCAGAGAAGTCCATGCCGGACCGAGAAATCGAGAACTGCTGTCGTTGAGCGAGAGCAAACCCTCGGCTTGAGCGAAGCCCACAGCGACGGCGGTGAGTGTTTTACCCGCCGAAGCCCAATACCAAAGGCTATCTTGAGTAAACGAATCAAAGTAGCGCTCGTGGGCCATCCGCCCCGATTTCAAGATGATAAACGCCTTAGAACCCGAGCGTTCAAGAAATGCATCGAGGCTGTCGACCGCATCCGGACACCAACCGAGCGAGTCCGTCGAAAGGCTTGACCAATTGTTGCCCGAAAGCGGAGGGTAGTAAAGGTTCTGAGCTCTGAGATTTAGAAAAGCCGCCGAACTCAAAGAGAGACTGAAAATCAGTTTGAAGCTCGAAAATTGAATGTTCATCGAGAGCACTTTGAAGCTTCTGACGTTCAAAACCGGACTGGGTTTAGCCGAATCTAAAAAACTCCGAAAAGACGCAGTCCTCAGTTCTTTTTCCCCTCGAAATCGACATACACGCGATAGAGCCTCAAGGCCACTGCGGCGATGTCTTTAGCTTCGAGCAAAATGGCACTGACAACCTGAGCGGCCCGTTTGCTGACATCTCGTTTGGAAGACTCTTGAAGGAGATCGTCCAACTCTTGATTAATGAGGTCGAGCAAGCCGCGCTTTTCAGTTCGGAAGGGCTCGAAGAGGTCGTAGCGGTTTGTTTTGAGCGCTTCAGCTACGCGTTTGAGAAAGTCACCCAGTTCCTTTTCAACCTTTTGTACATCTCGATTGAGCGATTTATTCGGCGGGTCGTGGTGATTCAACAAGTGAATCGAGCACTCGTCTGTAAGCAGCTGTGCCGACTGAGCCATGTCTTGAAGAAGGTCTTGCAGAAGCAAATACAATCGGCTGCCTTCAACATCCTCCTTCGACATTCGACGCACCTGCGTCATGGCGCGCATCTGTCTTTTCCGGCTGAGGTCTCGTTGTTTGGCGAGCTCGGCCTTGACCTTCAACACCGAACCTGTATTGCCCGAACTCAGCGCATCAATACTGATGGAGAGCGCTTTTTGAACCGCGAGAAGGCTGTCGATCGATTGCTCCTTGCTGCGCGAGACCACTTCGCTCAAATCGAGTTCGTGCATTTTAAGCACTTGAACCTCTTCTGTTTTTTCTTTTTCCTCTTTCTTGAAAATCACATGGCTCCTGAACAAGGTGAACATGGCTAGGGCAAAGAGCCCGATCATCGACCAGAAACCGAGCGCATACATTATCGCCGCCATGAGGGCCGAAGTAACCAAGGCGAGCACCGCCGTGATAAACCAGCCAACGATGACGTTTAACACACCTGCCACGCGGAACACAGCGCTTTCCCTACCCCAAGCGCGGTCGGCCAGCGAACTGCCCATGGCCACCATAAAAGTGACGTAGGTCGTAGAAAGTGGCAATTTGAGTGAGGTTCCGTAGGCGATCAGCAATGCCGCGACAATCAAGTTTATCGAGGCGCGAATCAGGTCAAAGGCTTGGTCTCCCGGGCCTTGTTCGCTTTCTAATTTTTCAAAACGACGGTCGAGATTTTTCTGAAATCGCTCGGGTAAGACGCTCGAAATCAAACGCCCAACTCCAAGAGTGGCCCCAACAAGAGCTCGGCTGACGGCGTTCGGTTTAAATCGCTCGTCGCCGCTGTCTTGCCTGCCAAGACTGACTTCGGTTTCGGTAACCCTCTTGGCTTTTCCGCTAAGCCAAAGCGTTGCGATCATTATGAATCCAGCCAAAATCAAGAGCCCGGTCGGGGCCTTCATCTTCTCGTTCAGGAAACCGAGTTCGAAAGCTTCGGCGGGCAGACCGCTCGAGGCCCAAAGTTGAAAGGTTTGAATGCCCGTAATCGGCACTCCGATAAAATTCACCAGGTCGTTTCCCGCAAAAGCCATGGCCAGGGCAAAAGTTCCGCCGAGCACGACCAGTTTGAGTGGGTTCATCCCAATGCTCCTTCTCAGAACCTCAGACAGTATGCTAAAAGTGAAGAACATACCCAAGTTGACGATCGCGATGTGGCCGTCGACCCAGCTCATGAATCTCGACTCGAACAGTTGGCTTCCGTGCAGGCCTTCGATCAAAACAAAATTGAAAATGCTCATCAAAGCCAAGCCTGAAAAAACAGCCCCGTAGCGCGGTATTTTTTGATCGATTCGAAAAGTGAATACCAAGCGGACTAAAAATTGAATCAAGGTGCCGAATGTGAAGGCAATCCCGACCGAAACAAAAATTCCCGAAACGATTCGCAGGGCGCTCTGATAATTGATGTATTGATGAATCCCGGCACCGGCTTCAGGTCCGAGAATAAGCCCCAATGCCAAGGCGGCTCCGAGCAGTTCAAAAACCAAAGAGACCGTGGTCGAAGTGGGCAGCGCGAGGCTGTTGAACAAATCGAGCAGCAAAATATCTGTAATCATCACCGCGATAAAGACGATCATGATGGTGTCCAAGCTGAACATGTCGGGATAAAAAACGCCTTTCCGCGCCACTTCCATCATTCCGCTCGAAAAGCTGGCGCCCATCAAAATGCCGACGCTGGCCACGATCATAATGGTGTTGCGACTCGCCACTTTTGAACCGATGGCAGAATTCAAGAAGTTGACGGCGTCGTTGCTCACTCCGACGACCAGGTCGAGAATGGCCAAAATCCCGAGCATGACGATAATCCAGACGAAATACGAATCCATGAGCTCTGGTTTGGGCGAAGAATGTTCGGGCGTTCTTCGGGTGAGACAGAATTAAGCGCGCTCGAAATTAACAAAACCCACTCAGCAGGCCGTTTTTAAATCCATCTGATTTCTATGGTGGTTGATTGGAAAGAATTAAGGGATATTTGGCGAAAAGGCAAGAAAACGAGAGCGGTTTCCAGCCTCGACCATTCTAATTTCGGAGTCTTGAAAACGTTTGTCGCGATCTATAAATCTGCTCCGAGTGCGCCCGAAGTTTCGGTCTCGCTCGCTTGGGATGACCCAGAGCGGACGCTGGTTTTGGGTCTTGGCCGAGACACGGCTCCAAGGAAATGGCCGATCAAGTTTGTGCGTTTGCGGGAGTCAAAAGGCGTGGTTTCGCTCGAAATGGAATTCGCCCCGGGCGAGGAACTCATCATCGAAGACGCAGCTTTTGCCCAATTCTTAAAAAAAGAGATTCATTCGAATTCGAGTCGGGGCCTCATCGAGTGGCTCAAACGGGGCGGGCGAGGCCCGGTTGCGATTTACGGCATTGGATTCATCGCACTCTGCGTTTCGGCCTATTTCATTTTGTTGCCGCCTGTTTCGGATGCTCTGGCCAAGCGCATTCCCGAATCGGTCGATCGCGAGATGGGAGCGCAATTTTTTGAGGGTTTTGAAAAAGCGCACACCCTCGATCGAGATGCCGCGGAGCGCCTGACTCGTTTTGCTCGAGAAGTGGGGCTCGGCTCTGACCGGTTTACGTGGTTTGTGGTGCGCGAGGATGTGGTCAATGCCTTCGCACTCCCGGACGGCAAAGTAGTGGTCTACACGGGTTTGTTGGAAAAGTTAGAAGGAGCGGACGAGCTCGCGGCTCTGCTGGGACACGAATCGGCTCATGTCCGAGAACGCCATTCCATGCGAATGCTTGTCCGGCGCGGCCTGGGTTCGAGTGTCGTCGGGATGCTCTTTGGCTCGGGCGCTGCGGGCGGGTTGTTGAGTCAGGCCGAATCGCTCGGAGGTCTATCGTTTTCCAGGAGTTTTGAGTCTGAAGCCGATCGCGAAGCGGTTGATTTGCTCCTGAGCCGAGGCCTTGATCCGCGGGGTATGATCGGTTTGCTCAAGCGTTTGATCGACGAATCGGGTTCTGATTCTCAGTTGGAGTTGTTTTCGACCCATCCACACCCCAAAGCACGCATGGAAGCCTTGGAGAAGAGGCTCGGAGATCAAACAGCAGAAGCGCCGCAAGATGAAGAGCTCCAGGGCTTGTTCCTAGAACTTCAAGCCGGTCTCTGAGCTCGGCGGTGGCGTTTTTGACCCTTCGCGCGGCCGGCTAGGGTTTGAGCGGAGTCTTACCTGGTGTCACAGGATAATTCTTGAGAGAAACATGGTTTTCTTTCAAACATTTAGTCAACACCAGAGCCAGAATGAAGGAAACGCACTGATTTCCTTTCTTGTCCGATTTTGTCAATTTAAGTCTTGGGTTCGATGTTTTCTGGCTTCGCCGAAGAGCATTGTGTAGTGCCGCGATGCTTCGCGGCGGTGCGATTTGAAGGTAGGAGTGGATATAGGCCTTCGTTGTTCATTCCCTCTCTACGACCTTGATGTTCACCCCCGCACAATTGTGCGGGGCTACTTGTGTCCGTTGGTGTTAAAACATCGCGGAGGCCTTCTTTCTTTGCTGCTCCAAAGAAAGAAGGAAAGAAAGGAGCTTTTTAAACCGGCGCAGCGCTCTCTTGTCCTACCCGCGTAAGCTTTGGCCGAGGTCGCCGCCGCAGAATTTTAAATAGGAAGTTGCGGCTGTTGTGCGACTCGGCGTCGCTTGCGGGTCCCGGAGTCGAGAGGCTTTAAGCACCAAGATGTGCGGTCACCTCTTTGATTGTTGGAATACTGGTTTGAACGCTCAGTCACCTACTACGTCAACTAAACCCTGCGTCCTCTTTATGATCTAATCAGAAGGGATATCCCGATAGAACCAAAGGATCTTTTTTCACCCAGTCCCCAGAAATTTCCGCTGTCCCGTGAACTGCTCAACCCCTTCAAAAAAGCCCTCTAATCTGTGCAATTGCCTACAAAGACCTTCGTTAAAAAAAGCGACTTCGCTTCTAAAATTGACGGAATGACTCACATTAATCGCCTTTTCATCCTTGGCGCGCTTGCGACGACCGGCGCCAATGTTTGTGCGCAGAACGAAACCACCGGCAAACAGTTAGACAGCCTCTTCATAGCTGAAGTAGAGGACAATCGGGAACCCGATAAGGTGCTTCACGCCGAACCGCTCTACATCGATTTGATTCGAGATCTCGGAGCGCGCAAGGGAGAGCGCGAGTGGAACGCGGGGCTCGGCCTCACCGATCGCAACCAATTCGACGAATATTTGGCGTTGGTCGAATACGAATGGGCTCCGATCGATCGACTGGGTTTGGAAGTTGAACTTCCGTTTACCCTCTATTATCCCACCGTTTCGAACGAGTCTGCGCCTTCGAATCGATTGAACAGCCTCAAGCTCGCGGGGCAGTATTCTTTTTACGTATCCGAACTCAAAAGCATCTCGCTGGCTCTTGGGTACATTCACGAATTTGAGTTGATGGAATTCGATCGCTGGTCGGAAGGCGAATGGTATAAGGGAATGGTTTACAACCCATTTCTGGTCGCAGGCAAGAGATTTGGAAGTCAGTGGCACAGCCTCATATACACCGGTCCGGTATTCCACGGAGAGAACGGGCAGCTTAAAACCGCCTTTGACGTCAATCTCAGCGCGCATTATATGGTCTCCGGAACCCGCAACTTTATTGGGGTCGAACTGAATCAAACAACCGAAGGTTCGGACTACGACCTCACCATTCGCCCGCAAATGAGGCTCAGCATAAATGAACACCTCATGGTGGGCATTGTGGTGGGCATACCCGTAAACCGCGAAAGCGAGCGAATGAGCAGTTTCCTTCGCCTCATCTACGAGCCTGCACATCGGTAGTCGCGCCAAAGCACACCCAAGACGCCCTTTTCTCAGCTCAACAGTCGAAGAGGAATTGAAAATTTAGTCCTCTCCCGCCCCGAGTTCAAGCATGGGGATGCCCGGCAATTCCTTGCCCGCAATTCCTTGAATAGAACCAAAAAGGGCAAACAAGTTCTCTTGAACAGACCAGATCTGCTTTTCGCGCTGAGACCAGATTTTGCTCATCGAACGCTTTTCTGAATCCAGCTGCTCGCTCATGGCCTTATAGTTCTCCGCAATTCGAGTTACGATTTGCTTGAATTCGTTGCCCGTGAGATAGCGATAGAGCAATTCCATCTTATCTCCCTGATTTTCTTGACTTTGACGCACCTCTTGGGTTCGAATTAAAACCTCTCGAAGCGCCACGACGAGGCTGCTCACCTCGTGATAACCACAAATCCAAACGCCGTCTCTCTGGCCGAAACGCAACATATCGAGCGGAAGGGCTTCGGTAACGATCACGGCGATGTCAGCCTTGCAGGCCACTTGATCTTGCTTGAGCTTTTCGATCCAGTCTGCGGCAAAGTGCTTGGTGCGCTTGCTTTCGTACACAATGCTGCCACAGGCCTGCTGCTGCTTGTTGTAGACCATCTGAATGCAATCGGCTCCGCGAATGCCTTTGGGGACTTCCTTGATCTGATCGAAGGTGAAATTGCGCCTCAAAAGCGACTCGAGGGCCAGCTCTTGCACTTCGCCCTGAGACTGCATGGAACCTTGCTCGGCTTTGCGCTGCATTTCTTCGGCCAACCTGCGCTGATCTTCGAGCTTTTTGTTGAGATCTTGTTTTTCGAGTTCAAACTTTTCGCGCTCCTGCATCCGCGCCTTTTCTTCGATGGCGCGCTGCCCTTCGAGCAATTGTTTTTGAAACTGCAATTGCAGATCTGTTTCTCTTTCTTTCAGAGCTTGTTCTTTTTTGAGGAACTCGAGCTCTTTTTGCTTAAGCGCTTGATTTTCGGCTTGACGACGGGCGTTTTCCTCTTCGAGCATCTTCATTCGACCCGCGCTTTGCTCGTTGGCCTCGGCCAATATTTTCTTTTTGTTGCGCTCCAATTCCTCAGCTTGGAGTTTTTTCCATTCCATCTCTTTTTGTTCGAGCGCCTTCTGAATCAGGTCTTGCTGGTCTTCTTGGAGCCTCTTGAGCTGCTGCCGTTCGGCTTCGAGCTTATCTTTCTCGGTGCGATAATTCTCGGCCAACTCTGACCTGCGCCGATCGTACTCCTCTTTAAACCGAGCCTCGAGCTTGCCCGACAGGGCTTCTTCCGCATCAAATTGATGCCCACAATTCGGGCATTGAATGTTTGTACTCACGATTTGTATGTGTAAAATTTATTCTGAAGCCGAAAATAGCGAAGCCTCTAAACCAAATCTCAGGGCTTGCCCGTAGGAAATCAACAAAAAGGACGAAAAGCGGAATCCATGGGTTTTCGATTTCTATTCAAAATCAAAACCACTCATTTCCAAACGCTTAACCTATCTTATTCCACTAGAACCGAATCTCTTCCGATCCGTTTTGCGAGAAAGCGAGAAAGGGCCGCATTTCTCTTTCTTTGCTCGGCCGCGGCGACATTTCCCGACCATCGAATCTCGACCGTTTCCACCGTGTCCAGGACCCCATCGAGCACCCGGAGTTTTTGTATAAAACTGACTTCCAAAATTTGTGGGTCTAGGGCTCTGATCTCTTCGGCCACGGGGAGCACATTCTTTTGAACTTTCAGTTCTCGAATCGACTCGAGTTCTCGCACCAGCCGATCGTTCTCGGCTTTGGTGGCCACGTATTGAGCAAAAACTCGTTCACCACTCAGAGCCGATAGTTCCGAAGGGCTTCCGCCATTTTGCACCAGTTTGATGTTGAGTTTATTTAGGCCTCTGCTGTTCAATTCGGCCTGCCAACTTCTCATCACCTCATCGCTTACTTCGAGCCCGATCAAAGCCAATTTGAGCTGAGTTTCGCCTTTGCCCAACGAGCGCTCTTCTTTGTGCAGCACCACAGCCCCACTTTTTTCGACTACTTCTGTGATAAAACGGTCTACCCTGCGCTGGCGAATGCTCTCTTGCACGGTGGTATAAAACACCCAAACTGCCGGAGCAATCATTAAAAAAGCAAAGCTCCCCACCCAGCGAGACTTTCGTTTTTCGGATCGTTCGTTTCGAATCTCCACCGAAGGAAAACGGAGGTATCGCACCACTAAGAATGTCGCAATGCTGATAAACGTGGCATTGATTAAAAACAGGTAAAAAGCTCCGACAAAAAAGCTCCATTGGCCTGTTCCGATTCCATACCCCGCCGTACACAGCGGAGGCATAAGTGCCGTGGCGATGGCCACACCCGGAATTACGTTGTTCTTTTCTTTTCGAGAGCCCGCCAAAATTCCCGCCAAACCACCAAAAAACGCAATAAAAACATCGAGCACATTGGGACGAGTTCTTGCGAGCAGTTCACTCTGTGCCTCGCCGAGAGGTGTGATCGCAAAATAAAGAGCCGAAGTGGTGAGGGAAACCGCGACGGCAATGGCAAAAGATCGAAGGCTTCGCTTGAGGTTAAACCAGTCGTTGATGCCGATCGAGAGCCCAATGCCCATGATCGGCCCCATGAGAGGAGAGATGAGCATCGCACCGATAATTACGGCTGTGCTGTTGACATTCAGACCGATAGACGCAATGTAAATCGCGAGAATCAGAATCCAGACATTAAACCCCTTAAAGTCGATGTCGCGGTGAATGCCTGCGATGGTTTCTTCGGGGGCCGCATTGTCGGTAATATCCAAAATGCTCCGAGCCCACTTTAAAAAGCCCTGAATACCTGAAGATTCGCCCGGATTACGAGTTCCCGGCTCAGTTTGATTCATCGTCGAACTGTATGCGTAAATCGTTTACGAAACCCTTGATCGACTGCTCGTTGTTTCTGCGGCAAATCAACAGGCGATCGCCCTCGTCGACCACGATGTAATCGGTGAGTCCTTCGACCACGACAATCTTGTTGGAGGGTGCCCGAACAATGGTCCCTTCGCATTCGTACAGCAGCGCTTTTTGGGCGATGACCGCATTGCCCCGACCGTCTTTGTTCTTGTGTTCGTACAGAGAACCCCAGGTGCCCAAATCGCTCCATCCAAATTCTGCCGGCAAAACGAATACGTTTTTTGCCTTTTCCATGATTCCGTAGTCGATGCTCTGGTTCTCAACCCCGCTGTACACTTCGGCGATATAGTCTTGCTCGCGGTCGGTGTCGAGGAGATGAGCCGATTGTTCAAAACTCGAAATCAACTCGGGCATATGGCTTTTGAGCGCGGCGTGTATGGCTTCGATGCTCCAAATAAAAATGCCTGCGTTCCAGAGAAACTCCCCGGACTCAAAAAAGACCATGGCATTTTCGAGATCGGGCTTTTCCGCAAAGGTTCGTACGGTGTGAATATCATCAAAACCATTGAGTGTTTCGGCGCCAAATTGAATGTATCCATAGCCCGTATCGGGTCGGTTGGGCTTGATTCCCAAAGTCAAAAGCACAGATCGTTGAGAGGCCGCCTCGAGGCAGCGATTTAAGACGCGCACGTATTCTTCTTCACGGGTCACCAAGTGGTCTGAGGGGCATACGATCATGGCGGCATCGGGAGCGCGGCGGGCGATTTTTGCCACTGCATACGCCAAACAGGGCGCCGTGTTTCGCCGACTGGGCTCGCCCAAAATATTCTTGGGTTTTATCGCGGGAATCTGCTCGGCAACCAAGTCCATATACTGCCGATTCGTGACCACCAAAATGTTCTCGGGTTCGCAAATCGCGCTCAACCTGCGAAAGGTCTGTTGCAGCAAAGTCTCGCCTGTTCCGAGCACATCGTGGAACTGCTTGGGATGGGCTGAAGTGCTCATCGGCCAAAATCGACTGCCGATTCCTCCGGCCATTATCACCGCGTACGCTTTCATTGCTCGGTTTTGCTTCGCATCAAAAGTACGCTTCAGGCGCAGTTGCGCTCATGGATTGTACGCGTCTCTTCGCGCGGCAATGCCGTACTTTGTCCCCCTCAAATTGACTCCCTCCAGCGGGAGTTTGCGAATTCCCAAATCGTTCGAACCCATGATCCACCTAATTCTGTTCGGCCCTCCCGGTGCGGGCAAAGGAACCCAAGCCGCCTACCTCATTCAGCGCTACGATCTGAGGCACCTTTCGACCGGCGATATTTTTCGAGCGAACATCAAAAACGAAACTCCGCTCGGTCTGTCGGCCAAGAGCTACATCGACCGCGGACAGTTGGTTCCCGATTCAGTGACCATCGATATGTTGAAAGAGGCTGTGGAATCTCATCCCTACGGACATGGTTTTGTGTACGATGGCTTTCCGAGAACCAAAGCCCAGGCCGTGGCCCTCGACGAATTCTTAGAGGGGCGAAGCGAAAGCGTTGCAGCCATGGTCGCCCTCGAAGTGCCTCAAGAAGAACTGAAATACCGCTTGCTCGAACGCGCCAAAAGCAGCGGACGCACCGACGATGCCGACCCTGAGGTCATCAACAAACGCCTCGAAGTCTATTCGAGCGAAACGCTTCCGGTGCTCAAGCACTACGACGCGATGGGGCGCTATATCGGCATTGACGGGATCGGAAGCATTCACGAAGTGACCGAGCGTCTCAACAAGGCACTCGACCCCATTTTAGCCTAAACCGGGCTCTCCATAAACTGCCCATTCCCCCTTCCATGGCCTCGTCCAATTTTGTAGATTACGTTAAAATTCATTGCGCTTCGGGCCACGGAGGTGCGGGTTCGTCGCATTTGAGGCGCGAAAAGTTCATTCCGAAAGGAGGCCCTGACGGGGGCGATGGCGGTAGAGGAGGACACGTAATCGTTCGCGGGAATTCGAATTTGTGGACGCTGCTTCACCTTCGCTATACCCGTCATATCAAAGCGGGGCAAGGCGGCAGCGGGAGCAAGCAAGAATCGACCGGACACAGCGGAGAAGATAAAATTATCGAGGTGCCGCTCGGAACTGTGGCTCGAGACGGCGAAAGCAACGAAATTCTGCTCGAAATCACCGAGCACGGCGAAGAGCGAATTCTTAAAAAAGGCGGCCGCGGAGGGCTCGGAAACGTCCACTTTAAATCTTCCACTTTTCAAACCCCGCGCTTTGCCCAACCCGGAGAAGACGGCGAAGAAGGAGATGTCGTTCTCGAACTCAAGATTTTGGCAGACGTCGGCCTGGTGGGCTTTCCGAATGCGGGCAAGTCTACCTTGTTGTCGGTATTATCGGCCGCAAAACCCGAGATTGCCGACTACCCCTTCACCACCTTGGTTCCGAACCTCGGAATTGTGAGTTATCGCGATTATCGCTCGTTCGTCATGGCCGATATCCCGGGCTTGATTGAAGGCGCCAGCCAAGGCAAAGGATTGGGAACAAGATTTTTGCGACACATCGAACGCAACCCGGTTCTGTTGTTTCTCATTCCCGCCGACAGCCCCGACCCCAAGCGCGAATACGAGATTTTACTCGGCGAACTCGAAGCCCACGACGAAGCGCTGCTCGACAAAAAACGAATCGTGGCCATTTCGAAGTCCGATTTGCTCGACGAAGAACTGCGAACAGAGATGGAAGCCAAGCTCGACATCGATGCTTTGTTTATCAGTTCGGTCGCGCAACAAGGATTGCTCGAACTCAAGGACAAACTCTGGGAAGCGCTTCATGCCTAATTCGGCGAATACGTTCGTTTCGAGCTTATTAGACCTGGACACGCGCGCTTTGTACGCGGTAAACCACAGCGGAAACGAATGGCTCGACCCTTTGGCTTTGTTCTTGAGCGGAACTCTTGAACAAATTCCGTTTTACGTCTTGATGTTGTGGCTTTTGTGGAAGAATTTAGAGCCCAAGGCCTTCGGAATCATGCTCTTGGCAATCGGGCTCTGCGCAGTGGCTACAGACCAGCTTTCGGTACATGCGTTTAAAGAGGTGTTTAAACGGTTGAGGCCCTGCCATGTGGAAGCTCTTTCACTCAGACTGCCCGATGGTTGCGGCGGGCAATACGGTTTCGTGTCCTCTCATGCCGCCAATACTTTTGGAATTGCGGGTTTGATGTTTTGGTGGAACACGGGAATTCGAAATCAAAAGGCGCCCGGGCTGTATTCGCTTCGCTGGGTCTTGATCTGGGCGGGCTTGGTGTCTCTGAGTCGGGTGTATTTGGGCGTCCACTATCCCGGCGATGTACTGGGCGGAGCCCTGCTCGGCTTGGGCATGGGCTGGTTGCTTGCGAAGGCCGGAAAAGCTTCGTATTCTTATTTAAACCCTTCACGATGAACGCCATTTGGGTCTTTGTCGGCGGTGGACTCGGGAGCTTGGTTCGCTACGGCATTTCGCTCGGTGCATTAAAAGGGCTGCATTTGAGCGGATTCCCTTGGGCCACTCTGGGCGCGAATGTCTTGGCCTGTCTCGTCGCGGGCTTGGTTTTGAACTCGGGCTGGACGGTCGGTCATCCGGGGCGTCACGCCCTAGTGTTGATTGGTTTTTGCGGAGGACTTTCGACCTTCTCTACTTTTTCGCTCGAAAATGTCGCGCTTATTCAGCAAGGTCGATGGGACTGGGCGCTGATCAACACTTTGCTCAATCTCGCTGTTTGCTTTGGCTTGCTGATGTGGATGCTCCGGAAAACTTAAAGAACTCGTGTAGAGTCTTCCCGGTGCCCAGAGCCATCGAAAGCCCGAAAACAACGATTCCGGAGAGTAAAAATCCCCACAGCAACGGCAAACCTGAATGCAGGAATGCCAGCGATCCCAACAATGCCGTGGCGAGAATGAACAGCGACTGAAAGAGGGCTTTTGGATCGGGCTTTAGATCGTAAAGTCTTCGAACCCACAGAGCTTGGGCGACCAATGACGCATATTGGGTGACCAAAGCCGAAAATGCCGCCCCTATCGGCCCGAAGCGCGGAATTAAAACGGCGTTGAGCGCGAAATTCAGAAGGACCCAAAACAGCGAAAGCCGAATCAGCAACTTGAGCCGAGCATCGGCGGTGAGCAGCGAACCGCAGAGGTGATTAAAGGCAAAGGCGGGAAATGAGGCGAGCAAAAGCGCGAGCAACACGGGCATTTCAGGGCGAACGTCGGTGTAGATCCAATGACAGATGGGTGCCGCCCAGACGGCGCCTACGCCCCCTACCAAGGCGGAGAACAACAAGAGCAGGCGGGCCGAAAGACCGACGTCTTTGCGTATCGACATGCCCGAGGCCATAGCTCGGGCAAAGTAGGGCAAGAAAACCCCGGCCATCAAATAGCCCAGTTGATTCGCGGCATCGAGCAGCCTGAAGCCTGTGGCGTAAATCCCCGCAGCTTCTTCACCCAGCCAACGCCCGAGCAAAACGGCATCGGAACGGGTGTAGATCGACATCAACAACACCAACAGGGCATAGGGAAAACCCGCTTTGAGACTGGCGCGCAATTCTCCTTTCGGGCGGTTTTCGCGCTCCGAGCCCAGTGTTCGACGCAGGTGCCGTCGCGTCGAGCCGAAAGCGATGACGCAGCCCAAGGCGGCCGCCACAGCCTGCAATGCGGCGAACCACCGAATGCTGAACATCGATTGGGCGGGGCCGTAGAGAAAGAGCGCGCAAAGGCTGATGAGCAGGGCTTTGTCGATAATCGAGAGCCAAGCATCGGCTTTAAACCGCTGATTTCCACTGGCAATTGCCCTGAAAAAAAGCAAAATGGACGCGAAGAATTGCTGCAGCACGATCAAGCCAAACAAGCCCCATGCTTCGGGACCATACCCCAAACCCGCGACGACCAGTGCACATATCGCGAAGTACAACAAGCTTAAAATCAACTTGGCGCGAAAGCGAGCCATCAGGCTAAAACCCTGTCTTTTCGCCGAGATTTCGCGGTTGGTCGAGGCGGTCAAGCCCATGTCGAGCACGATCTGTAGCAAGACGGAGAGGCTCCACAAATCGAAAAACAGACCGTAATCGGCGTGCCCCAGCCTGTTTTGTACTTGAAGGTCAATGCCGAGAATCCAGATCGGCTTGATCAAGGCGTTGAGCAATAAGGCCAAGCCGAGCCCGAGGCCAAACGCCCGTGACTCGCCCGATGCTGCGCGAGCCGTTTTGTCAATCAAAGAGGATTCATCCGCGAAATGCCTCATTTTTGGCGAATGAGAATTCGACTGGACGTCAACGCGCGTCCTTGCCTTTTTGGGAAAAGCGAAGGCATCAGCGTATATGCGGAACACATTATTCTCAGGCTCATCAAACGCAATGGCGAGGCCAAGTTCCGCCTTTTCTTCGACCGCCGCGGCGGCATCGAGCGATACCAATCTCAAAATGTCGAATCTCGCAGGCTCTTTCCCCCGACCCGGCATCGACTCCTGTGGTCTTGGTGGTTCGATCAGAGCCTCAGCAGTGTGGTTCGCAAGTCACATGCCGATCTTTTTTACAGCCCCGAAGCGCACGGATGCACGCGCGTGTCGACCCCACAACTGATTACTATTCACGACCTTGGGTTTGAACGACGCCCCCAAGATTTGCCCCGCGTTCTGGCCGATCACTACCGCAAGCGCACCCCCGAACTGGCGCACAGAGCGGCGGCAATCTTGACGGTTTCTGAGGACGTTCGCAAAGATTTGATCGAGATTTATTCGATTCCGGTTGAAAAAATTCACCTCGTTTCCCCTGCCTTGCCCGACTTTTTTGATCAAAATCGAGTGGGTGCCCACGAAGTTTCGCCCCTGGACACCGAGCTTTATTTCGCAGTGCTCGGTGCCATTCATCCGCGAAAGAATCCCGAAACGGTGCTCAAGGCGTTTCAGTTGTATCGCGAGCGGGGTGGTCGGGCTGCATTGGTGTTTATCGGCAAGCCTTTTGGTTTTTATGAGGATGCCTTTAAAGCATTGATTTCAAAACATCCTTTTCGAAGCGACATCAAGACTTTGGGCTGGGTCGGTCAGCGCGAAAAGCGCGTTCTGCTCGGGCGGGCGAGGGCCTTGCTCTTTCCCAGTTGGTTCGAGGGTTTCGGGCTGCCGATTTTGGAGGCTTTTGCGCTGGGCGTTCCGGTATTGGCTTCGAATCGCTCTTCGCTCCCCGAGGTGGGGGGCGACGCGGCCGTCTATCTCGAGCCGGGAGACGCGGATGCATGGGCTTTGGCGATGCTCGATCTGGAAGGGCAAATTCCGGCAGGCTTTGAGCCGCGCGCTCGGGCTCGATTGGATGCGTACTCTTGGGATCGCTCGGTGGGTGTTTTAGAAGATTTAATGGTGCGTTATGCCCGTGCCTGAACTCCGATTTTCGCTGGGCGAAACCGGTCTCGAGTGCGGCTTAGACGAGGCGGGTCGAGGGTGTTTGGCGGGGCCGGTCTGCGCTGCGGCGGTGGTTTTGGATCCGAGCAGGCCAATTGCGGGCTTGAACGACAGCAAACAATTGAGTGCAGAGCGGAGACTCGAATTCGAAAAGGCGATTCGTTCGTCGGCTTTGGCCTGGGGGGTGGTGATGATGGGGCCCCGGCACATCGACCGGGTGAATATTCTGCAGTCGGTCTTCGATGCTATGCATCAAGCAGTTGACTCTCTATCGCTCAAACCCGAATTGCTCTTGGTCGATGGCAACCGCTTTCGCCCGTATTTGGGCATCGCGCATCGGTGCATCATCCAGGGGGATTCTCTTTTTCAAAGCATTGCCGCGGCGTCTATTTTGGCCAAAACGGCCCGCGATCGCTATATGCTCGAGGCCCACGAATCTTTTCCTCACTATGGCTGGAATTCGAACAAGGGCTACCCGAGCCTCTTCCACCGACAAGCCCTGCTCCTCCACGGCCCCTCTCCCCTGCACCGGAGGACGTTTAAGG
>JBGSOF010000046.1:0-53750 GCA_041739275.1 Schleiferiaceae bacterium | reverse complement strand
TTTAGACCGGCGCAGCGCTCTCTTGTCCTACCCGCGTACGCTTTGGCCGAGGTCGCCGCCGCAGAATATTAAAAAGGAAGTTGCGGCTGTTGTGCGACTCGGCGTCGCTTGCGGGTCCCGGAGTCGAGAGGCTTTAAGCACCTTGATATTCGGGCACCTAGTCAGCTTCCTATTGGAGTAATTAACTCATAATGAAATGCATATATTGTCGTGAGTAGAAAAGTGAAGAAACAACAATAGGATGTGATTTAGACGGCGTATCTGAGTAGCGGAAGGAAACACATTTGAGGTGATCCCCAGAAATTTCCGACGTCCTCACGAACGCTAGAGGGAATGCACTTTTTTCCGACCGGATTCAAATAGGTGCTCAGCGATTTAGCAACAACCAAGGCTGCGCGCAGTCCGATAATAGTGATGCTCAGGCCAATAACTTGCACAACGCCCACAACCCCAAAAATTAAACCCAATGGAAAGTGTAAGACCATTACGACGGTGGAGTACGCTTTCCAAATCCGGTTTTGTGTCTCGTTGAGATCGCTTTTTTTAGCCATGGAATTTCCAAAAGGCCAAAAGAGAAACTTGCTGTATTCCAAAAGACCAAGCCCAATGGGAGCCGCAAATACGGTCAGGGTTAAAAGCAAACCCACGAGCTAAACTGCGATGGCAGAAACAAAACCAAAAAAGGGAAAATGCCAGAGAATATTGCCCAGTGTTTTCATCTGATTCTTGGGATAGGATGTACCCAAATGTCCAGAAAATCGGTCGTTTAATGCGATCTAAGCACAGCTGATCTTTCTCAGCCCGCGAACTCCTTGTAAATCCGCTCAGAAACCGTGCGTCGAAGGTTTTTGATGTTCGGCATGTTTCGGATTTTGGTGAAGCGCTTGAGCCCCATGAGGAGGAGGCGCTGTTCGTCGCCCTCGGCAAAGCTCGCAATGGCCTCTTTGGCCGATTGCGCTGCCTTTTCAACCGCTTCGTAGCGATAGAGACGCGCTAAGTCAAGTGCCTGATCGGCCTTGGGGCCCTTTTCGCGGGCTGCAATTTTGAGCGCCCGGGCCAAAGCCGATTCAAGCGCGTAGATCTGGATCAGAACATCGGCGGCAGCCATTAATACCTCCTGTTCTTCTTCAACCTCAGCACCGAACTTCTCGACCGCCTTGCCCGAAACCATCAAAAAGAGCTTCTTCAAATTCACCAAGCTCTCGAATTCCTCGCTCAGCAATTGTTCGGCGTCCGGACCCTCAAACGAAGGCAGCTCGAGCAGCTCAGAACCCACCTTCATGGCCGGACCCATCAAATCGAGTTCGCCCTTGAGCGCTTTCTTCAAAAGCATCCCCACCGCCAACATTCGATTGATCTCGTTCGTTCCCTCGTAAATGCGGGCAATGCGCACATCGCGATACGCACTGTCCATGGGTGCGTCGGCCGAGTATCCCATACCTCCGAAAATCTGTACACCCTGGTCGGCAATCCAGCTCGAGGCCTCAGAGGCCAACACCTTGAGCAGGGCGCACTCCACCGCGAACTCCTCCAAACCTTTCAGCTTGGCGAGCTGTGGCTCCATGCCCGAGGCCTCCAAACGCGCAATCGCATTTTCGATGTCCTGACCCGCGCGATAGGTTGCGCTTTCGCTCGCAAAATGGAGCACGGCCATGTGCGCAATTTTTTGGCGAATGGCCCCAAATTCAGCGATCGGCTGCCCGAATTGCTGGCGTTGCAGCGCGTAGACCGAAGATGCTTTCAAAATTCTCCGATCGGCGTCCAGACAGGCCGCAGCCAGTTTAATCCTGCCCGCGTTCAAGGCGTTTACCGCAATCTTGAACCCCCCGTTGCGCTCTCCCAACATTCGGTTGGCTGCCACCCGGCAATTGTTAAAGAACACTTGTCGAGTCGAGCTTGCGCGAATGCCCATTTTGTGTTCCTCTTCGCCCAAGCTCAAACCGGGATTGCCTCGCTCGACGATAAATGCCGTCAGGTTTCGGTCGTCTTCAATTTTGGCAAACACGATGAACAGATCGGCATAACCTGCGTTCGAAATCCACATTTTTTGCCCGGTAATGGCATATTCGCTTCCCCCCTCTACGGGCACCGCGCGCGTTTTGCCGCTGTTGGCATCGCTCCCCGCCCCGGGTTCGGTCAGGCAATAAGCTCCGATCCATTCGCCCGAAGACAGTTTGGGCAGAAAAGTGGATTTCTGTTCCTCGTTTCCGTAGAGCAGTATAGGCAGAATCCCAATGCCCGTATGCGCTCCGTAGGCCGTAGAAAGCGAACCGCTGGCTCCGCTGATTCGGTCGCACACCAGCATGGCGGTGTTGAAGCCCATGCCAAGCCCTCCGTAGGCCTCGGGGACTACAATGCCGAGAAGCCCGAGATCGCCCGCTTTCTTCATGAGCTCGAGCGTAAAGTCGTAATCGTGCGCCTCAAAGCGGTGCTTGTTGGGCCAGACCTCCCGATCGACAAAATCGGTGGTCGAGTCGGCCATCATTCGCTGTTCTTCGGTGAATTCTTCGGGAATAAAAACCGAATCGAGCGCGGTCTCTTCGATTAAAAAAGCGCTTCCGCGCACTGTTTTGTTGTTCATGTGGTTGTGATTGTGGGGGATGGACACGGAGTTCTGCCCAATGGGGCGATGCGGTTTGTCGATTTCAGACGATTCGTTCAAAAATGCCCGCCGCACCCTGGCCCGTGCCGACGCACATGGTCACGAGGCCGTAGCGCGCGTTTTGGCGTTCGAGCTCGTCGAACAATTGAACACTGAGTTTGGCGCCGGTGCAGCCCAGCGGATGCCCGAGGGCAATGGCGCCTCCGTTCGGGTTCACTTTGTCGGGGTTTAGTTCAAGGCTGCGAATCACGGCCAGGCTCTGAGAAGCGAAGGCCTCGTTGAGCTCGATCGAATCGATTTGCTCGAGCTTCATTCCCGCTTGTTTCATGGCTCTCGGAACTGCAGCTACAGGGCCTATGCCCATAATTCTGGGTTCGACGCCGGCTGCCGCGTAACTCACCAAGCGCGCGATGGGCTTGAGCCCGAGTTCGACGACCATCTTTTCGCTCATCACCAAAACAAAGGCGGCTCCGTCGCTGGTTTGAGACGAGTTGCCCGCAGTGACGCTTCCCTTTTCGGCAAATACAGGACGGAGTTTGGCCAGCGCTTCAAGAGTGGTGTCGGCTCGAGGGCCTTCGTCGGCCGTAAAGCGCATGTTCTCTGCTTTGCGCTTGCCCCGCTCGTCGAGTTTGACCCATTCGATGTCTACGGGCACCAACGAGCCATTGAAGCGTCCTTCAGACTGTGCGCGCAGCGCTTTTTGATGAGATGCCAAGGCAAAGGCGTCTTGGTCGGCTCGAGAAACGCCGTATTCCTTCGCGACCGCTTCGGCCGTGAGCCCCATATTGTTGTACCAGTCGGGGTTCGAGCGCGCAATGGCGTAATTCGGGCTCACCTTCCAACCGCCCATGGGGATGTAGCTCATCGACTCGGCACCTCCGGCGATGAGGCATTCGGCCATGCCCGAGCGAATCTTGGACACGGCCATGGCGATGGTCTCTAAGCCGCTGGCGCAGTACCGATTTACCGTAACTCCCGGAACGTCGACGGTGCCCAGACCCAAGAGCGAAATCAGCCGGCCTACATTTAGCCCTTGCTCGGCCTCGGGCATGGCGTTGCCCACGAGCACGTCGTCGATGCGGTGGATGTCCAGAGCAGGCACCTCTGCCAGCAGGTGTTTAATGACGGTTGCGGCGAGATCGTCCGGGCGGGTAAACCGCAGTCCTCCTCGGGGGGCTTTGCCTACGGGGCTTCTCTTTGCGGCTACGATGTATGCTTCTTGACTCATGATTAGTTGCGAAGGGGTTTGCCGGTTTTCAGCATGTGTTGAATTCGCTCGAGTGTTTTTCGTTGACCGCACAGGCTCAAAAAGGCCTCGCGTTCTAAGTCGAGCAGGTACTGTTCGCTCACTTCGGTGGGTTCGCTCAAATCGCCCCCTGCCATAATCCAGGCCAGTTTTTGGCTGATCAATTGATCGTGTTCGCTTATGTAGCCACCGCTGCGCATCACATGCGCGCCGATTTCAAACATTCCCATAGCGTTTCGGCCGAGGACGCGGACAGTCTTGGGAGCGGGCTGGACATAGCCTTGTTCGGCCAGCGAAAGCGCCACGCGTTTGGCGTCGGTAATCAGTCGGTCTTTGTTGACGCTGACTCGGTCGCGGCCTTCGACCATCAAATGCAAGGCGAAGGCTTCGTGGGCAGATCGAGCCACTTTGCCCATGGCGATGCTGAGATAGTACTCGCGCAAGGTGTTGAGCTCGATGTCGTCTTTGAGCCGTCTTTCGGCGGCGCGCGCGGTCATTTCTTTGGTGCCCCCGCCTCCGGGAATCAAACCGACGCCAAATTCGACCAGCCCGATATACGTTTCTGCGGCGGCTTGAACCGCATCGGCGTGCAGGCTCATTTCGCAGCCTCCGCCAAAGGTCATTCCATGTGCGGCCACCACCACGGGAATGCCCGAGTATCTCAGGCGCATGGTGGTGTCTTGAAAGTACTTGACCGCAAAGCTGAGTTCGTCCCAGTCTTCCTCCGCGGCCATCATCAACACCATTGCGAGATTGGCACCCACCGAAAAATTGGCTGATTGATTGCCGATCACCAAGCCCGAATATTCCTTTTCGGCCAAGTCGATGGCGCGGTGCAGCCCTGAGAGCACCGAAGCCCCGAGCGTATTCATCTTGCTGTGCACTTCGAAATCGAGAATTCCGTCGCCGAGGTCGAGAATCGAACAATCGGGGCTGCTCCACAGGGTTTTGCTGGAGCGAATCCAGTCGAGGCGAATCAGTCGGTGGTCTGTGGAAAGGGGGGTGGGTTTCTTTGTAATTAAATCATAACCGAGCATTTGGTTATTTTCTAAGGCATAGAACGAACCACCAGATTTTTCGAGTTCCACGACCCAATCGGCCACAGATCTGCCCAGAGCTTCGGCCAGGGCGCGCCCGCGACTCAAACCGATGCGATCCCAGAGCTCAAAGGGACCGTGCTCCCAGCCGAATCCCGCTTTCAGTGCTTGATCGATTTGTGAGGGTCGATCTGCGATTTCGGGAATTCGATGGCTCGAATAGGCAAACAGACCGCCGAGCATTCTCTTGAAGAATTCAGAGGCCTCGTCGTCTCCCTCAATGGCCATGGCCCAGCGGTCGAGAATGCGGTCGGTGCCGCGGAGTTTGTCGATCAGCCCAAAGCGCCTTTTATTTTGAGCCCTGTAGTCAAGGGTTTCGCGGTCGAGGACTTCAATTTCGCCCCCTGCGTTTTTTCGGTAGAAGCCTTCGCCCGTCTTGCTGCCCAAACGGTTCTTTTCGAGCATTTGCAGTACGTAATCGGGCAGCTCGAGTCGACTTCGCTGTTCGTCGTTCGGGCAGTGCGCGGCTAGCCCCCGAGCTACGTGCGCTAAGGTGTCGAGGCCGACCACGTCGCAGGTTCGAAAAGTAGCCGACTTGGGGCGTCCCATCAAAGTCCCGGTCAGCGCGTCCACCTCTTCAAAGCCAAACCCATTGGTCAGTTGATCGTGAAAGAGATCGATCATGGCGAAGACGCCGATGCGGTTGGCAATAAATGCAGGAGTGTCTTTGGCGCGAACGACCTCTTTTCCGAGGATGCGGTCTGAAAAATCCGAGAGAAAATCGAGGACTTCGGCTTGGGTTTTCGGGCCGGGGATCAGCTCGAGCAAGCGGAGATAGCGAGGTGGGTTAAAAAAGTGCGTGCCGACAAAGTGCTCGGCAAAATCTTCGCTGCGGTCTTGAATCAGCAAGGCCATCGGGATGCCCGAAGTGTTGGTGCTGACGATACTCCCTTTTTTGCGATGTTGCTCTACCCGCTCATACAGCGACTTTTTGAGGTCCAGCCTTTCGACTATGGCCTCGATCACCCAATCGCAATCTTTCAAAAGCCTGAGGTCGTCGTCAAAATTTCCGCACCGAATTCTCGAGGCAAAGGCCGCGTCGTAGAGCGGAGCAGGGTTCATTTTTACCGCCTTCGCGAGCGATTCGAGCGCGGGTTTGCTGCGGTCTAAAGATCCTTTTTCGCCTCCGGGCAAGTCGAGCAAGAGCACTTCCAGACCGACATTGGCCAAATGACAGGCGATTTGTGATCCCATCACGCCCGAACCGAGCACGGCGGCTTTGCGAACAATTCTCTTCATGAATTCTGTGGAGTTAGTGCCGGAACGCTCTCGGCTATGGTGCGAATCGTTTTCATCATCGAAAAGAAATTTTGCCAAGCTTTTGGATCCAACTCGAGTCGAACCCGCTCGTTGAATTCGAGCACGGCTTGGCGCGCCTTATCGCGAAAGACTAGGCCCTCGGCCGTCAAGTGAATCATGACCACCCTGCCGTCGGCTCGATGCTTTTTGCGCGCGATCAAGCCGCGATCTTCGAGCTGTTTCAAGCTTCGGCTCAGTCCGGTGGGCTCGAGGCCCATTTTTGGCCCCAGCGAGGTCGACGGACTGCCCTCGGGCTCAATGTTTAAAAGCACGTAGCCCGTAACCATGGTCGAACCGTAGGCCGAAGCCAGTTCGTTGTACATGCGCGCCACGGCCTGCCAAGTGGTTTTGAGTTGAAAGTCGATGGTTTCTTCGGGCTTCACCATTCGAAGGTACGCTATTTTACTATGCACGCATAATTAAATCCCCTTCATTTTTTTGGATGCACTGCTTGGAGGTTATGGGCAAAAAAAAACCGCCCGAAGGCGGTTTCCGAACGAGCCCCACCACTCAGGGCCGCTGTTCGAGCTTTTTCATTTCTTCGTCGAAGGTCTGTTTGAACTTCTCGTAGTTGTAGTCAATCTTCATCGACTGTTCGCGGCTCAAGCTCTGTGCGGCGGCCTCGCGCAGTTCGTCGGCTCCGACTTCGAGCGCCACATAATATTTGTATTTGCCCGTTGCGGTTACCTGGGTGAGCTTGTCGCAAACCGGTGCCACGGCGTCGAGTCGTTCGTTGATGATCGTCCGGGCGTTTTCTTCAAAGCGCTCGAGCAATTCTTCTTGGTTGTTGAATTCCGACGACTTTACGTAATTGTCTCCGACGACTTTCATCACCGTTGAAATCTGACCTGCCAATTCAGCGCGGGCGTTGCTCAGGGCCTTTTTCTTGGCCACGTTGGCATCGGTGCTCTCGCCGAACGAATAGGCCCTAAAGTGCTTGGAATCGGCCTTGTATTCAGAACAGGGAAGGACCATTTCGACCTCGCCTTTGGGCGGATCTACGGCCTTTTTTTTGCTTTTGCACGAGGTACCCACCGCCAGCAGGGCGATGAAGGCTACAGAGGCGATGGTTTGAGATTTCATGGTGTTCGTGATTAATTCCACGAGACCGAATCTACAAAGGCTGTGCCAAATTCCGGCGTTTCAATCAGGGAAGCTCGGGATCCGAGAACGCCGTGTCGGTGAGGAAGCTCAAGTCTGAGAGTGTCAGCATAAAAGCGAGCAAAGCATCTTTCTCGTCGGGGCTCCAATTTCGTCCCACACCTGCGGCCTTCATATTCGGGTCTAAGCTGGCGCTCGGGTGACCACCCATGTTGTAGTGTTCGATCACTTGCCTCAAAGTCGCAAACCGTCCGTCGTGCATATACGGCCCCGTAAACTCTACATTTCGAAGCGTGGGGATTTTAAACCGGGCGCGATCTGCGGGATTGTCCGTAACCAACTCGAGCCCTGAGCCCGGTATCAGAACAGAATCGAGGCCGTTGTTGCTGAACTGCACATTTCCGAACGCCCCGAACGTCAAGCCGGTGTTCAAGTCGCCGTGGCAGTGGAAACAGTCTCCGCGCTCACTGTTGAACAGTTGGTACCCCAGCAGTTCCTGGTCGCTGAAGCTCTCTTCGCCCCGAAACCAGCGGTCGAATTTGCTGTTCGAAGACACCAGAACGCGCTCAAACTGAGCCAAGGCCTTGGCGATTCGGTCTGCATTGATCTCGGGGCTTCCGAATGCTTTTTGAAAGAGAACGGGATAGAGCGGGTCGGCTCGGAGTTTGGCTTCGACCTCGCGCAAATCGGAGTGCATTTCAATGGGATCGACAATCGGAACCAAAGCCTGAGCTTCGAGGCTGCTCTGGCGGCCATCCCAAAAAAAGAACTCTTGCCAAGCCAAATTCACCAAGGCCATGGCATTGCGGCTGCCTTCGACTTCGTCAATTCCCGTACTAAATCGCTCGGGATCCGAGAAGCCCGCGTCTTGGAAGTGGCAACCCGCACAGCTCAGGCTGTTGTCGCCTGACAAGCGCTCGTCGTAAAACAGTTTGCGGCCAAGGAAGACGCCTTCGACTGTGTTTGGATTGTCGGCGGGAAATTCGGGGGCGATAAAACCTCTGGGGGTCTGCCAAGGATAGGGTGTGGCTTGGCTGACTGTGTCTGTGTCGGCGTCTCTTTGACAACCACCTAAGGCGAGGGCCAGAGAAAACATCCACAGCCCCTGAACAACAGATCGGACAAGATTCGATTTCATCTCACGTAAAGATACGCCGTGCACAACGGCTTTGTTCAGCCCGTTGAGCCTGAAGCATAGCTCCTCCAGCGTTCGAGCGCTTGTTGCATATCGAGTGGAAGTGGGCTTTCGAACTCCATGCGCTCACCGCTTACCGGATGCGTAATTCCGAGCAATTTGGCGTGGAGCGCCTGACGCGGAAGCACTTCGAAAGTATTCTCGACAAATCGCTTGTAACTGCCCGAATTCGGGCCGCAAACCACTTTGTCGCCCCCGTAAAAGTCGTCTGAAAACAAGGGGTGCCCAATCGACTGCATGTGCACCCGAATTTGGTGCGTACGCCCAGTCTCGAGTTTGCACTCAACGCGACTCAGATTCCCGAGGTTTTCAAGGACTTTATAATGGGTTACGGCATATTTTCCATGACTTCCGTCGGGAAAAGCGGCATAGAGTTTCCGCTCTTTCAGATGCCGGCCGATGTGCGCGACCACGGTTCCCGAAGCTTCCTTAAACTCGCCCCAAACCAGGGCCTCGTACAGCCTGTGCGTGCTCCGCTCGAAAAACTGTTTCGACAAATGCGCCATGGCGTATTCGTTCATGGCAATCACCAAAATGCCGCTGGTGTTTTTGTCAATGCGGTGGACCAAGCCCGGTCGCTCGGCGGCCGAACCGGGGGGCAATTGTCTGATTCTGTGCAATACCGCATTCACCAAAGTGCCCGAATGATGTCCGAAGGCCGGATGAACCACCATTCCCGCCTTTTTGTCGATAATCATCAGATGCTCGTCTTGAAAGAGCACGTCGAGCGGCAAATCTTCGGCAAGTAACTCCTTGTGCCTCGGGGGTTTGGAGAGTACGATTTGAATCAACTCGCCCGGCTTTACGCGGTGGTTTTGTTTTACCGGCTTGCCGTCTACCCAAATTGAACCCGCCTTGGCCGCTTGTTGGATGCGGTTTCGCGAAGTCTGGGGCATCAAATTGAACAAGTATTTGTCGATGCGAAGCATCTGCTGACCCCGGTCGGGTACGAATCGAAAGTGTTCAAAAAACTCTTCGCCTTCGTCGAAACCTTCAGAAACCGGGTCGAATTCGGGTTCGATGCGCCCGCGTTGCACCTCCATCAACGGCGCAAGAACTTCGACGCCCGTGCCGAACCCTTCTCTGCGCTTTCTGCCCGAACCACGTAGAGCCCCGGGCTCAAGGTGCCGATGTTTAGTTCGATCGATTCAGACCCACGTTCGCGTATTAATTCGACCCCATTGATCGAAAAGACTTTGTATACCCAGATTCCGGGATTCGGAGCCTGAATTTTCAGGTATTCATGGGCAGGATTCGGCATCAGTTTCAAGCTTGCCGCCAGGGGTTCCAATTCAGGTCGAGAGAGATCGTCGGGTTGAGTGCCAAAATATGGACGCAACATCAGTCTTCCGGGAAAGAGCGACGAATACCAATTGCTCGCATCCCCATAAAAAATAGAGACTGTGGTATCTTGATCGGGTTGATTGACGTCGAGCCCGATATTCAGTGGCTGAATCGATGTCTGGATCAGGCCAATAAAGAAAGGACCTCCGATAAAGACGGCAGAGGTGTCGAGCGCATACGCAATGGGGCGATCGATGCCGTAGTAGGCGGGTTTATAGAGCGAATCGCTTTGGTAAATCAGATTTCCGGGTATGCCGGCATTGTACTCCCAAACGGCCAGTCGAAAAGAGTTCAGACGCGCGTCGACTTGAGTGGGAACAAACTGAATTTGAATTCCTTTGAGGCTGTCTGAGCGAAAAGGCGCAAAGGCCACCGCCGTTCGAGCACCCGGAGTATTGCTCAGGCCATACACGCGTTCGGCGCTGCCGTCGTCGTAGGCGTAGTAGTTCGAAAAGTCGTGGGTGATTTCGACGGTATCGTTTGACCGGAATCCGTCGTTGGCCCCGTCCATAATCGAGCGAATGCGAAGCGAAAACGGCCCTATGGGCGGATTGAGTGTGAAAGGATCGACCAAGACGTTTCGGAGGTTCTCGACATTATACGGGGGCGCATTGTCGGGATTCCCGTTTTTGGTGGAGATGACGAGCCCATCTTGCTCGATGATGTACCGACCGAGGTTGATTGATGCTGAGCCGGGCGGACCGTTTTTGCGATAGTGAAGACCAAATTGACTCACAAAGCGGTTACTCCCGCTGCCAATATGGCTCCACGGCACCTGAAAATACCCATTGATGATGCTCGGATGCTCTCGGGTAAATGCGGCATCGCTAAACAAGGTGTCGTCGGGGGCGCGATTCTCGCCGAGCCGGACGTAGTCGATGTTCCAAAGGTCGAAGGCGCCTGAGCGCGCCCCGTAGGCTGCAAACCGAAATTGAAAGCCCGGGCGGAGCCAAATGGCGGAGTCTACCGCGACGATGGCCGATTTAAATCCATCGAAGCCGGGCCCTGAGGCGCTCCAAACTTCGGTCCACTGGCTGTCTGTGGGCGCGTAAAACTCGACCACCAAACGGTCGTCTGCTTCAGGCGCTTCGCCTCTTCCGCCCGCCTGATACTCAAAGCTCAGTCGGACGCCTGTCATCCCCGCCTGTAGCCTGATGGCTTGACTGGTCAGGACATCTGCAAAGGTGTCGCTGGAGTTGTCGAGGAGGTCGTAAGCTAGGCCATCCCGGTCGAGTCCGTCAAAACTGGCTACTCCCAAGGTGGGGATGTCTCTGCCGTAGGTGTTGTTGATCCAGACGTTTTGATCGCGCCACAGCAGCGGATCCGGATAGCCTTCTCTGGCGCTGAAGTCGTCCGAAAAAGGCAAATTGACGGTATCGTTTGTCAATTGTTTGCCCGACTGCGAATCTCCTCGATAGAATTGAACGGCCTCGAGGAGAACTTCGGTTGGCTTCTGTCCAAAGGCCCGTCCGGGACCAGCCAAAAACAAGAGAAGGCCGTAAAAAAGGACGCGAATTTTCACTTGTTTCATTCGGAGATCGCCGTGTCGGGGGCGGGGATATTTAACGTGTCTTCGGGTATTTTATTGGCGTTGGTCGTGAACCACAGGTCGATTTCAGCGCCTTCGCGCACATAGGTTTCGTAGCGCGGATCGGGGATTTGCCGATAGAGCAAAAAAGCGCCGGTATCGATAGATGCCGTGTCGAAGACGATGACGCCGGTGTTGAGCCCAAGGCTCGAAATCAAATCAATGGCTTCGCGATAGCCGAGGCCGAAGAGGGCAGGGGTGGGGTAGCTGGCGTCGCCGAGGCCTTTGCCGAGGACGAGTTCGAGCGGGCTTCCGGGGTCGAGCAAGGTGCCTGCCTTGATTATAGAGCCCTTATAGCGCACTTCGAGTACGACGTCTTTCGCGATATTGGGCACATAGCGGATGCCCGCCAATTTGAGCCTCCGCGATTCGAGTTCGTGAATGGCGCGGCGCTTGGTTTTCTCGACCAGCTCGGGAAGCGCCACTCTCGGCTCTCGCACCGGGTTGACGGTGAGCTTTATGGCCCGGTTGCGCTTGACCTCGGCCGAGGGAGGCGGAAACTGAATGACGACTTGATGCGGCTTGAATTTTGGGTTGAAGTGCGCACTGTCGATGATCTCGTAATTCAATCGATTTTCGCGCAACAGGGCGATGGCTTGTTCCATTTCAAGCCCTTCTACCTTTGGCACGGAGCGGTGGCGCCCGTGGCGGGTGTACCCCTTCAAGGCGGTCTGAACCAGCGCCACCAACAGAATCAAGCCCAACAAAGCCACGGCGAGGTTGGCAAAGAAGGTTCTGCTCCGGAGAAAATCGATCAGGTTCCGCATATGTACTCTAGGGGGCAAAGATAGGGGAGTGATTTTGGCGACCCGATGAACATGGGGCGCCTACCGCAGAATCTCGGATGGTATTTTCAGAGGAGTTTACGGTTCTTTTAGATCTTCGGTTCGCCGGGAGATGCCGAGGCTGCGATTCCAAAGGGAGCGCTCCGGGATATTTCCGAAACAAAGAATCAAAAAGAGATGTCATTCAAGCGTACATCGACAACATCGAAACGAAAACGGGGATGCGCCCCGAGGACTTTAAGAAACTGGCCGAGGCCAAGGGCTTTTTGAGCCATGGTGAGCTCTTAAAAACGGTCAAGGCCAAGGAAATCACCGACTGGCTGAAAGAGGAATTTCAATTGGGCCACGGACACGCCATGGCGATCTACGCTGTATTGAAGGGGAAGACCGAATAAAGTTTGGGTCTTTTTAAGTGATTCTCGAACTGAATGGCCGGATTGCGCATTTCTGAAGTGAAAATTTTTTGAGTCTACTTCGGGGTAAGACACATATTTGGGCAGAGGAAATTTCTGTGGACTTTGGAGATTTTCTCTGGCCTTGAGTATTTTGAAATGATTTGTTAGCCACAAATGGAGAGGACAAGGTCGCACTCCAGGACAATTCGGTTGAAGTTGTTAAATGCTAACTAATTACACCGCTATTTAACCAACGAGGTGACCGCACATCTCGGTGCTTAAAGCCCATGGACTCCGGGTATGTTGATTTAGAAAACCCAAGGCAGCGACGCCGAGTCGCACAACAGCCGCAACTTCCTTTTTAATATTCTGCGGCGGCGACCTCGGCCAAAGCGCCCCTAAAAAAAATCAATAACGAGGTGGGACAAGAGAGCGCGTCTGTCGGTCAAAACAGATTCGGCAATACAACAGAGCCACGAGGCGTCGTGGCTCTACTCTTTCTTTGGAGCAGCAAAGAAAGAAGGCCTCCGCGACATTTTAACACCAACGGACACATGTAGCCCCGCACGATTGTGCGGGGGTGAACATCAAGGTCGTAGAGAGGGAATGAACAGCGCAGGCCATCTTAAAATGCTCATCGGCGAAGCCGGAAGATATCTGTCGAAGACCCAGATATACCTTGTATGACCTTAGTTCAATTATTCGTTTGTACGCCTTTTACTAACCAAAGATTGAATATTGATCTGCCGGAATAGACGGCGTTCCCCAGAAATATCCAGTGACACGAACCATGGCCTCTGGAAAAGCGGCACCCACATTTTCAACCCTTTTTTGGACCTCTTCTTCAGAAATCCCCTTTCTACTCATCACTTCTACCCACTCATCGAAGATATGCCTGCTCCACCTTGGAGTATATAGGTCATAAAAGGCGAGCCAGAGAAACAGATCTCTAATTTCAATGGGATAAATAACATTGGTGCTAATAGACAAGTGAATTTTACACTATGAATCATACAGCCCGAGTTCTTCGTCTTTGCGCATCATTTCAACGATTCGTCTTTCTTGATCGGATTTCGCATTCTTTTTATACTTAACCACGTCTTCAAAGAGGATGCGTCTATGCTTTCCCACTTTTGTAAATGGAATCGTTCCATTCTCAAGTAATTTCACCAAGTGTGGTCGCGAACAACCCAGAAACTCAGCGGCCGCTTGGGTGGTTAATTCTGTTGCGATCGGAACCAAAGAAATCGGCTGTCCCTCGCTCATCGCTTTTAAGATCTCAGCGAGAAGCAACAAAGCAGTTCGAGGGATTTTGATTGCTTTGCCAGTTTCTTCTATTTCGATTCCAGGTTCTTCATTCTTTAGGTTATGAATTCGATCAGCCAGAAACTCATACGCCGTTCTTGCTGTAATCTGTTCCTGCTTTGAAGGTCTGCGGTAATTGTCTAAGGCGTTCATTCGTGAGGGGGTGAATATGTGAATATAAGCGAAATATTCGAAATAAACAAAATAATCGAAAATGAAGGCCTGTGAATTTGTGGGTGAGGGCGGGTCCTTCGAGCTAATAAGAAGGATGATAAGTTTTTCTTCAACTTGATTTTATTGTTTCGAAGATTCACTCGCTCCGACAAATGGGGATCAGACATTTTCGGAGATATGAAAGCTCCCCACACACGGGCTTCCCAGTACATTTGATTTACTAGAATCGAAATCAATGATCCGTGTAGCCGTGGCCATGGGGGGCTTTTCGCCCGAGAGAGAAATTTCGTTGATGAGCGGAAAGGCCGTGGCTGAGGCGCTGGATCGGTCGCGTTTTGAGGTCTTCGCGCTCGATGTTACCCGAGATGCTTGGTGGATCATCGACGACGGAGAGGCCTTGGAGCTCGATCGCTCGACAGGCACATGGATCGATTCAAGCGGCAAGAAAAACCAAATCGACGTCATTTTCAACGCCATTCACGGCAGTCCGGGAGAAGACGGCCCCTTTCAAGGTTTTCTCGATATTTTGGGAATTCCTTACACCGGCTCAGGTCAATTCGAAATGGGTCTAACCTTTAGCAAGTCTCAGTGCAATAGTGTTTTACGAGATTATGGGCTGCCCGTGGCCGAAGCGGTGCTGCTGTTCGCCGATCGGCCCACTCCCGCCTCGGAACTCGTAGATCGACTCGGTCTGCCCTTTTTCGTCAAGCCGAATCGCTCGGGCAGCAGTTTCGGGGTCAGCAAAGTCAAGGCTGAAGCCGAAGTCGAGGCGGCGCTGAGACTCGCTTTTTCGCATGGAGATCAGGTGGTGGCAGAGCGCTTTGTCGCCGGCATAGAACTCGGTTGCGGGGTATCCGACCACTCGGGCGTTCCGGAGGTCTTGGGAATCACCGAAATCGTACCCGAACGCGAGTTTTTCGACTACGCATCCAAATACGAAGGCGCTTCGCAAGAAATCACCCCTGCGCGAATTTCGCCGGAGCACGCTGCCCAAGTCTCATCGATCGCACTCGAAGTCTATCGCCGATTGAACCTCGAAGGAATTGTGCGCGTCGACTTCATCCTGAGCCCTGAACGCGGTCCCTTCATCATCGAAATCAATTCCGTACCCGGTCTGGGTCCGGAGAGCATTGTACCCAAGCAAATGCAGGCCGCAGGTGTAGATCCCGGTTCTTTGTTCGGGGCACTCATCGACCGCTGCATTTCAAAGAATCGCATATGAAAGCTGTTTTTCCGGGATCGTTCGACCCCATCACCAAAGGACACGAGGATGTCATTCGGCGCGCAGTGGCTCTGTTCGATACCGTGCTCGTGGCCGTGGGCAGCAATTCGACCAAGCAGTATATGTTTACCGAAGAGCAGCGCCTCCGATTTATCAGACAGACGTTTTCCGACGAACCCAAAGTACAGGTAGAGCCTTACACCGGCCTTACGGTCGAGTACTGCCGAAAGATGGATGCGGGCTTTTTAATCCGGGGGCTGCGAAATCCCGCCGACTTTGAATTTGAGAAAGCCATTGCGCACGCCAACCGAAAGTTGATGCCAGGTCTGGAAACTGTGTTCTTTTTGACCGGCTCGGGTTTGTCGTATGTCTCGAGCAGCATTGTTCGAGATGTGCTCAGAAACGGGGGTGATTATACCCTGTTTGTCCCCGATTCTGTTCGAATCTGATCGGCCTCAGTTTTCGTCGAGAAACTGCTCTATCAAGGCCTTGATGGCAGGCCAAGAGTTTTCGAGCGCCCGTTCGAGTTTTTCTCCCGACGTCCACTCCGCGCGTTCTATGGCCTCTTCGGCCTGAGGCACAAGCACTCGATTGTCTCGAGTGAAGAGGTGAAACCAATGCGTCGTTTTGAAGAGCCAGCGGTTTTCGAGGCGATATGCGTGAAAGCTTTGGGGCAGAATGCCAATGAGCTCGAGCAAACCGATGCCGCATTCTTCTTCCACTTCTCGAAGTGCGGCTTCTTCGGCATCTTCGCCTGTTTCGATTTTGCCCTTGGGCAGATCCCAATGCCCGAGCCGGTGAATCATCAAGATTTCACCTTTGGCATTTTGAACGAGACCACCCGCCGCTTCGATCGATTCGGCAGCCGCGAGCAAAGAGCGAAAGGCCGATTCCGGGGCATCTGACTGATACCAAAGACATCCCGCCGGGTTGTTTTGCATGTAGAGATCGAAGTCTGAGCGAATGGTTTCGAATTCTCCCGTCCCGATCGAGCGATGCGCACAATCGGGGGGCAAGGCAGCGCAAACAATCGAGGCAGAGGGCAAATAGAGTTCGTAGTTTTGACGCATGGCAATCGATCGAGACTCGGCTTTAAGAACCGCCGATATTCTGCTCCAAATTAAAGCGATCCGGCTTCGACCTGACGAACCTTTTGTTTGGGCCTCCGGCTGGCGTTCGCCGATTTACTGCGATAACCGAATCATACTTTCTCACCCCGAACAACGCGCCCAAATACGCGATTTGCTCGTCGGGGCAATTCAGCGAGAATATGCTGAGGTCGAGGTGATTGCAGGGGTGGCAACGGGGGCGGTGGCCATCGGCGCTCTGGTGGCCGATAAAATGGGTCTTCCGTTTGTTTATGTGCGCCCCGAGGCCAAAGAACACGGGCGAAAAAATCAAGTGGAAGGCGAGCTCAGCAGCGGAATGCGCACGGTGGTGATCGAAGATCTCGTCAGTACCGGCAATAGCTCATTGCGCGCGGTCGCTGCCCTGCGTGAGGCCGATGCCGAAGTGCTCGGGATGGCCGCTATTTTCACCTACGGATTTCCCCAAGCCGATCGCGCTTTTGATCTGGCGAATTGCGCATTGACTTCTCTGAGCGACTACGACCATTTGCTCCGACAAGCCGCTTCGATCGGATTTGTGAAAGATGCCGATCTTCGATTGCTCGAATCGTGGAGACAGGCCCCCGCCGAATGGGGAGGCGTACCTCCGCATATCCCCAACGAATGAACATTACCGGACCCGAAGTGACGGTCGAAAAGCCCGACCGCGAACTGATCGCCGAGCTCTCGAATTTTGAGAATTTTAGAGCGCTTATGCCGGCTGAAGTCGTCCAGTTTGAGGCCTTTGAAGATGGCTTCACCTTTGGTTTGAAGGGTTTTCCCGCCGTCAAGCTCGTCCGAGACTTCGAGGCTCCGGCCGATCGCGTGGCCTTGAAATCTCGAGGAGGATCGATTGATTTTCGCTTGGTGTGCACGGCCATTCCCATTGACGACAAGCGCTCTAAGGCTCAGTTGGTTTTTGATGGCGACTTAAACCCCATGCTGCGCATGATGGTGGAGCGCCCGCTCAAGAGCCTGATCGATCGGCTGAGCGAGGCCATCGGCAAAATGGCATAGGGTTCTGCGGAGAGAATTCCGCGCTCAAGTTAACTTCTCGTCGCAGGGCGGCCGTAGATGTGCTCGTACAGAGTTGCATAGCGCTGGAGAATGGCCCTTCGCTTGAGTTTTAGGGTCGGGGTAAGATGCCCTGTGTCAATGCTCCAAACTTCTGGGGTGAGCTCGAATTTTTTGATCTGTTCCCACTGGCCAAAGCGCTTGTTGTATTCGGCAATTTCGCGCTCGAAGCGCTCGACGACTTTGGGATTTGACAGGACTTCGTCCAAAGCACCGAACGCAATCTTTTTGCGCCCGCACCAGTCTTTGAGAAAGGCAAAGTCGGGCTGAATGAAGGCCGCAGGGTGTTTTTCGCCTTCTCCAATGACCATGATCTGCTCGATAAATCGCGACTCTTTAAAGGTGTTTTCCAGAATCTGAGGCGCCACGTATTTGCCGCCCGAGGTTTTAAAAATCTCCTTTTTGCGATCGGTAATTTGAAGGTGTCCGTCGGGGTGAACCACTCCGATGTCTCCGGTGTGGAACCAACCCTCCGAATCGACGACTTCGGCGGTGAGTTCGGGGTTTTTATAGTATCCCATCATTACATTCGGGCCCTTGCAGAGAATCTCTCCGTCGGGGGCAATGGACACTTCGACATGGGCAATCGGCCGGCCGACGCAGCCAATCCGCTTATCGCTTTCGGTTTTGCCGTTTACCGTGATTACAGGAGATGTTTCCGTCAAGCCGTAGCCCTCTTGAATATTAATCCCGGCGGCGAGAAAAATCCTTGCCAACCTCGGGTTGAGCGCCGCGCTGCCCGAAACGACGGCGATGACCCGCCCGCCCAAGGCGTCCATCCACTTGCTGAAGATCAGCTTGCGCGCAAGCTTCAACCGGATATTGTACCATACCGAACGCTCGAGCGTGTCGTAGCGCTCGGCCAAGGCCACAGCCCAAAAAAAGAGAGCGCGTTTGACGCCGGTGAGTTCAGAACCCTTGAGCATAATTCGGTCGAAGACCTTTTCGAGCAGGCGCGGAACGGCCGTAAAGATGTGGGGTTTGACCTCTCGAATATTGTCGCCTACCGTTTCAAGCGACTCGCCGTGATATACGGGGATGCCCTTCCAGCAATACAGATAGGTCAACATCCGCTCGTACACGTGGCACACAGGCAGAAAGCTGAGCGCGATGGCGCCCTCGGTTACGGGGATTCGGTCGTGGCAGTGGGTCGAGTTGGTCGCGAGATTGGAGTGGCTCAACATCACTCCCTTGGGAATGCCCGTGGTTCCGGAAGTGTAGATGATCGTCGCAAGATCGGAGGGAGCGATGGCATCCATCCGCTGTTGGAGTTCTTCTCTGCGAAGGCTCAACTTGCCTTTTTCGATGACTTGCGTCCAAGAAACCGCTCCTTCGACCGGCAAATACGAATACACGCCGACCAGCAGAGGGCAGCGGTGTTTGACGCGCATCACCTTTTCCCAGAGCTCGCCATTTGAGACGAAGCACCAGCGACTCTCGCTGTGGTTGAGGATGTAGGCGACATCGTCGTCGGCCAGGGTGGCATAAATCGGCACGTCGATTCCGCCCGCTTGAAGCAACCCGATGTCGGTGACGTTCCATTCGTAGCGGTTGTTGTGGCTGATGAGCGCCACTTTGTCGCCGGGATTCATTCCCAATTCAATCATTCCCAGGCTAAAGAGCTCGCATAATTCCACAAATTCCGCGCTCGAAACCGTTTTCCATCGCCCTTCAATTTTGGTGGCGAGGGCAATTTCAAGGGGGCAATGCTTGAGCTGATAGCGCGGAAAGTCGAAAAGCCGCGTCAATTCTTCAAAACGAGCCACAGAAGTGGGAGAATTCATCAAGTGTTTGTTTTTAGCGTTCCGATGGGGTTCGCGGAAATACCTTTTCGCCGCGCAGCCAAGTCTGTTTCACTTTGGCGCGATTCGATTCTTGAAAAGTACAATCGAGCAAGTTGACGTCCAAAACCACGATGTCTGCCCACTTGCCCACCGAGAGGGTTCCCGTTTGCGTATCGCGATACTGGGCATATGCCGCGTCGATGGTCATTCCTCTTAGAGCTTGTTCCGGGCTGAGCGATTCGTCTGGGCGCAGAGCATGGTGGGGAATGGGGTTTCGGTCTTTTCTGAAGACAGCGGCCCTGTACGTCCGCAAGGGGTCGATCGATTCGATGGGGAAGTCGGTGCCCAAGGGCAGCCGTCGGTTTTGACTCCAGAGGCTTTGATACGCATAGGCGCGTTCGAGCCGGTCGGCCCCCAAGCGGTCCAACAGCCAATCGGCATCGGAGACGGCATGGGTGGGCTGGACGGACGGAAGGATGCGCAGCCGTCCAAAGTGCTCCCAATCAAAGGGATGAACTACTTGTGCGTGTTCGATTCGCCAGCGCCTCGGATTGCCCGAAGGCCCAAGCACATCTGCATAAAGTCGGAGCACTTGCCGGTTGGCCGAATCTCCGATGGCGTGCGTGCATACCTGAAACCCCGCTTTTTCAACTTGTTCAAAACGCCGTTTGAGATACTCTTTTCTACTGAGGCTCAACCCAAAGTGCTCGGCGCGGTCGGAATAGGGTTCGAGCAACAGAGCGCCGTGAGAACCCAGTGCGCCGTCGGCGTAAAATTTGAACGAGCGAACCCGAAATCGGTCCTCTTCGATGGGGCCATGTTCGAGAAAATACTCAAAAGAAGCAGAGTCGTCGGAGGCCATCGCATTGACCGGAATTTCGAGAAGCCCATCTCGGTATAGCGCGCGCAGAAAAAACAAGCGGGCGGTGTCGAGGCCCGCATCGTTGAGTCCGGTCAAGCCCGAGGCGAAGAGATTTTCCTGCGCCTCGAGCAGGGCTTTTTTCATCGCCACTCGATCGAGCGGTCTGTCGGGAACCAATTCTTGAGCGCGGTCGATCAAAACGGCACCCGAGCTTTGTTCGAACCAGACGATTTCGCCCCCTTCGACCTTGCTTTTTTCGTCGATGCCGTAGCGCTCGAGTACAAACCGATTCACCCAAAGTGCATGTCCGTCGATCCGCCTGAGCCGAACTTCTCGATCGGCAAAGGCCTCACTGAGTCTCGGGCTCGAGGGCATTTGGGCAGATTCCCAAGTCGTTTGATCCCATCCCCAACCCTCAATAACTTCAATTTCAACGCCTTTTGACTTCATTTCGCGATCCCAATTCAAAAGCCGTTCAAGGACCTCGGTTTCGGATCGAGATTCGCTGAGATCGACGGTGCGCAGGCTTTGAGCGTATGCCAACAAATGGCAATGCGCATCGATAAATCCCGGAAATGCCCACTGGCCTTCGAGGTCTTGTTCTGAGGCGAACCGGTATTGTTCGCGGAGCTCTTCGGGGCTGCCGACCGCCAAAATGCGTCCTTCTTTCACGGCAATGGCCTCTACAGACGGATAGATGCTGTCGAGGGTGGCGAAATGCGCATTGTAGAGCAATAAATCAGCATCTCCCTTTGAAGTACAGGCCGAAAGCCCGAGCATCCATGCAATTATCATCCCCAATGCGGTTCGCGTGCTCGGCATTTCTGAGCTTCTCATTTCGGGCGAAGTTAACTTGACGAGCGTGCAGCGCGAAATAGACAGACATCTCGGCACCCGAGTTTCGCGTTCAAACTCTATCTTGACCCCATGCGAATGGCTGTGGTCGATCTGGGGACAAATACCTTCAATGTTTTGATTCGCGACCCTCTGGAACCCCATTTTAAGTGGAGCGATAAAATTTCGGTTCGCTTGGGCGAAGGCGGAATCGATCGGGGAGAAATCGCCCTGCCTGCCATGATGCGCGCCAGAGAGGCGTTGAGCGAACTCGTGGGGAAAGCCCGGGCCATGGGCGCGGTGTCGTTTCAGGCCATCGCGACTTCTGCCATACGCGATGCGCGCAACGGTTCTGAATTGATCGAATGGGCTTCAGAAAACCTTCAACTGAGCATTCGCGTGGTCGACGGACTCGAAGAAGCAGACTACATCTTGGCAGGCGTTGCCCGCGCCCTTCCGCTTCCCGAGCAGCCTGTTTTAGTGGTTGACATCGGCGGAGGAAGCACAGAATTTATCGTGGCCAAGGGCTCAGAGCCGATATGGATGCAGAGCTACCCCCTCGGGGTTTCGCGACTCAAGGAGCGCTTTAGGCCCGAGGACCCTCTTTCGCCGGGAGATTCGAAATCCATCAGGGATTATCTGGAAACGGTGCTGCCCGAGTTGATGAAGGCGATCGATCGGTTTAAACCGATTTGGATGATTGGTTCATCGGGCTCCTTCGACACCCTGGTCGATCTGCTTCGCGGATACCGATCTGAGGAGCTCGTCTCGCCATCGCACGACGAAATTGACCCCGAGAGCGCCTTGGCGATGTGTCGGCACCTCGCAGCGCTCGATACTCCTTCTCGACTTTCGGTGCCGGGGATGACCGAGTTTCGCGCCGAGTTGATGGGAATTAGCGCTTTATTGATCGACTTTTTTTGGAATCTCCATCCCTTCGAGCGGTTTTACCTTTCGCGTTATGCTTTGAAAGAGGGCGTTTTTTACAAAAGTTCCGAACCTTTATTCGAAGCTTGAACGATGCACCGAATTTTAATTGCCGAAGACGAAGCATCGATCCGCAGGGTCTTGGTTCGCATTTTAACCGAAGAACGCGCGGGCTACGAACTGTTTGAGGCCGTGGATGGGCAGCAGGCCATCGACCGAGCGGCCGAGGGCTTCGACCTTTTGCTCTGCGACATCAAAATGCCCTTGCGCGATGGGGTGGAAGTGCTCGAGCACTATAAAAAGTCCGCTCCGGACACTTCGGTGGTGATGATTTCGGGGCACGCCGACCTCGAGACTGCGGTCGATTGCATGCGAAAGGGGGCCTTCGACTTTATTGCGAAACCGCCTGATTTGAATCGACTGCTTCAAACCGTCCGAAACGCCCTCGATCGAACGGTTTTGGTTCAGCAGGTGAATCAGTTGCGAAAAAAAGTCGACCGAAAGTTAGAAATGGTCGGCTCGGGGGCGGGTTTGAAAGAGATCCGCGATTTGATTGAGAAAGTGGCTCCCACCGATGCACGTGTGTTGATTACCGGCCCCAACGGCAGCGGCAAGGAATTGGTTGCGCATGCCATTCACTCGGCGAGCGCCCGCTCCAAAGCTCCTTTTGTCGAGGTAAACTGCGCTGCGATTCCCGTCGAATTGATTGAAAGCGAGCTTTTTGGGCATGTAAAGGGGGCCTTTACCTCTGCGGTAAAAGACCGAAAGGGCAAATTTGAACAAGCCGAAGGCGGGACCTTGTTCCTCGACGAAATCGGGGACATGAGTTTGAGTGCTCAGGCGAAGGTTTTGAGAGCTTTGCAAGAAAACCGAATCAGCCCTGTCGGAGGTGAAAAGAGCACGGCCGTCGATGTGCGCGTTTTGGCGGCCACCAATAAAGATCTGACCAAAGAGATTGCCGAAGGCCGGTTTCGCGAAGATCTCTTCCACCGCTTGAGTGTGATTCGCATCGAGGTGCCGGGCTTGAACGAAAGGCTCGAAGACATTCCCGAGCTGGTCGAACATTTTGTGAAGTTGCTGCAGGCCGATCAAAAACTACCCCCCAAGCGGTTTTCGCCCGAAGCGCTCACGGCCCTTTCTGCGCTGGATTATACGGGCAACATTCGACAGCTCAGAAACCTCGTGGAGCGACTGCTCATTCTCGGTGGCCCTGAGATTTCGGCAGAGGATGTGCGTCGGTACGCATAACCTGAAAATCCAAGCTCCGAGTTTAATGCGATTCTTGCCCAAGCGCCTCGGCCAAGGCGTGGTCATAAACCGCTCGGTAGTCGTCGATGTGGCCCCAATCTTCGTCGTCGATGCGGATGGAACCCTTGGTGACGTGCCCCAGCAAATCGAATCCGACCCCGTTCAGCATCATCGCGTCGATAAACGCGTCTTCGTCCTCGGGGCGGACGCTGACCAAGGCACGGCCCTGGGCCTCGCCAAAGAGATAGCAGTCTTTTCTGAGAGCCGAATCGGTCGTAAGGTCAAAACCGAGGCCGCCCGGCATCGATTTTTCGATCAAGGCAGCGAACAATCCCCCTTCGCTGATGTCGTGTGCGCTCTGTATCAAGCTTTGACGAATCAGCATCTGAAGTTGGTTGCACAGGGCATATTCTTCTTCGAGACTGAAGGCCGGCGCAGGCGAAGCTTCGACCCCCTTGATATATACCAGGTATTGAGAAGAACTGAGGTCGTTTCTCGATTCGCCAATCAGGTAGATTAAATCTCCTTTGCCCTTGAAGTCGAGGGTGGTGATGAATTTTTTGTCTTCGATCTGTCCGATCATCCCAATGGTCGGAGTCGGGAATACGGGCTCAGTTCGATCTCTGAGTACGGTTTGATTGTAAAAGCTTACGTTTCCGCCGGTTACGGGAGTTTCGAAGCGCTCGCAGGCCTTGCCCATTCCTTTGATGGCTCCGACGAATTGCCAGTAAACCTCGGGTTGGTAGGGGTTTCCAAAGTTTAAGCAGTTGGTTACGGCTGAGGGGATTCCTCCGCTGCAGCTAATGTTTCGGGCAGCTTCGGAAACCGCGATCATCGCCCCGATTTCAGGATCGGCATGCACGTAGCGCGAATTGCAGTCTACGGTCATCGCCAGAGCTTTGGCCGTACCGCGCAGATCGACCACTGCGGCATCTGTAGGACGGTTGGCGCTAATATTAATTGTGCCCACCATTCGATCGTATTGCCGATATACCCAAGCCTTTGAAGCAATGTTTGGCAAACCGATCAAACGCAAAGCCTCTGACTTGAGGTCTTCGCTTTGCTCGAGGGCGTCGAGGTCAAATTCTTTATACCGAGTGTAGTACTCGGGTTCGCGGAATTCGCGGTAATACACCGGTGCTCCACCCCCGAGAACGAGGCTTTCAGCGGGAACCGAAGCAATGTTCTCGCCATTCCAGAAATAATCGATCTGACCGCCTTCGACCACTTCGCCAATTTGAACACAGTGGATGTCCCACTTCTCAAAAATGGCTTCAACCTCGTGTTCGCGCCCCTTTTTAACCACGGCGAGCATGCGCTCTTGAGACTCACTCAACAAAATTTCCCAAGCAGCCATGCCCTCTTGCCGACGGGGCACTTTATCTAAATCGATGCGCATCCCCATTCCTCCCGCTGCGCTCATTTCGCAGGTCGAGCAGGTAATTCCCGCAGCCCCCATGTCCTGCATCCCGACCAATGCGTCGGTCTCGGCCAATTCAAGGGTCGCTTCGAGCAGGAGTTTTTCCATAAACGGATCGCCCACTTGCACCGCGGGGATGTCGTTCGCGCTGTCTTCGCTCAAGTCTTTCGAGGCAAACGAAGCGCCGTGAATCCCGTCTTTTCCGGTTGAGGAGCCGATGATATACACCGGGTTCCCTTCGCCCTCGGCGCGGGCGCGGATAATTTTGTCGGTGCGGACGATCCCGGCAGAAAAGGCATTCACCAGGGGATTTTGCGCATAACACGAGTCGAAATACACCTCGCCGCCGACCGTCGGTATGCCGAAAGAATTGCCGTAGGAGCCAATTCCGCGAACCACTCCGTCGATCAACCACTGGGTGCGCTTTTCGCCGGGCAGGCCAAACCGAAGCGAGTTGAGTTGGGCGATGGGTCGAGCCCCCATGGTGAAAATATCGCGGTTGATGCCTCCTACACCCGTGGCGGCTCCTTGAAAGGGTTCGAGTGCGCTGGGGTGGTTGTGCGACTCAATCTTAAAGGCACAGCCCATTCCGTCTCCGAGATCGACCAATCCCGCGTTTTCTTCGCCCGCCTTGACCAACATCTGCGGCCCGTCTTTTGGGAGGGTCTTGAGCCAAACGATGGAGTTTTTATACGAGCAATGCTCGCTCCACATGGCAGAATAGATGGCTAATTCGGTGTAGTTGGGCTCTCGACCGAGAATTTGCGCGATTCGATTGAATTCCTCGGGGAGAAGTCCGAGAGTTTGGGCGGTTTCAACCGATACCTCGGGAGTGGACATGCTAGAGTTCATGCGAAAAATTAAATGCGCTCAAAGGTACTTCAGCAAAATCAGCTGTCTTTTCGGAGCAGCGAAACCGCAATTCCCGTTCCCAGTGACAATCCAATAAATATGAGCGAGAACGAATCGGGCAGTTCGATAAAGTCGGAGCTCAGCATTTTGGCCGAAATGAACAAGAGGATGGCGACCACGCTTTGTTTGAGGTAGCGGAATTTGCGGAGCATGTGCGCCAGGAAGAAATACATCGACCGAAGCCCGAGAATTGCGAAAACGTTTGAACTCCAAACGATCATAGGGTCGGTGGTGATGCCGAGAATGGCCGGAATCGAATCGAGCGCAAACAAGAGATCGGTGAGTTCGATGACCGCCACAGCCGCAAAAAGAGGGGTCGCCATGCGCTTTCCCGCCAGACTCGTAAAGAACTTGTCGCCGTCGGGGGTGTCGGTGATTCGGAAATAGCGATATACGTACGCAAAGCGCTTTTTGGGCGATTCAATCGGCTCGTCTTCACCCTCGTCTTCTTTAGTACGGAGCATTTTGAGCGCAGTGAAGAGCAAAAACAGCCCGAAGAGATAGAACATCCAATGGAATCGCTCCACCAGAGCAATCCCGGCGGCAATCATAAATCCTCTAAAGACAATGGCTCCGAGAATTCCCCAAAACAAAGCCTTGGGTTGTTGATGGATAGGGATGCGAAAGCTGGTGAAGATGAGCGCGATCACAAATAAGTTGTCCACGCTGAGCGAGAGCTCCACTAGATAGGCCGTCAGATAGGTTGTGAATACCCGCGACGGGCTCATCCCCAAAGGATTGTCTGCCCAGCCCTTCGCGTATAAGAACTGCAGGAGGGCGCCAAAACTCAGGCCGAGAACGACCCAAAAAAGGGTCTCAATTCCGGCCTTTTTGGCATCGGGTTTGGAATTGCGCCCGTGGAGCAGATAGAGATCGGCCAGGAGCGATCCAAAGACGAGAACCGTAAAACCGATCCAGAGATAGGGCATCCGCGCGTAGTTTGATGAGAAATCGGGTCCGAGACAGACGGGGGCAATTTAAGCCCGCGTTTTAGTCCATGCCCGCGGCGCGCATCAAGTCGCGAAAATAGCGACGCTCCACTTCTGAGGCCATGCGCTCAAAGGCGAGGTTTGCGGCGCTTTGCTCGTCGATGTGCTGCCCGGTCACTTCTCCCAAATCGCGCCGAAAGATCAGTTTGCCGTTGCGGTCGAACAGTTCTGCTTCGAGCTTGAGCACATAGCCTTTGGTGGCTGCAGCGCTGGGGTTCATTTGAACCGCATTGGCCCGATATCGCAGCACCAAATCGGCTTTGGAGCGATCGACCGATTCGCTTCCATTTTGAGCGAAGAGCTTCTCGAAGGTCCGGTTGATGTTCGTCGTTTTTCGGAGCACTCCATCCACGCGTTCCTCGCCCGAAACGTGCACTTTTGGCGGCAGAATCAAAAGTTCCATGACCGCCTCGGGAGGGCGCACTGAGTTGGCAATCAGTGCGGTGGTTGAAGAACTCGACAGTCGGGCCAAAGAGACCAAGTTGAACGTGGCGGTGATTTTTTCTTGAGCTTTTTTGCTGTTGACGCGCTCAACCGGCGCTCGAACTGTTCCATCGGAGCCGGTGTATACCTCTCGGTCTGAAAGTTGATCTCCGGAATAATGCAGGAAAAGAGGCGCCTGGGCAATTCGCCGCCCTCTTGCATTCTCAAGGGCAAACGAGAGGCCCACGTCGCCCAACGGGAGCCCGCGAATGAGTTCAATAGAAGCGGGAATCGGCTTGATTTTCATACTTCCGACGGCCAAGCTGAACTCAGAGTACAAGTGGTTCGACAAGAACACCTTTTGGCCGTCGATCTCCGTTTCGACGGGCTGAGCCCAAAACTCCGATACCGCCTCGATCGATCGGATATAAGAGTTTAGCCCCAAAAGGTCTTCGCCTCGGTCGATTTCTGCGCGGGCTCGATTGCGCAGATCGAGGGCGTTGGCCACGGCTTTTTTTAATCTGAGATCGCTCAGTCGACGGTGGGTGTCTTTGTCGAGTTCGTACAGCGCCCAGTATTCCGTTTCGGTCTCGTACTGGTCAATAAGCTCATATCCTTCGAGTTGCGCTTTGGTGCTACTGCGAACTGAGCTCTGAAAATCCTCTCGATAGCGCTCGTTGGTTTCGAGCTGATACAAGAGCGAATTGCCTGAAATCTCAACCGAAATTTGAGATGCAATATCGCCAAGCGCTTGATTGCGCGCGTTGCCCGAATAATCGAGTCCCTGTCTCTTTGGCGACATCCCCACCGCAACATAGGCATGCGGACGCATCGGTCGCGCGCGTACCCAATCGGGTCGCAAGTCTTGCGGGGGCTGGGCTTCGGCGTTTTTGGAGCCCGATCGGCAGCCGATGGCGGTCAAAGCCGTCAGGGCAAGGAGCATCCAAACCTTGCCTGAAAAGAGTTTCATGAAGAAGAAGTGAACGTGCATCATTCAATCCGGCTTTGGCGCACCACTTCAGCGCTCACCTTCGAAGCGAGTTTCGCCAAAGCGGCCTCGCTCATCGATTCCGGGCTTCTCACCGACTGCCGAGCCCCGACCAGTTGGCTCAGGGAGCTCCGAGATGAGGCGTTGAAATCGACTTCCCACTTACCTCCGGGTGCTCTCTTGCCGGGGTAGAATCTGCTCGGGTTGCCCGAGTAGTCGGTGTATTCTATGCGGTCTGAATCTTCGGCGCTCAGTTGGTCGGCTGCCAGAATCCGACCTGTTTCTGTCGAGCTCAGTTGGTAGGAATAGCCGATGCTAAAGCGCACCTCGCGGCTGTAAATGCGATAAGTGACGAGGTCGTATTCATAAAAGGTCTTCATTTCTCCTGTTTTGGGGTCTTTGCGCTTGACCGGTCTGGCCGAAAAGCCCGTTTGCGAAGTGCTTTTTAAACCCGAGTCGAAGCGCACTGCCGAGTGCACCGAACCCGACAGCAGCGCCTTGGCCCCGGTGAGCTCACCGATTTTGATCGCATTGGGGCTCGAAACTTCCCCGCGCATTTGACGGATTTGCTCTTCCATAATTTGATTGTGCTGTGCGCGATCGACCAATTGTACAAAGGGGTCGTTGCTCTTGAGAATGGCAGAGGCAATCGAGCTGGCCACTGCGGTTTCGACTCCCGGGTAGCCGCTTTTGTTGTCGAAGGGGATCATCGCAATCGGATATCGGCCGTTTTCGAGACAGATCTGCCTCAGATTGCGGCTGTCTTTGTAGCCGGATTGTTGTTCGATCGCATCAAATTTGAAATAGGCTTCTCGATAGCGCCCCGCATCGTAAAGCTCTAGGCCTTCGCGGTAGAGAGGCTCGTTGCGCGAAAGTGTTTTGAGTGCGCCCGCGTCTTTAAAATCGGGATTCAGTTTGTTGACTTGCGCAAAGGCTTCTTCGGCCTTGGCGAATTCTTCGTTTCGCAAATGTTCGCGCGCCTGATCATACAAACGAGCCGAAACCGCGTCTCGAGATTCGCGGTACATCGCTTCGTACTGGGTCGGTATTTCGAGAATCACTCCGACGGCCTTGGCGCGTTCAGCATAAAGTACGGCCTCGGAATAGGCCTGTACGGCACGGGTGTGATCTTCGACCGCATGCGCTTGATAAAACAAGGCGAGTTTGTCTTCGAGTACGCGACCGCCCGTTTTTTTGAGTGCGATTTGGGCGTCGACATTGTCGCTTTTGCGCATCAATGCTTTGAAATAGTACTCGCTGGCCTCGGCATGCGAGCCAGCCTCTCTCAATTTCTCTCCCTTTTTGTACATCCCTTTCGAACCGCTGCAAGCGCCGATCGCCAACAGCGCAAGCAAGGCGAAATAGCGAGCTGCGCTCCGGAAATTTGCGGACGAGCTCGGCCAAATGTGCTTTTCGTCGATGTTTCGAGCGTTCATAGTCGTTCGTGCGATGGGTACGAATATCTGCCTTAGCGCGCTCGGCTCCAAAAACAATGCCATGATTTATCCGTTTTTCACAAGGTGATTGCTGCATAATTTCGTCTCGGTATGATCGAATATTCTCCATGGCGCTGATCGTTTTACTCTCTCCGGCCAAGAGGCTGCGCATCCCTGAATCGACTTCCGCACCCGCGGAATTGGATAAGCCGGTCTTTCTCGATCGAGCCCGTGTGGTGATGGGGCGGCTCAAGGAATTTGACTCCTTTCAACTGTCTCAATTGCAGTCGATCAGCCCTGATTTGGCGCAGGAGAACCAAGGGCGGAATCAGCAGTGGAGGGGGCAGCGGAAGTACCGCGCGGTCGAACTATTCGATGGCGAGGTTTATCGGGGGTTGGAGGCTTCAAGCTGGAGCGCAGAAGCTCGGGCACGGGCCAAAGAGAGCCTGCGGATTTTGTCGGGACTCTACGGATGGCTGCGCCCCGACGATGGCATCGAGCCTTATCGATTGGAGATGGGCACTGCGATGGAGCCTGAGCCCGGAGTCCGACTCAATCGCTGGTGGTCTGAGGCGCTTTCTGCACGTTTGGAACGCGAGGCCAAAAAGGACTGGGTGGTCGATTTGGCTTCTGCGGAATACGGGGGGGTGATTCGATCTGCGAAGCTCGCAACTCGCCGCATGGCAATTGATTTTTTGGAGGACGGCCCCAAGGGTCCCAAGCCTGTTCAGGTGTATTTCAAGCAGGCTCGCGGTCGCATGGCGCGTTGGATCCTTGAAACGGGGGCTTCGGAACCTTCTGAATTTGAAGCGTTTCAAGAAGATGGGTACTGTTTTTCTCCCGCGCTCTCAAAACCGAGGAATATGGTATTTTTGAGGAGCCACTGAAACTGCCCGAATTGAAAGGCAAAATTCTCTTTATCGTCTGCGCGTTCTGCCTTTGGGGTTCTCCGAAAATCGGGGCTCAAACCCAGTTGCGCTACATGGATGTCGGTCTTCAACTCGGTACCCTCTCGCATGTCGGAGATGTTGCGGGGGGCGACCCTGCGGCGGTGATCAAAGAGATCCGTCCAAAATTGGGTTTGATGTACCGCTACCATTTTGCACCTTGGTTCGGTATGGGTGTAGAAGGGAGCTACGGAAAGGTGTTTGCCGAAGATTCGAACCACGGCAACCCGAAGCGGAATTATCAGGTCGATACGGATGTGTTGCAGCTCAATGCCTTTATCGAATTGAGCTTTAAGAAGTTTGGCAAGTATCAACGCCAAAATTCTTGGACGTTCTTCGTCAAGGGCGGGGGGGGGATGGTGTTTTACGATCCCGAGCTCCGCGAGGATGCGCGCTACGGCAGCAACATTATTCTCTATCCCAATGCCTACACCGGGATGCAGCTGTACGGGGGCGGGGGCTTTAAAATCCGCACGGGCTACAGCAGCTTTCTTTCGATCGATGCTACGGGACATCTGCTGTTTTTCGACAACCTCGAGGGTTGGGAATACAAAAAGAACAACACTTCGAACGATATGCTAGCCAGCTTTAACGTGGGCTATGCTTGGATGATTTTTTAAGCGGCCCGACGCGGTTGATGTTTTGCGGGGTGTGGTGGGGTTGGGATCGGTGGACGCGATTTGTCCTGTCCGAACATGCAAACCCCATGGTCGTTTTGTTCGAACATCGGATAACGTCGCGAATAGGGGTGCGTCCGGGACGGATACGTTCCGTGGGTGGGTGCGTCCGGGACGGTGTCGTAGAGACGCAAAATTTTGCGTCTCTACGACGGATTTCGCCGATGACGACGGATTTCGCCGATGACGACGGATTTCGCCGATGACGACCGGATTTCGCCGATGACGACGGATTTCGCCGATGACGACGGATTTCGCCGATGATGATCGATTCCCTCCGATGACGCGGATTTCGCCCGCGCCATATTTAGGCATTATGGGATTTTCCGATCCGATTTTCGCGCATTCCGATCCCAATTGGCGGGATTATCGAAAATGTATTGTTCAATCCGTCGTTAGGCCACTTCATCTCGTACAATGCGATCGTGGTAGCGGCCCTGCCATCGGAACTCGGGTTGTTGGGCCCGGGCGCCTAGGGTAACGCCAATTTTGAATCCGCGGACGATCGACCCCAAATTCTGCGATTGGGCACCGAATTGATTTCGGTTAGAACGATTTTCGGGCGATTCAACGGGAATGTCCATTCGCCCGTATTCGGCCAATGGGTTGTGATTTTGGTGATCAACGGGTTTGTCGAGGGTGATGATGCCGTGGACGTGGTCAGGCATCACGACAAAGGCACCCAATTGAACAAACGGAAAATGGTTCGGAATGTCCATCCAACAGCGATGGGCCATTTCACCCAAATCGGATCTCTCCATATTCCCGTGAACCACTTCACCGAACCATCGAATTCGACCCTGGGTACACAAGGTGACAAAATACGATGCGTTGCCTCCGTAATCCCAAAATGGCGCCCTGCTCGAACGAATTCGAAATCGATTTTGAAACCGTTCTGCAGAATTCATGGCAATAAGCACTACTCGGAGGAACCACGCCCCCGGAGGTGAGGCACTGGAACGTTCAAATATAATAAAAATCTTACAAATACTGAGCCGTGACCGAATCGGTGCTGGCCAAAAGACCTTTCAAACCGCCCTGGTACACCAAGCGTCCGCCTTCGGAACCGCCACCGGGACCAAGGTCGATAATCCAGTCTGCCTGCCGGATCAAATCCGGGTGGTGTTCAATCACCACAATGCTATGCCCTCGGTCCAACAGTGCAGCGAAAGCTTTGAGCAGCTTGCCAATGTCGTGAAAGTGCAAGCCTGTGGTCGGCTCGTCGAACAGGAAGAGCGACTTGCCCTCGTTCTGACCGCGGAGCAAGAACGAAGCTAGCTTAATGCGCTGAGCTTCACCACCCGAAAGTGTGCTCGAACTCTGCCCCAAACGCACATAACCCAATCCCACCTCCGCCAAAGGTGCAATGCCTCGAACAATGGCCTTCTGCTCGTTTTTCACAAAGAACTCCAGCGCCTCGTCGACCGTCAAATCTAAAATTTCGCTGATGTTCAAGCCTCCGAAACGAACCTCAAGCACCTCGTCCTTAAACTTTTTCCCGTTGCAGGTTTCGCAAACCAAATGCAAATCGGCCATGAACTGCATCTCCACCGTAACACTCCCTTCACCTTGACAGGTTTCGCAGCGTCCGCCCACCACGTTGAATGAAAAATGCTTCGACTTGTAGCCCCGTTGCTTTGAAATGGGGAGTTCGGCAAACAAACCCCTGATCTCGTCAAAGGCTTTGACATAGGTCACCGGGTTGCTCCTCGAGCTCCGCCCAATCGGGTTCTGATCGATAAACTCGACGCTTGAAATCATGTCGAGGTCGCCCTCCAAACGCGAATAGCGTCCCGGTTTATCGCCCTGACCTGTGAGCTCTCGTCTGAGGGCCGGATAGAGAATTTTGCGAATCAAGCTGCTCTTGCCCGAACCACTTACCCCACTTACCACCGTCAACAAACCCAAGGGCAAGTCGATGTCGACCGACTTTAGATTGTTTTCTCGCGCGCCAAAAAGCCGAATTAATCCCTTCGGTTGCCTCGGAGACCCCGGTAAAATCAATGTTTCGAGCCCCGCGAGATAGCGCGCCGTGTACCCGTTCGATTCCGCGATCAGACCCGAAGGCGGGCCGCTGTAGAGGACGTGTCCGCCCCCAACTCCGGCCTCGGGACCGATGTCGACGATCCAATCGGCAGAGCGCATAATTTCTTCGTCGTGCTCGACCACAATCACAGTATTTCCAAGGTCGCGCAAGCTCTTCAACACCTCGATCAATCGGCGGGTGTCGGCCGGGTGCAAGCCAATCGAAGGCTCGTCGAGGATGTACATACTGCCCACCAAACTGCTTCCCAAAGCCGTAGCCAAGTGAATTCGCTGCGACTCGCCCCCGCTCAAACTCGAAGAAACCCGACTCAAGCTGAGATAGCCCAAGCCCACGCGCTCGAGATACGCCAAGCGGTTGCGGATTTCGTTTAGCAAGCGGCCGCCGATGGCCTCTTCGTTGGCGTCCGGTTTCCAGGAATCGAAAAAGGCCATGACCTCAGAAACAGGCCACTGAACCAATTCAGTCAGATTTTGACCCGCAATGCGCACATACGAAGCTTCTTTCCGCATGCGGCTGCCTCCGCAGTCCGGGCAGGTGGTTTTGCCGCGATATCGCGCCAACATGACCCGGTATTGAATCTTGTAGCTGTTTTTCTCAACGAATTCAAAGAACTGTTCAATTCCCTTGGTTCGACCCTTACCCTTCCAAAGAAGCTGAACTTCCGCTTCATTGAGTTCTGCATATGGCTTGTGCACCGGGAAGTCGTGTTTGTGGGCGTCGGCGATAAAATCGAGTTTCCACTCCTGCATTTTTTCGCCCTTCCATGCCACCACGGCATCTTCGTAAACCGAGCGTGTCGGGTCGGGAATAACCAAATCGGGATCGATGCCAATCACCGATCCAAAACCCTCGCATCGAGGGCAAGCGCCCATGGGGTTGTTAAAGCTGAACAGATTGGGATGCGCATCGACGAACTCCATTCCGTCGGCCTCGAGCCGGTCGCTATATTCTGCCGTTTCGCCGGTATCGGCCCATTGAATCAGCATTTTGCCCCGCCCTTCGTAGAAAGCCGTTTGAACCGAATCGGCCATCCGATTGCGATCGTCTTCGTCGCTCAGGCCTGCTGTGGCTCGGTCGATGACCAAAAACCACTCGCTCGGGAAAACTTCGGGCTGCTCGATTAAATCGGTGAGCTGGTGAACCGCACCCGAAAACCATACCCTCGCAAAGCCTTGGGAAATGAGAAGTGAGATTCGCTCCAAAAAGGCAATTTGTGAAGTCGGGGCCGCGAGTGGAGCCAAGATGTACAGTCGTCGATCGGGCTCTGAGGCCGACAGATAGTCCAAGACATCGCCAATGCGGTGCCGCTTGACTTCTCGTCCCGAAATCGGCGAATAAATCTTTCCGACCCGAGCAAAAAGCAATTTGAGGTAGTCGTAAATCTCGGTCGCCGTGCCCACTGTGGAGCGCGGATTTCGAGAGCTCACCTTTTGCTCGATGGCCACGGCGGGGGAAAGGCCGCTGATTGAATCGACTTCAGGTTTGTCCAAACGACCCAAAAACTGACGCGCGTAGGCCGAGAGACTTTCTACATAACGCCTTTGACCCTCGGCATAGAGCGTGTCGAAGGCCAGACTCGACTTGCCCGAACCGCTCAGGCCGGTAAACACGATCAGCTTGTTGAGCGGCAGATCGAGGTCAATTCTTTTGAGGTTGTGTTGGCGGGCACCTCGAATCGAGAGCGTGCGGGGGGAGTGTTCTTTCAGCAAGGGGTGGCCATTCTGGGCGCTTGGCATGCGAAGGTAACCAAGATCGATGCGAGAGGTTTGAAGCAAAAGTGTATATTTGATCTGAAGCCCTCGCTTTCAAATCATTCAATATTTAGGCCCATCGATCGGACATCTACGCTGATTTCGTTGTACTAACCCCCGCTTGAGCATTCGATTTTTCGAAGCTCGGGCAACAACAATTCAAGCGATGAAAAAGTCCATTATGGCCTCTATTGGAGGGATTTCGGTGCAACCGGAGTTCCACTTGACCAACGTTCTAGCTCAGATTCCCCCGAGGCTCGAGCCCGATGTCCGGCCGGAGGCCGTCCGATCTTCAGCTCCTGTCGACCGCCTGCAAGATCTGACCGATCAACAGCTGTTAGAGCGTTATGCCCAGGGCTCTGAACCGGCCTTGGAGGCGCTGATCGTGAGACACCGGCACAAAGTTTTCGGCTTTCTCATTCAGAAAGTGAAAGACGAAGAGGTAGCCAACGATCTCTTTCAAGAGGTTTTTATCAAGGTGATTCGGACCATCAAGACCGAGCGCTATAACGAAGAAGGGAAATTTTTGCCTTGGGTACTGCGCATCGCGCACAACATGGCCATCGATCATTTTCGAAAGGTCAACAGGCACCCGCTTTCGCGTTCTACCGAGACCTACGACGTCTTTGGCGCTTTGGCCTCCACAGAGCGGAACCGCGAAGACGACCTTGTGCACGAACGCGTCTTGGCCGATGCCATGAAGCTCCTCGATTACCTGCCCGAAGAACAACAGTCGGTTCTGCGCATGAGGATTTACGAGGATTTAAGTTTCAAAGAAATCGCCGAACAGACCGGGGTAAGCATCAACACGGCACTCGGGCGCATGAGGTACGCCTTGATCAATTTGCGCAAGCTCATCGTGAAGCACGGGGTCATTTTAGACGTATAGCCTTCGTGCAATAAGCGCAAACCGATCTGCGTTTTGAAGGGGAGATATTGAACGTCGAACCTTTAAAACCTGCGCATTTGAAGCACATTACACCTGTTGAGAAAAAAATAGCGCATTCCGAGCTCTCCGCCGGGTTTCTTCCGAAAGAGTCCACTCTGCGCAACATCATGAGCTTTTCGGCCTCTGTTCGTTCGGTTCGGGTGGGAGGCCGCTGTTGGCTGATCGATCAAAACTGATCTGTTTGTCTTCGATTGATTCGCGTAAAACCCGGTTCCAAAGGCCGGGTTTTTTTTTGATGAAAATTCAATCGTTGCGCCTCGCGGCAACTCCGGTTTACACTCCGGGGCTCGGTGGGCTCGCCGTCTTTTTGCGGAGTTCGAAATTCTTGCCGAGGTACACACGGCGCACGGTTTCGTCTGATGCCAGTTCCTCGGCCGATCCCGATTTCAAAATTTGCCCCTCGAACATCAGATAGGTGCGGTCGGTAATGGCCAGAGTTTCTTGTACGTTGTGGTCGGTAATCAAGATGCCGATGTTTCGCTCCTTCAGCTTGGCCACAATCGACTGAATGTCTTCAACTGCAATCGGGTCTACGCCCGCAAAAGGTTCGTCGAGGAGAATAAAGCTCGGGTCTACGGCGAGAGCTCGGGCAATTTCGGTGCGGCGACGCTCTCCGCCGCTGAGTAAATCGCCACGGTTTGTACGTATGTGATTGAGGCTGAACTCACTGAGCAGGGATTCGAGCTTGTCTGACTGTTCGGACTTGCTCTTGTCGGTCATTTCGAGCACACCGCGAATGTTGTCTTCGACGCTCAACTTCCTAAAAACGGAGGCTTCCTGAGCCAAGTAGCCAATGCCTTTTTGCGCTCTGCGAAACATCGGGTCGCGGGTAATGTCTTGTCCGTCGAGTTCGATTCGGCCTTCGTCCGGACGCACCAGACCGACGGTCATGTAAAACGAAGTGGTCTTGCCCGCGCCGTTCGGACCGAGCAGACCGACAATTTCGCCTTGCTTGACATCAAAAGATACCCCGTTTACCACGCTCCTCTTGCGGTAGCGCTTCACCAAATCGACCGCCTTGAGAGTTCGCATCATCGAGATTTCGCGCTCCGGTTTACTTGCATCGCGCTGATTTGGATGCTGAGCTCGTAGAGCAAAAATAGCGGGATTGAAAGCACAATCTGGCTAAAGAGGTCGGGGGGGGTGATGATGGCCGCAGCGACCAAAACCAAGACCAAGGCGTGTTTTCGGTATTTCTTCAACCACTCCGGGCCGACCAAGCCCGCCCTGCTCAAAAAATAAATCGCCACAGGGAGCTGAAACAGCAGGCCGCAAGCGAGGGTCATGGTGGTGAGCGAACCCACGAACGAGCTTAGATCGATGTAGTTGACCACAGAAACACTCACTTGATAGCCTCCGAAAAACTGAACCGTAAACGGAATGAGGAGAAAATAACCAAAGCCAATTCCCAGCAAAAAAAGGATGCTCGAAAACGCGACCACTCCTCGTGCCGCTTTTCGTTCGGAGGCGCGCAAGCCCGGGGCTACAAACCTCCAAATTTCCCAAGCCACATAGGGGAAACCAAAGGCCAGACCCGCGCAAAACGAAACCCATAAATGCATGTTGAACTGCCCGGAGAGCTGGGTATTGAGCAGTTCGAATGGCATTTTTTCGAGGCAAAAATCAGAATCAAGGCCCATAGATCTCAAACCCTTGCAGATGAGCTTGTAGGTCGGGAAATCGGGCGATAGGGGATACAACAACAAGCCGTCGAAAATCCATTTGGGCTTGGCAAAGGCCAGCGCACTCAAAGCGAGTATGGCCATGGCCGACCGGAACAAATGAGCGCGAAGCTCGTCGAGGTGTCCGAGAAAGCTCAGTCGATTTTCGTTAGGTGCTTTTTCTTCGGGCATTCTTCAATCAAAATCATTCGGCTAAGGCGGAGCGAGCCCGCGAAGTTCGTCCACAGGCGCACATTCTGTCACCATCTCGTTTAGATCAGTGGGTTTGGGCTATCTTCACTCGTTCAAAAGTCCGCGCTCGATCGGGCTTTATTATTATGGACGAAAGGCGTTGTCGCTAAAGGAATTATGGCAAGTATGACCGCTGCCGAACAGCTCAAGAAGTTCTTCGGATTCAATACGTTCAAGGGCAACCAAGAAGCCGTTGTCAACAGTTTGCTCGAATCGAACGATGCATTTGTCATCATGCCCACGGGGGCGGGCAAATCGCTCTGTTATCAACTTCCCGCTCTGGTGCTCGAGGGCACTGCCGTTGTGATTTCGCCGCTCATTGCCCTGATGAAAAATCAGGTAGACTCGCTGCGGGGCTTTTCAACCGAAAACGGAATTGCCCACGTCTTGAATTCTTCGCTCAGCCGAAAAGAAGTTTTGCAGGTGCACAGCGACCTACACGAGGGCATCACCAAACTGCTCTACGTGGCCCCCGAATCGCTCACCAAGGAAGAGAACATCGAACTGCTGCGAAGTGTTCCGATCTCGCTCTACGCCATAGACGAAGCCCACTGCATCTCGGAGTGGGGGCACGACTTTAGACCCGAGTACCGCAATCTGCGCAGCATTATGAGCCGAATTGGCCGCCGACCCGTGATCGCCCTCACGGCAACGGCCACGCCCAAGGTTCAAAGCGATATTCAGAAAAACCTCGGAATGGAAACTGCCCAGGTTTTCAAGTCGTCGTTCAACCGCCCCAATCTCTACTACGAGGTGCGCCCCAAGCATCAAGTGGAAAAAGAACTGGTTCGCTTTGTCAAGCGCTTCGAGGGAAAGAGCGGTATCGTGTATTGCCTCAGCCGGAAAAAAGTTGAAGAAGTGGCCGAAACGCTTCGCACCAACGGGGTAAAGGCCTTGCCGTATCACGCAGGTTTGGACGCGCACAGCCGAGTGCGACATCAGGACGCTTTTTTGAGAGAAGAGGTCGATGTAATCGTAGCGACCATTGCCTTTGGAATGGGCATCGACAAGCCCGATGTGCGCTTTGTCGTCCATTACGATATCCCGAAAAGCCTCGAGAGTTATTATCAGGAAACCGGTCGCGCGGGTCGCGACGGGGGCGAAGGCCATTGCTTGGCGTTTTACAGCCATAAAGACATCGAAAAGCTCGAGAAATTCATGAACAACAAGCCGGTTTCTGAGCAGGAGATCGGCCGCCAGTTGTTGCAGGACACCGTGGGTTATGTTGAGACCAGTTGCTGCCGAAGGGTGTTTTTGCTGCACTATTTCGGCGAGATTTTTAACGAGGAAGATTGTCGCGGAATGTGTGACAATTGCCGCAATCCCGCTCCGAATTACGATGCCTCGGCCGACCTGGTGCGCGTGCTCGACACCGTGTCTCAGACTGGTCAAAGGCTTAAGGCACAGCACTTAACCGACGTATTGCGCGGCGAGGTCAACGCCATCGTCAAGGCGCAGAAGGCCAACGAAGCCCCGAATTTTGGCAAAGGCGCTGACCGATCGGAATTGCATTGGCTCAGCGTGATTCGCCAGGCAGTTGTCCGCGGTTTCTTGGTCAAGGACATTGAAAGCTACGGGCTGCTGAGGCTTACCGAGCAAGCGCTGAAGTACGCGGCCAAGCCCGAGCCGTTCTTGATGCGCGAAGACCGAGACTACCGTCAAATGGAGATTGACGAAGACCGAGCCGAAGGCGCTGCCGTTCTCGACGAGGTCTTGTTTAAAATACTTAAAGACCTCAAAATAAGCGTCGCCAAAAAGAAAGGAGTCGCACCCTATTTGGTTTTTTCAGAGCAATCGCTGGGCGAAATGTGCCTTCACTACCCGACGACCATCGAAGAGCTCAAGCACATTCAGGGGGTGGGCGAAGGAAAGGCGCGCAAATACGGAGACGACTTTGTTCGGGTCATTGCGCGTTATGTCGAAGAACACGGCATCGAAAAAGACCGCGAATCGGTGGTCAAGAGCGTGGTTAACCGATCGGGAAACAAAGTATTCATCATTCAAAGCACCGATCGCAAACTTCCCCTCAAAGACATTGCGCATTCCAAGGGCATGAGCAAAGACGATCTGCTCACCGAAATGGAGCACATCGTGCATTCGGGCACTCGAATCAACATCGACTACCACATCAACGAAATGCTCGACGATGAAGACGTCGAAGAGATTTTCGATTATTTTAAACAAGCGCAGAACGACGATTTGCGCGAAGCCTACGACGCGCTCGACGGGGCCTTCGACGAAGAAATTTTGCGCTTGGTGCGGCTCAAAGTGGCCAGTGAAGTCGGCAATTAGAGCGCTCGAAATCTAAGACTGAGCCGCTCGAGTAAGGCGGTCGTTGATGGCAGGCCCCAATCCGAATTCGGGCATTTGCTCTGCATAGATGCATTTGAGCGGCATCGAAGCGAGTTCTCTCATGGCCCGAAATAAGCCCGCGGCGGCCTGTTCAAGCGAACCATCGGGACTCAAAACTCGCTGAAAGCGCATCTCAACGGCGGGGCTGGGGTGTCGATACGCGATAAATCCGCTTTCCTCTTCGAATTCAGGGTCGTCTTCAGGGCGCATCAATTTGATTCTCACCCCCGGGGAATAATGCGCATGGAGCATTCCGGGCGCCGACGGACGGGAGCTCGAAAGCTGACTTTGAACCTTGGTTCCAAGGGCTTTTTCAATCGATTCCCTGCTCAGCCCCCCCAGCCTTAAAATGACGGGTTCGCCCTGAGCGTTCCATTCGAGCACCGTCGATTCAATGCCGACGCTGCAGCTTCCCCCATCGAGCACATAAGCCACAGAGGTTCCGAGTTCTTCGACGACATCTCGCGCCGAAGTCGGGCTCGTTCTGCCAAAGCGGTTGGCACTTGGGGCCGCGAGTAAGCAGCCCGAGGCGCGGAGCAATTCGAGCGCCATGGGGTGAGCCGGGCATCGAACACCGACTTTTGCCAGTCCCGAACTCGTGATGTCGGGCAATTCTTCAGATTTGGGCAACACCAGCGTCAAGGGGCCCGGCCAAAAGAGTTCGGCCAGTTTTTGAGCCATTTCGGGCCATTCGAGCAGCGCTCTTTGCGCGGTTTCAATATCGGCTGCGTGTACGATTAAAGGGTCGAAAGACGGCCTGTTCTTGATGCGGAAGACCTCCTCGACCGCCGCCTCATTAAATGCGTCTGCAGCCAAGCCGTAAACCGTTTCTGTGGGCATTCCCACCGGCTTTCCGCTTCGAATCAATTCAACGGCTCGAGCGATGTCCGTGCCGATGAGGTTCAATTCCAAAGTGGAGCTGCAAGCAATTGAAATCGGGGAATTTCTACCTGAAAAGGCGTACCAGTCGGCCGTCCATCCGCGCCGAGGCAAACAAACACATAATGGCCGGCCATGCTCCCGATGCCCGAAAGCAGCGAACATCCGCTCGAATACGCATAGCGATCAGAAGGCTCGAGAATGGGATTTTCGCCCACCACCCCTTCACCGCTCACCCGGTGTACCGGAGCCAAGGCGTCGTAAATCGTCCAACTTCGACTCAACAAGCGAACGGCTTCTCCGCTGAGATTCTCCATTTCGATTCGGTAGCCAAAATCAAACATAAAGAGATCGTCCGAGGCGATTTGCGTTCCTCGATCGATGGTTTCCACGCTGAGGCGAATTCCTGATTTTGTTAAAGACGTGTATTTCACAAGCTCATGCTGATGGCGGAGGCAACCAAACCCCGACGACAAATAAAATCACCAAAACGACAAAACCCAACGAGCTCAGGGCCATTTTAACGGCACTTTTGAACCGCGACTCTCCATAGAATCCGACAAATGAAAGATAGAGATGGAGGATGTATATCCAAAACAAAATATTCATGAAGTCGTAATCGATGAAGAATTGCCCGATTTCGGCGATCAATATCAATAGAAACAACATGGCATGTGCATAGAAAACGAAGGTGGCGTGTTCCAAAAAGTAAATGCCCTTTCTGAGGTAAAGAAGTTTGAGCCAGAGCGCTAAAAAGGGAACGAACAACAAGAGCATCACCACCAAGTGTTTCTTGATGAATTCGGAGAATCCTCCCCCGCCTTGCTTTTGAAGGTTTTGAAAAAACGCATAGAACTTTTGATTGCGCCAAGAATCCTCCATCCCAATTCTCTTCAAACCAATCGAGGGATTTAAGTCGGGATATGCCATGGCGTGATCGGGCAAATCGAGGGTGTCCGGCCCGATATCGATTGCCGTGGAATCGCCTTGAATGCCGTCCACAAAACCGTCGGCTCCTTCTTGAATTTCGGGTTCGACCAAAAATCGAGAATCGTCGATAATCAAAGTCATAATGAGACTCCACAGAAACACTCTCAGAGGTGGGGCAAATCGGGTTCTTTGACCATCGGCATAGGCTCTGGCCAACTTGCCCGGCTTGAGGATCAAAACCCGCAGCGTGGCGAGCCATCGACTGTCGAAGGCGAAAAAACTACCCAGAGTTTCATATACAAACTCCCTGAGCGTCAGCTTGTGCGCAGCGTTTTTCTGGCCGCAATGGGGGCAAAAATTCTCGTTGGTCAGAATCTTGCCGCAATCGAGACAGGCGCGTTCGGGGCCTCGTTCGGACTCAGGCTGATTCTCGAGCTCGCTTTCGGCGGATGAACCCTCCGGAACGCTCTCCAAATCGACATTCTCAGCAGATTTCTCCTCGTTCGAATCGCCGGGAATCGGTTCGTTTTCAGCGCTCACCTTCGCACTCGATTCGCTTGGCTACAGACCTTGAGCACTGGTCCATTGAGCAAAGGCAATCAGACGGTCGTAGCGGAGCCCTACCTCGCGGTGGTAGGCCATCAGCTGATAGGTGTTTCGAGTTTCCCAACGATCGCCTTCGATGGGCGAGGGGTCGGGAACGCCATCTTCTCCCAGCACCGCGTACTGATAATCGCAATAGCCCTGTTTGATCAGCACCCTCGCTCGATAAAGCTTGGAAGAAGGATCGTACACCAGTCGAAAATCGTCTTGGAGCTTCCAGTCGCTGATGGCGCCGAATACGAAAATCGAGCCACCGGTCCACTCGGTCTGTGGACGGAGCGCAAAGTCGACCCACACATAGTCCGCTTCGATTTGCGGATCGCTCGAACCCGACTTTCTGACCACCCTTCGGCCGTCGATGTCATCTAAATAGGAATACACCCCAATGTTGCGCGTCCGATCTTCGGCCAAATAAAACGTAAACAGGCTGTCGAGCTCGATGCGGCGCACTTGGAGCGAAAGCGCTTGATCGTTTTTGGTGTCGAAGCTGCGCCATTCGTTGCCTCCCGCAAAGTCGTTGGGGCCGTCGTAGTTGTAGTCGAGGGCGCGATCTCGAATGAACCTCGGCTTGAGCCCCCGAATCGATCGATCCCATCGGCCATTTTGCAAGAGCTGCACCGAGAGGTCGTCGAAGGGGTTGGGAATGGGATAACGCGAATGGACAAGTGCAAAGTCTACTTCTTGGTGGGTATCCATCATGTCGACCTTCGGCGGACGGACCACCCGGCCCGAGAAATTTGCCAAATCCTCGTAAACCACGAATCTGCGGCTCAGCAAGGGTTCTTCGGGACTTTGATCGTAGACCAACAAGACGTAGTTGCCCGAAAGCATCAAATTCATTTCGGGACTCGGAAAGCGCAGCCTGTAGTGCGAATACGGGACAAAAGTGTTGAAAGAGAAGCGGATATCCGAGATGAACTGGCTTCTATAGCCCGCGATGTACTGAGAGGTTTGAAGGTCGGATGGGTTCCATTGCGCATCGCAGTGCACAAAGGTGTAGTTCAGCAGGCCCGATGCGGAAGTGAGATCGTCAAAATTCAGCTCGAGTTGAGCTCCCGATCCCAGTTGCAAGGCGGGAAATCCGAGTTCGTCGCCCACGGGGTGGAGCAGCACTGTGCGAATGCCGGTGTCAAACACCTGATCTTCGTAGCCTTGAACCGGGCCGCTGCGCGCGTCGGCGTATTGCGCTACAACTGAGTGGTGTGCGCACAAAATGGCCGTCGAAAAGAGCACCGTGCGAAGACTCGAACCCAGGGCTCGGGTCGGTTGTTTGCAAATCAAGTGAAAAACTGACTTCATCGAATGTGCGGAGACCCGCATTTGGTTCTTTATTTTGCCCAGCCGAACGCCGGCCGTAGGTGTACAAATGTCTACTTTTGGCCACGAAATTTCTGGTTTTCCACAACATGTCCCAAGAAGTTCGAATCAAGCGCGGTTTAAATCTCCGCCTCAAGGGAAAGGCAGAGAAGCAGATTCACAACATCGCTTCCTCTTCCGTTTACGCGCTGCAACCTTCAGATTTTCCCGGTTTAACCCCGAAAATGCTGGTGGCAGAAGGCGATGAAGTCCTCGCGGGTCAGCCTGTATTTTGCGATAAACTCGACCCGAGAAAACTTTTCTGTGCCCCGGTGAGTGGCGAGATCAGTTCGATTGACCGCGGAGACAAGCGCATCATCGAGGCCGTGCGCATCCTTCCCGATGCCGAGGTTCGCTATGCGCCGGTAACCGCTTTGCCGGCTTCGGGGCGCGAAGAGACCATTCAATGGCTCTTGTCTTCAGGTGCCTGGCCCTTTATACGGACGCGTCCGTATGCCGTCATTGCCAATCCCGACGAAACGCCCAAGGCCATTTTTGTCTCTTGCTTTCAAACGGCGCCCTTGGGTGCGGAACCCGAGTTCGCGCTGAACGGCCAAGAGGCTCTATTTGCGGCGGGCGTCGAAGTTTTGAAGCGCCTTAGCCCCGGTCCGGTACATTTAAACATCGACGGAAGCGCCGCTGCACCGAGGTTTATTTCAGATGTGAAGGGAGCTCAAGTGAATCGCTTTTTCGGACCCCATCCCGCATCAAACGTCGGGGTTCAAATTCACCATATCGACCCGATCAACAAGGGCGAATGTGTTTGGTATGTTCAGCCTCAGGATGTTGTCCTGATCGGCCGGCTCGCCCTCGACAAGAGATACGATACGGAACGCGTCGTGGCCGTTTGCGGCATCGGAGTGCTGAAGCCCCAGTACGTCAAAATGCGCTTGGGTGCTCAACTCGCACCTGCGCTGCACGGAAACCTGGCCGCCGGCAAGCAACGCGTGGTGAGCGGAGACATTCTCACCGGGCGCAAAGCCTCGGCTGAGGGCTTCCTCGGAAACTATCACGCCCAAATCACTGTGATTCCCGAGGGCGAGGAGCCCGAGTTTTTTGGCTGGCTCTTGCCCGATCCGAAAAAATTCAGCCTTTCGCGAACGCTTTTTTCTTGGTTGAATCCCAAGGCCGAATACGCGCTCGATACCAATATGCACGGAGAAGAACGCGCTTTTGTGGTCACCGGGGAGTACGAAAAAGTGTTTCCGTTCGACATCTATCCCGTCCCCTTGCTCAAGGCAATTTTAGCCGAAGACATTGAACGTATGGAGCGCTTGGGTGTTTATGAGGTGGCTGAAGAAGATTTTGCTTTGTGCGAAGTCGTTTGCACTTCCAAAATACCGCTTCAAGAAACCGTTCGGCGCGGGCTCGACCTGCTCCGCAAAGAAATGATGTAATGGAGTTTAGAACCCAGACAGAGTCTCGATATCTATGAAAGCAGCCCGCAAATTCTTTGAAACTGTTCGCCCGAACTTTTTGCCGGGAGGAAAGTATGAAAAGCTCTATCCGGTCTACGACGCCTTTGAAACCTTCGCTTTCGTGCCCGGTCATACGGCGCACAGCGGGGCTCACATCCGCGACGCCATCGATTTGAAGCGCACCATGGTGACTGTGATCATCGCCATGATTCCGTGTTTGCTCTTTGGTATGTACAACGTCGGTCTGCAGCACTTCTTGGCACTTGGCCAAGCCGATGCGCCCTTCTTGGACATGTTTCTCTTTGGAGCCCTCAAAGTGATGCCCATGGTGATCGTGAGCTACGCCGTCGGATTGGGCGTTGAGTTCGCCTTCGCGATCGTTAAGAAGCACTCGATTAACGAAGGGTATTTGGTCAGCGGAATGTTAATACCGCTCATCATGCCGGTGGACATCCCGCTTTGGATGGTCGCCGTTTCGACCATTTTCGCCGTGGTCATTGGCAAGGAAGTCTTTGGAGGTACGGGGATGAACATCTTAAACCCAGCACTCACCGCGCGCGCTTTTGCGTTTTTCGCTTATCCGAGCTGGATGTCGGGAGACAAGGTTTGGGTCAACACTTCAGGCGGCGCTACAGTCGACGGATATTCCGGATCGACCATACTCGGCAATCTCGCGGTAACAGGTAGATCAGGGTCGGAGTACGCCGATTGGAGCATGGCGGAAATGATTATCGGTACGATTCCCGGTTCCATAGGCGAAACATCGAAGATTGCAGTGGCCATCGGGGCGTTTATCCTGCTTTGGACAGGGATCGCAAGTTGGAGAATTATGCTGATGTCGGCGGTTGGAGCGCTCAGTATGGGTCTGATTTTTAATGGACTGGCCGGTGCCGGTACCAGCCCTGAAATTCAAGCATACCTCTCGATCCCCTTCTGGCAACACCTCATTATCGGTAGCTGGGCCTTCGCCACGGTCTTCATGGCAACCGACCCCGTTAGTGGTGCGCAGACCAATATGGGAAAGATGTGGTACGGCTTCTTCATCGGCTTTTTTGGGATTATGATCCGGGTGTTTAATCCCGCATACCCCGAGGGAATGATGCTTGCCATACTCCTGATGAATGTCTTTGCACCGCTCATCGACCACTACGTCGTCGAAGCCAACGTCCGTCGCCGCCTCAAAAGGGTACAACCCATCACGGCTAAAGCCTGAACACAATGAACGTCAATAGCAACGGCTACACCTTTGCCTTCGCTTCGGGAATGGTTATTCTCGTCGCCGCTATTTTATCGATTGCCGCAACCAGCCTCAAGTCCAAGCAAGACGCCAATGTCGTGCTTGAAAAGAAGCAAAGCATCCTGAGTTCGATCGGCGTGGCCGTAGAGCGAGATGCAGCGGGGCAGGCCTACGAAGAACACATTGTCGAAGAACTCGTGCTTCAAAACGGTCAAGTGATGGCTTCGGCCGGAGTCACCGCATTTGACCTCGACTTGGCCGAAGAATTGAAGAAGAGCGCGAACGAGCGCCTTTATCCATTGTTTAAGGCCGATGTGGATGGAAAGTTGTTTTACATTGTCCCTATGCGCGGAAAGGGCCTTTGGGGTCCGATTTGGGGCTATATGGCACTCGGACCCGATGGCAATACCGTCTATGGCGCCACGTTTGACCACAAAAGTGAAACCCCGGGTCTCGGTGCGGAGATTTCTACTTCGGGCTGGCAGGCTCAGTTCCCGAATAAAAAAGTGTATCAGGGCGAAGCGGTGGCCATCACGGTTCAGAAGCCCGGTAAATCGAGCGGAGAGTATGTGATCGACGGAATTTCTGGCGGAACGATTACCTCGAACGGTGTCGATGCCATGTTGAAAGATTGCCTCTCTGCTTATCGAGATTATTTTAAATCAGCCTCACTGCCGGCGACGCCGGCGGTACCCGCTCTCGACAGCGCGCGTTCGGCGGTCGATAGCTCAGCCGTGGCATTGTTAAATTACTAATCAAGACTGAACGATGAGTCAAGAAGTCCAAACCGTCGAGAAAGTCAGCGAGCCCTTGTTCAGCAAGAAGAATCGCAAGCTGCTTACAGATCCGCTCAACGACAACAACCCCATTACGGTTCAGGTGCTCGGCGTGTGTTCGGCACTGGCGATTACTGTGCAGCTCAAGCCCGCCATCGTCATGGCCATCAGCGTAATCGCCGTCACGGCTTTTGGGAACCTGATCATTTCGTTTATGCGAAATTTCATTCCGTCACGCATTCGGATCATTGTTCAGCTCGTGGTGGTCGCGGCTTTGGTTATTTTGGTGGATCAGGTGCTCAAGGCGTTTGTCTACGACGTCAGCAAGCAGCTCTCTGTTTTTGTGGGCTTGATCATCACCAACTGCATTGTCATGGGGCGCCTCGAGGCCTTTGCGCTGGCAAACACCCCTTGGAAGTCATTTCTGGACGGAATCGGCAACGGTCTGGGCTACGGAGCCATTTTGGTGATTGTCGCATTTTTTCGCGAACTGCTCGGGAGCGGTGCCCTTTTCGGCTTTAAGATCATTCCTGATTCTTGGTACATCGCAAACGGCGGTTTCTATGCCAACAACGGCATGATGCTCTTGCCGCCCATGGCGTTGATTACCGTCGGGTTGCTCATTTGGCTGCAGCGCGCCAAGAATACCAAACTCATCGAAAACGCTTAAGCCATGCAAGATCTCCTCAGCCTATTCGTAAAGAGCATCTTCGTTGAGAACATGATCTTTGCATACTTTCTCGGAATGTGCTCTTACCTGGCCGTTTCCAAGAAAGTGGACACCGCAGTCGGCCTTGGTGCGGCAGTTATTTTCGTTTTGGCGGTGACCGTTCCGCTGAACCAATTGCTCGATCGATATGTTTTGCAAGCAGGAGCCTTAGCTTGGCTTGGTGAAGACTTTGTTTCGCTCGACTTGAGCTTTTTGAGCTTTATTATGTTCATCGCGGTGGTTGCATCGGTGGTTCAATTGGTCGAAATGGTGGTAGAGCGATTTGCGCCGGCCTTGTATGGTGCGTTGGGCATTTTCCTGCCCTTGATCGCGGTGAACTGTTCGATCTTGGGTGCCGCCTTGTTTATGCAAGAGCGCCAGTATTCGACATCAGAATCGGTGGTGTATGCCGTGGGCAGTGGGGTGGGATGGTTTCTCGCCATCGTGGCCATCGCAGCCATCCGCGAAAAAATGCGCTACAGCAATGTACCTGCACCGCTCCGCGGCCTGGGGATCACCTTTATCCTTACCGGGCTGATGGGGATGGCCTTTATGAGCTTTATGGGGATTAAACTCTAATTACGCGCCATGCTTCTCGCCGCACCTTCGATAATTCTCGTCAGCGTCATCGTCTTTTTTGCGGTGATCCTGCTCTTGGTCGGGCTGTTGTTGACCGCCAAGGCCAAGCTGTCGCCTTCGGGTCCCGTAAAACTCAGCATCAACGGAGAGTTGGTCGAGGTGGAGTCGGGCGGAACCATTTTGGGCACGCTTTCCAACCAAAAGATCTTTTTGCCTTCGGCTTGCGGGGGTGGAGGTACTTGCGGCATGTGCAAGTGTCAGGTGCTCGAGGGCGGGGGGGACATTCTTCCCACCGAAACGGGCTTTTTTAGCCGCAAGCAAATTCAAGACAATTGGCGCCTGGGGTGTCAAGTAAAGATCAAGAACGACATGACCATCAAGGTGCCCGAGGAAATCTTCGGCATCAAGAAATGGGAGTGCGAAGTGGTTTCGAATTACAACGTGGCTACCTTCATCAAAGAGTTTGTCGTGCGCTTGCCCGAAGGCGAAAACATGCACTTCGAGGCGGGGGGATACATTCAGATCGACGTTCCCCAAATTACCGTCGACTTTAAAGATTTTGACATCAGCCCTTCACCCGAAGACCCCGCGGGCGCGGACAAGTTCAAGCCCGATTGGGACAAATTCAATCTTTGGGCTTTGAAGATGAAAAATGACGAGCCTCAGTTTCGGGCGTATTCCATGGCGAATCACCCGGCCGAGGGAAACATCGTCATGTTGAACATCCGAATTGCCACGCCTCCATGGGACAAGGCGAAAAACGGTTGGATGGACGTAAATCCGGGCATCTGTTCTTCGTTTATCTTCTCGCTCAAGGCCGGAGATAAGGTCACGGTTTCGGGCCCTTACGGTGAATTCCACATCAAGGACACCCAAAGCGAGATGGTGTATGTCGGAGGAGGAGCGGGAATGGCTCCCTTGCGCGCGCACATCTTCCACTTGTTTCACACCTTGAAGACCGGCCGCAAAGTGAGCTATTGGTATGGCGGTCGCTCGAAGCGAGAGCTGTTTTACGTAGAGCACTTCCGGGAAATCGAGAAGCAATTTCCAAATTTTAGGTTCCATGTGGTGTTGAGCGAACCGATGCCCGAAGACAACTGGAAAGTGGCCAAAGACTTGGAAGACCGCGATGCGGATGGCTTTTTGGGCTTTGTGCACAAGGCATTTATCGACAATTACTTGAGCAAGCATCAGGCTCCTGAAGACATTGAGTTCTATTTTTGCGGCCCGCCGATGATGAACGCTGCTGTGCTCAAAATGGTGGACGATTGGGGCGTTCCTGCTGAGAATGTCGCCTTCGACGATTTCGGAGGCTGAGTTCAATGATTTTAAACGTGATAAAAAGCGGGTCGGAGCATTCTTCGATCCGCTTTTTTGGTTTTTTCGCAGTGGGAATCACGTTGATTTCCTCGAGTTGGGCATGTTCTGAGTCTGCACCGGAGTTCTTGGAGTACCGCATCGATGGTCCGGCTCAGGGAACGACCTACTCTATTCGCTATGTTTCTACCGAAGGGATGAACCTCGGGCATGCTGTCGACAGCCTCTTTTTGGCGGTCGATGGCGAGTTGTCTGCGTGGAATCCTCAGTCGGCCTTGAGTCGATTGAATCGGGGAGAATCTCTGAATTTGTCGCGTTTTGGCTTGCTTCGCGCCATGATTGACAGCTCCACAGCCCTTTTCAAACCAACGGGAGGTCGGTTCGACCCCACCGTGGCTCCCTTAGTTCGGCTGTGGGGGTTCTATCAAAAAAATCCGGGTTCCTTTCCCGATTCGTCTTCAGTCGATTCGGTTTTGGCACTTTGCGGCCCCGATAAGTTGAGCCGATCGGGTCAAACGGTGAAGCTTGCTCCGGGTTCGGCCTACGACGTCAATGGAATCGCACAGGGCTATACGGTCGACTTGCTCTGCGATATGCTCGAAAAACGGGGCATTGAGAACTACTTTGTCGAGGTGGGGGGTGAGCTGCGCACCCGCGGTCAAACCATCGATAAGCGGTTGTGGAGCATTGGAATCGATCGGCCGGTGCAGCCCCATCCGCTCTCGCCGGGAAAACCGCAAGAGCGGGTCTTGGAACGGGTTTTTGAGCTTTCGGGCAAGGCGCTCGCGACTTCGGGCAACTATCGGAATTTTCGGTACGACCCCATCACCAAGAAGCGATACGGGCACAGCATCGATCCGAAAACGGGTTATCCAAAACAGTCTGAATTGCTGAGCGCTTCGGTGATCGCCTCAAACTGCACCCGCGCCGACGCTTGGGCGACTGCGCTGATGGTGGCGGGTTTTGAAGATGCCAAACGCTTGGCACTGAGCCAGGGAAATCTCGAGGTTTACCTGATCTATGCAAACTGGAAGGGGGAATTGGAAACTTGGGAAACGCCGGGCTTTGCGTCTGAGGAAGCTGCTGAATAATAGCGGCGTACCCGATCCTAGTTTGATTTGAGCACCGACGGCTGTCGTTCAAGGCCGTTCGCGCTGACCCCAGGGATTGCCGAATTCGGGTTGGCGCAAAAAGGTGGAATCGGTCAATGTGTGGAGAAAGGCGACGACTTTGCGCTGCTCCTCTGGGGTAAGTTGAACGCCCCCGCGGTGGGCGTTTCCCATCTTGGTATCGACATTGGAGCCGGTGTTCACGCCCGTGCTGTAGAATTGGACGACTTCTTCCAGGGTGCCGAAGCGGCCGTCGTGCATATAGGGCGCGGTTACGCCCACATTGCGGAAGGAGGGGATGCGAAACAAACCGGCATCTTGCTCCCGACCGCTGATCAAGGCCCTGCCCGGGTCGGTGTAGTCTTTGGGGGTTGGGCTCTTGTCTAAGCCGTTGTTGCTGAATTGGCCGGTGGTGCCCAGCGCATTGGGGTTGGTGGTATGGCAATGCAGGCAGTCTCCTTTGTTTTGAAGATTGACCAGCAGGAATCCTTGGTATTCGTCTGGGGTAAAATAGGCTTGGTGCCGGAGTACGCGGTCGTATTTGGAATCGGCGGAAATCAGGGTTTGTTCAAACTGCGCAATGGCCATGGCGATGCTGCTGCTGTCGATAGGGACGGCTCCAAAGGCCTCGTGGAAGAGCTTTTGATAGAAGGGCTTTTTGCGAATCCGTTCCGAGGCGCGCTTCCAGTCGAGGTTCATTTCGTCCGGATCGCGCACCGGATGAAAGACCTGCGCCTCGAGGGTCGGGGCTTTTCCATCCCAGAAATAGGCGGAATACCAGCCGAGGTTGAACAGGGGTTGGGTGTTGCGCTTCATTTCCCGTTGGCTGATGCCTTTGCTGAATCGAACCCCTCCGTCGGCAAAGGCGGTTTCTTGTCGGTGGCAGTGAGCGCACGAAATACTCGAATCGGCGCTTAAAATGGGGTCGTAAAACAAATGGCGCCCGAGCGCGACGCCTTCGCGGGTGGGGGGATTTTGAGAGGGGGGCAGGGGTGGGAAAAACCGAAGATCGGGCAGGGGATAGGGCTCCGGGAGGGCTGTTGGAGCCAAGGCTCCACTGACCACAAATCCGAGGACCACGAACCTGAGGACCACAAACCCGGGGAGCACGAGGCCCCAACCTCTACCCACACGCTTGGAAAGGGCCATGGGGGGTTAGCGCGCCAGAATTACTTTGAACGACTCGAAGTTTTTCTGGGTCTGGATGTTGAGAAAATAGACTCCGTTGGGATGGGCCTCGAGATCCACATGCGTATCCGGGGGGCGTTTTCCCCACTGCTGCACCACTCTTCCTTCGAGGTCGACGAGTTCCATTTTTTCGATGTAGTTCGGCCCAATCAGGTCTTGGTTTTCGATATAGACCCTTCCCGGGCTCGGATTGGGGTGGATCTTAAAAAAATTCGCGCGGGTATTTTCCCCTACGGTATGGCTAAAGGTTGGCTGGTATATGAGGTTGTCGATCATCCATCCTTCTTTCGATTGATCGATGGAATCGGATAGGAAGGTGAAGCGCACCTTAAATCCTTGGTATTGATCGTACATACACAACCATACATTGCGCCAGGTCGTGTCGGTTCCGGTGAAACCGATTTGACCGTTGGACAAGGTGTCGGTGTACTGATAGTCAAAGCCGAAAAAGTTGTATACCGTGGGATTGTAAAAGGGATTCTGCCATGTGACCCCGCTGTCGAGGGAGAACTCAATAATGCCTCCGTCTGTTCCTAAATCGGCATCGACTTTCTGCATCCATTGAACAGCCAACACCTGCACTTGGCCAGGAAAGTAGCTGTCAACCGCAAACCCAAAACGAGCGACTTGGTTGATGGGGTAGGGCGCGAGGGTGTCGGTAATCAAGGCATTGGGCTGGGTGGCAGCTTGGTCAAATAGGGTTTTCTGCGGGGGGCCAACCTGCCAAAGGGGTGTCGCCTTCGTAGGTCAAGTGGATAACCTCACCACCAATGTGATACAATGGGCTGTCGAAATATTCGGATACCCAGTTCTGGCCGGATAGGGTCAGCGGAAGGAGCATTGAGAGGAGAATTGGGGGTATAAGTCTGATCATGATGGTATTAAAGAATTTAAATTGAGGGTTAAACGAATATACGGCCATTTTGGGTTGGGTATTCTTGGAATACGGAGGTTTAACATTGGGTTCTAAATCATTGGTTTACAGAGAAAGGGGGCTTGGTTTTCGGGGAGTGGTACAATGACTGAAAAACCTTCTGGATGGGAGGACGCTGTCAACAGCCGTGTTTCAGCACGAACTCTAGCATTCTGTACATCATGGAGGGGATATGGGAGGGGAAGGCGCTTTTTTATTGATGTAGTTTATCATGGCACGAAGCGCAAACCGAAACGAGCCAATCAATCGGTTCTTTTCCAATGTTTCTTTTCGCATATCTTTTGTGATGTACCTGTGTTGCACGCGCGCCACAATAGATACATTTCCAGTTGTCTCTCCGGAACACAACATATCGCTTTCGTTGCCAATCGTCCGATTTCAGATATACGTTTCTGTAGTAATCCCGCCTTTGTACCCGTTTTACTTCGAAAGCCCAACGCTGGTATAACCAAGACAATAAGGCTACAATAATGATTAAAACAACCTGAAAGTCCATTTAAATTGGTCTGGTCTTTGCGTCCGAATCAGTCCGTAGATTATTATGAGCTTATTGCGAATATATGGCTGTCTAAAAATGGGTGTTAACGGTTCTCGGCTTTGCGAAGTGGCGGTTTTTCAGCACAAATGTACATTTGAAAAACTAAATTTGAACCTTGCACGAAACTGTCATAGAAGCACCAAACCCGCTATTTTGCAAAACCGATGTTGTGCCTTCGTTTTTAT
>JBGSOF010000040.1:0-55015 GCA_041739275.1 Schleiferiaceae bacterium | reverse complement strand
CTTTCTTTGCTGCTCCAAAGAAAGAGTAGAGCCACGATGGCTCGTGGCTCTGTCGGAGATCCAACCCTGAATCTTTTCTACCGGTCGCGCTCTCTTGTCCTAGCTGGTTTTTGATTTTTTTTAGGTACGCTTTGGCCGAGGTCGCCGCCGCAGAATTTTAATCGGATGTTGCGGCTGTTGTGCGACTCGGCGTCGCTGGCGGGTCCCGGAGTCGAGAGGCCTTAGACAACTTGGTAACCGGACAACTCGTTGATCTATAGTAGGATTAAGTCATTCTGGTACAGTAACTAATAAGAAAACCCCTTGAATCAGCTTGAGTCTGTCTATTGGGGTTTCTCACTGAAAGGATGACACTACAACTAGATCGCCCATTTTCACCTAGTCTCCAGAAATTTCCGCTGTCCCGAAGATCTCCGTTTGAAGTATTTGATCAAATTCAGAGTAATACCAAGATTTGCCGACAGACCTTTGCTCGATGAAGACGACCATGCACTTACACAGCTTGTTTACCACCGCAACCCTCATCGGCGGTTTGGCGCTCAACGCTCAAGGCATCGGTCTGTTGAAATACAGCGGAGGGGGCGACTGGTATGCCAATCCGACCGCTTTGTCCAATCTAATTGCGTTTTCTAACCGAAACATAGGCACTGCAGTGGAGCCCCAAGCGGTGACCGTCGAGCCCGGCTCGAAAGAGTTGTTCGACCTCCCGTTTGTGCATCTCACCGGACACGGAAACGTGGTTTTTAGCGAGCAAGAACTCGAAAACATGAGGCGCTGGCTCGATGGAGGCGGCTTTCTTCATGTCGACGACAACTACGGAATGGATCCCTATATCCGCCCCTTGCTCGAAAAGCTCTTTCCCGATAGCCGCCTTGAAAAAATCCCCTCAGACCACCCTGTTTTTAAAACTCCGTTCGAATTTCCGGAGGGCCTCCCTAAGGTGCACGAACACGACAATAAAGCACCCGAGGCTTGGGGCATTACGCGAAATGGACGCCTTGTTGTTTTTTATAGCTACGAGTGCGATCTGGGAGATGGTTGGGAAGACCCCTCAGTGCATGGAGATTCTGAAGAATTGAGAACCAAGGCACTCAAAATGGGCACTAACCTCATTTGGTGGGCATTCATGAACTAGGACGCGACTCTTTTCTCGTCGTTTTTAAGCGGCTTCCTTACGCTTTGCCCTTTCCCAAACCGCCGATTGTTTTCTGCCTGCCCATCTGGCAAAGCCTGCGAATACGGCATAATTCATCATGGCGAAGTAAAATGGGACGTACCCGATCCCTCCTTTTTCGCCCTTTTGAGCACTCTTGTAGCCCAAAAATGCCAAGGCATAAAACAGCGTCTGCAAAATGAAAATGAGGCCGTAAATCCTCGATTCACCGACTAAAAAGGCGTTCAAAACGAACAACAAGGGGAGTACAAAAGCGGCGATCGACCAACGCAGCACCCTGTGCGATACATACATCCAACTCAAAAGTGGATTTTTGAAAGGGTTGAGAAAAAAGCCCAGACGAGACATCGCCTGCCAACCGCCCGCCGCAATGCGCACTTTTCTCTTGTATTCTTCTTTGTAATTCTCTGAGGCCGATTCAAGGGCAAAAGCATTGGGCTCGTAGGCAAAGCGAAATCCCGCTTTTGCAATTTGCACAGACTGTACAAAATCGTCTAATATGGTGTCGTTCGGCAGTGGACGCATTGCCCGAGTTCGGAAGCTCACGAGCTCGCCGGCCGCTCCAACCAAACTCCAAAGCTCGGCATCGAGTTTTTTCAAAGAGCTTTCATACTTCCAATAAAGTCCTTCTCCTTCGGCCTCTGTCGAACCGTCTCGACGAACTCTTTTCTCTCCCGAAACCCCGCCTACTCTTTCGTCCTTGTAATGACGGATCAGTCTTTTAATCGACTCCGGATTGAGCTCGGTATTCGCGTCGCAAAAAACAACAAAGTCGCTGTTCACGTGCTCCATGGCTCGATTCTCTGCCGCACTCTTGCCCGAGCGCTTGCTCAGATGAAGACATTCTACCTCGCCGAAACCCGACAAAAACTCTTCACTCCCGTCGTCTGAACCATCCGTAATGAAAAGCACCCTCAACCGATCGGCGGGATAATCAATTCTTCGAGTATTCTCAATTTTCGCCAAGAGGATGCCTCGTTCGTTAAAACAAGGAATAATCAAAGTCACATTCGGCCATTCTTCATAATCCGACAGCTCTTGTTTGCCATACATCCAACGCTTCAAAATCACCAAAATCACCGCGATCAACCCATAACCGACGTAGGTGTAAAACACCAATCCCAACGAAATCCAGAAGACCGATTCAGCGTATTTCATCGCTCAGTTTGCTTGCTGAAATAGTGGGTAAAATACCTCATCTGCAAGGCAAATCGCCTCCAAAATGCCGTCCAGAGATTGCCGTCGAGTTCTGTGCGCCTCATGCTGGTCCATATCTGTCCCGAACTCGATTTCACCATTTTGATCTTGCCGAGCTTTCCCAATTCAAAGGCGAGCGTCCCGTCAGAGCCTCTCTTCACGTTGACATCGTAGCCTCCGATTTGATTGGCCAACTCTTTGTTGAAGCCCATGCCCGCGCCACCGCAATTCAAATGGGGACGCTTGAGATCCTTGATCAGAATACCGATGTATTTCAGCCATTGATACACCAGCAGGCCGAAAGAATAATCTCCGTCAACTCTAAAAAAAGCATGCAGGGAATAAGCACAGGCCACGTCCTTTCCTTCGAGGGTTTCGATTAACTTTTCCGCCCATTTCTCCGGGTAAATTGTATCTGCATCTGCAGATAAAATATACTTTCCCCGCGCTTGAATTACACCTCTCTGCCGCGCCCAGGCGTACCCTTGATTGGGCTCAGAAAAATAGCGCGCTCCCAAGCCGTGGATCGCCGCCGCGGTGCCGTCGGTCGAATTGTTGTCCACCACAAGAATCTCAATGGGATATCGGCATTTTTGCCCAGACAAACTGTCCAGTGCCGAAACAATATTTTTCTCTTCGTTCCAGGCAATCATGCAAATCGACGCTATGGCGTTATCTGATTGCAGTGCCTCTATTCCCCTTCGAATTTCTGATCGTTCCTCATCAGAAAGTTCATCGAACGTCTTTCCGAAATGACGAAATCGCTTCGAAATTTTTCGATCGGGTCTAAACTTGGGCATTGTAAATTTCCGTGTATTGTTCGAGCACTCGAAGTGCCATTCGTTCTCGGCTGAATTCTTGAGCGCGCAACAGCCCCAAGCGGCGCATTTCTGCGCGCTTAAAATTATCTCCAAGGGCATCGACCAGAACCCTTTGCATATCACTGACGTCTTCGGGGTCGACATAGAGTGCCGCGTCTCCACCGATTTCGGGCATAGACGAAGTATTGGAACACACGACCGGGCACCCGCTCGCCATACCTTCCAGAATAGGGATTCCGAAGCTTTCGCGCTTCGAAGGATAATAAAGCAGATCGCACAAGTTGAGCACCGAAGGCAAATCGAGATTGTCGATATATCCCGTAAAATGCAATCGATCTTGTGCTAAACTTCGCTCTTGAGGACTCAACCAAGTCTCGACAATCCTCGAATTCAGATCTCCCAAGACCAGCTGAATCTCAGGATCTATAAATGGAATAGAGCGCACAAAACTCTGAATGGCGTTTGGAGTGTTCTTTTTGGGGTCGGTATTGCCCAGCATCAGAATGAAACGCTTTGGCAAGCGGTACAGATCTCGCACGCGCTCCAATTCACTCGTTTCGATATTCGGCCGAAAGTGAGATCCAATGGAGTTATAAACTACTTGAACCTTTTGAGGAGGCAAATCGGGGAACATGCGAACGAAATTCGAGAGCTCAAAGTGAGACACCGTCAGAATACGCTGTGCTTTATCGAGAATTTTTCGAACAATCCACCTTCGATAATAATTGCCAAATCGCTGGTATGCACTATACCCTTTGGCTAGAAAAGGATGTGTTTCAAAGTAAATCAGATCGTGCACCGTCACCAAAAGTGGGATATCGATGGAAAGCGGGGCTGTATTGGACGTACAATGAAGCAGTTCAATTCGTTCTTCTTTGAGCATCCTCGGCAGGTGGAACTGTTCCCAAATCGGATAAGACCCTCCTCTACTCACTACCCTGAAATTGTCAGAAGTTGGAATTCGATCCATTTCGTCGCCTTCGTGCGTAAAGATGACGTATTCATTTTTTTGATCGACCGATTGCAAACCTCGAATCAATTCGAGCGCCGCAAAGTCAATTCCGTGCTTATTCTTTCGTGAAATTCGCTGAGCTTCAATTCCTATTCTCATCGAGACTCAGTGAATTAAATTCCAGTAAACTCCTTTCAAGAAAGCAGAGGCCAAAGTCCACTCTCTGCGAACTGCATATCCAAATAGATTCTTTGGAATGCTCACAAAACAAAAGAAGAGCATGGCTACGAGACGTTCGCCAAAACCGAAATTTCGACGTGCATACAACAGGCGATTCCTCGTCATGTAGTACGTTTTCAAAGGGCTCATTTTACCTACTGAAATCGATTCTTTGTGATGCACCAAAGAAGATCCTACATAAATCACCTGATAACCCGAGCGCACTATCCGACTGCACCAATCCAATTCTTCGTAATACAAAAAATAATCGTCGGTCATTGGTCCCAGCTCGTTGATGACTTTGGCCGGAACAATCATCGCGGCACCGTGAATAAATGCCGTCGGTCGCGATTCGAGATATTGCCCCGTGTCTTTTTGTCTAAATCCAATGGTGGAATTTCGAATCGTGAACGGATTCAAAGGGGTGCTACCCGCATATTGAATCAAACCGGGCTCGTCGTAAAAATGAATTCTCGGGCTGGCCATTCCCACTTCAGGAAACAACTCGAAGGCCTCGAGCAAAGGTTCCAAAAAGTCCGGTTCTACTTCGATATCGTTATTGAGAAAAAGGACATAGGCTCCCGAGCAATAAGGCAAACCGAAATTATTCCCACCGGCAAAGCCCAAGTTCTCTCCGGTTTTAACGAACCGGATTTCGCGATATTGCTCTGCCAACCAATCGCAATCTTCTTTTGAGCCATTATCGACCACAACAATCTCAATGCGCGGGTAGCGCACCCTTCGAAGCGACCGCAACAAATCGGCAGTGACCGCCGCTTGGTTGTAGTTGACCGTCAAAATACTCACCAAAGGCAGATCGGACAAGGCTTATTGGGGGATAAAACGGCTCAAAAGTAGTACTTTCGGCTCGCCCTAAACTTAGGAAAATGGCTCCAAGCTGGCGAGTACTCTTTTTTCTCTTTTGTATTTCTCTGCCCGGGGGGTTGAGATCTCAGAATCGCGAAAATGCTCCTCTGTTGGAGCTTTCTAAAAAACCACTGGGGGTGGTCAGCAAAAACATTGACGGTTGGACATTGAGCCTGGATGGTCAATGGCTGCGCGAAGACCGCACTCTCCCTGTGCGTGCAAATTCTCGCGACTCTAAGGCGTACGAAAGCAAAGACGCCCGGCTCGGGGTGGACAACATCGAAAGACTCGAACTCCGAGAGGCGTTTTGGGGGGAGCACCGCATTTTTTGTCTGGCCAAATTCATTCGCGAAGGAGAATATCGCTATGTCCAGCGCCAAAGCGGTTGGAGCGAATGGACCGATGCGTGGTTCTGTTTGATCGATCCTGCCGACATCACCGAAATCGCCCGAATAAATGACACCGTCTTTCACAAAATCGAAGTGCGACTGCTCGATGCAGGGTGGCTCAGACACACCAAGCCCGGTGATTTTAAGGAAGCTTTGGAAGCCCGTGCTCGACCAAACCCAAATTACGAACGCACGCTGACGGTTTATCTAAAATATAGCGCAGACCGCCAATTGGTTCGTTTCCACCTCGTTTCGCTCCATCCGCTCTTTGGCCAACCCGAGGGAGTTCGAAGAGACCTGAGCATCAATGGACAGAGCATCATGGGCAGCGACGAGCTCTTTCAAATTTGCCATTACGAATGCCCTTCCGAACTCTTTAGACAAATTTTACCCTTGAAATGAGCGGTAAAACCATCTCCGGATCTCGAACTTGGAATGCGTCCGGTCGAATGGGTCCAGGGGCTCTGATCGCCATCGGAATTCTCGCTCTTCTGGGCTTTGGGTATGGAATTGTTGCCTATGGAGCTTCTCCCGCCTTGGCTGCGCTCGCCATTCCCCCGCTCGTTCTCGGAATTCGAATGGTTTACAACGATCCCAAAAAGGGCATTTGGGGGGTGTTGGCTTTTAGTTTTCTGTTGTCCTTTTTTAGTAGATATTTTCCGGTTTTCACATTTGGTCTGGTCGTCGACATTGCCCTCGCCGCCATGTATCTGCTTTTGTTCTTCAAAGACCACCGAAGCATGCGTTTCGATCGCGCCAACAATGTAACGAGTTGGTTGATGGTTTTGTGGATGATTTACATGCTGCTTCAGTTGGCCAATCCCGAAGCGCACAGCGCGCTGGCGTGGTTTTATTCGATGAGGGGGATTGCGCTCTATCAGTTTTTGCTGATTCCCCTCGGTTTCATGTTGCTCGATTCTCGAAAAGACTTTTACGTGTTTCTCTACATCTGGATAGGCCTGTCTTGGTTGGGTGTTTTTTGGGGGATGAAGCAACAATATTTCGGACTCGGGCCTGTAGAGCAAGCCTGGCTAGCCAATGGTCAATACAAGACCCATATGCTCTTCGGCCAGCTTCGCATTTTCTCTTACTACTTCGATGCCGCTACCTACGGAGCCGCTATGGCTCAGTTGTGCATCGTAAGCGCTATTATGATGCTCGGACCTTTTTCGAGGCGCAGGCGAATTTTCTTTGGACTCACCGCCCTTTTTGCATTCTACGGCATGATGCTGAGCGGAACCCGCGGGGCATTGTCGATTCCGGGAGTTGGAGCTCTTCTGTTTCTCATTTTGACGAAACAGACGAGGATTCTGGTCTTTGGAGTGCTCTTTTTGGTGGGGAGCTTTTACTTCTTGAAATACACCAGTATTGGGCATTCGAACTACCACGTTCAACGCATGCGCACGGCCCTCGATCCGAACGATGCTTCGCTCAATACGCGATTCAGAAACAGGGCGCTATTGAGTGTTTATTTACAAGGAAAACCGTTCGGTGGAGGTGTGGGTACCACTTCGAGCTTCGGAAGGCGCTTTAGTCCGGGCACTTGGTTATCAAACTTCGAACCCGACGGACTCTATACGCGATTGCGAGCCGAGACAGGAATCGTTGGCCGCAACTTGTATGTGTGGATGTGGCTGTACATCTTGCTCAGGGGTTGTTGGTTTACTCTTCAACTAAAGCCGGGAGAAAACAAAACGATTGCCATGGCGCTTTTGGCGGCCTTCGCGGGAATTCTCTTGTCGAATTATGGCAACCCTGTGATGTCTCAATTCCCCATTTCGATCCTCACTTTTCTATCTCTCGTATTTGTTGAACAGTCGCACTATTGGGATGAGAACGGCGCAGAAAAGTTGAAAAGCCCCGAAGAGAAACTCGCGTTCGGTGCGAGCAAACTAAAGAAGCGCGTCATGCTCAAGACAAAATCGCCGGTCGTGTAGTCCTTCTTACTTAAACCCTCCACTTGGGCTAAACTCCGAGCGCAAGACCCGCTTTAAGAAACGGCGCAATCCCGAGCGCTGTTTGTGGATTTCTCCAATGACCTCTTCCATGTCTTCCGGCATACAGCCATTCAATACAAACATGGGCGCATTCTGAACACTTTGAACGAAGATATCCAATGCATTTTCGTCGGCCTTTCGAATTACGCGATTGGCTCTAAAGACGACAATGCTGAGATCGACTGTTTCGAGCAATTTGACAGGCAAACGCGATTCGAGAAGCGGTGGGAGATTGAGAATGACCCAGTCGGGCATTTCAGAAGCTGAGGACGCGGGCTCCAATCGGATTTGAGAAAACTCATGCGCCGTAAAAAAGCGATTGTCCGGACGGTAAAGGCGTTCGGTATAGTTCTTTTCCGAAGTAATCTCAAATGGTTTACTTCTCCAAATTTCCACCTTTTCATTTTGAGAGCTCAATTCGTTCGCGAGCTCGTGAGAGATCCTTCCCGCACCTTCGCCTTGTTCACTTCCAAAAATGACCAGTTTACGCGTCCTCCCCTCAACGTTTTTCATCGCGATTTGTGCGTTTTGCACAATCATGCTCATGGAGCGCATCGCCAAGGCATCTAAGTCTACCCGTTCGCGTTTGCCTACTTTCGGATTCATCACGGGGTAGACACCGAGCATGCCCAAGCCCGTGATCTGCTCTACCCTGCTCGCTTTGCGCAGACTTTGATCAAAGAAATCAGCGGCAAAAACAATCCCCAAGGGCAGGAAAAAACCGAGGACCAAACCGGCCAATACCAACATCAATCGCTTGCTCTTCTGCGGGCTGAGCGGATAATACGGGGGAACAGTAACCACCAAACCACCGCTGGTCAAGGCCTCGCTTTTCTGTTTGAGAATGGCCTGGTTCATGCTGTGCAGCAATTCCAAGTAGTTCTTTTCGTCGATTTCGATTTCGCGCAGCATTTGATTGCGCTTCGAACCCAAAGGCGAAAAATCTTCGTACACCTGATTGAAATACCTCTTTCGCTTTTCAATCACTTCAATTCGCGCATCGGCCTCATCGAGCGCCAAAGATTGCTGCAACCACTCGGCTAACAGATCCTTGACATCTACTCCTTCTTTGGTTCGGCTGTATTGATAGCGCTTGAGAGATTCGGTTTCCAATTGGGCCCTGAGCTCCGATGCCTGCATGCGAAGCTCATCCAGTTCCTTGCGATTTTGTGAGTACACTTCCATCGAAGCAATCTTGGAATTCAAATTGGCCAGTTTCTTTTTCTGCTGAACGATTTCGGTTCCGAATTTGAGAATTTCCTTATTCAGGCTCAGGTTGTTTTCGAGTTTTCTCAAAGAAGCCATGGCCGAAGAACGGGCTTGCAGTTCTTTTTGATATTCGCTTTCAACGGCTTCCTTCATCACCACAAAAGACTTCGTCTGTTCTTCGTGGTTCATGATGTCATTTTCTGCATCAAAGATTTTGAGCCGCTCTTCACCGTCCTGCAGTTTTTTCAAAGCCGCCGCCGTCTCTTGACGGAAATACTCCACGACATCATTGCTTTGACCCAATTTGATGTCAGACATCTTGCGCGTAAAAACCTTGTTGAGGATCCCCAAGGTCTGCTGACATATTCCTGGGTCTTTCCAGCGATAATTGATTCGAATCAAGTCAGAATTGCTCACCCGATACACTTCGATTCCCGAAATGGCTTGATAGCTATAAGGAGATTGGGAAGAAAAGAACAATCGCTCGGTTCTGTCTTCTGTCGGGTATTGAATTTTGTACTTCAGAATTCGGCTATAAATACTATCAATGTTTCCTTCTCCTCTCAGAGCCTCCATTTCTTCGGGAGGCAGCAATCCTTGCAGCTCAGCGTAAGACTCTGCGGTCAAACTTTTTCCATCGCCCAAACCGAGCGCCAGATGCTGGGCCAACAATCGCTCTCCCACTTCTACTAAGGTTTGGCGAGAGCGGATCACGTTGATCAAGTTGTCGAATGCGTTGGCCGTAGAAAAGTAATCGACGGTGGTTTTCTCTACGTCCGCCACGTTAACACCCGAGGCCAAACCGGTAAAAATTTCGGTTTCGCTCTGGTATTGTTGGGGACTGTTAATCGTCAAACCGTAAACAACGGCGCCTAACAAAATAGAACAAGCCACAAAGAGCTTGAGGTTTTTGTTAAAGAGTCGAAACAAGTGAATGGCGTTCATGGACGGACTGTCTTTTCAAATTTGCTAAAGGGTACACCGACGAGCCTCTCGAGTCTGAAATAGGTGTTGCTGAATTCGGTGCGCAATTCTTCGTATTGGCTGTTGTATTTCGCTCGGAGTTCAGTAGTCGTTCCCAAATCTTCGATCGACAATTCGCCATCCATAAAACGCACATCGCCCATTTCTTTGATCAACTCTGCGCTTTCCTTGGCTTCGCTTTGGATTTCGAGCAAACGGCGAATCAGAAACAATTTGTTGTATTGTTCGATGACCTGATCTTGCACCAAACGCCTCGCCTCTTCCCTTTTGTGAACCTCCGTTTCAAGCCAACTCTCCGCCATCCCAATGCGCTCGTTTCTCGTGAAAATGGTGGATAGAGGCATGCGCACTCCAAAGGTGTATTGTTGACCAATACTGATATCATCGAGAGTTACATTTCCGAAGGAACCGGCATTGACATTCGCCCCCAAAATCACATCGTTGGTCCAACTCTTTTTGGCCATGCTAATCTCGTATTCCCGCACTTTTATGCGCGAATCGTAATAGTTCAATTCGGGAGAGTGAACAAGGGCCGTATCGATCAACACATTCAAGGGCGGCAATACATTGGACAAATCGTTCGAGCGTTCAATGGCATTGAGCCTGTCTTGAATCGAATCCAATGCAGATGTCGCCACTTGAGCCTTCACCGTGTAGTCCAACCCGAACAAGGCGAGAAGGATCAAGGTTCGAGAGAGGAAAACAGGGGTTCTCATTACACACTTTCTTTTTGAAATAAAGCCGGAATCGTGCGCAGAATTAGCTTGATATCGTTTCCGAGTGAATAGTTTCGAGCGTATTTGTTGTCGAGCGACTTTCGCTCTTCGTCGTCCATCTTGTTCTTTCCTCGTTTCATCACCTGCCAAAGACCGGTAATACCCGCAGGAGCGAGAAATCGCTCGCCCCAGTCGTCTGAAGTCAATTGTTCGGCTTCGTAAAGCGGCAAAGGGCGGTTGCCGACAATCGACATATCGCCTTTGAGCACATTGAAGAGCTGAGGCAATTCGTCAATACTCGTTTTCCGAATAAATGTGCCCACTTTGGTCACTCTGGGGTCGTTCTTCAGCTTGATAAAGGCCGATGCATTCTGACTCCGCTTGAGATCCAAGTATTCCTGTTCGCTGAGCGGTGTACCGTCTTTGTGAATGAGAATCATCGACGCATTCTCGACAGCCACTTGAGGGTTGCGAACCACCTCGTCTTTCTTGGCGGCCTCTTCGGCGTATTGGTTCAAATGGAGAAACTCCCGAATCCGGCGGTCTGCATCGGGATACATGCTTCTGAATTTGTAAAAATCGAAAATCTGGTAACCTGTACCTACGCGTTTGGATACGTAAAAAACCTTGCCTTTGCTCTCAATTCGAATGGCAATGGCTGTGAGCAACATCAAAGGCGAAGCAAACAATATGGCCAGACTGGCCACGAGCAAATCAAATAGCCTTTTGTCGAGAGGAATCCGATAAGAGGGAACCCTCGGAGGAATCAGGGCTTTGGGTCGGCCTTCGAGTTTTCGCTTGCTGAGTTCGGCGCGTAAATGCTTTAAAAAACCGATTCGTTCGAGAACCACCGAAACATCGAGTGGCTTGACATAGAGCTCGGCGATTCCCGCCTCCAAAAGTCGCTGTCTTTCGAGGTGATCTTTGGGCTTCTTGATCAGGACATAGAGGATGCTCAACTGCTCCAATCTCTCGCGCAAAAGATTAAATAAAGGTTCGCCTTTGAGTCCGGGAATCTGACTCTCGACGAGAACCATATCTATATCTTGATTTTGCTCAAAATAGGTGTTAAATGCCACCCCATTGGCAAAAGAGATGAACGAGCAGCTCGGTTCAGAAGAAAAGGATGCAATGAGTTCTACATCTTCTCCGATGTAAACCACTCTATACGGAGTCCGAAAGTTCGGTTCTCGACGTTCCATCAGAGTTTAAGACGAAGTAAGTTCTCGATTCTCAGAGCCAATTCTTCAGGGTTAAAAGGCTTGATGAGGTAATCGTTCGCTCCGAGCTTCAAACACTTGATTCTTTCAGAACTGCTCTCTTCACCGCTCAAAACGATTAAGGGAACATCCGAAAAGAAGCCACTTTCGCGCACTCGTTGTATATACTCAAAGCCGTCGATGACCGGCATTTTCAAATCGGCGACAACCAAGTCTGGAATGTTGCCTGAGTACATCCAATTCAAGGCTTCTTGACCGTTTTCGAGCGTGGTGACGTGATACTTCGACTTGAGGATCTGCTCCAGAAGCTTGCGCATCACGGGCTCGTCGTCAATAATCAATACGTGTTTTGGATTGAGGCTCATTTCGGAAGGAGCTTTTTGAGTTCAGAAAAGACCTCACCCATCACTGAGTTCAACTGTTCAACCTCTAAAGAGAGCTTTTCGTCTTTGTGTTCTGCCTTGCCCTTTTGTTCAATCGACCGCACGGTCGTTTGCAAGCGTTCAATTCCAAATAAGTCTATGGAAGGCTTTAATTTATGAGCAACTTCGCCCATTCTTTTGAGATCTCCTTGCTCAAAACTCAGTACGAGCTGCTCCACTTGAGACGGTGTGTGGGTCAGGAACGTATCGACCATCACGCCAACGAATTCGGGATTTCCTGCTGCAAGTTCGTTGAGCTGATTTAGGTCAAACAAAGGGGAATGCTGCTCCATTATTTGGCGTTTAGTACAATTTCCTTGTTCTTGATCATTCGGTAGATTGTCGATTTACCTACATCGAGGATTTCAGCTACCTTGATGACATTGTGGTCGTACTTATCCAAGTAGTACTTAATGATCTGCTGTGTGTAATTTCTCAAACTGGTCTCTTCGAAAATCAAATCCTTGATTCCATCTTGAGAATGAAAATTGAGCTGTTCTTCTTCAATCATTCCGTCGTCTGAAAGCACGACGCCCAGTTCCATCACAGCCTTGAGTTCTCGAACATTTCCCGGCCAGCGATATTTCAGCATTTTCTGTTGCGCAGCTCGAGATATTTGAATCTTGGGGAGTTGGTTGTCTTTGCAGAATTCATCGGCAAAAAACTTCGCCAGAATAATGATGTCGTTTCCGCGCTCGCGCAAGGGAGGCAATTCGATGGGCAAACCGAGCAATCGAAAATATAGATCCTCTCTGAATGCTCCTTTTTTAACTTCATCGGCCAAGTTGCGGTGGGTTGCAACGATCACCCTGCTGTTTACCTTGACCGGCAAATTGCTTCCCAGTCGAGTAATTTCCTTTTCCTGCAAGACCCGCAAAAGTTTGGCCTGCAAATGGAGATCGAGCTCGCCGATCTCATCGAGAAAAATAGTGCTGTTGTTGGCCTCTTCGAACTTTCCGATCCGTCTTTGATTGGCTCCCGTAAAGGCTCCCTTTTCGTACCCAAACAGCTCGCTTTCAATGAGATCTTTGGGAATGGCCGCCATGTTGACCGCTACAAAGGGCTTTTTTCGGTAGGTTGAATTGTAGTGAATGGCCTTTGCGACCTGCTCTTTACCCGTTCCGGTTTCTCCGTAAATCGAGACTGTAATATTGGTCATCACAGCCTTCTCAATCAAGCGAAAGACCTTCTTGAGCACCTCGCTATTTCCCTTGATCGACGAAAAATCGTACTTAATATTGACTTCTTCTCTCAGCCGATCGATTTCGTCTTTGAGCCGGACGTTCTCTCGAATGTGGTTTACCGTATTCCAAAGGCGCTCGCGGGTGTTCTCGTCTTTTACGATATAGTCGTAAGCACCTTCCCTTAAAAGATTGACCGCTGTTCGGATATCTTCTTGTCCCGAAACAATCACTACGGGAATTTCTTTGTCGAACTCCTTTATCTTTTTGAGAATTTCTTCACCCGTTGTATCGGGCAGGCTATAATCAAGTGTTACCATATCGGGACGCGTGTGCAGCGCCTGCAAGAACGACTTACCCGTATGAAAAACCTCGACTTCGTTGTCTGGGTTTAAGGATAAATGATGATGCAAGGCTTTGGCGTAAACCTCGTTGTCTTCGATAATAAAAACCTTGAGCACAGCCATTCTCCCAATTCTGATTTCGCAGCCAAGTTAGTGCGTTTTTCCGAAGTTGGGAATAATTCAGAAACTTAACAATTCCTTCCCCTATAGGGAATTTTTAACAATACCCTAAGATTAAAACGTTTATTTAGTGACTATTATGACACAATGAATTTTATCGAAACCTATGATTTCAGCAAGAAATAATAATTATGTTATACTTTTTTTTCACTTTTTCCAAGTTTGGTAGTGTTGAACAAAGTCATTCTACACGCGGCGGAAGCATTCTTTCCTTGATGCGCGCAACTTCAGTCCAACCGTCGGACATTATTCCCGAAAAGGAAAACTGAATTTTATCTCTGAGAAAGTAATATCCCAGAACGATGCCTGAGCCAAAAGTGCCCACAGAGACCGCGGCCACTTCGGCAATGCCCCCTCCAAAACTCAAGACGATCAAATCTCCGATGATGTTGACCGTTAACATCAGCAACACCTTAATCATATTCAAAGCGGGGCGGCCGTAAACGTCTAAAGCGATGCCGCTCAAGCGGTCGAATGGAATCAGCGCCGTGTAAATGGCGAAATATCTCAGAACGGATGCTGAACTGCGATAGGCCTCTCCCCCGAGCAAGACGACGAGCTGTGGAGCAAAAATCCAAACCACAACCACCATGGGAGCCATCAATACAAACAACAGCCCAGTTTCTCTTTGCAAGCTCGAGGCGAAGGCCGATGCACCCTCTGCCTTGATGCGCACGAGTCTCGGATAGGCCGTTTGTACAAACGAACGAACGGGTATTTCAAACAATCCCAACAAACGTTCGGGGACGTTGTATGCGGCCACCGCAGCCGGGCCTAAAAAGGGCATGAGCAAAAATCCATCTGAACTCTTGAGCATGGTGCTTCCCAAGACACTTCCGACGCTGTATCGCCCAAACTGTAAGAGCTGTTTTCTCTGATCTCGTCGATCGGGCGAAAACAATGCACTCGGCGGGCGAACAAACCGTCGAAAGGCCCAAGCGCTGGCCAGCAGTTGACATATCAGATAAACCCAGACCAGCGATTCGAGCCCCAAGTAGCCCAAAAAAACCAAGGCCGAAGCGGCGAATAAAGGCAGTTGAAGCCACAACCTGAGCTCGAATATCTCTCGGTAGCGAGCTTGGGCGTTGAGAGTCCAGAGTGCAATCGAAGAAGGAACGCTCGCAATGAGGCTCAGAGCTCCGAGCCCGAGAAATGCGCTGTGGGATCCATCCCAATAAAGCAGGCTCAAAAGGGCGAGCAATAAAGCCGGAAGAGCCACCAAAACGCTCAGCGCCAAAGACATTTCAAAACCTGCCGAAGTGAGGCGCTCTCGCTTGTCCGCCTCAGGGGTTTCGTTGAGAAATTTAATCAAGCCGTTCGAAACAAAGCCCGATCGAAAGACATCTATTAAGGTGTACACCATTAAAAAGAATGCCCACTGACCGAGTTCAGATTCGTTTAAGCCGCGGGCGAGGAAAGCAAAACCCAACAGGCCGAGTGCCGCGGTGACGCCAATGCCCATCAGCGACTGAAACCGCTGACTACTGCGCAAAACATTGAACTTCTTCACTTGGGGGCGCAAGTTAGGGGCGAACGGGGTCGAGCGTGAGCCCGTGCCTCAAGCATGGGTTTCAAGCTTTGGGATCCAGCAAATCCGGGCGCAGTGTTTTTGTCCGCTCTAGGGCCTGTTCAAATTTCCACGCCTCTATTTTGACAGGATCTCCCGAAAGCAAGATTTCGGGTACGGCGAGCCCTTTGTATTCGGCGGGTCGCGTATAAACCGGAGGCGCCAACAAACCGTCTTGAAAGCTGTCGGTTAAGGCGGAAGTTTCATCGCCGATGACCCCGGGCAACAACCGGACGATGGAATCGACCAGCACGGCCGCGGCCAATTCACCCCCCGAGAGCACATAATCGCCAATCGAAATTTCGAGGTCTACGAAGCGGTCGCGAACGCGTTGATCGATGCCCTTGTAATGACCGCAGATCAAGAGCAAGTTGCCTTTGAGCGACAGTCGATTCACCATTTTTTGGTCGAGTCTGTGGCCATCCGGGGTCAGATAGACGATGTGGTCGTACCCTCGCTCGGACTGAAGCTTCTCGATGATGGCCTCGAAGGGCTCGATTCGGAGCACCATCCCCGCCTCGCCTCCAAAAGCATAATCGTCAACCTGAAGGCGTTTGCCGATTCCGAAAGGACGCAGATTCCAGATACGAATTTCGACCAAACCCCTTTCCCGGGCTCGCTTGACGATGCTCGCATCAAAGGGCCCCGAGAGCAGTTCGGGAACGAGGCTGATGATGTCGATGTGCATTGGGCAAAATTAACGCTGTTCGTCTGCGGGGGCTAAATTAAGCCAGTGTTAAATCCCTGTGCATGTTCTATATTTGCCCGCCCAAAAAGGAAGCTAAAGAAGCCGTATCTTTAATGCTCTCTTCTTTTTCTTCTCCCCAAAAAAAAATAAAACTGACATGGCTTTAGATCCCATCCCCGGATTAACCCGTATCGGGGTTTTTTACGACGGAAGTTATTTCCTTCACGTAAGCAACTACTACAATTGGTTTCACGAAAGACAAGCGCGAATCAGCATTTCGGGTTTGCACGAATTCATCCGATCGCAGGTCGCTCGTGAAGAAAATACAGAGCCCAGACTCTGCCAAATCATTGACGCTCACTACTTCAGAGGTCGATTGACCGCTGCAGAAGCCAACCAAAGAGACAATCAACTCTATTACGACCGAGTTTTTGATGACATCATGATGATGGAGGGGGTGTCGACCCACTACCTGCCCATCAGGCACAGCGCTCAAGGCACGAAGCAGGAAAAAGGTGTCGATGTGTGGCTGGCACTCGAGGCATACGAACTCGCCATTTTAAAGCGCTTTGACGTGATTGTGTTGATCACTTCAGACGGAGACTTCGTTCCTCTGGTTCGCAAGCTCAACACCCTCGGTACCCGCGTGATGGTATTGAGCTGGGACTTCGAATACGTCAACGACAACGGGGCGCGCATGGTGACCCGCACTTCTCAAGATTTGCTCGAAGAAGTGACCTACCCCATTCCAATGCACCAGATTATCGAAGATCGGGTGCGCGGTCAAGAATTGCTGGTGAATAATTTGTTCGTTCAGCAAAAAGCCGATCGCAGGGTTCCCGCCCGTCAGCCGATGTACGCCGGCGAGGCCGAAGCGCCCGGAATGGAAGACAATGGAGAAGTGTTCGAAAGCGAGGTCATCACCCTTAACAAAGGCTATGGCTTTGTTCGACACACCCCCGACAATCTCTTCTTTTATTACCTCGACCTGATCAACACCGAATTCTCTGATTTAATTATCGGCGATCGCGTGCGGTACAAGGTGGGTCTGAACGACAAGGGCGAGTCTGTAGCTCGCAATGTGGAGCGGATCGAAGAATAATCGAGGCATTTCGAAACGAGGGCACAAAGACTGTGCGCTCCGTATATTTCCGAGCGGAAGGCTTCGCCTCCTAAATTTGTGAATCGATCTGTGTAGGTGCAGTTCGAATAAAATGGAATGGATAAGGAGGCGCTTCGCCACTGCGGGCAATGCAAACACTTCGAGGTTGACTTCTGCTTGCTGAGGCAAGAGGTCATCCCATTTCCCCATTCCACAGGCTGTGCGAGCCACGGGCAAGATCACAAAGTGCCCCGAGGGGTTTTGCACTCTATTGTAGGCGAATTTCGCGGCCTCGACCGACCTGTGTTCAAAATGCTTCCCTATTTGGAAGGCCGCAGGGTCGAAACATTGAGCCTGCCGGGGCAACGCGAGACCAAGATTATGGTTTGCACCCCAGAGGATGATTTAGTTTTTTCAGAATCAAGCGCTTACCTGGCTTTTCGAGAAAAGAGCCTGTCGAGACCTTTGTTGCTTATCGGCGCTTTGGCGGGAGACATGTTCGGTGCTTTGCCCCCACAAAAGCGCAGGCTCGGGAGCCATAGTCTATTGTCTGAACCGCTGCGGTTCACCGATCAATCGGTGGCCATGATGGGGGTGGCCAAATCGCTGATTCGATCAAGCGATTATGCTACAGAAATCAAGGCGCTTTGCCGCCGTTATCCAAATGCCGGGTATTCCAACGAATTCAAGGCTTGGTTGAGCGCGCTCGACTCAAAGGCTTTCTGCACAGACCAAGCCTCGGTGGCCTTTCGGACTTTGCCCGTGGGATATGCCGGAGAATCGCTTGACAGGGCACTTTCTGAAGCAGAGCGCAGTGCGAGCACCAGCCACGGCCAAGCCGAGAGTCTGCGTTCGGCAAGAGCGGTCTCGGGAGCCTTGTACTTGGCGAAGAGCGGGGCTTCAAAAAGCGAAATAGCCGAATTTATACGCGACGGGGTGGAGTGGTCGATCCCGGATTCTGCAGGCGAACTCCTCTCTTTGAGCTCGAGAGAATCGAGCGCTGCGGTGGGCGTTAAGGAAGCGATCAGTTGCTTTTTGTACACGGACGACTTTGACTCGGCACTTCAGTGTCTCGCGGAGTTAAATCACTCGAATTCCGCACTTTTCGGCTTGGTAGGGGGGCTGTCTGAAGCCTGCTATCACGGCCTGCCTGAGGGAATTCGCAAAGTGGTGGTCGAAGCGCTCCCCGACGAATTGCACGAATTGCTGATCCAGTTCGACGAGCGCTTTCACTTCGACTTTGCCGGATATGGTTCGGCACTGGAAACGAGCGCCGAATAAGACAATCATTTAGGGCTTGGGGTTCGCCTTTTCCTCTTTTTTGTCATCGCCGAAATCCAGGCTCAGAGAATTGACACAATAGCGCAAACCGGTGGATGTGGGGCCGTCGTTAAAGACATGGCCGAGGTGCCCCCCGCAGCGCGCGCACTGAATCTCTGTTCGAGACATTCCATGGCTGCGATCGGTTGTTTCAACAATCCGCCCCTCTTCGATGGGTCGATCAAAACTCGGCCATCCGCAGTGCGAATCGAATTTGCTGTCGCTTTTGAAAAGCTCGATTCCACATGCTCCGCAGCTGTATACGCCTTCTTCAAAATGGAGATTGTATTCTCCGCTGTACGGGGCTTCGGTGCCCTTCTCGAACAAGATGCGAAAACGGTCAGAACCCAGTGCTTTTTTCCACTCCTCAGGGCTCTTTTGAATTTCGAACTGAGGTTCGGACTCGTTCGAAGAAAGTGCCGGGCTCGGGCTTTGAGCTTGGCAACTCATCAGCCATAGGGAAGCGGCAGAAATTAAAATGGATTTTGCGTTCACGGGGTTGTTTTTAGTGCTTCAAAGGTCTATGTCGCGATCCGAACGAAAGGTCGGACGGACGACCTCTCTCAAGTGTCTTTCCAAAGCTTTCATAACGCCGGAGTCTCGCAGAGGTTTTCGATGTCCCAGTCCACGGGTCTCCAAAAGCTCGGAGCCCTGCCAATGTTTGAGATACAACTCGGCATCTTCAAAGGCCACATCGGAATCGTCTCGATCGTGAACAATCAAACCGGTCGAGTGGTGATGCGCACACCAAGGCTCGGACTCGAAAAGCTCGGGCTGTGAGGAATAGCGCTTTTTAAGCCTTTGCATGATCGGCTGTTCGAGCCGTTGACCCGCACCAATTCTCGAACAGAATTCGGCCACCACTCGAGCAATTGAAAAAGGGGAGGCCACGGTGGCAAGTCGTTGAAGTTGAAGGCCCTGACTCGAGCATAAGTGCAGCGCCATGCCTCCGAGCGAATGCCCGATGCCTGCGTCAAAACCGCCCTCAGAATCTGCGAGTTCGCGGCAAATCTGCGAAATGCGCATGAGGTCGACCGGCCCATCCTCACTCAAACCATGACCCGGAGCATCAAAGGCGGTGCAGTCGTATCCCAATGCCGAAAAAAACTCGAAAAACTCTGCGAACTGGGCAGAACGGCCGCTCCAGCCGTGCACGAACAGCAGCCTGGGCCCCGAAGCGGGTTTTCGATAAACGCGGATCTGCTCAGATTTTGAAAGAAACCAGCCCGAATCGACCAGAGCTTCAAATCTGAGTTGTCTTTCGGGCGACTTAAAGCGCAGGGGGCGAAAAAAGAGCGCCACGGCCGAGTTGACGACCAGTGAAGGGTTTATGAATGAACCGACCTTAAAGAAAATTCGAATGGGCAAGGGCGCGCGATCGGGGGGAGGGCTTTTGCGTGACATCCGTCAAAGGAAGCGCAAATGAGTAAGCGCGGGGCTTTGAACCGTGAATCTCCGAGAGGAATAAGACCCAAAAGTCGCCGAGCATGGAAAAAAAAAACGGAGCCGAAGCTCCGCCAAAACAATGTGCCCAGGACAGGACTTGAACCTGCACAGCCGAACGGCCACTACCCCCTCAAAGTAGCGTGTCTACCAATTTCACCACCTGGGCCGATGCCACATCTCTGCGAATCTCTCACAAAAGAGAAACGGAGATAGGCCAAAACTTAAGGAAGAGATCGGTACCGGGACGCCCTTGAGGCCGACGCCTAGCCTTTTGCCAACCTAACCATGAAAAACCGGCCCGATCTCCTTAAACCAAAAGAACGAATGCGAACGACAGCGTCCGCCCATACTCGTGATCCCGCTGGGATTCGAACCCAGGACCCCAACATTAAAAGTGTCGTGCTCTACCAGCTGAGCTACGGAATCGTAAATTGGGCTGCAAATATACAAAGAGAAAAACGTCGGTTTGCGTAAACCGATAAACTATTCTGAGTCATGCCGATTCTCGCGCTGTGGGGCTATATGGGGGCGGGTAAGACCAAGCTTGGCAAGAAGTTGGCTTCTTCGGTTGGCGCAGATTTCGTCGATCTCGATGCCTACATCACCGAAAAAAGCGGCGAAACACCCGCCCGCTGGATCGAAACCAAAGGCGAGTTGGCGTTTCGAAAATTAGAGCGTTCGGCTTTGCTCGACCTGCTCAACGGCTTCGAAGGGGTGCTGAGTTGCGGCGGTGGAACTCCCTGTTATTACAACAATGCCGAGATCATGCTTCAAAAGGCTCGGTGTGTGTACCTATCGGCTCCTCCGGCATATCTCGCTTCGCGCTTGCTCGGCGAACAAAGTCAACGCCCTCTGCTTCAAGGGCTAAACGGACCGGATCTACCCGAATTTATCGCCAAGCACCTTTTCGACCGCAGGCCTTTTTACGAGCAAGCACATCGCGCCATTCGCATCGATCAACTGAGCGAAGCCGAGCGCATCGCCGAGCTTAAAAAGGAATGGCAGACAGCGTTCAGCTAAGCCATACGGCGTCTTGACCGCCCAGCTCGACCTTGACATGCTCTCTCACGGTGGTCGACAACACCAAACCCGCCACATCGGCTCGAACCGGATATGCCTTGTGGTCTCGATCGACCAAAACGGCTGTCAGCAATTTGTGAAGCTCGACCTCGAGGAAAGGCTTGAGCGCGTGAAGAAGCGTCTTGCCGGTGTTCAGAACATCGTCAACCACAACAATCAAGGACTTACTGCTGTCTGACAACATAAAATCGAGCGCAATAGACGAGCCAACGGGTTGTTCTTTGTCGATGGTGAGCCGACCGACGCGGACGGGCTTGCTGCCGATCGAATTCAATTCAGAGGCGAGTCGGCTTGCCAGAACGTCTCCTCGCGGCACGATGCCCACCAAGAGAATTTCTGAAGCCGCGGTGGCAGATTCGGCAATTTCCCAAGCCATCCGGCGAATTTTCCAGCGAATTTGCTCTGAAGTGAGCAGTTGAGTAGCGGCAGATTCCATTCGTTTAAATTATCACTGTTTGTATGGTCCTCAGCTGCGAATCGCGCGAAATTCAAACTCTTTTCCGAGTCTTTGGGGGATGCTCGCGAGGCACGATTCGATTTGTACTTCGGCCCAATCGTCCGGATTCTGTTCAAACATAGAGAGATACTCCAAACGACTTCCGCCAAAAGGAGGTCCATTTTCGTCGAGGGGAAAGTCGAAGAGCAAGCCGCTCAAAACCCCACCCGATGCGAGGAGTCGAGCCATTTGCCGCGGATAATCAAGTCGAAAACGCGGATCGAGCGCGCAGAAAAAGGTCTGCTCGAGAATGTGGTCGTACTCGCCTCGATGGTCAAAGAAATCGCCGATCAGATAGCGCTCGGGGGGGAAATCGGGAACCCGACTCAGAAAGGCCTCTCGCGCTTCGGCTGCGAAATCGAGCGCCCAAACTTGCTCAAAACCGAGTTGATGGAGCCGCTCGACTTCCCAAGCGCTCCCTGCCCCCGGAATCAAAATTCGCAGCTCCTTGGATCGATTTAAAACGCCCGAAAGCAAGGCTTCGTTGGCGTACCCCATATCCCAGCCCAGCATTTGCATTCGATATCGCTCGCCCCAATAGTCTGCGTTGAGCTGCTTGGAATCGCTCGGATTGCGCGGAGGATTTGTCACGAGATTCAAATGAGATTAATGCCGAATCAAGAGAGCGACACTCTCGACATGAGCTGTTTGGGGAAACATATCGACTGCGCGTATTTTCTCTAAGCGATAACCCTCGCTCAGCAGCGCCATATCCCGCGCCTGAGTGGCCGAGTTGCAGCTGACATAAACGATTCGCTCGGGAGCGGCAGTCAGAATACTCTGAACCACATCGGGATGCATTCCCTCGCGCGGAGGATCGGTAATGATGGTATCGGGCGAACCGTGAACAGCGAAAAACTCGTCGTTGAGCACTTTGCGCATATCCCCCGAACAGAACTCTGCATTCTCAATGGAGTTGAGCTTGGCATTGATGCGTGCATCTTCAACCGCCGCTTCAACGCCTTCTATACCCACTACTTTTCGAGCGACACGCGCCGCGAACAAGGCCAAGGTCCCCGTGCCGGTATAGAGATCGTACACCAAGGCGTTTTGATGCAATTCGGCAAAATCGAGTGCAATGCGATAGAGTTCGGCGGCCTGTTTCGCATTGGTTTGATAAAAAGACTTCGGCCCTATTCGGAACTTCAACTCGGCACCGCCCGCGTAGTCGGGCATCGGCTCTTCGAGCGCCAAATCTCCATACAAGTGCTCGAGATCGAGCGCGTAAACCGAATCGCTTGAACCGGGATTGTACGACCACCAAACCGAAGCGATTGATGGAAACTCCTGAACCAGAGCCTCGACCATCGCTACGAGTTCTTCTTTGCGATCTTCGGCCGCTTGAAAAATGAGCATCACTTTTTTGCGCGAGTCCATTCTCAGGGTGAGCGTTCGCAAAAAGCCCAATCTGTTTTTGGCGTGGAAGTAGGTCCAGTTTTGATCGAGCGCATAGCGATGCACAAAATCTCGAATGGCATTTGAGGGTTCGGGCTGAAGCAAGCAGCGCTCGAGGTGCAAGACTTTGTCCCATCGAGAGGGAGCGTGGAAGCCCAACGAACGGCGCTCGCTCGGAAGTTCGGGGATGAGCAGTTCGGCAGAAGTAAACCAGCGCTCGGCCGAAAACGAAAATTCAAGCTTGTTTCGATAGCCGTACGGTTCGGGCGCGGGCAAAATCGGCTCGGACAAAAAGTCGCGGAGACCGCCAATTCTTCGGATGTTCTCCAACACTTCGCGCTCCTTCCAGACCAACTGTTCAGAATAGGCCAATTGTTGCCAAGAACAACCGCCGCACACCCCAAAATGGGTGCATGGAGGGTCGACTCGGTGTGGTGAAGGACGCAGCAATTCCTCGACCGAACCTTCGAAAAACTGCTTCTTTTTCTTGTGAATTCGAGCGAGCACTCGATCGCCCGGAACCGCGCCTTTAATAAATGCAACGGCGCCTTCTTCGGTGCGAGCGATTCCCACTCCTTTTGCCCCTGCCCTTTCGACTTCGAGTTCGAGCCGAAGTTCTGCTTTGGGTTTTCGCATGGGGCAAAGATAGAAGCCACTTCAGCGGACTGCGGTTTACTTTTGACGCCTATTTGCCGTCCAAATTCGGGCGCTCCATCAAGAGCGTCCAAGTTTACATCTCGCTTCATGAAGATATCGCTCCAGTGGCTCTGCAGTTTGCTCGATTTAGACCTGGAAATTGAAGCGCTTTCAGACGCGCTGACTTCCATAGGGCTCGAAGTTGAAAAACTCATCCCCATCGAAACCGTTGAAGGCGGCTTGCACGGAGTGGTCGTGGGCGAGGTTGTCGAATGCATTCCACATCCGAATGCCGATCGCCTCAAATTGACCCGTGTCGACGTGGGGCAGACCGAATTGCTCCACATCGTTTGTGGGGCTCCCAATGTTGAAAACGGACAAAAGGTACTCGTAGCACTCGTCGGAGCAAAGCTCTTCCCTATTGATTCTGAACCCTTTGTTATAAAGAAAAGCAAGATTCGCGGCGAAGCAAGCGAAGGAATGATCTGCGCCGAAGACGAGCTCGGTTTGGGGAAAAGTCACGACGGAATTTTGATCTTAGATCCCTCGCTTAAACCGGGAACTCCCGCAGCAAAAGCGCTGAAGCTCGAAAGCGACATCGTGTTTGAAATCGGGCTCACCCCAAATCGCGCCGATGCCATGGGGCACTACGGCGTGGCGCGCGATCTCTATGCATGGGCGGTGCATCGCGGTTTTGATGCACAGTTGAAAATGCCCGAGGTCTCGGGTTTTGAATTGCTGCCCAAAAGTGAAGATGCCGATTCCATATCGCTGCAGGTCATCGACCGCCAGGCGTGTCCGCACTACCGTGGAGTTTCTGTGCGCCTCAAAACAGCCGTGGATACCCCCGACTGGATGCGCAAACGAATCGAAAGCATTGGTTTAAAACCAATTTCGTTTTTGGTCGACGCCGCCAACTACACCATGCACGAATGCGGACATCCGCTCCACGTTTTTGATCGCAAAGCCATTGTTGGCGATCGAATCGAAGTTCGAGGCTGTGGGGAGTCGACGCCGTTTACCGGACTCGACGGAAAGGTTCGAAACCTCTCTGAAAGCGACTTGGCGATCTGCAATTCCGAAGGACCCATGGCTCTGGCCGGAATTTTTGGCGGGCTCGAAAGCGGGGTTTCGGCCGAAACGCTCGACTTTTTTGTAGAATCTGCCTGGTTCGACCCTGTGCGCATTCGAAAAAGTGCGCGCAGACACGCCATGAACACCGATGCGTCTTTTCGATACGAGCGCGGCGTCGATCCCGCCTTGGCCGATTATGCCTTGAAGCGCTTGGTGGTCTTGATTTCGCAATACGCCGAGGTCGAGCTCCGCTCAGAGGTCTTGGTCAGCGGTGCACCGATCGAACTGAATCGAGCGTTTGAGATTGATTCCAAGCGAATGTTGCGCGGAATCGGGCTCGAATTGAGCGAAAAGGCGCTCGAGAAAATCTTGAACTCCCTCGAAATTCTAAAAATTTCGTCTCGGGGCGAAAAGTGGCTCATTCAAGTGCCGGGCTATCGAGTCGATGTGCGCAGAGAAGCGGACGTCGCTGAAGAAGTTCTGAGAATCTACGGCCTCAACGAAGTTCCCTTTCCCGAAAAGCTGAGCTTTAACACGGGCACAGGCGATCGCTTTCCAAGATGGGAGCTGAAGAAAAAGGCATCTCTGATGCTCGCGGGAATGGGATTTTCCGAAATTATGAACAACTCTCTGCACCGTTCGGCAGCATACCCCGAGGCTGAAAACGAGCGCAGAATTGAGATCGCAAACCCCTTGAGCACCGAATTGGACGTTTTGCGCACCGATCTTGACCAGGGCGCATGGGAAGCAATTCGGCGCAACTTGAACCACAGAACAGACAACCTTCGGCTGTTTGAGTTTGGAAAAATATACGAATCGATAGGGAGAAAAACGCGCGAAACCGAGTCGCTCGGAATGTGGATCTACGGCAGACGAGAGCCCGAAAACTGGAGAAACCGCTCTGAAGCGGCCGATGTCTTCGAATTGAAATCTCAGGCCGAACAACTTCTCGCCCGACTCCTTGCAAAGCCCTTGGAATCGAAGATGTCTGAAGGTCGTTTGCTCTGGACCACAAACGGTACAATCGTCGGGAGTCTGAGGTCGATCTCGGCACAGGAGTGCAAAAAACATCAAATCGAAAGAGGCGCGGCCGTTTGGATCGACTGGGGAATGCTTTGCACTGTGCTCGAAGGCGAAACGCGAACAGCCGTTGAACCCCCGCGCTTTCCGGCAGTTCGCAGAGATCTGGCGCTCTTGAGCGAACGCACCGTTTCCTTTTCGGACATCGAACGCGCTATTCGCAGAATTGAACCAAAAATTACGCGAGAAATCGGGCTTTTCGATGTGTACGAAGGCGAGAAAATACCCTCGAACAAGCAGTCGATTGCGGTTTCTATTTCGTTTCGAGACGATTCGGCCACACTCACCGACGAACGCGTGGAACGGGCCATTGCCAAAATTCTCGAGCTGCTTCAAAAAGAACTTTCCGTTGAACTTCGCGCAGCTCAAAGCGCATGAGCTTCTTAAATTCGAAGGCTCTTAAGCGACTCTAAATCCAATTCTGATGATGAACGAAGTAGTGATCGCTTCGGCGGTTCGGACCCCAATCGGCAGTTTTTTAGGCAGTTTGGCCTCCGTCCCCGCGACCAAATTGGGCGCAGCGGCCATCTCTGCGGCGCTAAAGCGCATTGATCTCGACCCCAAGTTGGTCGAAGAAGTTTTTATGGGCAATGTGCTGCAAGCGGGCCTGGGTCAAGCACCCGCTCGGCAGGCGGCCATTTTTGCGGGATTGCCCGATACGGTGCCCTGTACGACCGTCAATAAAGTCTGTGCTTCGGGCATGAAGGCCGTGGCGCTCGCAGCTCAGGCCATTCGCCTTGGAGAGGCGGACATTGTCGTGGCGGGTGGTATGGAAAACATGAGCAGCGTGCCCCATTACCTTCCCGGAGTTCGGGGTGGGCAGAAGCTCGGAAACATGAGCCTGATCGACGGAATGGTGTTCGACGGACTCACAGACGTGTACAACCAAATGCACATGGGTCTTTGTTCTGAACTCTGCGCAGACGAGCACTCCTTTAGCCGAGAGCAGCAAGACGATTTTGCCATTGAGAGCTACCGCCGCAGCGCCGCGGCCTGGGAAGCCGGAAAGTTCTCGACAGAGGTCATTCCGGTCGAAGTTCCCCAGCGCAAGGGCGATGCGTTGATTTTCAATCACGACGAAGAATACAAGAGCGTCAATTTTGACAAGCTCCGCGCACTGTCGCCGGTATTCAAAAAAGACGGAACCATTACGGCAGCCAACGCTTCGACGCTGAACGACGGGGCCGCCGCCTTGGTGTTGATGTCCGCAAAAAAAGCACGTGAACTGGGGATTGAGCCACTGGCCCGAATTCTCGGTGCCGCCGATGCCGCCCATCAACCCGAATGGTTTACCACTGCTCCGGCCAAAGCCGTGCCGATCGCCGTGCAAAGAGCCGGTCTCAAACTGAGCGACATCGAATACTTCGAGCTCAACGAGGCCTTTTCTGTGGTCGGTTTGGCCAACATCAAACTGCTCGGATTGAAGCCTGAACGCACCAATGTCAACGGAGGCGCGGTTTCGCTCGGGCACCCACTCGGGGCTTCAGGTGCGCGCATCTTGGTGACTCTGATCAACGTACTCGATCAAAACAAGGCCAAATACGGAGCCGCGGGCATCTGCAATGGCGGAGGAGGGGCCAGTGCGATGGTGATCGAGAAATGGTAAAGCGCGGGTTTCAAACCCCATCCATCGGGCTTTGACCGACTGGGGAATCGACGATCGGGGCTGCGCCGAATTGAGCTTGGTTGCGGTTCGAAGAGAACCGTCTCATCGGTCAGAGATGGTCGATCAGCTCTTGTTCGGCGAGTCTTTTCAGGTATTGGACGTAGATCGGGAGTGGTTGTCGGTCGAAGCTCGGCCCGACGGCTATCGCGGGTGGGTACAGGCTTCGCTCTGTGTTAAACTCCCGAGAGATTCTGAGCCCGAGGCCGGTTTGCGCTGGCTGAGCTCGGGCTTTTTGGGCTTGGCCGAATTCGCGACCGATTCGCTCCCCGTCAACCTCGTGATGGGTTCGGAATTGCGCCACTTCAAGCCTGAGCGCTCAGAAGGGTTTTTGGCCGGGCGGGCGTATCGATTCGAGGGCGATTCAGAACTTTTTGGAGCGAAATCTTCTGCATTTGCGGCAGAGGCCGCTTTGGACTTTCTGCACGCTCCTTATTTATGGGGCGGTCGCAGTGTTTGGGGAATCGACTGCAGCGGCCTGGTTCAAATTGCATTTAAACTCGCCGGACGCGACTTGCCGAGAGATGCGCATCAACAGGCCGAACTCGGAACCGTTTTGGGTTTTGTCGATGAAGCCGAACCCGGAGACCTGGCCTTTTTTCACAACGAGGAAGGAAAAATCGTGCACGTCGGAATCATGTTGGGAGACCACCGAATCCTGCATGCATCCGGTCGCGTTCGGATCGACCACATCGATCAAACGGGCATCTATCAGCCCGAGATCAAAAGACACACCCACGCGCTTCGATTTTTAAAGCGACTGGGTTAGCCGGCTGTTTGCTTATTGAGGGGTGGCCGGGGCGTTGGTGTCTTTGCTGATCAACTGCAAAAGCTCGTCCAGCTTGGGAGTGAGCAAGATATCGGTGCGTCTGTTCAGGGCACGGCCTTCTTTGGAGCCATTCGCGGCAATGGGGAAGTATGCCGCGCGACCTGTCGCTTGCAAGCGCTTTCCGTCTACACCGTATTTATCGCTCAACAAACGGGTGATGGTCACCGCTCGGTCGACGCTCAAATCCCAGTTATCTTGATAACGCGCCGTGCGAATCGGAATGGAGTCTGTGTGCCCGACCACCGAAATATTTACATCGGGATTGTTCTTGAGAACGACCGCCAGTTTGCCGAGCGCTTCAACCCCCTTGGGGTCCATTTTCGCCGAACCGGGTGCGAACAACAAGTTTTCGGCCAGAGAAACTTTGACCACCCCGTCTTTGATCTCGACGGTCAGTTCGTCGGAATCAAAGGCGACCAAGGCGTTGGAAACGGTTTGTTGAAGTTTGCTGACCAATTGATTTTGTTGATCGATCTTGGCCTGAAGCTGCCTCAGGTTTTCTGCGCGGGCTTTGAGGGCACCGTCCAATTGTTGTAGTTCGGTATCTCTTTGACCCAGTTGAGACAACAAAGCGGCCTTTTCTTCTTGAGTGCTTCCTTGATACGCTTGATATTCAGCCAAAAGCGCAGCTTTCTTGGCGTTCAGTTCATCGAGTTCGGTGTGCGCTGTCGCGCTGTCGATCATGAGTTTATTTTTCCTCAGCTCTGTGCGGTCGAACTTCTTTTTGGTGACGCATGATGTTCCAAACATCAAAAAGATCGCAGCGCTGAAGAGGAATAAAAATCGCGACATGGGTACTTTCGTTTTTTGAGGATGAAGAAATTCGCACTCCTTGCGAAGTTAAGACCTCCCACTGCTTAAATTGTATAATTGTAATCTTGATTTTTCAAAAAAAACGTGTCAATTTCTCGAATCGAAAGTGCCCGAAATCCGCGGTTTAAAAACTGGATCGAGCTGCAGAGCAATGCTCGGGAACGCAAAAAACAATCGCTTTTTTTGGTTGAAGGGCTTCAGGAATGTCGCTATGCCTTGAGGGGTGGGTTTCGCGCCCTCGAGTGGATCGTCCCCGAGCATTCGACCGAATGCCTCGACTTCAATCGGGTTGAATTGAGCGCCGCCCTGTTTGAAAAGCTCGCATATCGCGGAAAGAACGCCGGCTGCATCGGCGTGTTTGAGCGAAAAGAGGGACTTCTGCCACAGAGCCCGAAACGCATTTTGGTCTTGGAAAATGCAGAAAAACCGGGCAATTTGGGCGCCCTGATCCGAACAGCTCTTGGGGCGGGAATTGAAGCAGTTCTGGCCACGGGCGAAGGGGCCGATTTTTTCAACCCGAACTGCATTCGAAGTTCGGTCGGTTCTGTTTTTCTCATGCCCTTTGCACAGCTCGACAACTCCTCGGCGCTCGAAAAAATTGTGGAATGGGGTTTAGCTGTTCGCCTGCTTCGTCTCGACGCTTCGAGCGATGTGTTTCGCAGCGCGTTGCCCGAGCGAGCCGCCTATGTTTTCGGATCCGAAAACCGAGGGCTGAGCGACTTCTGGAGTGAGGCGAATTTGCAAACGCATCTCTCAGACGTCGCGGCACTTCGAATCCCGATGACCGTCGAAATCGATTCGCTCAATTTGTCTGCATCTGCCGCTGTGGTGCTCTATGAAGCCTTTCGACAACAACATGTAGCCGAATAAATCGCACGCGTATCTTTCGTCCAACAAAACCGGATCAAAAACGATGAAATCAAGCAGAAACAGCATTCTCCCGGCCGTGGTCATTGCCCTCGGGATGATCGCCACCGCCTGGGTTCTCGCCTCGGGCTACAAAAACCGCAATGCGTCGAACGACACCATTTTGGTCACGGGCTTGGGCAGTTCTGACTTCATCGCCGACTTGATCGTTTGGAAGGCGACGTTCAGCCGCAGATCGATGGACATGAAAAGCGCTTATGCCGCCATCGACGCCGACCGCATGGTGGTTGAAAAGTATTTGATTGCCAATGGTTTGAAGTCTGAGCAGATCGTATTCTCCTCAGTGGAAACCATCGAAGAGTTCGATTACACTTATGATGTCAATGGCCGTCAAAATCGAGTTTTTACAGGATATACTCTGGTCCAAACGGTATCGGTCGAAAGCGCTGAGGTCGATAAAGTGGACCTCATCAGCCGCGAAGCCACCGAATTGATCAATCAAGGGCTGGAACTCCGAAGCATGAGTCCGGAATATTATTTCAAGGGCTTAGCGGCCCTCAAAGTCGATTTGATTTCAAAAGCCACCGACGATGCGCGCCTGCGCGCCGAAAGCATCGCTGAGAGCGGAAAAGGTAGGCTCGGAAAATTAAAGTCGGCCCGGATGGGGGTGTTTCAGATCACCGCCCAGAACAGCAGCGAAGACTTTAGCTGGGGCGGGGCATTCAACGTAGCGGACAAGCGAAAAAGCGCTTCGATTACCGTGCGACTGGAATATGAGCTGAAGTAAGGAGTTGGACAGCTTATTGAATTTCAATCGACAACGCCCAATCTCTGCATCAACTCGGGGTTGAGAAACAAGTGGCTCACCACTTGGATTTTGCGCTCGTCGAACATCAACAAGCCGTCCAAGACCAGCGGCACGTGGATGTCTTCTTCCCAGAACTTCAAGACAAACCGCTTGCGTTTAGCCTCCCAAAGCACGGCTCCGAGGCAGTCGTCTCGGTCGGGGTCAATCTTGCAGCGAACAATGTCGAACTCAAATATGTGTTTGCGGTTGCGGTCTTTCCAGCCCACCCATTCGTCTATGTGGACATACGGAATGGGCTTGCCCGTCCACCAAAAACCATCTCGGCTGTAAAAAACCATGCCACCGTTGATCTCTCGGCGATAGCCCAGCACGTCGTGATCTTTGCGCAAACGGTGACGAATTTCCTCCATCCGTTAGGGATTCATGGATGCGTATTTTCCGAGCTTTCGATCGTCGAGGTCGAAGTTGAACTTGTTCCTGAGCGAAATGCTTGAACCCCCGCGTCCAACCAATCGATGTAGTACTGAATATCGGGATCGTAGGCCGTGGGCGGAATGAGCGGCTCGAGATTTTCGTGACCGAGAATCACGTAATAAGGCTGAGAGTTGGTCTTGTAGTGTTTCGTTTGAAACTCGCTCCACTTGTTGCCTACGTTTCGCACTTTGCTCTTGAGGATTTCGCTGTAATACTGTTCGGCTTCGGGCAACTTCGTCCGTTCATCAACATAAAGCGAAATCAAGACCACTTGTTCACGCAAACGCCCCAAAACCCGAGGGTCGCTCCAAACCTGCTCTTCCATTTTCCGGCAATTGACGCATCCCCAACCCGTAAAATCGAGCAAAATGGGTTTGTTTACTTTTTTGGCATAAGCCAAGCCTTGGTCGAAGTCGTGGAAGCAGTTCAGTGCGTGTGGGCAGTGATCGGGGTCCGACCCGTCGGTTGAAGTAGGATTCGCCTGAGACTCTGCGGCCGGATTTGAGGCGATTTGAGGAGTTCCCAATCCGTTGGGGCTTTCGCTGTAGAATTTTGGGGGCGGAAAACCGCTGATGGCGTGCAGAGGCGCACCCCAGAGCCCCGGAATGAGGTACATGGCAAAACTGCCTGAGACTATGGCCAAAGACAAGCGGCCTACCGAAATGTTCTCTGATTTGGAATCGTTCGGCAATTTGAAAATTCCGAGCAAATACAGGGTCCACAAAACAAAAATCCCGATCCAGAGAGAGAGAAACAGTTCCCGCTTCAAAATGCCCGACTGAAGCGCCATATCGGCCGTAGACAAAAACTTGAGCGCAAAAGCGAGCTCGATAAAGCCGAGGCTCACTTTGACGGTGTTCAACCAGCCCCCCGAGCGAGGGAGTGTGTTCATCCAGCCGGGAAAAGCTGCGAACAGCGTAAATGGAATGGCCAAGGCCAGCGAAAATCCAAACATCCCGACGGCGGGGCCGAGCAATTGTCCCTTGGTGGCCGCATCGACCAAGAGCGACCCGATAATGGGCCCTGTGCACGAAAACGACACCAAGGCCAGCGTAAACGCCATGAAGAAAATTCCGATCAAGCCGCCCTTGTTCGAAGCCTCGTCGGCCTTGTTGACCCACGAACTCGGGAGCGTGATCTCAAAAGCCCCGAAAAAGGAGAGCGCAAAAACGACGAACAAGATGAAAAAGATGATGTTGAAGGTCGGATTGGTGCTGAGTTGGTTGAGCACCGATGAATTGCCGGTCAAGACCGTAACCAGCATGCCTAACAGCAGGTAGAGCAAGATGATGCTGGCCCCGTAGATCACCGCTTTGCGCACTCCTTCGGCCTTGGTTTTGCTCTGTTTGGTGAAAAAGCTCACGGTGAGCGGAATCATTGGGAAAATGCAGGGCATAAACAAAGCCAGCAAACCGCCTAAAAAACCTTTGGCGAAAATGAAGCCCAAGCCCCCGCCTTTGATTTCGGTGGGTCGCGCCTCGAATGTCGAAGAAGGCGTCTCTTGGGTTTCTTCGACCGCCTGTGCCAGAGCGCTGTCGGGTTTGGCGGCACGGTTGGAATCGGCACCCTTCGAGAGTTCCGCGTTTTCCAGGCTTGCGTTCTTCTTCGCCGCGGGCAACCTCAATTTGAATTCGACGTACTTGGGCGGCAGGCACTGGGTTTCGTCGCACACCATAAACTCGAGTTCGCCTTCGACCTCGAAGGCATCCAAGGTTTTGGCTTCGATTTCTTGAACGAAGATCACCTTGCCTCCAAAATACTTGAGCTCCATCTCGAAGTTTGGATCGTATTCCACGATGGGCTTCGGCTCTTTCACCCCCCCTTTTAACGCGAACCGAGTAGAGGGCTTAAACGCAAAGGCCGTGGGTATGGGGCCTCCCTCTGGAATGTTCTGAGAATACAAATGCCAGCCCTTTTCAACTTGTGCGATCAATCGAATTTGCGCTCGATTTCCCGGCTCGATGCGCTCGGCTTCGAAGGTCCAAGAAACCGGATCGAAGACTTGCGCCGAAACCGTCGACGGAAGCGCGAGGAACACAGCTGCGGCGAGGCCGCGTAATGGGGAGAACATCATAGAGTTGAAAACGGGGGATTGAGAATTCTAGTTCTTTGCGAGTTTCATTTTCCAGAGCACTCGATCGTCTGCCGTCGCGGCAAAACGCCGGTCGACGCGCTTGCCGACCCACCATACGATTTGGTCATCACTGCAAACCAACCAGGTGGACTTCTTCGCGCTCGGATTCATCTTGTCTTCGCTCATCAAATCGCTGAGCAATTTAGAACCTTTCATTCCGAGCGGTTCAAGTCGATCACCTGTGCGCGGGTTCCTGAGCGTCAAGGGGAAGTGCAGTTTTCGTTTGTCGAGAACGGCGCAATCGGCCGATTTTTCGATCTCCTTTGTTTCTGATTGGTTAAGCGCAATCGGCCAACGGATGGATTCCATCCATTCAGGCAACAAAATCGCTGCTCGCTCGACGGCCTCCGCACTGAGCTCGAATCCCTGCGAAGTTCGGTACAAGAGCAGGGCGTTCGCGCGAAATTCCGCGCCCGGTTTTGACAAAAAAAGCTGCTCGGGATCGCAGGCGCGCTTCATGCCTTTCGAATCGAGCCAATTTAAAAAGTGATCGCGGCCTTCGGCTTCAGAAAAAGCCTCGTTGGCGATTCGATCCATGTTCCCGAGACCCTCAACCAGCTCAGTATGAATCCATTTTGAGCTCCACTCCGCAGCTCGCTTGCGAAGAACTCCCGAGGCCATTCGGAGATCGCCTTGGATGCGGTCGAGCGTCTGCAGCCAGTTCGGATTCTCAGATTTCAGAAAGGGCGTCAGTTGTTTTCGAACGCGATTTCTGAGGTAGCGATCGCCCGCATTGCTCGGGTCTTCTCTCCATTCAATCTTGAATTCTCGAGCATAATCCTCAATTTCTGAGCGCTTTATATGGAGGAAAGGCCGAAATACTTCTCCGTTCCACACACTCATGCCCGCGAGCCGATCCCAACGCTCAGCGCGAATAAACGAAATCAGCAAGCCCTCTAGCCGGTCGTCGGCCTGATGCGCTACGCAGATCGCGGCGTTCGGGAAACCGGAAGCAATTCGCTTCAAAGCCTTGTAGCGCAAGTTCCGCGCGGCAGCCTGTAGGCCGTTGGGCGCGTGCAACAGCTCCTCGGGTTCGAGTTGTTCCGCCCGAAAATCGAGATTGCGAACGCGGGCAAACTCCGCGACAAACTCCCCTTCGGCACGCGATTCTTCGCGCAATCCGTGGTCAATATGTGCCAAAACGGGGTTCAAACCCAGTCGGTAGAGTGCATCTGCGAGAACCATCGAATCGATTCCGGCGCTGCAGCCCGCGACAAATCGCACAGGCGAAGAACCGAAGCACTCGAATACCTTCGACTCCAGCTGCTTCAACAAAACCTTAGAGACTTTCACGAGACAAACTTAAACCGAGCCAAGCGCGCCGGATGTCACCGGGGTGACCGTCGCATCGATCGACCGAAAAACCGAATTCGCCTTGTGTTCGGTTTCTCGCCATTCTTCATCGGGATTGCTGAGGGCCGTAATTGCTCCACCCGCCGCCAGAGAAACCAAGCCGAGATCGAGTCGGTAAACCAAGGAGCGAATCACCACATTGCAATCGAAATCGCCGTTGGGTTTGAGGTAGAAGAAACTGCCGCTGTACCAAGCCCTCCGAAAACCTTCGTGCCTTTCGGCGTGCTCCATGGCCGATACTTTCGGCATTCCGGTCATCGAGGCCATGGGGAAGCACGATTTTACAGTGCTGATAAAATCGAGCGGCGCTTCGAGCGCACAGCGAATCGTTGAGTACATCTGATGAACTCCTGCGAGTGTTCTCGAGGCGCATAAGTCGGGAACTTCGATGGAACCCGGGGAGGCGATTTTCGCAAAATCGTTTCGGACCAAATCGACCACCATAATGTTCTCTGCGCGCTCTTTCGGACTTGAAACCAAGGCCTGCAATGCGCGCTGATCGAGAACGGGATCAGAGTTTCGCGCGGCGGTACCCTTGATGGGCTGGCTGCTCAGAATCCGCCCTTTTTTGATGAGAAATCGCTCGGGCGAAGCCGAGATCAAACCCCGCTCTCCGTCTCTAAAAAAAACCGACTGAGCCGAAGGGTTTTTTGCACACAAGGTTAAATATGCCCTGCCGGGATCGAAACCGGCCGATGGGATTTCGGCGGTAAGACTGCGGCAAAAATTGAGTTCGTACACATCGCCTTGAGCAATGTTTTCGAGCAATTGCTCCACAGCATTCAAGTAGTGCGCGCGCTCCAGCGCTTCGACAAACCGCAAGCCAACCGATGGAAATTCACCGGCTTCCGATTCGGGATGCGCACACTCGGCACACATCAGATCGAATTCTTCTCGATTACCCACCACAAGAACCGGAACTTCGGGCGCTTCTCGGTAAAACACCACCAGCTGTTGCGCGGCAAAAACAGAAATCGAGGGCATGTCCAAAGGATCGACTCCACGCGTTTCAAGGCCCTCGAGATCGTTCTTGAGGTCGTAGCTCAGGACCCCAAAAATCCAGTTTTTGGGGTTTGAACCGATCCACCGCTCGAGGGGCTCAAATCGGTCTTCGCGGAGGTCAAATCCTCGATCGCCCCAGGCCAAGATCAATGCATATGTTCCGAGTTCGTCGGGTCGGTCGCAGCTGTTCAGAATAGCCGTTTTTCCCCTTTCCTCAAATCGTCGAGACCACGAGCGAATCCAGCGCTCGGCAAGCGATTCAGACATTTTCTTTTTGCTTGACAATAAAGCTGCCCCAAGACTGAATCATCGCGATAAAGGCTTCCAAACTCAACGGCTTGCTCATGTAATCGTTCATCCCGGCTTCGATGCACTTTTCTCGATCGCCGCTCAAAGCGTTGGCGGTCATGGCTACGACGATCGGACGCTCTGAAAAATGCGCTTGTGCTCGAATTCGACGCGTCGCCTCAAGACCATCGATTTCGGGCATTTGAACATCCATCAAAACGAGATCAAAATCGCCTGATTCAATCGCTTCGAGGGCTTCGAGACCGTTGGATACGACTTCGGCCTCGTACGAAAGCGAGCCCAAAAACAGTCGAATCAATTGTTGGTTGACCGGATTGTCTTCAGCGACCAAAATTCGAAGCGGAATCTCTTTTCCCAAGACATCCTTGGCGATTTTCCGGCTGTTCTGCGCTCGAGGCCTGTCGATTAAAATTCGCTCTAGAGTCGATTTAACCAGCGAGAACTTCAGGGGCTTGACGAACACCGCCTCGAAACCCGAGTCGAGTTCAATGGCCATTTCGTCGGTAAAGGACGTGGCGAGTAATAAAATGGGGATTTTTCGGCTAATTCGAATTTGGTTGACCCAGGGTTGAAGCCGATCGCCTGCCCAGACTTGATCTATGAAGAGCGCGGCAAATCGATCGCTCTCCGCTTCAGACAAAAGCCTTTCGGCATCGGTCTCAAAAGAAGAGTTGATCCCCCATCTCTCTAACTGATTGGCCAACATGAGATTGGAACCCGCCGGATGTCCGGCCAGGAGCACGCTCAAGCCTTCGAGCCCGCCCACTCGTTGCTCAGCGAGCGCGCATCGGTTCACGACCACGGTAAACCAAAACTTGGAGCCCACGCCCGGCTCGCTTTCAACGTTTATTTCGCCCCCCATCAGCTCGACCAAACGGCTGCAAATGGCCAGCCCCAGACCTGTGCCCCCATATTTTCGGGCCGTTGAGGTCTCGGCCTGAACAAATGGTTGGAATAATTGACGCGCCCGCTGCGGATCGATTCCGATGCCTTGGTCGCGCACACAAAATTTGAGTTCGTGCTTGTCGGGCCACTCTCGAAGCTGCTCCAGCTCGATGGCTACCTCTCCTCTTTCGGTGAACTTGATTGCGTTGCTGAGCAGATTCACCAACACCTGTCGAAGGCGGTTGAGGTCGCCGAGCACATAGCGCGGCACCTCGCTCGAAATAGTGTAATAAACGTCTAAGTTCTTTTCTGCCGCGGGTCCCCCCAGCAATTCGAGTGCTTCTTCCATGCACTCTTCGGGGTTGAAAAGCACTTCTTCGAGAATCAAATTGCCCGACTCTATTTTCGAAAAATCGAGGATGTCGTTGATCACCGCCAAGAGGGTATCTCCGCTCAGCCGAATGGTATTGACCATTTGCGACTGTTCTTCAGAAAGTGGGGTGCGCAGCAGGAGCGAAGTCATGCCAATGACGCCGTTCATCGGGGTGCGAATTTCGTGGCTCATGGTGGCCAAGAATTGCGACTTTACCTGACTGGCCTTTTCGGCGATCTGCTTGGCCTCGAACAATTCTTCGTTCAGAATTCGCTGCCTGCGCAACAAGCTCTTGAGGCGATCTTCCATGTGCTTGGAAGGGCTGATATCCCAAGCTGTCCCGATCAGGCGCACGGCTTTTCCATCGCTGTCTCGCTCCACCACCCTCCCCATGCTCTTGAGCCAAATGGGCTGGGATTTTGAAGACGCGATGCGGTATTCAACAACCAACTCGCCTTGTCGTTCGTCTTCGAGCGCTTTAGAGATGGCCAAGTCAAAGATGGGAAGATCTTCGGGGTGAATTCGGTTTCTCCAGCCTTCGTATTGGGCTTCAAACTCGTCGAGTTTCAGGCCAAACAATCGCGCCCAGTTGGCATCGACGCTCATCGAGCCCGAGCGGGTGTTAAAATCCCACAAACCGTGCCTGGCATTGGCCAAGGCCATTTTGAGACGACCCGAAGCCTCTTGAATCATCTCTTCTTTTCGAATCTCGGCAGTGACGTCCGCGGCATTGCACACCAAGTGCTTTTCGGTCCTCCCGGTTTCGAGCAGTGGATACACCGAGACCCTGTAGATCGAACCCGGTTCTCCGAAACCCGGCAGCGCACCTTCGAATTTGAGGCGCTCGCCTTGAAAGACGCGGGTGTAAATCTGTTCCCAATAGTTGTGAATTTCGGGAGGCAAGCCCGCCGGAAGCGCCGATACTCCGGCCTCTGCGGCAACCGGACCGGTCTTCAGAAACGCTTCTTTAAACTTTCGATTGGCAAAGTGGATGTTCATCAATTCGTCCACGGTCCACAAAAGAGCCTCGTCTCGATCTAAAATGGACTGCAATTCAGATTCTTTCCTCGAACCTTCGACCTTGTCGGAGCTCAAGTGTTCGAGTTTTTGGTTGAGCACAACCTCATTCGAACGCAAATCGGCAAGCACGGTTTCAAGCGAATCGAGCAAATTGGTCTGACTCAAATTCTGTGCAGATATCCTTTTGGCAACGACTCTTGACTGCCAAATCAAAGTACCCACCCAAACAAGCGCGATCCCCAAAGCGAGGATCCAGACCAAGCCGATCATCCACGACCGTCGTTCTCGTTCAATCGAATTTGCCCATCGCACGAAATCAGCCGAACGCGCCTTGGTCCGAGCCGGCTGTTCCAGCCTCATTCGCCCGGTTTCGACCAAAATCGAAAGGTTCTTGAGCTCTCGCGAAAGTTGAAGCGCGGAAGACGAGCCGGACATCGATTCGAACCGAATGGCCAAATCGTCAATCGAATTCGCATCCAAAAGCTCGACGGAGCCTGAATCGAGCAATGCCACGAGCTGCCGGAGGCCGAAATTGAGCTCTGCCTCGACCTTGGCCCTCTGCACGAGCATTACCTGCAGCAGTGCGCAGACTGCGATCATTGAGCCGAAAGGCCCGGCATAGAGCCAGAACTTTTCGCTCCTAGGCCACGGGCTCGAGGCTTTGACTAAAGACCGATTGGACCGATTCAAAGGTTTTCTTCGCAGATTCTACGAGCAATTCGGCGTGTCCGTGCTCTTCTACGAATTTAACAACTATTTGGCCGAAGCTCGTCCACATCGCGCCAAGTTCACTCCCATAAAAGGTGTAAAAATCAAAGGCATCGGTCTCTGCGATCGCCGGAATCTTAGAGAGCGCTCGGGCGATCACCGCTCCGCCGAGACTCGAACCCTCGAGCACGTACATGGCGCCAAGCGCTTCGTGCAAATCATTCGGCCTGAAGGCGGGAACCGGGCGTTGACTCTTTGAAATCGAGAGTTTCTCTGCATCTCGCTCCAGCGCGTTCAGCTTCATTCGCCGGTCGAGCTGATGCCCGAATAAACCGTCCAAACCTTCGATCGAACTCAAAGCAGGTTCGAAATGCCGGTGAATTGCGCGGTTTTTATCGATTAAATCGGCATACTGCGCCCTGCTCAAACGACCGCTCATGATGAGATCGCCATAGCTGTATTGCTCGGTTGAACGGTGAAGTTCAGCGGTTTCGCTCTTGAGTTGCTCGAGGATGTTCATCGGTCTATTTATACTTGTTCCAGATAGCGAAGGTAGTTCGGAAAGCAAGTTTGGCTCGCGAGCGGACATCCTATTTTTACCCCATGAGTCCTCGCGATTTTCTTTTTCTGGTGCAGCAACCTTGGGATCTGGGCATCGGCAGCAATGCTCGAAACCTCGCTCTGGAGCTATCGAAAAGGCACCGTGTTCTGTATGTCAACATCCCGCTCGACCGAATCACCTCGATGCGCAACAAACCCGAGGACGCCGGTTTTATTTCGAGGCGCCGGGCCGTGATCAGCGGACAGAAAGAACCTCTGGAGCGCATAGACACGCGTCTTTGGACGCTCGATCCACCCGTTTTGATCGAGTCGATCAACTGGCTTCCCAAGGCATTTTTCGAACACTTCAACCTCCGCAATAACCGCATTCTCGCCCCGCATTATCAGAAAGCCTTGGGGCAACTCGGTTTTGAGAATTGGATACTCTTTAACGACAGCGAGATGTTTCGAGCTCAGTATATGAATGAGCTGCTCCAACCTGCGCTTTCGGTCTATTACTCTCGCGACAACCTGATCAGCACCGAATATTTCAAAAAGCACGGGCCGCTGTGGGAACCGCGCCTGATGGCCAAAAGCGACCTCTGTGCGGCAAACTCGATCTATTTGGCCGATCTCTGTAAAAAGCACAACGAAAACAGCAGGTACATCGGTCAAGGCTGCGAACTCGAACTGTTTTACACGGACAAGCAAAGAGAGAGGCCGGTTGACTTGCCGCAAGGGGGGCGGAAAATGGTAGGGTACGTCGGCGTGCTTTACGAAATGCGGCTCGATCTCGAATTAATTCTACGTCTGAGCAAGGCACGGCCCGATGTCGATTTTGTGTTGGTCGGCCCTGAAGACGATGCCTTTAAAAACAGCAGCTTGCACTCTTGCGACAATGTTTTTTTCACCGGACCCAAAAAGCCCGCTGAGCTTCCGAATTATATGCAGTTTTTCGATGTAGCGATCAATCCTCAGATCCTCAACGAAATGACGATTGGAAACTACCCCAGAAAGATCGACGAATACCTCGCCATGGGGCTGCCCATAGTTGCCACGCGAACTGCCGCCATGGAAGCCTTTAAAGACCACTGTTCGTTGGCCGAGGGGATCGACGAATGGTGCAGAGCCCTCGATTTGGCACTCGAATCGCGAAGTCCGGAGCAGGACCAAAGACGCGTCGCTTTTGCACAAAGCCACAGCTGGGAAAATTCTGCTTTGGCACTTCTCGAAGCCATCGAAGAAACCGAAGCCCGCAAAAAGAAGGTCCCTCAGTGACCGCTCTCGGCGGGAACGGGTAGCTCGGGTACGGAAATGAGCCGATAATCGATGCGGCGATCTCGGGCGTTGGCCTTAAACGAATAAATGAGCTCCAAGACGTCGTAGTCGACCGAAACAGACCTGCGCCCGTCGATTTCGAGCCGGCTGCCATAAGGAGCAGAGTACAGTGTTTTCGTCAATTCGGCTTTGTTGATGAAGCTGACGTGGTGATTCAACTCGATTTGGATGGATCGCACGCCTTCTTCAAGTGAATCGCTTTTAATCACGAAACCCTCCGCGTGATGCGATTTCAGCACAAAAAAGACTCCAACCGCCAAACCGATGCCAATCCCAATCAGCAAATCCGTGAAAACGATGGCGATGATGGTCACGATAAACGGAATAAACTGATCTCGACCGAGTCTCCACTTGCGCAAGAAAATGGAAGGCTTGGTGAGTTTGTAGCCCACGCGCAGCAAGACGGCAGCCAAAACCGAGAGCGGTATGAGATTGAGGACATGGGGCACGGCCAAAACCGTAACGAGCAACAACAAACCGTGAAAAATGGCAGATGCCTTGCCCAAGCCACCGGCTTCGACATTGGCCGAGCTGCGCACGATCACCGAGGTCAGTGGCAAACCTCCCAGCAAGCCGTTGACCAAATTTCCGACGCCCTGCGCCTTGAGTTCGGCATTCGGTGGACTCAGGCGCCGCATGGGGTCGAGCTTGTCCACAGCTTCGAGACTCAGCAGAGTTTCGATGCTCGCGATCAGCGCAATGGTGAAGGCCGTTGTCCAGACTTTGGCATTGGAGAGACCCGTCCAATCAGGTAGGGTAATCAAATCGATGGCCCGACCGCCCACAGGTAAAAAAACGCGGTGTACTTCGCTGAGATAGAGCCCGGGGTAGTTCGGGAAAACGAACAGATTCACCATCAGGCCTAAAACAACGGCGACCAAGGCTCCGGGCACCAATTTGAAAAAGGAGAACTTTTTGAGCGCGGGCAAATCCCACAACCACAGCAACAGCAGGGCGCCCAGCCCGAGAATCAAGGCTCCAAGATGGATGTGGTTCATCGCAAACTCGAGAAAGCTAAAGGTGGTAAACCCGTTGTGCTGATGAAACTCGAATTCGCCAAAACCGTCTGAGTCGACCCCTGCCAAATGTGGTATTTGCTTCAAAATAAGAATAATACCAATTGCGGAGAGCATGCCGCGAATCACCGACACAGGGAAATAGGCGCTCACAAAGCCCATTCGGAACCAACCAAAGGCAAACTGAACGAGGCCTGCAATCCACACCGCGTTCAAAAAAACTTCGAACGACCCCAGCTCTTGAATGGCCGAAAAGACGATGACCGTGAGGCCTGCCGCGGGTCCCGACACCGACAGCTGCGACCCGCTGAGCATGCCTACGACCAGCCCTCCCGCAATTCCGCTGATAATTCCCGCCATGGCAGGAGCTCCGCTGGCCAGGGCAATTCCGAGACACAGGGGGAGCGCGACCAAGTAGACCACCAAACCCGCAGGCAGATTGCGCCCGGCATTTTCAAGAATTTTCAAGCGGAAAGATTTGAGGAGAAGTCGAGATATGATTCAGCGATGAAACAGCGGTCAAGTTCGGGCAATAAGTCGGAATCCCTCGCTGTGTACATTGGCAATTTCGATGTTCGGGTCTTCTTTTAAGTATTTGCGCAATTTTGCGACATAAACGTCCATGCTGCGGCCCGTAAAATAATTGTCTTCTTTCCAAATTCTTCGGAGCGCTTCAGAACGGCGAACCAAGTCGCCCATATTCGAAGAAAGAAGGGCCAAGAGCTCGCCTTCTTTAGGCGAGAGTTGGTGTTCGCCCCCGGGGCCGTTTAAAATGCGGAGCTTGGGATTGTATCGAAAACGCCCGAAAACGAACTCTGTGGGCCATTCCTCTGTCTTCTGTGTTCTTTGTAAAAGCGCTTTGATTTTGTGTAATAAAACCTCGGAATCAAATGGTTTTACGAGGTAATCGTCTGCCCCGATTCTATAGCCCTCAAGCACATCTTCTTTAAGCCCTTTTGCGGTTAAAAAGACAATGGGGAAATCGGGCTCCTTTTCTTTAATCCAGCGCGCCAAACCAAACCCATCGATCTCGGGCATCATCACGTCGAGCAAAGCCAAGTCGAAATGCCCCTTTCGAAACACTTCCCAGCCCTCTTTGCCGTCTGTGGCCAATTCGACTTCGAAGTGATGCAGCGCCAGATAATCAGCCAAGACAGAACCGAAATTCGGATCGTCTTCTACAATTAACAACTTGGCCGATTTGCGGGCCTCGCCATCGATTTCTTTAGGTGTGGTTTTCATGTTGTTGGGGGAATTGAAGGGTAAAAGTGCTGCCTTGACCGATGGCGCTGATCACCGAGACCGTACCTGAGTGCAAGTGAACCATTTCTTTGACGAACGACAAGCCCAATCCATGACCCTTAACGGTATGGATGTTGCCCGATTGCCCTCGATAAAATCGATCGAACAAATGACTCATCACTTCGTGATCCATTCCGCGGCCATTGTCTCCGACGGCCACGCACAATCTGTCGGGTTCATTCCAAGTCCGGATAGTGATTAAGGGCTGTCCCTGAGCGTATTTCAGTGCGTTGTCGAGGAGATTCTGAAAGACCACGGCCAGTTGCTCGCGGTCTGCTTCTAATTGATGAACAGACGCTTTTAAATCCCAAACAATTGATGCTTTGGCTCCTTCGAGTCGCAATTCAAAACGCTTCAAGACGGCGCGGAGCAAATCGTGCAGATCGATGGACTCAAAGTTCAGATTCAACTGCCTTCGATCGAGCATCGACAACCTCAGGACGTCTTCGACCTGACGATCCATTCGCTGATTTTCTTCGCGAATAATTTTGGCATAGCGCTTCAATTTTTCGGGTTGCTCGCGAACGATCGGGTTGTCCATGGCATCCAAGGCAAGGTTGATGGTCGCAATCGGTGTTTTGAATTCGTGGGTCATGTTGTTGATGAAGTCCGTCTTCATCCGAGATAATTTTTTTTGATTCAAGGCCTCTTGCAAGGTGTAAAAGAATAAGAAGGCCACTCCGGATGTCAACACAAAGCCAATGGCTACCAAACCCCAGAGATTCTTAAAAGCGTATTTGGCCGGAGAGTCGTCCAAAGCCACCAAAAGCTCGATGCTCCGCGGTTTCAAGTCGCTCGCAAACAAGCGAACCGAACGAGTGTGCGGGCCGGGAAGCAAAGTGGGGTCGCCCATGCCCGTGGGACGGTGATTTTTGAGCACTGAATAGCGAAATTCGAGCGAACTCCCCAAGAAACTGAGCTCTTCTCTCAAGATTTTTTCGAGTTCTGATGCTTCCAAACGCTCGTTTAACGGCAGGTCGATCAACTCGCTTCGAACGATGTTTTCAAACAAACTGTCGAGCTGAAAGACCTTGCGAATGACCCGCACCCCCTCGGGACCCACGGTGGTTTTTAGCTCAATTTTTTCGCGGCGGTCAAAATTCGAACCTCGAGAAACATAGGTGGCCACACTTCTGCTCTCTCGCCATTTTGGAGGCTGATCGTAATGCTCTATTTGATCTTCGACCAAGCCCCGATCACCTTCCGAAAATTCGGTCAACAAGGTCTCGGGTTCGTCGTACCAAGTGGAATCCGAAAGCGCTTTCAAGAGCTTTTCAGGGTCTGAAAGCATGGGCACTTCGCCGAGCATTCTGCGCGTTTGATCGACTTGCTCGACCCGCTTGGCCGTTCGGCTCAAAGCTTCGCCCACAGAGGCGTTGTATTGCTCTTGCCTCAGTTGGATGGCTCCGGTAATCCAATACCATTGAAGAGCCGCGAGTCCGAAGGTCGCCAAGCTCATCCCTAAAAGCAACCAACCCAAAGAAATTCGCTTGCGCTCCATGCTCGGGCAGACAAATTACAACTGCGAAACCGAAACGAAGGCTTATCAAAAGCATTCTTGGGCGCAAAGGCCGTCGCGAGCTATTGAACGAGCCTCTTGAAACAGCATTCTTCACACTTGTCTGTTTAACTTTACAACACTCAGTCGATCTTTTTTCTCTTTTTCTGATTCTTCTTCGCATGAAGGCTTCCCGAGCACTATCTACAGCCATCGATTCTTTTTCTGCCCCATTGTTTTTGCAGACTTTCTGCGCGGCCGCGCTGCTTTTTAGCGCGAACCTGGCGGTGCAGGCGCAGCAACCCTTGGCATTTAAGGCGATTTCGGGCGCGCCCGTGGTCGAAGGAGGCGACACGCTCAGTTTGGGGTTTGCCGGTGGTTTTAACGCCGGGCAGTTTTCGAGCATGGATTTAGACAACGACGGGCTGCTCGATTTGGTGGTATTCGACCGCGCGGGCAACAGAATTCTGCCCTTCAGACGAAAAACAGGTGGCTTGAGCCAATTTGAGTACGCCCCGGGCTATGTCGACAGTTTTCCGAGTGTTCAAAACTGGATGATTTTATACGACTACGACTGCGACGGGCGCAAGGACGTCTTTTGCTCGGCTCCCGCTGGGATTGGGGTTTATCGCAACACGAGCTCGGGATCGAACCTGCATTTCGAGTGGGCGCTCGGCAGTGCACAGAGTCTCCAAACCGATTTTGGAGGAACCACGGGTACGACCAACCTCAAAGTGCCCATCTCAGACGTTCCGGCCATTGCCGATCTCGACGGAGACAATGCCGTAGATATTCTCTCCTTCTCGTTTGTGGGAATCAACATCGAGCACCACAGAAATCGACAAGCCTGCGGTTTAGACTTTTACCTCAAGACCAATTGCTGGGGCGGTGTGCTCGAAAATTTCTCGAACAACTCGGTGCAAATAGACGGGTGTATCGCGGGCAAAGTGGAGAATGAAATCGGAGCTTATAGCGACCCTTCCCAACAAGAAAAAGTCTTGCACGCCGGCAGCACACTTTTGGCCCTCGATCTAAACGGCGATCAAAAAAGCGAGCTCTTGCTCGGCGATATCTCATACAACAACCTCACTGCCCTCTACAACGACGGATCGGTCGATTCGGCGCACATCAGCGTCCAAGACAGTTTGTTCCCGGTTTACGACACCCCGGTGGACATTTTCGTCTTTCCCTCGGCTCATTTTGTGGATGTCGATGGAGACGGAAAGCGCGATTTAGTCGTTTGTCCGAATGTCCAAGCGGCTGAAAACGATTCAAGTGCATGGTATTATCAAAACACGGGAACCGATGCCCAACCCGACTTCGCACTCCAACAACGAGATCTGCTTCAATCGGAAATGATTGAAACCGGCGAGCGCTCGCGCCCGGTGCTTTTTGATTGGGATATGGATGGGCTGGACGATCTATTCGTCGGGGGCACAGGGCGGTTTATTTCGACCGGAGTGTACAAGAGCGGCATTTGGCACTATCGAAATGTGGGCGACAGTCTCAACCCCATTTTTGAACTTCAAACTCAAGATTTTGAGAATCTATCGGCCTTGGGCCTCGGCGAACGCCTTCATCCCGCATTTGGAGACCTCAACAACGACGGGCTTCCCGATGTGGTTCTCGGCACGGGCGACGGCATTTTATATGTATTCGATCGCCTGCCGGGCGGTGGGCTGAGCCTGGCCTCTTCGAGCATCAACGGCCTGGACTTGGGCAACGACGCCACCCCTTTTCTGTACGATCTCAGCGGAGACGGGCTGCTCGATTTGCTCGTCGGCGAGGCCAACGGAAATGTCAACTATTTGGAACAAACCATCGGGGGCTCGAACACTGTGTTTGTCTTGGTCAACGAGCGCTTTGGCGGGGTGGATATGCGCTTGTCTGTCTCGAACGAAGGATATTCGGTGCCGGTGATTTACCCAACGAGCTCGGGACCGCGTCTGATCGTCGGAAGTGCATATTTGGGCATCGCGCAGTTCGACAGTCTTTCCAACGCTCTGAACCAGCCTTCGGTGGTGATGGCCACCTTGGGAGTCGGATCTCAGACCAGCCCTGACTATCGACTGACGCCCTTTGGAGAATCGAAAAAATCGGGTCGCAATCTCTTTTTAGTCAAGGCATCGGAGCTCAGCGCCGCGGGTCTCAGCATGGGGACGATTGAGAAAATTGGGTTTGAGGTCTCAGGCTCAAACCACTCCCCCATCGATCAAGGAGTGTCGGTTCGCTTTAAGCAGGTTCAGGGAATGGATTCCTTAACGGGTTTTGATTCCTCGGGCTTTTCTGAAGTCGTGCAAGACGGATTTCAACCCTTGATCCTCACTTCTGGCTGGAACGACCTGAGCTTGCACCGCAATTTTATTTGGGATGGGGTTTCTGATTTGCTTGTCGAGGTTTGCTTTAGCCGAAACACAACTTCGACCGACATTCCCGTAAAGCTCCACGACGCGGGTTTTGCCTCCAATGCCTACGGCGACATCTCCAACCACAACACCAACACCGCCAACGGCTGCACCCAACCCTTTGAAGCCGCGTCGCATCTGCGCCCGAACATTCGCTTTACACTTCGCCCGCAAGCGCGGAAAATCGCAGAATACGCCTACTCCGGGCAGTATTTGGCGCCGGCGGTGTCCGATCTCGATTCAGACGGCAAGCCCGAACTGTTGCTGGGCGATTACGGAGGCGGCGTTCGCTATTTCAAGGGCGAGGTGTACGTCCAAGAACCGATTGGTCATGTCGAAACCCCGGCGAATCGCATCAAAGCTGAGTTGCGCATCCTCCCTAACCCCAATTCGGGTCGTTTCGCGGTTCGCGCCCCCGGTCTGAGCGAAGGCACACCTATGGGTTTGTTCGATGTACACGGCAGGGTCTTAAGGACTTTTGAATATGCGGTGGACCTCGAGATGAACCTTTCGCTGCCGAGCGGGGTGTATTTTATTCGAACCCTCGAAACCACCGATGTGCGCTTCGTGCGATTTATGGTTCGCTAGGCACTCGGCCGGTTGAACCCAAGCCTCTCCGCCGACGAAGGATCCGCCCATTCGGACGCAGCGGAGTTTCCAATCCTCTTTTACGACGGCGAATGTGCGCTTTGCAACGGTGCGGTGCGCTGGCTTTTGCCCCGGCTTCGATCGACCTCCAAACTGAGGTTCGCCCCGCTCGAGGGGCGCTTTCACGAACAATTCGTGACCGCAGATCACCTTTCGAGAAAGGAAGATGCGCTGGTTTTGTATCGAAAAGGAGAAATCCTCTTGGCCCAGAGAGCGGTACTCGGCATTCTGCCCGAGCTCAAACCCTTAGCCGGAAAAACATTGTCGCTTGTTCGGGTTTTTCCTTCCTCATTCCAAGCATGGGGCTACCGGGCCATTGCGCGATACAGGCTCCGTTGGTTCGGAAATGCAAGGCATTGCCCGATTCCAAGCGCCAAGCATCGGTTTCGATTCCTGCCCTGATGCGATTCCGAGACGCTTTGAGTTTAACGCGGGGGGGCTCCGTGGGGTGAACCTGAGCCGGGCATGCCGCGCGTTCCGCCTTCGGGCTTTCGCCCCGACTTCCCAAATTTCCAAGTTAAACCGATCATGGTGTAGGGCTCCAAAATCAGTTGGCTTCGGTCTTCGGAATACGTCGCGGTTTGGGTACGGCTGATGCTCGCATTCTGGCCCAAGAGGTCAAAAAAGCGAATCTTGGCCTCGAGTTGTTTGTTCTTCAAAAACTTATACCCCAGACCCGCATTCCACAGAACGTAATTGTCGTCGAAGGCATCGCTCAATCCGAAGTATGCCTGATAGTTGACGTCGGTCTCGAGCACCAAACCAAAACGCGTCTGATAGCGGACTTTCGCATATTGAGTGAGGTTTGTAAAGGCATTGTCGGCAGCCACATTCAGGCTGTTTTCGATGGTGGAATACGACACCCGAGTGTTGAAGTTAAAATCGATGTACTCATTCAAATTGCTCGACAAATTGAAACTCGCCTCGGGGCTCAAAGTGCGCGCAAAATTTTCTTGCAAATTGATTCGACTCGGGTTCTCGCTCACGTTCGCCCCTCCCCTCAAATTGGCCTTGAGCTTGCCCTGTGCCATCGCAAAGCCCCAGCTCGCGTAAGCCCTTGCGCTCCAGGCGCCCTGCATGTTTTCGGGAAAACTCAATTGCTGCCCCGGTTTGAGGCCTTCGACGGGGAAATCGTCTGAGGCAATCAACAAACTGCTCCCGATGTAATCTTCGGTATAGTTGAAATTCAACATGGCGAACACCCCATTTCCCTGTCTTGGGTCGTTCAATACAATCCGACTAAACATCGAATGAGTGTAGGCCTGCCTCAGCAGCGGATTTCCCGTTTGCAACAACACGGGGTTTGAGTTGTCTATGGCATTTTGTAGCTGCCCGATCGACGGAAGTTCGGTCGACGTTCGGTATCTGATACGCCAACTGAAGTCTTTTCGAATCTGATATTCGACGTTCAATTCGGGTAAAAGCGCGTCGAAATTCCGTTCTTGTTCGAACTGGAACGGCAAAGTCTGCCGGTTGTCGAGGGTCGATGTCTGGGCGACTGCGCGCAGCCCGATTTCCCAAACCGAATCGGCAAAAGAATAACCCAGCCCATAGGACTGAGTCAAAAGGGGGCTCGCAAACACATTGCTCAGCGCCGTATCGATCAATTCCGTCCCGTTTTCGTCTCGGTTGTAGGTGTACTTATCTTGAACCTGCCTGTTCCTGCTCAGTTGATAACTCGCCTCTCCGATGCCCGCTCCGAGCGGCTCGGTGTAGGTAAGATTCAAGCGCCAAGCGGGGTCGTCGTATTGGGTTTGAAAGGTTTGGTCAAGGGTATCCCCTTCACCTTCAAAAGAATTGATCGAATAAAGCGTTCCGTCTGATTCGCTTCCTTGGGCATTCGCCAAGACGCCCAAGCTCGCGGTCCGGCCTTTTTTCGAGAACCGACGACCATAGAGTGCTTCTCCGCTCAACGCCCAAGAGGTGCCGTTCGAGATCGAGTTGCGATCGACCGAGTTGAGCTCTGTGCCGAATGCGTTTACGGTGTTGGAGCGGGTCTTGGAATTGCTCGAAGTTTCGGTCGCGCTCAGGCTTGGGCTAAACTCTAAACGGTTGTTCGAGTCGGGGGTCCAAACCAAATCGAGATTGAGGCGGTGCTGCAGGCGGTCGTCTACCGAAAGGGTGTTTTCAGTGTACACCTGCCCCGAATCTTCCGGCAAAACGTACACTCTTCGAACATCGCTTCCACTCAAAGTGGTTCGGTCTGAAAATCGATACGAGGCCTGCACGTCGAGCACTTCGGTCCACGATCGATTGTAGTTTACCCCCCACTCGTTGAGTTCGATTTGGCCGCTGGGAATGGGCGGAGCAATGGCCCCTCTAAAGCTGGGTCCTCCCGCATTCTGAGCGTCGAAGCCCAGCACATTGATGTTGTTGAGGTTGGCCATCACTGACACGCGCTCGCTGCCGCGAAACAGATTCAGATTTCCGCCCAATTCGTAGCGATCGTCGGTTCCATAAAATGCCTTGGCCTCACCGAAACTGCTGAATTTCTTATCTTTTTTGGTGATGATGTCGATGGTCTTGGTGGTATTCCCGTCTTTAAAGCCCGTAAAGCGACTTTGATCGCTCTGTCGGTCGTACACCTTGACCTCGTCAATCATGCCCGCGGGCAAAACGTCGAGGGCAGCTTTGGAGTTTTCGCCAAAGAAGGGTTTTCCGTCGACCAGTACCAAACCAACGCTCTCGCCCTGAGCCTCTACAGTGCCGTTTCGAACGTTTAAACCGGGCATTTTGTCGAGCAATTCACCGGCGTTGGCATCGGTATGCGTGGTGAACGCATCGGCCTTAATCACCGAGGTATCTCCTCGCAACTCTTCCGCCCGCAGTTGGCCGATGACTTGCGTTTCGTCAAGCATTTGATTATCAGGAGTCAACTGCAAGGTTTTCACCAATACTTTACCCGCCTCCAACTCCAAGTTCGCGTTCAAAATGCGATATCCGATATACTGTACCTGCACTTTGAGCCTTGATTGGTTTATTCCTTTCCACTCGAACAATCCAGTGACATCGGTGGCTCTGGCGCCTATTCGCTTGCTTTCGTCTTGAGGGTCCATCAAAGTCACGGCTGCTCCAATCACGGCTTGGCCCCTTTCGTCGACAACAGTGAGCTTGACGCTCGAATTCTGTGCGCTGAGAAGACTCCCCGAGAGAAGTGCGATAAATGAAATGAAGAGTTTTAGTCGAGAAAAATCCACGGTATAGAATCAGATCACATATTAGAAACGGGCGGCTTGACTGAATGTTTCAACAGCGACCTTGCGTCAGAGAACTCTCAAACGTGGATTTCTCGCTCCGAGCTGCAGACGAATCTCAGCGGTCGAGGTTTAAGAATGCGTTGAGGCAAATCGCCAAATCCGGTTTTTCTCGGTGCGAAGTTCGCGCATTGATTTTTAGGAACGCGGGTTTTGAAGCGCAGGTAACTTTTTAGGATCAGCGGAAATTTCTGTGGATCACCCTGAACGTGTTTTATCGTGGACCCATTGGATCGTCCACTCTTTTTATCATAAAATCTCAAGTTTGAATAGAAAGTGCTCTATCTAATTCATTATCAATGAATAAATTCATCAAGCCAAAAAGAACAACGAGATGCCCGAATACCAAGGTGCTTAAAGCCCATGGACTCCGGGGTATGTTGATGTAGAAAACTCAAGGGCAGCGACGCCGAGCCTCACCGAATGCGACTCTAAGCGCACTGAAAGGGCGGCATATATCAGCCCTCCGCCTTGCGGTGGGCGTAGAATAGCCGTCAATCGTGCCCTACAGGGGCGACTTATCAGGTCTTATTGTATTGTTTTGGAGATATATGGATCGAAGGACCTCCGCGACGTTTTCACACCAACGGACACATATAGCCCCGCACGATTGTGCGGGGGAAGACATCTTCCAAAAAGCGAGGGAATGAACAACGGAGGACACAAATCATGAGCCTTCGGCCGCAGGCCGTCAAACACGACATCCGAACAAAAAGGCGCGCAAAACATCTTTCGCCCGGCACCCGCGAGCGTAAGCAGGGTCGCTCAAAGCCAAACGCTTTAGTCGTTTGGTCGCGCGACCAGTAGAAAAAACGATAGGCTAGGTCTCCGACAGTGCCACGAGTCATCGTGGCTCTACTCTTTCTTTGGCCCCCACAAAGAAAGAAGCCCTCCGCGGGGGCGGGGAAGACATTAAAGTCAACGGCGGGGAATGAACAACGGAGGAAAAGAAAATCATCATATACCCCCATCCCCCCTCCCCCCCTATCCCCCCCCTTTTACCCAAAAGCGCACAGACTTAAAAAAGCCCCTGAAACCCGAATGGCTTTTGTAGTTTTGCAGCCCTTTGCAATTCGGGATGTAGCTCAGGTGGTAGAGTACACGTCTGGGGGGCGTGTGGTCGCTGGTTCGAATCCAGTCATCCCGACCAAAATTTAGCGATTCTGTTCTTTGATGCCTCGGGATGTAGCGCAGCCCGGTAGCGCACTACGTTCGGGACGTAGGGGTCGCTGGTTCGAATCCAGTCATCCCGACCGAGGTCAAGGCCTATCCCGTGCATTGTCATGGGTACGGCCTTTTTTTATGCTGAGTTCGGGCTTCATTCTTTTCGACCCAAGGCCGTATTTAGGTCACCTGCGATACATTTTCTTCCCCTTTTGAGGCCGAACTTTGCCGCGCTCTAACGCAGCATTGGGAACAGTCCCGGTGCGGTTGGAGCCTAAACCCCTTTGATCCTCCTCTATTATGGAACGCTTGGAATGTGTGATTGTCGGAAGTGGACCTGCCGGCTATACGGCTGCGATTTATGCTGCTCGTGCCGATTTGAAGCCTGTTATGTACACGGGATTGGAGCCGGGCGGGCAGTTGACGACGACGACCGAGGTCGACAATTTTCCGGGCTACCCGGCGGGGATCTCCGGGCCTGTGATGATGGAGGAACTCAAGGCTCAGGCCGAGCGGTTTGGCACCGATGTTCGATTTGGTTTGGTGACCAAGGCCGAATTGAGTTCGGAGGTCGGGGGTTGGCATAAGTTGACAATAGACGAAAGTCTTGAAATCGAGGCGCGTACGGTGATTATTTCGACGGGCGCTTCGGCCAAATACCTCGGTTTGGAGGCTGAAAAAAGACTGGCGGGCCACGGGGTTTCGGCCTGTGCGGTCTGCGATGGCTTCTTTTATAAGGGTCAAGAGGTGGTGATTGTGGGCGGGGGCGATACGGCGGCCGAAGAGGCGACGTATTTGGCCAAGCTGTGTACCAAGGTGACGATGTTGGTGCGCCGCAATGAATTGCGCGCTTCGAAGGCGATGCAGAACCGGGTGTTCAATACGCCGAATTTGGTGGTGGAATGGAATACCGAAACGGTGGACTTGGTGGGCGAACAGGCTTTGGATGCGGTCAAGGTTCGCAATGTTCAAACCGGGGTGGAAAAGCTGATTCCGGCTCAGGGCTTTTTCTTGGCGATTGGCCACAAACCGAATACGGATTTGTTTAAGGGTCAGTTAGATATGGATGATGTGGGCTATCTCATCACCAAGCCGGGTACGACTCAGACGCGTCTCCCGGGGGTGTTTGCCTCGGGCGATGCCCAGGACAAGGTCTATCGCCAGGCGATTACGGCCGCGGGCACGGGCTGCATGGCTGCCCTCGAAGCCGAGCGCTATTTGGCCGATTTACACTGATTTCCACAGCGCGAGCCGCTGGGTGTACGCCTTATTGGGCTGAAGGCCAAAGCGGGCTTTGGCGATGAATTCTCCGTTTATCGCTCAAAAAAGGCTAAATTGTGGGCTATAAATCGTCCGGTTATCGCCCATGCGTTGGAATTGGCAACAGGTCAACTGGCCTCATTTTGTTTTTGATCCTGATGCTCTGCTAGAATTCGAACTTCGATTTCTGCACAAGGCGGGCGAGCATTCGGGGGTGATGAGGCATGTCCAAGGGGCGGAGGAAACGGAGTTTCGGATTGCGTTGATGGCGGAGGAGGCGTTTAAAACGTCCGAGATTGAGGGGGAGGTATTGAATCGGGAGTCGCTGCAATCGTCGATCCGTCGGCAACTGGGTCTGCAGACGGACCGCAGGCGGGCTTCGGCGGCGGAACAGGGAATTGCGGAGATGATGGTTTCGCTGTATCGCCATTTTGAAGATCCGTTGAGTCACGAGCTGTTGTTTTCGTGGCATGCGATGGTTACCCAGGGCCGCACGGACTTGATGGATATGGGGCGCTATCGGACCCACGAGGATCCGATGCAGATTGTTTCTGGGCCTTTGGCGCGGCCTGTGGTTCATTTTGAGGCGCCTCCTTCGAAGAGGGTGATGCCGGAAATGGAGCGGTTTGTGGTGTGGTTTAATGAGAGTGCGGCCGATGCTCGGGCTTTTCCTGCGCTGACTCGGGCGGGCTTGGCACATCTCTATTTTGAGAGCATTCATCCGTTCGAGGATGTCAATGGTCGTTTGGGGCGGGCGATTTCGGAAAAGGCGTTGGCTCAGGCCCTCATTCTGGTTTCGGGGCGTCCTTCGCTTTTGGCGTTGTCGCATGCCCTTGAGCGGGGCAAGAAGCACTATTACGAGGCGTTGCATCGGGCGAGCCTTGACTTGGAGGTGACCGAATGGTTGGTCTATTTTGCTTCGGTGGTCTTGGAGGCTCAAGACCGTTCGCTGCGCTTGATCGACTTTACGGTCCAAAAGGCGCAGTTCTTTTACCGTTTTGCGGGTTTATTGAACGAACGCCAAGAAAAGGCGGCTTTGCGGATGTTCCAAGCGGGCCCCGAGGGCTTTCTGGGTGGCCTGAGTGCCGACAACTACAGCCGCATTACCGGAGCCTCGGCCTCCACAGCAACCCGAGACCTACACCATCTTGTCACCCTCGGTGCTTTTCGACGAACCGGCGAACGTAAGGGCACGCGCTACTTTTTTGAGGTGGATGAGGGGAAAACGGACTGATTCCTATTTCGAGCAGAGGTACAAGCGCTTAAGAATGCAGATTGCCTTTTTCACTTGTCAAATGAAAGACGAGCATTGCTCAGGGTTCTTCCACCGTTGCGGATTTCCAAGACTTTCCTTTCCATCCTGTAGGTCTTTGGGCTAGAAGGAGAACCCAAGAGGCTGTATCGTCCCCTGCCCTGTTGGAACATTGAACATTGTCGCGGCCAAAATCTCAAAGTTGTAGTGGTCTAACTTTTTTGGACAGAAAAGTTGAACTTTCTTAATTTCTCTGTCATGAAAAGGAAAAGGCGGCAATTGACGATGGCGTTCAAGGTAAAGGTTGTCTTAGAGGCACTTAAGGAGCGTTACACTGTTTCGGA
>JBGSOF010000032.1:0-23896 GCA_041739275.1 Schleiferiaceae bacterium | reverse complement strand
TCGGCAAAGCGCTCTTGGAGCAGTTGGAGCACACGGGCTTCGCGTTCGAGGTCGTGGGCGTCGGGTTCGCAGTAGTGCCGGTCTCCATTTGGGTCCACGTAGCGTATGCAATACAAGCGCTCTTGGAACACATCGGCGGGGCGGGGCACCAGGTCTTGGTTTTCCCACAACCGCAGCCCGTAGTGGGTTTTGCCGTCCAAGCGGCGGTCGCCCCTCAGTGCCGCAATGGCAAAGGTTTGGCCGGTTTCGGGGCACACCAATTCGCTGTTTTGCACCGTGCCTTTTTTGGCCTGTTCCATTTGGGCACGGGTGGCCCCGGTCACAATGCGCAAGTGGTAGCGCTTGTTTTCGCGGTCGGGCTCGGGCACCGCACAGACGTTGTACTTTTCTGAGATCACCCAACTGGGGGCCAAAGGCACCCAAAAGCCCGTGGCTGGGCTCTGGGCTTCTACACAATACAAATAGGCATCGGCCCTCCAACCTTGTTCGTTGTGCTCAATGCCCCATTCGGTAATCTGCGCATCGGCCCGGGCAAAGGCCTCTTCTTGCGCCTTGCGGACCTCGGCTTGTACTTCTTTACCGCCCCCCACAATGTTCAACGCCGCCCAAGTGAGCAAGGCCGCCGCAGGGTTCAGGTCGCTGGCATAGACCTCGCAGCCCAAACGCGCTGCCTCGAACGGAATGCTGCCCCCCCCGCAAAACGCATCGCCCACCCGGGGCACGTGCCCAAATTGCCGCATCCCCATTTCGGCCACCCATTCTTCGAGGCTGTTGGCCGCCGTGCCACAGTGGGCATTGATGTCTGCCCAGGCTTCGGGCGAGGGGCCGTTGAGGTGCTCGGGGCGGTCGCAGAGCTGCAGCTTTTGGTCGTAGCTTAGGGTATGGGTAAAAATGTCGTATTCCAACCCGTCCTTGTCTTCCTTGCTCAATCCCATTTTCCACAAAGGCTTGTCCGCACTTGAATCCGGCTCAAAAAACCGGGCCCGCTGAGCCTTGCTCGCGCGTTCGTACAGGTCCTTTACAGAGAGTTTCTTGCTCTTGCGCCTCCACAGCCCTTCGGGATCCATGGTCATCAGCTTGAGGAAGATCTCTCGATCTTTTTCGGCCTTGTCGGTGGCCGGAAGCAACAGCCCCAAGACGGTGGCCCGCACCAAGACCAAAGGCTTGCGCCCCCACCATTTTCCCAAGCCCGTGAGTGTTTGGCTACTGCCCGCTTTGCGCTCTTTGTAGCTCTCCTTGCTGATCTTGGAGACCGGGAACTGGGTTTCAATAAAGCTCTTGAAAACAGGAGCTTGGGTGGGGTTCGACATGGTGAGAAAAAGCGTCTAAAAGGCCGATTCGGGTTCGCTCGGTGGCTTGGTTACTGTTTTCGGGGTCTGCCGCGGCGGGGTTTGTTCGGCTCGGCCGCAAGGGCAACAACCTTTGGCTCGGGTAGGCCAGGAGGAACGGCAGCCGTGGACTTTCTCGGGCGGCCCGGGGTTTTCTTGATCGCGGTTGTGCGTTGTTCCGAGCTTGGTTCCGCCGCCTGTAGATCCGGTTGCATTCCTTCTTCATGGTAAGGTTGGAATGGAGCCTGTAGATCGAGTTCCAAAAAGCCTTCCTCTACCCGGGTTTCGCGCACGGCCCGGCGGTGGGCGGTGGCGGGGTTTTCGGTCAAGGCAAAACGCAGGGCTTTGCGCCAACCAATGCCGCGGTGCCTCAATGCATGGCCCGTAGCTGCATTGGTAATGGTATACAACCACCAGCGCTCCTCGGGCCTCAAGCCCAACCAGTTGTTCAATGCCGTGTCGATGGTGCCCGGGTCGGCCTCTTCGATGGCCCATACCAACACCAGCAGTTCCTTGCCCAACAAGCGGTGCACATGCGTAAAACCGCTTTTTTTAAACACCGCGCTGCGCACATCGCGTTCTTTGAGCCGGCGGTTGAATTCGGCCCGAACCTCGTTTTCAATCATCTTCCACTTTCCACTTTTTAGCCGGCACCGAAAGGGCGAAAGCGGGTCGTTGAGCCCGTATTCGAGCGTGCTGAAGTCACGGTCTTCCACATATTCGCCCATCTCGAAAAAATACACCTCGTCGGCACCCGTTTTCTGAAAAATCAGAAAGTGGTGCTGGCTCTCGGTGGGTTCAAAACCGAAGTCGAGCGAAGCCGGTTTGAGGCTATTGGGCAACATCGTCTTGATCGGGCTGCGGTAGCTTTTCTTCTTGCAAATAGTCCAGCAACACCTGCCCGCTCGGAAAGTGCAATGCTTTGATTGTGAGGCGCACTTCGCCCTGCATCAAGCTTTGAATAAACTCCACCGATCGCTGGAGGGTGGCCGCATCGAGTTGGGTGTTTTTGTCGAAGTTCAGCCCTACAAACTCGTCGTTGGACTTTTCTACATCAATACCAACCGCTTGTGCCTTGAGGTCTTTTTTCTCGATCTGAGACAGCATGCGGAACACATCGGCTGTACGGTCTGTTTTGGGCGGTTTTTTCCACACCAGCGGCTTAACCCGATCTACTTGCCAAGGTTTGTTCTCTGCCGGAACCAAATGGGTCTCTACCTCGGAACGGATGCCTTCCAACTCGGCTCCATAGGTAATGCGCTGACCTGCCTGGACCGGGAAAGGACCTTCGTACACTCCCCCGTGTTCAAACGGATTGCTGCCCGTGGTGTTGTAGTAAATCGTGGCGCCGGCCGGCGCGGCCTCTAAAGCAAACAAAGCGGCGCCGCTGAGACCCACATGCGCTCCTTTTTTAACGCTGACCTTATTGTGCCACAAACGAACCGGGCCCGTTTCGGCCTTGCCGCGGCTGTCGATGCATAAAAAGCTGAGGCGCATATCGGTGGTCGTAAAGGTCTCTCCCAAATCGAGGAGCGAGGATGCCGTGCTCACTTTGTCGCCCACTTCCCAATGCACCTGATCTCCGTGCAAAGGCGATATTTTAAGCGTTGTTGCCCCAGTTTTATCCTCCCGTTGCACTTCTCGAATTTGAACATCGGTGGGGGGAGGGGGAAAGGGTCCGATTTCGATCCAATCTCCGTTGCTGCGCCACTGATCTTGCTGCAGCATTCGGTCTTTGAGTTGGTTGAGGGCATTGGGACGGTGCCAAATGAATTCAGGGGTGGTGGCAGCCCTTTTCTTGACATCGTTCCAACGCTCGTTCTTGCTGACAAACAAGCGCTGTTCCACCATGGATTTGAACGAGTCTGCCGCATCCTCGGCCGCATATTTGCGTTTCTCGACAAGGGTTTTTCGAATTTGTTCTTCGCCTCGGAGTTCATTGTTCTGGAAACGGAACTGCAAACTCGCGTCGAGTAGGCTATTTTTGGTCGGATAGTGGAGCTTCACAAAGGTTTCCTCGACCGAGGTTCGAAACTTATGGATGTAGTTCTCTTTGAGTTTTTCCGCCTCCATATACTGGGAGTCGTTGGGTGGAATGGCTTCGCTGCGGAACTCAGACAAAATGGATTCGATGGCTTTGAGCCCGGCCGCATTTTCGTGGATGCTTTCCATTCCCATCTGGTCGCCCGTGAGGAACAACAGTCGGTTTTTATAGGGGGTATTCTCATACAATCCCATCAAATCGGGGTGCAAACCTCCGGGATGGGGTTGATAAATCACCAAATGCACCTTGTCGACTTCGGGATCGAGTTCGTCAAGCGAGGGCAAGGCAAAGACCTCTTGATAGCAATCGCCCAAGGTAGGCTTGAACAACTCCAATAGCTTGGCTTTGATTTCTTTGCGTTTGCTCTCTTCGTTGTAGCCCTTCATATAGGCACTGAGCTTGGCCACGACGTTCTCCACGTTCTTGAACAAGAACTTCCCTGTGGTGTCTTGGTGCAAATACCAAGCGCTGCTGCGCAATTCCGGGATAATGTCGGCTTTGAGCTGCCGAACGTCGGTATCTGGCGCCACCAAATAGTTGACGATTTCTGAATCTTTCAGTCCGCGAATGGCATTTTGCACGTTGGCCAAGGATGCCATGAGCAACAATTTCGCGGTTTTGCTCGCCAATTGATTCTGAAAGCGGGCATCGAGCTCTTGCGCAATGGCTGATTCGTTGGCCGAGTAGATATCGTGCGTAATGGCGTTTGCCAGGGAATTGTTGATTTGCCCCAGCTCGGTAAACAAATCGGGATCGGAAAAATCGAGGTCGTGGGGGGCAATGAGGTACGCCTTATCTGCCCAACCCCATTGCGGATGAAACATCCTCGCGCAAATGGTGCGCATGAGTTTGATCAGCCCACGGGTTTGTTGAAAGCCCGAATTCTCCTTAAACCGCGCGTATAGATCCTTGAGCGCCGGATGAAAGGGATAGGAGCTCAAAATCGAATTGCGCATGGAATCGGGCGTCTCCGTGCTGATGTCCATTTGGCGTGCATCCTTCACTTTGTCCGCATAGGCATCAGCCACTGCACGAACCACCTCGTCTCCCGGCAAGGAACTGAACAGCCGAGTGCGAAGAATGTGGTAGAGTTCGTCGCCCGTTTGAGCCACGGGAGTGAAATTCTTGGCGAGACGATTGAGTTCTGCGCGCAAATTCGACATGGCTATGCACGAATAGTTGCTGCCGTCGGCTCCGGTTTCGCCCAGATCAGAGATGACCATAGCTACTTGGCTCAATTCGGGTTTGCCCAAAGCCGCCATGAGGTTGGTCAAGGCTTCGGTCGTGACGTCGCCCAAATTCGAATTGCCGATGGACGTACTCGATCCACCGAATAAATACGGAGGCAACTCGTCGAACAACAATAACAGTTTCTGGTCTTTGAGCAAATTGATCCAAGCCGATTGTCCCGGTGCCTGCAAGGGGCTGTAGAACTCTTTAAACAGCTCTTTTTTACCAAGTTGCTCGGCAACATAGCCCCAAATGCCATGGCTGGGTTTTTCGCGACCCGAAAAGGCAATCACCTGCACGGCCCCTTTCAGAGCCGTTTTGTACACACCACCCATAACTCGGTCTCGGTATTCCGGAAAGCGTCCCAGAAGTCCAACGGCGAACATGTTGTGGGTTTTGCCCCCGCCCATGCTTTGGGTAAGCCGGAATACTCCGTCTTGATCTTGACCCTCCAATCGTTTGAACACCGCCTCGTACAACGATTTCATCCCGGCCGTGATGTAGTTCTCTTCGAAGAAGAAATCGGGGTCTATGCGGCCCTCAGTCATGATATCGGTGAGGTCCAGCACTACTTCGCGCTGGCTTTTGTCGAAAACGGATTTTCTAACCGTCAAATTTTGAGCTAAGTACATAATCTTTAGAAACCCTCCGAATAGACGGAAAGGGCTCTGAAATCTAAGATTCAATTCTCAAGTAAGCCTCTGGTTTTTGTCATAAACGGAATAAAACGGTAGGAACAGACACTCCTTCTCTGTACCGTTCTCTGAATCTGACAGCTAGAAGCACGGAATATCAACTTCCGTTTTAATTCTTGCTGTAGGCCCTTGTTAATATCCCCTCACCACCCTCCACACCCTCCCCCCAAAATCCGTCTGCAGCACCGCGAGATAGACCCCTGGGCTGAGTGAAGGACAGGAAACGCGGGTGGCGTAGGTAGTGAGGGGTTGGCTGTAAACGATTTGACCCTGAAGGGTGTAGAGGGTCAGGGTGCAGGGTTCGGCGCAGAAGTCGCTGTAGGCAGGCCATTCGACGATAAAATAGTCTTGAGCCGGGTTGGGGTAGAGCCGGACCGAAGAAAGGCCTTCGGGGCTGGGCAGCACAGCGCCGAGATCGAGGGTCCAGAGGCTGCGGGTGCGCTGGAGCGCGGAGTCCAGTCCTGTGGCCCAATACACTTGGCTGCCAAAAGCAAAGCCCATGGCCCCAGAGCGGTTTAGGGAAGGCGTGGGCATCAGGCGTTCCCAGTTCGAAGCTTGGGGGTCGAAACCCCATACATCGTCTAGCAAAACCGACAGATTCTGACGACCGCCCATCACCACCCCCACTCCACCGACCTGCACAACAGATGCATGGGTGCGACCGGTTCCGGGAAAATCGGGCAGGGAAAACCAACCCAAAGCGGAAGAGTAGCCCCAGACCGAAGTAGGAAAGTTCCCGAGCGAGTCCCGCCCCAACCCCATCCAGAACCCCTGATTGCCCATAGCCCCCATCACCATTCGCCAACGCCCCCCAAAAGGCGCATCGGCCTCGCGATACCATTGATCGGCCGAAGGATCGTAGCGCCACAATTCCGACACGGCCTCCGCCTGCGCTGTTTTGCCGCCCCACACAAAAACACGCTCGCCCACTACCGCACAACCCATTCCGCTGCGGCCCCAATCAGGCAAATCGGTCCTGCGCGTCCATTGCGGATCGCCCGGAGACCAACTCCACACATCGTTCAAGTAGGTCGAGCCCCGCACCCCCCCGAATACACAGGCCACGCCCGCATGGGTCCACGCACAGGCATATTGCCGTTCCGCCCCCACGGGCAAACCCGGAGCCGGTTCCCAGGCGTTTAACACCGGATCGAAGGCAAAGAAATCGCCCGTTTCCGCGAAGCCTTCGTTCAATCCCGTTCCACAATAGGCCTTGCCACCCAATACAAACGCCACTCCATCGTCTCTAAGGCTGCCCGGAAAGTCGGGCAAGGCGGTCCAGGTTTGGGCCCATCCCCATCCCAACGACGCGCACAGCACCAACAACATACTTCCGGTACGGTGTTTCAAGACAATTGGCGTTGTTTAGAATGCGCCATACGCAGCAAACCCGGCACCCAAAGCGTGCCATTCCAAGCCAAGAACGAAAAAAAACCTCCCCTCGTATCGCTTAGATGCCCGCTTCGGACCCATGGTTGCGGCTCGAGGTTCAAACCGGAATTTGGACAAAATGAATAAGGCTCGGTCCCTTAGCGAACTGAGTGAAAAAGGCCGTCCCGCGCGCGAATTGGCGTTTGGTATGCCACGAAAACGGCTAGGCGATTGAGATCGCTTTACCGCGAATGAGGCAATTTATTGCTGTGGTTTTGTAAGAGCCTACTTCAGGTTTTAATCAGCTTTGAACTCAGAGAAAACACATTCTCAACACAAATCAAAATTATGGAACATTTAAAAAGTTGTATTGACGCATGTTTGGCCTGCATGGTGGCTTGCGAAAAGTGTGTTACAGATTGTATAAAAAACGGAAATCAAGAATGCATTATTTTATGCAGAGACTGCGCCGACATATGTGCTTTGTGTGCCCGTTTCGATGCCCGCGGTTCTGCGCATGGAAAACAGCTCCATGCCCTGTGTGCAGAAATCTGCCAAGCCTGTTCGATCGAATGTGCGAAGCACGCGGCGCATCACGACAGTTGCAAGGAATGCGCGGAGGCTTGCAAAAAGTGTGCTGAAATTTGCAAAGAACTCGCCTCAGCGTAATCCAAATGTGCGAGAAGAGTCAAGGAAACTTGGCTCTTTTTTCATTTCCGCTCATGTCGGGAATCGTTCGATTGTTTCTGAAGATGCCCACAGAGCAAGACATCAGAACGCTTCCAAAAAATGGAACCACTCGATTCGCAGCGATCGAATCAGGGTAAGGTACCAGCACATCCTCCATCTCGACTCATAATTCAGAAAGAGAACGCGATAAGAACAAGACGCACAAAGTGCTATTTTGCCTCTCAAAATGCACCCCATGCACTACGGAATCATCGGCTCGGGAATGGTGGCCCAGAGCCTCGCCAAAGGACTGCTGAAGTACGGACACCGCGTAACGGTTGGCAGCCGCGACGCCGAGAAGCGATCGGCGCTCAGCCATCAACTGCCCGGCATTGAAACCGCCGATTTTGCTGCGACCGCTCAAAACGCCGATGCCCTGATACTGGCAGTAAAGGGAAGTGCCGCGCTCGAAGCCCTCGGCCAGTGCGGAGCCGAGAATATGGCGGGCAAACTCGTTATCGACGCGACCAATCCCATCGAAGCCGCGCCTCCGCAAAACGGGGTTCTGCGCTTCTTCACCCAACTCGACGACTCCTTGATGGAGCGGTTGCAAAACGCATATCCCGAAGTCCATTTCGTCAAGGCCTTTAACTCCATCGGGAATGCCCATATGGTCGACCCCGATTTTGGAGCCGAAAAACCCAGCATGTTCATCTGCGGCAACGACGCCCCGAGCAAAGCCACGACCCGAGTCCTGCTCGAGCAGTTCGGTTGGGAAGTCGAAGACCTCGGCAGTGTGACCTCTGCCCGAGCCATCGAACCCTTGTGCATGCTGTGGTGCATTCCCGGCATGCTCGAAGGCCGCTGGAACCACGCGTTTCGGTTGTTGAAGAAATAGCGAGCCGAAGCGCGAAGCCGCTTAAATCAAGCCGATTTTATCCAGGATAAACTGGGCCATCTTGGTATTTTGGTATGCCTCTTCAATGGTCCGGATGGGTTTGTTGCGCAAATCGTCGGTCGCAAAAATGGCTTTCCAATCCATCAATCGGTCGGGATGTTCTGCGATGACTCCCGCATGGTGCATCACTTTCAAATACTCCCGAGCCAGAATCCCCTGACCGATGGCCGTAGGATGAACACCATCGAGACTGAAAATCCCCCCGGCCGTAATGATTCCATCCTTGCTTACACCGTAGTATTTGCTGTCAATTCTCGGGAAGCAAAAATCAAAATAAGACGGGAACTCATAGGTAGGCGCTCCGTTGTTTCGCTTTGACGCCATATCGCTTAACGCCGTCGCCACATCAACCAAGTGGAATACGGCTTGTCCCATTTTCTTATTGGCCTCGGCCACTTCCTCTTGGATAACCCGATTGATGGCACGAATGGTATTGTCGATATGCAGAATATGGCCAAAATTCAAATGCTTGAGTCGAATGTCGAACTCGTCTGCAAAAGGGAAATAGGTGTAGTGTTGGGCGTAGCTCAACTTCCGTTTAGACGATTTTGAAAGCTCCCCTTTACCCATTGGGGCGGGTTTCTTGGGATCGACCCTCCATTCCTTCACGATCAGGTTGGTTCTTTTTTCAGCAGATTCAACCGCCTTAATTAAGGGAACGATGGTCACCAAGGGCACGGTGCACACGAATACTTTGGTAGCCACCGCTGGATTTTTGGAAATGATGGCACTGCTGCGTTTGAGCAATTCTCGATAGTCGCGTCGAAAATCTTCCGGATGCCACAAGTTTTTATCGGCCGACTTGCGGGCACGGTAGGTAAGGTGATCGGGATTGTTGGGAACCCAGGAGCCATCCTCTGAAGTTTGCTTGATCTCGAGTTTCACAACCGTACCAAGGGCATTGTTGCTTCCCAAATTCAAAATGAGATTCTCGACCCCCTCTCGGACATGGTGGTATTCAAACCAATCCAAAGAAGAAAAGTCAGAACCTGCCGGACTACCGGTCTTGAGAACCCTCCAAGCCGTTCGCATCAATGAAGCCGAGGGGGCACTAAACAACCCGTGTGAACTACCTGCTTCGCGAATGAGTTCCTCGCAAAGGCTGGGTCGTATTTGCCAGGCATCTGCAACGTTGAACCCGCGAACCGCAATGTTGTGAAAAGGCGGTGCATCCTCGATTTCACTACCCGAACCGCGTTCGTAATGGTCTTCGACCTCATTGAGATAGTGCCCAATTAAGACCAGAAACTGTACCCACTCCAGAGGCCCTTGAACGTCGTGCCCGAATTGCGTTTCGGCCTTTCTCAAAATTAGCTCAATGTTGACTGGGAGTCCTCCTTTCGGCCAACTGGGATAGGAATAGTTTGGAATGTTCAAGATTCGAGCAATCAGGGTGCTGAAAGCCAAATCGGTTCGAGCGGCCGCTCCGCTCATAAAGCCTTGGGCCAGACTGTCGCCAATGGTAAAGAGTTTCATAGGGGTTAAATAGGTTGTAATGATTTGATGTAAAGGGAATTAATTCTATTGGAATACAGCATACCGAACTATAGCGATTTTGAGTTATCGATCTGTTATTCGGTTGTTCGCTCATCCATTTCGGCCGAAATCAATACGGATTCCGTCGGCGGAATGGGGATAACATTTTGTAGGATTTGATTTCTAAAATTCCGAGTTTTACGTCGGAGGCGGGGGTGGGTGGAGTGCCGCGGCCCACCCAATAGTGAATAATTTTGAAATAGACAAAAAATTATGTAAGAGAATATTTTAGTTTTTGAACCGAACGAGACAGATTCCGTCGCCCTTGAATTCGGTTCATCGGAGTTCGTCTTCCACAGAACCCCGCGCCTTGCCTTGGTTCCACTCAGGAATATAGTAGAAAAACAACCGCAAGGTGTGGTTGGCATAATACTCAAAGCCGCTTGGACGCTGCTGATAGACATACATATAGCCAAAATCGTAGCTCCAGCCGCTCTTGCCCAAAGGCTGTTGGATGCCGAGAAACAACCGGTTTTGATCGAACGTATTATAAACGATTTCCGGGCCGAATTGGACAAACACCTCATCCATAAACGCCAGCCGAGGCCAACGCGGATTGTTAAAAATTTGATAGTTCCCCAAAATCATCATCCGCACCCGGTCGTTAAAGGCGTACCCATTTCCGGTTCCATCGGGCGAGAGCTTTTCCCGCCAGCGCTGCTCATTCCGAAGGCGATACATCAACCGCAGTCGAGAACCGTTTTGATGCCATTGCAGTTGCTGGTGGATCCTCCACTCGTTGCCCGCGCTGCGCCCGGCTTCTGTATCGGCATAAAAACCCTGCCAACCCCCGCCCGCTGAAGCCCAAAATTGGTCGTTGAACCAATAGCCCAGAGCCAGGCGGTACATCTGAAAATCCACCTGATTCAAATCCAAAGCTGTTCGGTAGTGCGCATCGGCATACCAGCCCCAATGCTCAGATTCACGCACCGTGGCGTTGACACTGGTCCAAAAGTGTTGCTGCGCCTCGACCGAACGCTCAGAGACAGCTATTTGAGCCCATGCGTTGCGTTGCAACCCCAGCGCGACGAGCCACAACGCCCATCGGATGCGAAGAGGATTTGTGAGAGAGGAGCTGATCATGGAATGTTTGGCGTCGGAACGGATTCAAAATAAATAAACAACCGAAGCACATGAGTTTGGACATAGTCTGATCCGCTGAACGATTGCTGGTAAATGCCTAAGTACCCCAGATCGAAGCTCCACTGCGCATCGATTTTTTGTCGAAAACCGGCGTAGATGCGGTTTTGATCCATTGGGTTGTAGACCACCTCCGGCCCCATGTGCATTAGAATTTCATCGTACACCAACAGCTTGGGCAACTTGGAGTTGCGAAAAACAGGGACCGTCAAGGAGAGCAAAAAGCGCGTTCGGTTGGTAAAGCGTACACTCGGCGCCGCATCTGCCGGACGGCGTTCTTGCCAGCGCTGTTCGTTTCGAATGCGGTAGCCCACCTGGAGCTTTCCGGCAGCTTGGCTCCAAATCCATTGTTGATAGAGCCGCCGTTCGAGCACTTCGGTTCCCGCCGATGGCGGGTTGAAAAACAGGGCCCCACCCGCTGCTAATGTCGAAGACCCCCTCAATCGATAACTCAAAGCAGCCCGGGCCACATAGACCCCGGGAATTTCCGAAAACTCAAATCGACGGTGGTGTAGATCAGCCATGACCCCCCAATGCTCATTCCACCAATATTGACCATGCACGCCGACCCAGAGCTGCTCGTTTTGGACCACTCTTTTGTCGGTCTGGGCCCAAAGGGAACACGAAATCCAGAGGGTACAAAACGTCCAAAAGAGAGATCTGTCTGTGTAGTTCATCGCGCAAAATTATATAAAATCTATCGGTTAAGTAGGATATAGAAATCTAAGACCCGATATTTCACTTTCTTTTGAGGAATCGGAGTGCAAGTGAATGATCCGTAGGTCTTAACAGCCATTCGATACAAGACAATCTATCTGGTCGATGTAATTCACAGACAGTAAATTGAGTCCGATTTTGGCTCGTTCAAAGGCCGCTGGAGCACAGCGTTGAAAAGGACATTCGAAGCGAACAACCTTCATCGGTGGGTTTAGACCATCGAGAACGACAGCCATGGGAAGTCTGCGGACTTAGAGACACAACGCGCAGACTCGGTTCATTTCTTTTCGTAGGATACATCCGTATTATTTGCGAATTTTGCTTTGGAGGCGGGGGTGGGAAGGAGTGCAGGGCCCGCCCGTTTAAGGATTATTCATGAAGTTTAAAAGTTAAAATCGACAGAATAATCTTAAGTTATACACCGAAATAAACGCATTCTGCCTTTTCCCAGACGCGAACCGTTTTTTTCGCGATGGAATGTCACTCAGAAGAGATTGAACATTTTGGACAACGAATTCAAATCACCTTGGTTGATCATGGTTTGTGATCGGCTCGCGTAGGGAAAACCCGAGCTGGATTCAAGCATGTCAAGGGCGAGTAGGGAATCGTTTGCAATCCTTCATCGCTCCACTCTATTTCTCCGCTCCTTATCTTCGAAGCATGCAAAGTCCAAGCGGTTCCGAAGACCCATACAGTGGCCTAAACGAAAAGCTCAAAGCGCTTTCGTGGCCCTCGGTGTACATGTTCAAGTTCATCGTACCTGCGGATAATCAAAAACTCGCCCAAGTAGAAAACCTGTTTCACGCACACGAAGCTCAAATCGAGATTCGCAGCTCGAGCAAGGGCAACTACATCAGCATCACCGCGCGCGAATTGATGATCAGCGCCGAAAGTGTCATTGAGCGCTACAAAGAAGCTGCGGCCATCGAAGGACTGATTTCGCTTTAAGCACAAGCGCTACTCGCTGATTTAAAGACCCGCTTTCTTGCGATCTTCTTTCGAGAGGGCATCGACCGGGAGGAGCATCGAAATCGTTTTATATCGCACAAATTGCTCTGAGGCAAGCAAGTGCCCGGGTCGCACGGGGTTTTCGATCTCGCCCCAAGAATTCTTGACCAAATAAAACGACCTCCCGTCTGCGGCCTTCGCCCGACCGGTAATCAACATCCCGTGATCGTCGGTCGTCTCCCAAAGATCGTATCCTTCTTGGCGCAATTCAGGGCTGATGACGCGCTCCGGGCAGTCAAATTCAAAACCATTCGAATTGGGATGCTCGCTCCTCCATTTCGGATCGGGGGTCACCGCCAGACCATTGCGCACCGCGAAGCCTTTCTCGCTCACATCCGTGGCCCAGCCAATGCACATTCCACCGTCCAAAGCGCGATCGAGCGTGGCCATCATTACTTCGAGCGGCAAGTTCAAAGAGCGGCCCCAAAGCCAGTTGTCGGGCACTTCAATTTCCATCCAATCTCCTTGAGGTTCGTGGAGGAACGAAGTGATCTGCACGTAGTGATCGGGATTGAGTTTCAGCTTTCGATCGGCAAACTGGCGAGGAGTATATTTCGCGCCTTCCCAATCGAAACGTTCGGGCAGAGCGCCCAAATAGGCATCGAGCAGCGCTCTGACACCGTCTTTCCACGTATCCGAAATCGGACCCTCTCCCTCGGCCATCACCGCGTCGAGCAAGCCTTTGAGCGCCGATTCGAGTTCGCCATGATTGAAGGGTTTCGAAACGTCTAAGCGACCCGGATATACTTTCTCAGGCATCATGCCGTATTTCTTCAAGACATAAAGCGCGTCGGGAAGGGCGCCGCCTTGGGCAAACGCAATAGTCCCGTGCGTTCGGATATACTTCTCGGCTTTGTCTTCGTACACTTTGCGCACCACATACATTTCGCTCAGATCGATGGGGCGTTTTTCAAGCCGCTGATACTCGCTTTCGAGAAAGGCCACAGACGAAAAGCTCCAGCAAGTGCCTGTCTTTCCTTGATTGCACACCGGGTTGCCCGCGATATCCACTTCAAATTCGAATGCGTAGTCCGAGAGTTCGCCCCCAATTCCATTCGACTCGCTTTTTTTGACGAGTTCGACTTGAGCCCAAAGCGCCGGTGCCCACAACAGGCTGAGCACAGCCGTACTCCATATCAGGCGGCCAAAAGTGTTTTTAGATTTTTGCATTTTCAAACATACAGCCTAGGCCAAGAGTTTTGAATAGGTGGGCCTCAGAAATCCGAGCGATTCGGTGACCTTTACGCAATGAAATCCCCTGAAAACCGTTCGAAGCATAGCTTCTTTAAATCGGCGATTCGCTTGATATTCATCTGGAAAAGCTTAATTATGATTCTCCTTCTTCTCGCCGGACTCCTCGTTTCAACCCGCTTTTTTGAACCCGTGATGGAGGCGAGTAAAAAGGATCAAATTTTTGCCTCAACAGGCGGTGTTCGCGAAATCGATCTCGATTTACCCGGCGGTCGTATTCACGCTGCCCGCGCGGGAAGGGAAGGGGCTCCGCTCTTTGTGTTTATTCACGGATCGCCCGGCAGCTGGCACGACTTTACGCAGGTAGCCGATTCATTTTTGTTTCACGAAAAAGCAGAGCTGCTCTTTGTCGACCGACCGGGCTATGGTGGCTCCGAGATGCCTCATACGGGAATGCTTCGAGATCAAACCGAACCCATTTGGGCTTTAATCGAATCGGTGCGCAAACCCGGTCAAGCCGTTTTTTTGGCGGGCCATAGTTATGGAGGGCCCGTCGCCATGAAGTTGGGAATTGACCACTCCACAGAGATTTCAGGGGTTCTGCTGGTCGCTCCGACCATCAGCGCTCCGATGCAAGAGCCGCGCTGGTATAACAATATCGCCAATACGTGGGTCGTCAACCCCTTGCTCGGTTCTTGGCTCCGAAACAGCAACCGCGAGATGATTACGCTCTACGATCAGCTCCCCGAACTCGAAAGCCGGCTCGCTCGATTTCCAAAACCAATCGTGTACATCCAAGGGGGAAAAGACCGTCTCGTGCCCAAGGAGTCGCTCTCTCATTTTATCGAGCAATGTTCGGAATGCCCCATGGAAGTAATCACTCGAGATTCTATGGATCACTTCGTTCCGTGGAGCGATCCGGAGCTGATCGACAAAGGCTTTAGGATACTGCTCAAAACGGTTTCAATCGAGCAATAGGCCGCGAAGCGCTCCTTCCAGTTTTGGGTGAGAAAATGAAAACCCCGAGCGAAGCACAGAGGCTGCGCTGACATTCTGGCTCATCAAAGGAAGAACAGAACGCTCTCCCAGCGCGATCTTCAAGGCCCATTCGGGGACTTTGGGCAAGATCATTCCGTGACCCAGAACCCGGCTGAGTATTCGGCTAAACTCTTGGTTTTTCTCAGGCTCGGGTCCCACCGCATTGTATACTCCGGAAAGCTCGGAATCAATGGCGTAGAGAAACAATTCGGCCAGGTCGTCTTCGTGTATCCACGACATCCACTGCGCTCCGCTTCCGAGAGGGGAGAGCAGACCCTTTTTCGCGAGGGGCAACATGGGTTCGAGAAGTCCGCCTTTTGCGCTCAAGACCAATCCAATGCGCAATCTCGTTTCCCTTGGCACAAGCTCCGAAAAACGCGATGTCTCTTCTTCCCATTTTCGACATACCGATCCGAGAAAATCGCTGCCGGGCCGGTCGCTTTCGACGTAAACCTTTTTTGGGTCGCTCGGGTAATATCCGATCGCTGAAGCAGATATCACCTGTTGAACCCTGTTCGGGGTTTCTTTGAGGGCTTTGTAAAGCCAACGGCTGCTTTCAACCCTGCTGTCGAGTATCGCCCTTTTGTGGTCGAGTGTCCAAGGGTCTGAAATCGAGGCACCGCTCAGGTGAATCACGGCATCGATACCTTCCAGTGCTTCGGGCGCGAAGCGATCTTTTCCCCATACAAACACTCGAACTCCGTCTTTTCGCTCCGAGGCGCGGGTGCTTAAATGCCGCACCTCCCAATTTTTTTGGAGGGCTTTTCGGGTGATGTTCTCTCCGACGAGTCCACTGCCGCCTGTAATCAGTATGCGCTTCATTCTTGTTGTTTCGAAAGACTCCGACCAACCTTCGATCGGAATTTCAATTAATTCCACTCTTATCCAAACGCTTGCGAACCTTTGGTGTTCCAAGCCTCGACAAGTTTTTCGGCTACCAAGCGATCGATGGGTAAATCGAAATTCGCGCTCAAGCCTTTATGAATCTCCAACCATTTGAATTCGAGGCCTTCTTCGGGAATAATAGGCATCTCTGCTCCGACCGAAGAATCGAAATGCACATAATAAATGCTCAAAATCTGATCTCCGGCGCGAAAGGCCGATTCCTGATAAAAATCGGTGGTATAGAAATGCTGCGAAAATGGAATGTCCAGACCCGTTTCCTCTTTAAACTCTCGGCAGACACAGGCGAGCGTTCCTTCGCCCGGTTCGAGCCCCCCGCCCGGAAATTTGGTGAGTCGGCGTCCCGCATAATCCTCAGAAACAGCTAAAACGCGCTGATTGCTGTCCAAAAGCAGCCCGTAGACGCGCACGATCAGTCGGGCTGTACTTGATTGCTTTTCTCGAGATGAGTCTTGCTTTGGATTCACGGTTTTCGCGCGCGTAACATTTCTCTTTTGCCCGGAGGACCCGGAAGTCGCTCTACCTCAAAACCGGCCGATTGAAGCGCTCGGCGCACCGAACCTTTGGCGCTGTACGTCACCAAAATCGCATTTGTCGCCATGGCAGAGAACACAACAGAGAAAAAATCAACGGTCCACAATTCAGGCTGAGCCTCGGGGGCGAATGCATCGTGATAGACCAAATCAAAGGGAGCAAAGTGCGCCGCGCCTTCCGCAGAGGCTTGAATTTTCCGAAATCGAAAATCGGGTGTCCATTGGTTCCAGTCGTTCCATCCGGCTTTGTGAAACTGTTCGATTTCAAGAAAACCGTTGTGGCGATTCCAGTTTTCGATGGCCTCGAGATCGATGGGGAAGGGCTCAAAACCCGTGTATTCGACCGGCGGGCGCTCCGAGCAATGCAAACTGAGCCAGGCATTGAGCCCGGTGCCCAAACCGACTTCGAGTATCCGAATGCCGACCGATCCTTCTAATGCTTTGAGCCCGTGTTGAATAAATACATGCCGCGACTCCGAAAGCGCGCCGTGTACCGAGTGATACGGTTCGTCCAGCTCGCTCAGGTAAAAGGTCCAGCTCCCGTCAGCGGTGGGGCGGGGTACCGGCTTCTCTCTCTGCCACATCGGGCACTCTCAGTTTGTTGATACGGTCGATCGGACCTTGACACTTCACCTGATGGCAACTCACGCAGGCGTCGATCATTTCGTTAAACGCGGCGGGCTGATTGGCTAAAGGTTCTCGGGCAACGGCTTCCATTCGCTCGAGAAAGACGTCGGCCATGGCGTGATACATTGGGTCTTTATCGGAGGCTGAAGTGGCCTCAGCCGTGTGGATGGTGTAGAAAACCGCCGGAATGCTGTCGATGCCCATGCCCGAGCGCAAGGCCTCTCGAAAAGCCTCATTGGTGCGGTACATTTCTTCCATGGCCAAAGACAACTCCGACATATTGTACATTTTCGGAGCCTCGGCCGAGCTCTTGGATTCCGAACCCGAACCTTTTTTGGACCCGCATCCGCCAAGGCTTCCGACCGCTAAGGCCAAAGCTGCAAAGCCAAAGACAAACGCTGAGATTCGGCTGTTCATTATTCGAAGATCACCCCTGTGGCCACAAAGGAAATGCTCTGCACAGGTTCTGTGATTTTGGCAATTTCTTCAGCCGAAGCACCCGCGTCTTCAGCTTTGTGGCGCAGCCAGTTGACATCGTCGGTTTTGACTTTGGCCACGCCTTTGATCACAGCCGTGCGCCCTGTCCCATTCATCGGAACAAAAAAGCCGTAGTCTTTAAATCGAACCGTCATGCTCTTGCCCGATCCGAGATCCATATCCATCCAGCAGCCCTTTTTTTGGCAGACTTCAGTCACCTTTCCGCGGACGGTCACGTTCAAAGAGTCTTTGCCCGCGAGCATCGGCACCAATTCAGAGGCTTCAACCGCGCCCTTGGAGCGCATGGTTTGGTCTCCGTAAATCTCTTTTTTCGAGGAGCACGAAATCGCAAGCAGGGCAACCAAGGCAGAAAAGGCAATGAAATGGGGGGTTCTGAGGGGCTTCATAGGGTTAAAATCGAGTTATTCCGCACATCAAAGATAGTAGAGCAGCTTTCGCTATCGGTGTGGTTCCTATTTTTGAAAAAAACGGTTCTTGATCATGATTGACGTTCAACGCAAGACGGCCACTACCATCGATTCGGTCGACTTCAAAGACCTGCCCTTCGGCAAAGTCTTTTCAGACCACATGCTCGTCTGCGATTTTGAAGGAGATCAATGGGGGCCGGTGCGCATCATGCCCTACGGAGACCTGCAGTTTCCGCTTTCGCTTCACGCTTTGCACTACGGTCAAGCCGCCTTCGAAGGAATGAAGGCCTACCGAATGATCGACGGGGGGGTAGGGCTTTTCCGGCCATCGATGAATTTTGAGCGCCTCAATCGCAGTGCCCAGAGGTTGTGCATGCCCGAAGTGCCTGAAGAGGTTTTTATGGAAGGTCTCAAGGAGCTGATCCGCATCGACAGCAAATGGGTGCCTAAAGAAGAAGGGACCTCACTTTATATCCGTCCTTTTTTGTTCAGCAGTTCGAGCTTTATCGCGGCGCGCCCGAGCGAGAAATACACTTTTGCGATTATTACCTCGCCCGTGGGTCCGTACTATTCAGGCACGGTTAAGGTGCGGGTCGAGCAAGAATTTACCCGAAGTGCAGCGGGGGGAATCGGTTTTACGAAAGCAGCGGGCAACTATGGAGGAGCTTTTTTCCCCACTCGTGAAGCGCAGAAAGACGGATACACCCAAATTCTCTGGACAGACCACCGCGACCATCGCTTTATCGAGGAGTCGGGAACCATGAATGTGATGTTCCGAATCGGGAACACCTTTCGGACGCCCCCTTTAAGCGATCGAATTTTGGCGGGCATCACCCGCGACAGCATTCTCAAGTTGCTGCGCTCTTGGGGCGAAGTCGTCGAAGAGCGTCCGATTACGGTCGATGAACTCCGCTATTCGGCAGACCACGGGTATTTGCAAGAAGCCTTTGGAATGGGTACGGCCGCCGTGGTGAGCCCCATTACGACCATCGGTTTTAAAGACCGCAGCTACGACATTGAATCGGGCGATGCCGATTATGGGCACAAGATTAAAAAAGCGCTGGGCGACATCCGATCGGGGGCTGCGGCCGACGAATGGGGATGGATGCTCCGCCTTTAATTCAAGCCCATGCGCTCTCGAAATTTAACCGACTGTCGCTGGCTGAGTTCGACCTTGGTGCCCGATCGCAGTTCGAGCCTCAAACTCTGATTGAACCAAGGCTCAACTTCAACCACTTCGTCTAGATTGACGATTTGCTGCCGGTTGGCGCGAAAGAATAAGTCTTCGGGAAGCCGTTCTTCGAGTTGGTTGAGAGACGATCTCAACATAATTTTCTCGCTTCCGTAGAAGAGCCGAGAATAATTGCCTTCACTTTCGATTCGTTCGATCTGAAACAGATGAATGAAAGCACAACGCTCTCCGTCTTTCACGAAAATTCGGCGATCGGGTTCGAGACTTCTTTTCTTAGGTTCAGATTCTCGGGGTTTATTCGATTCGCGGTGAATAAAAATGCGCTGTAGCGCTTCGTGAAGGCGTTCGGGATGAATCGGTTTGAGCAAATAATCGAGGGCATTGTGCTCGAATGCCTTCAGCGCAAAACGATCGTATGCGGTTACGAAAATGACTTTTGGAACGCGATCGAGCCTTTCGAGCAATTCAAAGCCATTGAGCCCGGGCATTTGAATGTCGAGAAACAGAACTTCGGGCTTCTCGGCCGCGATGGCTTCGATGGCCTCTTCGGCCGCCGTACCCGCATACACAATCTCTATTTCGGAATGTGCCCGGAGCAGATGCTTGAGTTCTTCAAGCGCCAGAGGCTCGTCGTCTACTAAAGCGACGCGTACGTTTTGCATGGTATGATGAGTGTAGTTTCAACTCGGCCCCGATGTGGAGCTTGAATGGACACAGAGGCAGACAGGCCGTAAATTTCATTCAAGCGTTGTTCGACAAAGGGCAGGCCGATGCCTTTGGGATTCTCGTCTTCGAGCACGCCGTTGTTCGCGATTCGAATCTCGAAGCGGTCGAAGCTCTTTTTGGAGCTCAGGCTGAGTTCTCCGGGTCCCGGGTGTCGACCCACCCCATGTTTGATGGCGTTTTCGGCCAAGGTGAGCAAAAGGATGGGAGGAAAGTCGAGTTCGAGCGTTTCGGGCTCTATGTTTTTGTGGACGGTCAAACGGTCTCCGAATCTCATTTTTTCAAGCTCCAAATACTGATCTACCGCGGCCAATTCTTCTGAAAAGGGCAGGGTGCGCTGCTTTTCATAATTCAGCGAAAACCGAAGCAAATCGCTGAGGCCTAACAATGCACTTTGCGCCTTTTCGGGATCGATTCGAATCAGTGCTTTGATGCTGTTTAAAGCATTGAAGAGGAAATGGGGATTAATCTGATTTTTAAGAAGTTCCAACTTCAAAAAGGAGTTTTGTCTGCTGGCCTCGAGCCTTGCTTCGTTCCATTCATTTCTCTGCTCCATCAGCTTGTACATGAAGTAGATAATCGTCCAAACCACCGTGTATCGAAAGCCGTTCATCACTTGGGCAAGCAAGTCGATCATTCGTATCGAATCCTGTCTTGCGCCGATCACAAAAACAAGCGCAATCACCACGGCCGTACCCAAGGCAAAGAGCAATCCGCCGAGCCAAATCACCGCGCGTTCTCTTTCGAAAAGCCTAATCGAACGCAAGAGAATCTTCCCGAAGTGGGTCACGGCCAAACCAACGCCCGCATAGGCGACGAAAAACCAGAAGAAACTCCAGTCGAAACGGCGGACGATATAAAAGGTGTAATTAATGGTTTCGATGACCACTTCTCCCGACCAGCCCACGATTTGAGCCAACCAATAGGCCGTGGTTTTCGGAATCTCTCCGCGAATAAAGGCGGGCTTTCTTTTGTCCAAGTGGATGCTCCGAGAATGGCTCGGTCTTATTTAATCGCGTCCGTTTTGATCGTTCCTCCGAGGTACATTTCGCGCATTCGGCTCAAGGAATGCGAACGAGCGATTCGGAAATCAAATTTTGGCCATTTACCTGAAGCCGAAACACATAGGTGCCCGCGCTCAATCCGAAGGTGTTGAAGCCCAATTCGTAGGTTCCCGCCGAAATTTTGCGATCGACCAAACGCTTCACCAATCTGCCCTGGCTGTCAAAGAGCAAGGCTTCTATATCGGCCGCTGCCAACAATTCAAATCGCGCGCTGAACCGATCGGTAAAGGGGTTTGGAAACACCGAAGGTCGGGTGGCCAAGCTGTCGGATACTATTCCAATGCGTTGGAATTCAGTGCATCCCAGCGCATCCATGATCTCGACATCTACAGTGTCGCCTAAACAAAAACCCGACTGAGAATTGGCCGAGCCCGAGTTTCCATTAAAACTGTAGGTGTACGGTGGACGTCCGCCCCTCGCTTCGACCCGCAACTCGGCTTCGCAAAAGGCACTGGCGCCGACGATCTCTAGATCGAATTCGAGCGCACTGCTGTCGGTTGAGGCCAACTCAGCAATGTAAATGCCGTTGTTTCCGCCGGTGAGCCCGAAGTAGCCTGCGGTCCACACTCTGCCGGGCCGGCCGTAATCTCTCTGAATTCCAAAATAGTCTCCCCAGCGTTCGTAAGCTCCGGGCAGGCGGTCTACGGCGGCATTTCCGGTGTTGATCACGGTGAGCGCAGAATACGTTCGATCGTTTCGGTATTCAATAGCCGCCGAACCTGCAAAATCGGTCTTCGAACTGGTGTTGAACCCAATAGTGGTCTGAGGCTGGCAGTCTTCGCGACCCGTCCAAGCGATGTGCGGATATCCCAAATCCAGCCGATGATGACCCAGTACGCGGGCCGTTAAACGGCTTTCGTCGAGATTCAGAACTCCGTGATACACTCCGGGCCTGCCCGTCTGAAATCGAATGGAATTGCACACAAATTGAACTTCGGAGCCGATTTGAACCGCCCCGAGGATGCGGCTGTCGTTGGTATCGAATCCGCTGGCGGGGTTGGTGGTGTCGCTGTCCTCTTGATGGGCGTGGGGCGCCAAGCCATAGGCGCTGTCTGCCACCCATGCCGCTGTGCTGAGCCCGACCGAGGCTTCGTTTCGATTTCCGTTAATCTCGACGGAGAACGTGGTGTCGTTGGACGAATCGAAATTTCGGTTCGACAACAAAAGAATCCCTTCAGTGGTCGAAACATCTCCGGCTTGAACCGGGCAGAGGTTTCGCAAAAAGCGACCGTTGTGGCGAATGTCGCTCCAGAGCCGCGCATCGAGACTGTCCGCTCCCGAATAACCTTCGCTCAGCCCAATTTGCCAAACCATACTGCCATCAAAGCCCGTTTGCCAAGGTTCTCCGGGCTTAACGCGGTTGCAACTGATGAATAATTCGCTGTTGCTCAATGCGATGGCAGGGTAGTCGGTCCAGATGGAATCTCCCTCGGGGTCTCCGGGCAGGGCGTAGGTATTCCATGCGCCTGAAGGGTCGTTGGTTTGAGAGAATGCGGCGATTACCAGCGAACGTCCGGGGGTGTTGTCTCGCAAGAATACCAAGACAAACCGGTCGTTTTGGGCGTCGTACATCAGCTTGGGGTCAAAGAAATTGCTCTGACCTGTGGCAAATTCGAGTGCGATGAGCCCCAAGCCGACAAAGGTGTTTGGAAACAAATCGGCTCCGGTTCGCGCTTCTTGTACGACCAGAGCCGAGTTATACGCCGTGGCCAGCAAACCGTTTTTGGAAATCGCCAAGGTGTTGTCAGAGGGAATCGAACCCGTCAGCGGAACGTTGATTGGACCTGCTTGACGGCTCAGCAGTCTGCCCGAAACCACGCGCATGCTGTCGGCCTGTGTTTTGGCAGTGCCTGCAGCGGGGTATTTTCTGGGATAGCGCTTGGACTGTTCTATTTTTCGCCTGAGCAATTCATCTCGAACCGATTCGCCGTCCGGTCTGGGAGCCTCGATTGAAAAGAGTTCGACCGGAATTTCTGGCTCTTGAATTTTTTTCGGATCAAAAACCCCTCGTTTGGGGATGCTGTAGGTCTTCGAGCTTTGAGCGCGCCCAACGAGAACCGCCCCTAAGAGTAAAATTCCGACGAAAAGCGCCTGTGGTTTGAAGTGCATAGACCAAAATACGCACGTCTGCGTGTCCCGACAAGGCGGAGCGCAGATTTACTTGTCGGTGTCCATCCGGCCTATGGCGCAACTCACAAAGCTCATCGCTTTATTCGCCAAGGTGTTGCTGTCTCCGATTTCGGGATAGCCGGCGGCTTTTAGGGCGTGTTTGGCTTGGACCAAAACGGCCTCGGAGTCCGAATCTGCTACGCGAAACTGAACGCGGTTGGTTTCTAGATCGACGACTACTTCTGAGATGCCCGGAATGGCGCTCATCTTGTTGCGCACGGTCGACGCGCAGCCATTGCACTTGAGATTTTGGATGATAATTTCCTGTGTTTGCATACTGCAAGGTAGCAGCGAACGGTTTAAGCCTCAAAGGCTGGGGTGAAATACGCGCTACTTCTTGCTCAGGGGCGAGTCCCAATCCGTCAACCAGGGTTTGGGCAATTCTGTGTTGACGGAATACAAAGTCTATGTAAATCCGTACCTTGTGGTGACTCCATATTCAGATTGGATGGACTACACCAAGCATTATTATATGGGGGCCATTCGGGTGGCAAGTGAATTGGGGGGAACGCCTTGTCTTGATCCCAATGCGCCCAACCAACATGGCCGTGGTGCTCAAGCAATTCCGAACCCTCAAGAATCGCCTTGCACGGTGAAACCGGCCGTTAGCGCGGAATGGGAATTGGCGGATGTTTTGAGGGAACTGAGCATTATCGAGAGCAGCGATGAAAACCAAGAGGGTTGGGAGGACCTGATTGCCTCGCGCAACGTTGATGTCAATATTACGGAGTCGGAGTTTACCACGTGGATGGAACAAAATTGTCCGCCCGAGTATGCGCCTATTCCGCCTCCGGGTTCGTCGTGGGAAACACCCCGAGAGGGCAGTGTTTTGACGATAGGGCAGGAGCGTTGTGC
>JBGSOF010000021.1:0-21792 GCA_041739275.1 Schleiferiaceae bacterium | reverse complement strand
AATCAATTCAAGGTTCAGTTTTTTGGAAGAATAAAGCCTAAAGTTGATTGAACGAGGGTCTTCCAAATTAAACTTGGGTCTTCGGGTCGAAGTCTTCCGGCTTCGCCGAAAAGCATTGTAAGATGACCTGCGCTGTTCATTCCCTCTCTACGACCTTGATGTTCACCCCGCTGCCGCGGAGGCCTTCTTTCTTTGCTGCTCCAAAGAAGGTGTAGAGCCACGACGCCTCGTGGCTCTGTTGTATTGCCGAATCTGTTTTGACCGACAGATGCGCTCTCTTGTCCTACCCGCTTACGCTTTGGCCGAGGTCGCCGCCGCAGAATATTAAAAAGGAAGTTGCGGCTGTTGTGCGACTCGGCGTCGCTGCCCTTGGGTTTTCTAAATCAACATACCCGGAGTCCATAGGCTTTAGGCCCTTTGATATTCGGGCATCTCGTTGGTAAGAACGAGTTGTAATGATATGATATTGAATAATATAGATGGAATTGTTCTGAGTGACAGTCATATCCTCTCGATTGCTGTCGGACAAATCGGTTCAAGGGGCTTAAAGCGAGATAAAATCTCCGTAGTCCCCAGAAATTTCCGCTGACCCGAGAAAATCTAAGTTGTCGCCCGGCGCAGCGATGAACCCATCGAGGCTGGAGGCGATGTAGAGAATGAGCTTGCGTTCGGTCTGCACGGGCTTTGTCGGATTGAGCAGCTACCCCAAATCAACGGCTCAGAAGAAGTAGCGTTCAGGCAAACCGAGCACTCACCACGGCAGCTTTGGGTCCGGCGCTGTAGTCATAAAAGCCCTCGCCCGATTTAACACCGAGCTTACCCGCCATCACCATATTGGCTAAAAGTGGATTAGGAGCGTACTTGGGATGTCCGAGACCTTCGTGTAGCACTTTGAGGATTGACAAGCAAACGTCCAATCCAATAAAGTCTGCCAATTGAAGGGGCCCCATCGGGTGTGCCATGCCGAGCTTCATAATTGAGTCGATTTCTGAAACCCCGGCCACGCCTTCTTGCAGGCTTTCAATGGCTTCGTTGATCATAGGCATCAAAATGCGGTTGGCCACAAAGCCCGGATAGTCGTTGCAGGGCACCGGCGTTTTGCCCAAGCCTTTGCTCAAGTCGACGACGATTTGTGTGGTTGCGTCTGAAGTAGAGTACCCGCGAATAATCTCTACGAGTTGCATCACCGGTACCGGATTCATGAAGTGCATGCCGATGACCTTATCCGGACGCTTAGTTGCGGCCGCGATTTTGGTAATGGAAATTGAACTGGTGTTCGAAGCGAGGATGCAATCGGCGGGGCAGAGTGCGTCGAGTTGCCCGAAAATTTTAAGCTTGAGTTCGGTATTCTCTGTAGCCGCCTCAACGGCAATTTGCACTCCCTCTACGCCTGTAGCCATTTCTGTATGGGGTTCAATACGAGAGAGAATGCCCGCTTTTTCGGACTCGGTGAGACTGCCCTTGGCAATCATGCGATCGAGGTTTTTGGAAATGGTGGCGAGCCCGCGTTCGAGAGACTCGGAGTTGAGATCAATCAGACGAACAGAATGGCCGTTTTGCGCAAATACGTGTGCAATGCCGTTTCCCATAGTTCCCGCACCGATTACCGCTGTTTTCATCGCGCTCAGATTTGATTTATTCAAGACGTGCAAGATAGAGCAGGGGAGTAGCGGAGAAAAAGGGGGCTGTGAAAAAGTGAGAATGGGTGAGAACTGTTAAAATGCAAGTTAACTCATTCATAATGAGGTATTAAAAATTTCAGATTTTTGGAATCCTGAATCTGGATTCTGGAATCTGGATTCTGGATTCGCGAATTCTGAAATTTAAATTTATTGATAATCAGACTATTACAAATTCTGGATTCTGGATTCTGGATTCTGGATTCTGGATTCTGGATTCTGGATTCTGGATTCTGGATTCTGGATTCTGGATTCTCGAATTTGGATTCACGAATTCTGAAATTTGTATTTATTGATAATCAGATGCTTCCAAAATCTGGATTCTGGAATCGCGAATCTGGATTCACGAATTCTGAAATTTTTACTTACTGATATTTAGATTCTTACCGTGAAGTACTCGTTGTCTACCCCCCGTCCGCCTCAAATCTCGGGCACATCAGACTACTTGCCTCGTCCCTGAAAAACTATCAATACAGTGTATATCAATATTTTAAGATCATTCATAATATTCATGTTTTCGATATAAATGATGTCGTATTTCAATCGTTCAACCATTTCCTCCACATTCTCTGCATAACCATACTTCACCATACCCCAGCTCGTCAAGCCCGGTTTCACTTTGAGAAGATGTCTGTAGTGTGGAGCTTTTTCAATAATTCTCTCGATGTAATATTTGCGCTCGGGGCGCGGCCCGACCAGGCTCATTTCCCCGATCAACACATTCAAAAGTTGAGGCAATTCGTCGAGTCGGTGCCTTCGCATGACCCGTCCAAATGGCGTGATTCTCGGATCGTTCTCGCTGCTCAATTGTGGACCACCGCTTTCGGCATTCGAAAACATCGAACGGAACTTAATCATCTTAAAAGTTTTCCCGTTCATTCCAACCCGTTCTTGTCTATAAAACACTGGGCCCGGAGAGCTCCATTTGACCATCAGGCCGCCAAACACAAAAAATGGGAAGAAAACGACGAGCCCAAAAAGCGAAAAAACGATATCCAAGCCCCTTTTTACAACTCGTTGCCAAAGCGGCATCAATTCGTGACGGATTACGATAAGCGGCGCACCATGAGACTCGAGGCGCACTTGACCCGAGATGAGATCGTACGTATCGGGAACCATGTGAATCCGTATTCCCGGAAATACTTTGAGAACGCTTAGAATCGACTGTAGTTTATCGTGTTCGCGGCTTTCGATGGCAATAATGACTTCTTCGATGCCGTTGGTCCGCAGTATTTGTTCGAGTTCGGTGTATTCTCCGAGATGGGGCAAATTCTTGCCCAACAAGTACTTCAAATTGTTGTTGACGCTGGCAAATCCCACAAACTGAAAGCCTGCCGACTTACGTGCATTTTCGAGCTCGTTAAAGAGGTCGACAGCCGTCTGATTGCTCCCAATGATTAAGGTGGGGAACCCTATTTGACGATTTTTAATGCGAATGGCCGAAAAGGTGGTAATAGTAGTCCGGACTGCAGCCGAGAGACCAAACTGCAGACCTAAATAAACACTAAACAATGCGTAATAATCGCGAAAATCTTCTACGAAATCATCGAGAATCAAAGCGAAAAAAAGAATCACCGATCCAGCCAGAGAAAGCGCAAGAGTGTTGATTAAATCGCGAATCCTCGAGCGTCGATATACTTCGGAATAGAAGCCAGTAATCCACGATAATCCGATCCAAAAAATCACGACCCAAAACGAGCCTGATCGATATCGTTCGTCCAGTACTTCGAGCACTTCTTCAACAGAAAAAATCGCCGAACGATTTTCGATAAATTCTTTGCGGTAAATAAACAAGCCGGTGTAGGCTACCCAGGCGGAAAGCGCATCGCCGAGCACATATTTTATGCGCTGAAGAGGGGAGTTCTTTTTGCGCGTCAAAACACCAACTTCAAATTGTCGATTAATATGCGTCGAGGACCGCGCCCTTCGTAGTTCAATGCGCCCAAAAAGACCTTGTAATCGATGGCGCCCGGATAGCCCGAAACTTCGCTTTGGAGATTGATATAGATTTTATTCCAAGTTGAATTCGGATTGATCGTGGCAGTATTTGCTTGAATTGTCTCCGCCGTTGTGCGTATCTCGAGCCCCACGACTAAAGGCACTTCTGTCCAATAATTCAACTCGAGATAGACCGGTTGACCGATGGGCAAGAAATACGAATCGGCGGTGAGAACTTCGAACAACACATCTGCGTCGGCGAGATAGGCCACCCCGCTTTGCGAGGCTGTTTCTCCAGGATGTTGAAAAACCAAAGCGGGTTCAGAGGTGCGAATGAGGAGGGTGTCCGATCGAGAACTCTGAATTAGGTTCAGGCCCACTCCTTCAAAGTCTTCCACTTGAAGTACATCAGCATTGGTCCGGTACCGGGTATTCAAAGTGCCCAGCTCTACGGTGTCTCCTTGGGAAAACACTTCGGTCCGCTCGATGGGCTCGAGGAACGAGTGGATGCTCCGAGTACTCGAAGTCCCGTTTTCATTGATTCCCACATCGATTCGAAGATCCGATTCGCCGGACGACAGGACAGGGAAGAAGGCGGGCAACTCAAACACCCCTTGATTCATACCGTCTACTTCTACCCAAACGGTCGTCAGTCGATGAGAAGCCGTGCCCTCAGCCTCGTAATCGGTGATCATTCCAATCGAATCGATTCTCAAATAAGAAGCTCGAGTGGCCTGAAAACTCTCTTTGGAACACGAAAAATTCAGGCTAGAGAGGCTCAAGGCCCCGGCCCAAATCAAAAACGCTCCTCGCGAATGGCTACCAACCGTATACGATCCCCTCTCCATCAAGCTCTGTTCGCATTGTTGCGTTCCATCTCGCCCAGAATCAGCTGCGCCACTTCCAGTGCTCGATAACCGTCTTTTAGCGAAACGATGGGTATTCCATCTGTATTGATTGCTTCGGATAAAGTGCGCAATTCGTCGCGTATGGCATTGGTTTGATCGAGCGAAGGGCGCTCAAATTCAATTCGACGCTTTTGTCCGTCGCCGAGTTCAAGAACCATATCGAAAGGCTGAGGCTCGCGGTCGAGCGCGCTCATTCGAACAATTTCTGTCTCCTTTTTTAAGAAATCGACCGTGATGTACGCATCTTGTTGAAAGAATCGGGCTTTGCGCATATTCTTTAAGCTGATACGGCTAGCCGTGAGGTTGGCCACAGCGCCGTTTGCAAATTCAAGCCGCGCCGTGGCGATGTCCGGGCTTTGACTAACCACCGCCACTCCGTTGGCTCGGACTTCCCGAATTTCGCTTTGAACCGTGCTCAGCACAATGTCGATGTCGTGAATCATCAAATCGAGTACCACGGGTACATCGGTTCCTCGAGGGTTGAATTCAGCCAAGCGGTGAATCTCTATAAACCTTGGCGAGTCTATGGTTTTGCGCGCTTCAACAAAGGCCGGATTAAAGCGCTCCACGTGCCCGACCTGCACTTTGAGCGCACTCCCTTCGATCCGTGTCAAGAGATCAGCGGCTTCTTCGAGGGTGTGGGTCACGGGTTTCTCGATAAACACATGACGTCCCTTTTCAATCGACAGCACGGCACAATCGTAGTGCGAAAGAGTTGGGGTGACAATATCAACGACTTCGACAGCTTCAATGAGCTCTTCGATCGATTCGAACCTTTTTAAGCCCGTTTGTACCGCAACTTGTTCAGACAGATCGGGATTGGGATCATAAAAACCAACCAATTCGTACTGATCCGGCAGCTCGCCGAGACACCTCAGGTGAATTTTGCCCAGGTGGCCCGCTCCGAGCACTCCGATTTTCAATGCCCCCGATCCTCCTTTAGACAACATAGACCCTTAATTTCAATGGGCTGCAAAAATAGGGCGCACCGCCCTTCGCTACCTTTGTTCCATGCGTTCGGATAGCTTAAAACATCAAGGACTGCGGAATCAGCTTGCCGATCGGCTTAAAGAGCAAGGAATCTCCGACGAACACGTGCTCAACGCCATTCGGAAAGTGCCGAGGCATTGGTTTCTCGATTCTTCTTTTGAGGAATACGCCTATCAAGACAAAGCCTTCCCGATCTCGGCGGGGCAGACCATCAGCCAGCCTTTTACGGTGGCCATGCAGTCGCAATTGCTCGGTCTGAGACCGGGTTCAAAGGTGCTGGAGATCGGCACAGGTTCGGGTTATCAATGCGCCGTGCTCTGCGAAATGGGGCTCAAAGTGTTCTCTATCGAACGGCAAAAAGAACTCTTCGATTCATCCGCGGTCGTTCTCCGCTCTATGGGGCATCGTCCAACCCTCAAATTCGGCGACGGCTATCAGGGAATGCCCTCCTTTGCACCTTTTGACGGAATTATCGTGACCGCCGCAGCCGCCGATGTTCCTCAGACCTTGCTGGCTCAGCTCAAAATAGGCGGGCGGTTGGTGATTCCCGTGGGCACTGACGACGAGCAAAGAATGCAAATGTTTTTGCGTCGGTCAGAGACTGAATTTGAGCGGAGCGAGCACGGTTCGTTTCGCTTTGTACCCATGTTGGGAGGCAAGGCGAATACCCGGCCGTAGACGTCCCAATTACAAATTGGATCTTAGAATTTTCCAGTTTTCGAGGGCGGTTTCAGGCGGACTGCTCGACTGCTCCACGGCTTTGATCATTTCGTGCAACCCTTCGGCCGGATATCCCAAAGTGAGCCAAAACATGCTCAAGTTTGCCGATTCGGTGTCTTTTTTTAAGGGCACAGCCAAAGATTTTACCCAAAGGCCAAAGCGACTCGGCACGGGCTGTTTGCTGAGCAGACTCATTCTGTCGATTTGCTCTTGCTCGGGTGGTCCGTTGCGCAGAGGCCTGATTTCTGCGAGTTCAGGGTGTGCTGATTTGCGGGCATAAATGGCTGCGAGTCCGTCGACATAAACCAGTTTCCACTCGGGATTCTTCATCAAAAACATCCACCAACCGGTGGTTTTGAGGTAGGGGAATGCAGCCAAATCGGGCCGGTATTTTTCAAAGTACCGAGCGGCATTTCTCGGATCCTTGAGGCTCGATGCATACGTCTGAAAATCGGAATCGCTCCATATTTCCATTCGGCCGTCGATATGGGTTTGATGCGGCTGAAAGAAATTGAAACAACCTCCGAAATCGACCGGATTGATGAGCCGAGCCGAGGCCACATTTTTCGAAATAAAATTGGCCGCACCTAAGGGGAGCTGCGTACTGTCCGCACCCGTTCCGAAGGTGTGGGGAGATCGAATCAAGCTTGCATATCCATTGGTTTGTGCGCTTCTCCCAATGAGAAGTGAACAGATCACCACGAGCCAGAGCGCGAGAGGGGCGGTCAATTTCTGTGCTTTGCCCGACCACTCTGACTTCGAGCCGGCGATTTCGCGCATCGAGCCCGCGAGAATCGGGAGTACCGCAAAAAAGAAGTAGCCGAAATTTTTGACGCCGAGAAACCATATCCCGCTGAATCCCAACAAGAGCAAGCTGTTGGTCCAGCGCTTTTGGCGGAGCTCGTACAGCGCAATCGCAAGGCCCAGTGCGCTCAACAACTGACTCCAGAACAGGGGGTAAAACAGATAGCCGAATCCGTAGATCTTTAATTCCGATAGGCTGAGCGGACTCTGAAACTCGCCGATGTATTCCTTTTTAAGCCCTGAAGAAATCAGGCCGAATTGCTCCCAAGGATAGGCCAAGCCGCGCAGGCCATAGGGCGTGAGCATGCTGGCGACAACCGTGGCGGCGAGTGCGATCCAAGCTTCGCGGGGAATGCGTTGATTTTCAAGTTTTTTACCAACAATCCATGCGATTTGGGCGACCCAACCCAAGATGTACAAACTGTGGGTATTGGCCCAGAGAAGCGCCAATATTGGGAGGGCGAACCACCCGCGACGCGCTCCTTTCCATGCGTTTTCGAGCGCGTAGAGGGTCAATCCCAAAAGCAGCCAAGAGAGCGCGTGGGGCCGGGGCTCGGCACTGAGCATCGGCAAACCGAGAAAGAGCATCGGGGCGAGTTGGATGGGGATGGACCCGCTCTGAGTCCGGCTTCGCAAAATCAAGACCAACATAGCCGACAATGCGAGGAACCATTGGAGGAACGCAGGCCCAATAAAACCAAAAAGCCCGAAAGTGGCGCCCAGCATCTTTTGGTAGAGCCAGTGCAGGTCGATGTAGGCCCTTCCTTCGCCCAAGACCGAAAAAGGGTCGGTTTGGGGAGGCCAACCTCCATGGGCAGTCATCCACCGATCGGCGGCCAAATGGAAACCCAGATCGGGGCTGTAGATTTTTTGAATCGATAAATTCACGAACATCCACGCCAAACCGAGCCCCGCAATAAGAGGAAGGAATCGGGTGATGCGCGTTTTTTTCTGCTTTTCCAAACCCCTAGTCTCTGTGTGTACCGGTTTTTTCATCAATCGATTCGCGTTTCGTTCCGCACCCACAAAAGATCTGCAAACACTTCGCTTTGGTCTTCTTTATAAACAAAGCTCTTTTGAGTTTCGAAGCCCGCGCTCAGGGCTTTTGATTTGAGCTTTTCGAGTTGGTATTTGCGGCTGGTTTCGGTGTGTATGGCTTCCCAGGCTTCAAAAGAGAATTGCTCTCCACTCGACAGGCCAAACTCAGCTCGGCGCGTGCACACCAAATGGCTTCGCGCCTCTTGCTTGAGTGGGTCGTACACCGGATAGTGCACGAACGAACTCAGGTCGAAATTGCCTCCCAATTCTCTGTTGATCCGCTCTAGAATGTTGAGATTAAACCGAGCCGTAATGCCTTCTGGGTCGTTGTAGGCTGCGAGGATCCGGGCAGGTTCTTTCGCAAGGTCCAGTCCGATGAGCAACCCGTCTCCGGTTCGGCAAAGCCTGCGCAGCATGGCAAACAACAGCTGTTCGCCGTCTTGGTCGAAGTTGCCGAGATTGCTCCCCAGGAACAAGAAAAGCCGTTTGTCGGCAGCTTGGGGCAAGACCCAGGAATCTCGAATGTAATCAGCCGCGATCGGCTGGATTTCAAGAGCCGGCCACCCTTGCTCCAAGCGCTTTTTCTGTTCGACAATAACCCCGGGAGAGATATCCACGGGAAAATATCGCATCGCCTGATTGCTTTGGATCAAATGCTCGATCAAGATTTCGGTTTTGACCCCATCACCCGAACCCAGGTCGATCAAGTCGAGCGAGTCGCTTCCGAGCCAGTCCGCGATTCCCCTTGCCACCGCGGGCATATTTTCTCGCTCGGACCGGGTGAGGTAATAGGCCGGCGATTTCATGATTTGGCCGAAAAGCCGGTCGCCCGCCGTGTCGTAGAAGTAGCGCGAGGGCAGTTGCTTGGGCCGAGCGCTGAGGCCTTCGACCACCGCTTTTCGAAAGAGATCGAGTTCGCTCATGCCGTCGTTGGATAGCGATAAGGCCGGATGCCCGCGAACATCCAACGCATATCGGGAGAAAAGAAATTGCGGTAACTCGGTCTGCCATGCCCCCTCGGGGTGGCTCGAGAACTTCCGCGAAGGACCATTTGGTTGACCATAAACTTGCCGTTGTACTCACCTGCCGCGTCTTTCCTGGCACTATAGCCGGGGTAAGGGGTATATGCAGAAGAGGTGAATTCCCAGAGCTGCCCGGCATCGATTTCGTTTGAAGAATTCCGCGCGGCAGATTCCCACTGAGCTTCTTCGGGCAAATGCCAGTCGGCCCATCGGCAAAATGCAGCGGCTTCAAACCAACTGATCCCACTCAAAGGCGCGTCGAGCTTCAGAGGTTTTCGCCCGGACAGAGTGTATTCAGACCAGTTGCCGTCGGGCTCAGCTCTCCAGTACAGGGGGTGTTTCACCTCTGCAAACACCTTCCAAGCCCAGCCTTCGCTATGCCAAAGAAGGGGATTCGAATAGCCTCCTGACTCTATAAATTGGAGGTATTCTGAATTGATAATCAGTTTTTTGCGGAGATATCCGCCTTCGACAAACCGCCTGTGCCGCGGCAATTCGTTGTCGTAACAAAATCCCTCGCCTTGAAAGCCGACTTCGAAAACACCTTCGCTTACCGCGAGCCAATCGCCTTGAGTTCCGGCTTCGAATCGGTCGGTTGAACAATCGTCGGAATAGGCTTCTTCCAAGACTTGACTTCCCAGCAAATACTTGAGGTCGTACCACATCAATTCCTGATGTTGCTGTTCGTGGTTGAGCCCCAACTCCAGCAGACCGATTTTTTGCTCCGACAATTCACCACGGTCGAGCAGGCGAGCGAGCGCATCATCTACGGAGTCGCGATAGGCCAAAATGCGCTTTGCTCCGGGGCGAGTTTGAAGTCCGCGCCGATCTCTCGAAACGCGTTCGCCCAAGCTCTCGTAGTAGCTGTTGAAAAGCCGATCCCAAGACGCGTTGAAGGCTTGATAGTCCTTGCGGTCTTTGAGAAGAAATTGTTCAAAAAACCAGGTTGTATGACCCAAATGCCATGAAACCGGGCTGGCAAAGAGCGCGGCCTGAACGACTTGGTCTTCGGGACTCAAGGGCTCGGCGATTCGAGTGCTCTCGCTTCGAACCGAGCGATAAAAGCTCGCGCTGGGTTCAAAAAACCTTTTCGTATCGCCTGCCATGTTGCGCAATTTCGGGTTCGTCGACCGACACATCCAAGAGTTCAAAGGCATTCCGAGCAATGGTCAGGGCGATGTCGCCCGTGGGAAGGTCGTTGCAATCGAGGCCAAACGGATCTTCGATTTCTTCAGCCATCAATTGGATCCCCGCAAAGGCGAAAAAGACCAAAATTCCGATGGGCACCGACCAGAAAGAGTAAATCGGGATTAAGACCAGAGGCAGCATGACGCTGTACGCAGAGACGAAGAATCTCAAATAGAGGCTGTACGAAAAGGGAATCGGGGTTCTTCGAATGCGTTCGCACGCACCACAAACATCCAAGAGCGCTTGGAGATGGGGTTTGAAATTGAGCACGTCTTCACCCGTAATCTCACCCTTGCGATAGACCGATTCAACGAGGCGGTGCAGTTCGAGCGAAATCAATGCAGGCAAATGTTCCGCTCGGGCATAGCGCTCGCGAACTTCGGGCGCGAGGCCGATCAACTCGTCGAGTTTCGGGCCTTTGCGGAGGTGTTCTTTCAAGGCCAGCGAAAAATTTGAAATGCCGACCGCCAGTTGATGCCGATTTTCTCGACCGCTTTCGGGAAAGCAAGCGGCGCCCATCACCGCGAGATTTCGGCTGTGATTGACCAATGCCCCCCAGTGGATGCGGCCTTCCCACCAGCGATCGTAAGCCGTATTGGTGCGAAAGACGAGCAAGATGGACAACACGATTCCGAGCAAGCTAAAAACGGTGACGTCCATGGGTTTGTCGGGCAACCGATCTTCAAAATACCAATGGCAGGCCGATAAAACTGCGATGAGCAAACCGTAGATCGAGGCAAACCGCGCAATGCGCTGCATGGTATAGCTGGTTCGAAACGCCTTAAAGTCGTTCCACCAGCTGCGGTTGGTTTCGTAGATGATCATTCGAGCAATCGAAAGATTAAAACTGAGCGAGGTACTGATGGACCATGGCAATGCTCATCGAGCCTTCGCCTACGGCTGAAGCGACGCGGTTCATGGCGCCCGAGCGCACGTCTCCTGCCGCAAACACTCCTGGAATGGAAGTTTCGAGCAGATATGGCTCGCGATTTTGCTTCCAATTCAACTTGAAATCAGCTTGTTGAACTAAGTCTCTCCCGGTGTAAACGAAGCCTCGTGGGTCTTTCGAGATCTCGTCCGGCAACCAGTCGGTGTAGGGTTTGGCTCCAATAAATACGAAAAGGCCCGCGGCATCTACCCAGCGCGTGCCGCCCTCGCTTCGATTGGCCAATTCGATGCGTTCGAGTCGATCGCCGCCTTCGCCGCGCACAACTTCGGTAAACGGCACGACCTCAACATTGGGCAGCCCTTCGATTTGTTTGATGAGGTAGGCCGACATCGTCGAACTGAGGTCGGGTTTGCGGACGACAATGCCCACCTTGCGCGCAAAATTGCTGAGGTAAACGGCTGCTTGTCCGGCGCTGTTTCCGCCGCCGACCACATAGACATCTTCGCCTTTGCACGAGGCCGCTTCGGTATTCGCCGCTCCGTAATACACTCCCGCTCCGAGAAAGCGATCGAGCCCATCGGCCTCGAGCTTGCGATAATCTACGCCGCTGGCAATCACGATGCTCTTGGCGTTCAGCTCGCTGCCGTCTTCGAGCAACAGTCGATGGTATTCTCCCTGTCGTTCGAGCGCGCGCACCGAATTGGGGCTCATCAGCTCAACCCCAAAACGAGTCGCTTGAGCCACAGCTCTGCGGCTGAGTTCGCTCCCGCTGAGCCCGGTCGGGAAACCGAGGTAGTTCTCGATTCGCGAACTCGTACCCGCTTGACCTCCAGGTGCTTTTTTCTCGATCAAGACCGTTTCGAGCCCCTCCGAAGCTCCGTAGACCGCAGCCGCAAGACCTGCCGGACCCGCGCCGATAATGGCGACATCGTAGGTGCTGTGGCCGGGTTTGGGTTGGAGACCTAGCTTTTGAGCGAGTTCGAGCACACTGGGATTCCGCAGAACGCCTCCACCGTCTAAGACGATCAAAGGCAAATCAGATTCGACCGATTCGTGCAATTCGAGAAGCTCGCGCCCGGCGGCGTCTTTTACCGCGTCGAGCCAGCGATACGGAAAGAGATTTCCGCTTAAAAACGATTTGATTTCGTGCGCTTTGGGCGAAAAAGAATGCCCAACCACGCGGATTCCGTCAAAAGGGGGAATATAGCCGGCTTCCCACTCTTCGAGCAGTTCGTCGAGCACGGGATAGAGTCGCTCTTGGGGCGGGTCCCATGGCTTGACCAAGTAATAGTCGAGCTGAACTTCGTTGATGGCGCGAATCGCGGCTTCGGTATCGCTGTATGCCGTCAAGAGCGCCCGCTTCGCCCTTGGGAATTCCACTCGGGCGAGCGATAAAAACTCGACTCCGAGCATTTCGGGCATGCGTTGATCAGACAAGTACAAAGCGACTTCGTCTCCGCTTTTGCGCAAGGCCACAAGGCTTTCGAGGGCTTCTTGAGCCGAGGTGGTGTCCAGAATTTCGTATCGGTCTTGATAGTGTGCTCTCAGGTCTCTGCGCAGCGCTTTGAGCACTTGGGCATCGTCGTCTACAACGACAATCAGTGGTTTGTTTCGGGCCATCGGGTCGAAGTTAGTTCAGCGGTTTGAGCTGCCATGCGGTGCTTTTTCTGCGGCTGACTCTGGGATCAAAGCAAAAGCTCCGAGCAGCAAGCCACGGATGTTATGCCAGGGTTGAAAGGGCCAAGCGAAAAACAGTCTTTCCGGGTTCGGATTCAAAACTGAGGCGACCGCCCATTTTTTCGGCTATTTGTCGGCTGATTTCCAGACCCATGCCTGTTCCTTTTCCCGCTGTTTTCGTCGTGAAAAAGGGCTTGAAAATTTCGTCGGCAATCTCTTTTGGGATGCCTGAGCCATTGTCTTCTATTTCAAGCAAGACTTCTTCGCCTTTGAGAAGAGTCTCTATGCGAATCTTTGGGTCGGGCCTTGCTTCGAGCGCATCGATGGCATTGTCGATCAGATTGGTGAGTATTTGCCCGAGTTCGCCGGGATGTACGTGGATTTTCGGCCCTTCTGCTCGAAAATTACCCTCGAACACAATTCCCAACGACTTGGTTTTATGGTTCATAAGGGTTAAAGTGTCGCGTATGCTCTGATGCATATCCATCCACTCCTTGTCGAGCCCTCGGTCCATGTGGGTAAATCGCTTGACGCTTCCCACCAACTCGCTGATCCTGCGCGCAGAAATGCCAACTTCAGAGCTTAGACGCCTCATTTCGAGTAATATTGCCATTCCTTCAACCAGGGCCAGCGCTTCGTCGGGTTTGAGGCGATCGGTGAGTTTTTCGATCGAGCCCGCTTCGATACCGCTTTCCACCAGCGAGTCTGCCAATTCCCCGGCCTGCTCTGAGGCAAAGCTTTCGAGAACGTCTTCGAGCGCGCTGCGCTTTTTTCGTTTTTCGAGCAAGCTCAGTTCGGATTCAAGCAGCGGTCGGTTGAGCAATTCCATCAAGCACATGCCCGATTCATCGCTCAAGTCGAGTTCCTGCCAGCGGCCGATCAGGGGCAACAGCTTAGCCTGCAGTCCGAGCAATGCCTGACTGCTCCGGGCGATGGCGGCGGCGGGATTGTTCAATTCGTGCGCCAGGCCAGCCGACATCTTGCCGAGAGCCATCATCTTTTCGTTTTGAAGCGTTTGCTCCGCGAACTGCCGCACGCGCCCGGTCATCATGTGCACGAGGCTGCGGGTGAGTTCGTAATGCGTCTGTACGAGTTCGGGTAGTTTGTCGATCGGCACCGTCAGTAACTCACAAGTTTCGAGGCATATGCCATACCCATTGGTCATTTTTAACCGCGAAAAAGGCAGCACCCCGGTAATGGCAGGGGCTGATATCGTCCGTCCGGGAATCTTAGCCGAGGCATTCACCATGTACATTTCGATCGAGCCCGAAAGCAAAACATGCATTCCGCGCGCAGTTTCCCCTTTTTGAAACAAAAACGAGCCCGCTTCAAGTCGATATCGCTCGCCGTTTTCCAGAATCCAGTCGAACTGTTCGACAGGTACATCTGCGAGGTCTTCAATTTCGAGCAATCGCTCGGCAAAGGCCGTTCGCTCTGCTAAAGTGGACTCCATGTTGGAAATAATTTGGTTGAAGGGCTCCAATTCCGCAAGCCTGCGATGCGGTCTTTCGGATTAAAATTAAGCCCGCTTTGTCGCTGCTGCCACAAAAAAAAACGCGCCCGAAAGGGGCGCGCTCTTCACTGAGTCAAACACACACTCAATACAGCTTCGAGTCGTCGCGGTAGCCGGGCATATCGAGATACCAGTCGGCAAAGCTCACGCCTCCGCTCATCACCCATGCGGCAAACTTGAGGTGAGCTGTTACGATGTCTGTTTTTTCGGTGGGATAGTCGAAACGAACGGGCAAATGCAGGGCCCAAGGCATGTTGGTTTCGGTAACATAAGTGCGTCCCGCGCCTACGTTCGAGTCGTCGTCTCCGAGGCCGAAGTAGCTCAGATTGGCCAAATCGGTTGGGGCGTAGCCCGGCAAGTGAATTTCGCGTCCGCGGTCTTCTTTAGCGATCAAGAACGGATTGAAATTCGGCAAGTCGAGATCGGTCATGCTCGGCTTGTTTGATGTGAATACAATGCGAATTTTGATGGTGTCGGGTTGCACGTAGGGCGCCGAAATCTCTGTGTTCACGCCAATTCCAACACCGGGGTGTCTCATTTGGGCATAGGCGTCGGTGTAGACGATTACCGTTGCCTTGCTCTGTCCGATTTCAAGTCCGTTGGCCCCGAGGCTGACCAGTGCCGAGCTGATTTCTGAACCGCTTACCTGCATATTCGAGCCGTCGAATGCCGGGTTTGAGAACTGGAAGCCAAAACCGTTGTGGAAGCCCGCGCCGAAGGCACGGATCACAAATGTTCCGTCGAGGGCGTTGACCTCGTTCGAGCCATTGAGTTCGGCTGTAAAGAGGTAGTCGAGCACCAAGTCGTTGAAATCGTAGTCGCCGGCCGCGGGCCACAAATCTTCAAAGGCCAAGGTCGCTACACCGGTTCCGGGATAACTCACATCATAGCAGCGCGTCGGGTCGTTGGGATATTGATCCACCGCGTCTTCGCAACCGTCGTTGTCTCCGTCAGGCGCTTGAGCACAAACCGTGTTCGCACAATTCATCACCGATTGAAAGTCGGCAACCGTAAAGCTGGCGATTTGCGCGTTGGTGCCCGCTTTGGCAGAGATTTTCTGATCTTGAAGCGAAGTCAGGGTGTAGGTGATCTCTACTATTCCCGCTTTTCCGCCACCGATCTTGCTCGTATTGTCGAATTTGAACCCTTGAAATGGGGTCGAAGCACCCAAATTTGGGCCGTTGTCAAGCGATCCGTAGGTCGCGGTGCCCGAAGTCGTGTTCCAACTGGCGGCACTGTACGTTCCGGGCAAGGCCTCGATGCTCAAGTGCGAGAGTTCCTTGCAGCTCGGACCGCCACAGCCGCTGTGTTCCAGCTTGAGTTTAATTGTAAAGGTGTTATCGCAGTTGTCGACCACAGAGACAATTGAGGTGCTAAACCCGCCACCATTCGACTTCGTCACATCGCAATTGCTGGGAGCCGGCGAGGCCGGAGCAAATCCAACGGGGTTGCAGCTGCTCGTGGGGATGGTGTTTGCACACGATTGTCCCGCGCCGTTGCTAAAGCTCAGGGTGCCCGAAATGGCTCCTCCCAAACAGGCTTCAACCGGGCCTGTAAACGAGCTTCCTCCATTGGCCAGGGTAGGTCCGGTCACCTCGAGGGTGTTCGAACTGCCGATGCCCTTGACGGTTCCATTTAGGATGAGCTCCGCCGCGGTCATCATGGCCTGGTTGTCGAGTTTGAGGCTCGATCCACCGTTGATGTAGAGCTTCTCTCCCGACTTGGCGTATTCCTTGTTATTGAAGGCAATATTGATGTGGAACTCCTTACCTGAAACCATCGAACATTCGTTCGTCATTTCTGAACCGCCGTTCAGCTTGATGTCTTTGCTGGCGTAAAGGCTTCCGCTGTTCAATCCACCGGTGCTGTTGTGGTTGTAGCTGCCGTTGGTCACTTGGACATCTCCGAAGTTTTGATACTTAGCCTGAGAATTCATGTTTAGATCGCCGCCGTTCACTGTAATCGAACTGTAGTTGTACAGATCGGCATTGGGAGAAAAACCATTGTTGAAGGTCAAGTCACCCCAGTTTTTGACGAAATCGCAGCTCGAGTTGATTCCCCCGCTGTTGTTTACAACTACTACCGCACCGCTGGCAATCTCGAGTGAGCTATTTTGATCAAAAGTCCAGCTCGAAACCGTGGCATTTCCGCAAATCCGAACTTTGGCATTGCGCACTTCGATCGAGCCGTTAAAGGTGCCCGTGATGCAATAGGTCTTGTTGGCACCGGCATCATTTGGGTTAAAGTGAAGTTGGAGCGTACCCGAATAGTTGTTGTACGTCTGATAACAACCGCTGCTGCAATCAGGGCTGTTGGTGGCATTCAAAAGAGCCGCAAATAAGACGGCTGAAAGGGCGAAAAGTGTTCTCATTGAGTCGTGTAGTTCGAGTCTGGTCAATTTGTTATCGGTCGAGTTTGATTCGGCTCGTGGCCTTCACGGAGCTGCGAACTCCGGCATAAGCAATGCTGAGGTCCTGAATGTGGTTCGGCACGGCGAATTGCAATTCGAGGCTTCCCCCTTGATTCATGGCTTTGGCCAAAAGGCTGCCATCGGGTGCGTTCACTTCGATCATGCCCTTGGGTCCGCGAACTTCGAGTGTGCAGTCTTTGGTGGTTTTCCAATCAAAGGCTGCGGGAGCGTAGAGCTCTTTGCTGTCTTTAACAGAAGCGGCTTGAGCCGTGAGCGCTTCTTTTTCGGGAGCGCAAGAGTGGAGGACAAAGGCGGCGGTGCAGAGCGCCAAAATCAAACGAGGCATATTTCTGTAATTTTCATTCATATTGTAACAATCGTGCCAAGAATTGGAATCGTCCAATTCTCTAAAGAACAGCGAAGTAGTAAGCGTGCAAATATAAGGACGTTCTCTATATGAGAATAATTCCCAAAATAAAAAAGCCGGCTCAAGGCCGGCTTCTATTCTCGAATTGGAAGTTTAAGCCGTTACAGCCCCAGCCTTTGGCCCTCCTGCGAGGATTTCGGCACTCGCATTTGAAGCAAATTGTTCGAAATTCTTGTTGAAACGCGCGGCAAGATCATTGGCGGTTCGGTCGTACGAAGCGGGAACCGCCCAAGTCGAGCGCGGGTTCAAAAGTTCGTCGGGCACGTTGGGGCACGTCTGTGGCACGTGAAGTCCAAAAATGGGATGCTCGGCATATTCCACGTGGTCGAGCTGTCCTTCGAGCGCCGCGTTAATCATGGCGCGGGTGTACGAAAGTTTCATGCGCGAACCGACACCGTACGATCCGCCGGACCATCCGGTGTTCACAAGCCAAACATTGACTCCGGTTTCGCGCATTTTGCGTCCGAGCATTTCACCGTACACCGTGGGGTGCAGTGGCATGAAGGCCTTGCCGAAGCACGCGGAGAACGAAGGTTGAGGCTCCGTTACGCCCATTTCGGTTCCGGCCACTTTGGCGGTGTATCCCGAAATAAAGTGATACATGGCCTGACCGGGCGTCAACTTGCTGATGGGAGGCAGTACTCCGAAGGCATCGGCGGTCAAAAAGAAGATGTTCTTGGGGTTGTGCCCGACCGAGGGAGTCGCAATGTTGCGAATGTGCTCAATCGGATAACTGACGCGGGTGTTTTCGGTGATCGATGAATCTGTGAAATCCACTTCGTCGGTTCCATCCTTGAACACGACATTCTCGAGGAGCGCACCTTGTTTGATCGCACGGAAAATATCGGGTTCTTTTTCCTCGCTCAAATCGATGGCTTTGGCATAACAACCGCCCTCGAAGTTGAAAATCACGTTCGACTCGCTCCATCCGTGCTCGTCGTCGCCAATCAGTTTGCGGTTGGGATCGGCCGAAAGGGTCGTCTTGCCCGTACCCGACAATCCGAAGAAAACCGCGGTATCGCCTTTCTCGCCCAAATTGGCCGAGCAGTGCATGCTCAATGTGTTTCTCTGATGGGGGAGGATGAAATTCAATGCGGAGAAAATTCCCTTTTTGATCTCGCCCGTATACGCCGATCCGCCGACCAAGATCATTTTACGACCGAAGTTCAAGATCGAAAAGTTGTGCTGACGCGTAGAATCCTCAGAGGGATTTGCGTGAAATCCTGGAGCGCAGAGGACGATCCACTCGGGTTCAAATTGAGAAAGCTCGGCCTCGCTCGGGCGCAGAAACATATTGTTGACGAAGATGCTCGACCACGGGAGCTCCATCACCACGCGAATCTTCATTCGATACTCTGCATCGGCGCAGGCGTAGACATCGCGCACATACACAGACTTACCGCTCAGGTAGGCGCCCATTTTCGTGGCCAATCCGTCGAACTTGCCCGAGTCAAACGGCATGTTGATATCGCCCCACCAAACGGTTTCGGCGGTGTGCTCGTCTTTCACGATGAACCGGTCTTTGGGAGAGCGTCCCGTGAATTCGCCGGTATTGACGGCCAAGGATCCCGAAGAGGCTCTTCGCCCCATTCCACCTTGAATAACGGTTTCTTCGAGCTCGTTCACCGCGGTGTTCCAATGCTCGACCGCGGCCTGAATGCCCAGTTTGCTCAAGTCGGCGTTGGCCGGAAGAATCCCATGTTTTGCGTTCATAAAACGATGTCGTTTAAAGGGAGGCCAAAGGTAAATGATAAACCCCTGAAGCGCTTTTAGCGTTTTGCAGTCCAAGTCAATTTAATCGCCAATCCAAACCAGCCCGCAATGAGCAAGAGCCCTCCCAATGGGGTAATTGGGCCGAGGACGCCACGCATTGAGGGGCTGAGCTCAAGGGCGGACAGGACGTAAATGGAGCCGCTGAAGAGCAGGGTTCCCGAGATCCAAAAGGCTCCGGTCCAAGTATATCGGCGCGCATTCTCAGACAAACCGAGCGCGAGCAAAGCAAGCGCGTGAATAAGTTGATAGCGAACACCTGTTTCAAACGAATCGAGCTGTTGAGGGCTCAGAATTTTTTCTAATGAATGGGCTCCAAGCGCTCCGAGGACGACGCCTACGCCTCCGAGTATGGCCGCGATCGGCGCGAGCAGGTTCGCTTTTGAATCAGCTACTTTTTCCATGGACAGTTTTCTTGGAACGAGTTCGGTTTTAGGGCGGCGTCGCAGATTCTGTTTGCCCCGTGTTCCCACGTTCGCCCTGATATTCAGCCGGGTTGAGGCACTCAGCAAAGGCGGCACGGGTCCATTCGTATTCCAAGGCGCTCGACAGATCCGAGAATCCCGCGATCTTTTGATACGTCGGTGCGATCGATCGAAGAAATTCGAGTTTTGTGTAGTCGTGAGATAGACAGTCCAGGTAGCTCCTGATTTCCAACATTTCGAGAAGTCTGCTGTTCGCGAATTCGGTTGCGGCCTTGAGCCGTTCGTATTGATGCGGAAGTGCGCACACGCTCTGCAGCCGGAGGCTTTGGGCGTCTTTTTCGACCGGGGGTTCGACCTGCGCTCGGGCAATCGCGGTCGGAGGTACTTCGGCTTTTGGGGGCGAGAGGTCTTGGACGACTTGCGGAGGTTCTTTGGACGGTGTCGTTTTCGGTATGGCTGCTGTCGAGGCCATGGCTTGATTTAGAGGTTCATCTCCTCGAAAGCGAATTCGCCGATGCCCACTTTCTTCAACGAGGGCATACAGTTGGTGGCCCGAACCAATATAAACCTTGTTTTCAGCGATTTCCCTTCCGTTTTGCACGGCCGACAATTGGTGCAGCCCCGTATCGATCACAAAAACAGCGAGATTCGAGCAACTTGTGCAAAGTGCTTGGTCATTTAAATACCAGTCGAGAACCCCGATTTCGCTTTCGAGCCCCAGATTCCCCTTGGAGTTCGTCTGTCCAAGCATTGGAAAAATGAACACCATCGCGAAACCCAGAGAAAGCGCGAGCGAGCGTTTTGCGGTAGTTTTTGAGCGGAGCGTGGTTTGACTTTTCATCGACGAGCCCAAAGGTAGCGCGCCCCTCCGCTTACCTTTGCCCGTCCTTTATAAAACCGCCATTTGCTCATGCGCATTCTCGTGATTGGTGCGGGCCGCAGCACCGGAAGTCTGATCGATTACCTGCTCGAACACTCGGGCTCCTTAGATGCGACCATTGTGGTTGCAGACCGCGATGTGGCTTTGGCTGAGCGCAAAACAGGGGGGCACCCCAAGGCCCGGGCGATGGCTTTTGAGTTGGGAGATGCCGAGCGGCTGCGAAGCCTAGTCGCCGATAGCGATTTAGTGGTGTCCATGCTCCCGGCCGACTTGCATTTGAATGTGGCGGTGGAGTGCATTGCGCAAGGCAAGCATATGGTGACGGCGAGCTATTTGTCTGCGGGCATGGAGGCTTTGCACGAGGAGGCTCGGGCCAAGGGCTTGATTTTGCTCAATGAAATTGGGGTCGATCCGGGAATCGATCATCTGAGCGCGGTGCAGATCTTGGATCGGCTGCGGGCACGCGGGGTTGAGATGCGCGGGTTTGAGTCGTTTACAGGGGGCTTGCCCGCTCCGGCGAGCGACAACAATCTGTGGAACTACAAGTTCACTTGGAATCCGCGGAATGTGGTTTTGGCGGGTTCCGGAGGTGCGGTAAAGTTTATTCAAGAGGGGCAATACAAGTATATCCCTTACCACCAAGTGTTTCGGCGTACAGAGTTTTTTGATGTGGGGGGGTATGGCCGTTTTGAAGGTTATGCGAATAGAGATTCGCTGCGCTATCGCTCGGTGTATGGGCTCGATTCGATTCCGACGATTTATCGGGGCACGTTGCGGCGCCCTGGTTTTTGCCGTGCCTGGGACGTATTCGTCAAGTTGGGGATGACAGACGATTCGTATCGTTTGGAGGCTTCGGGTTCCATGACTTGGAGGCAGTTTACGAATACGTTTTTGGCGTATCACCCGACCGACAGTGTAGAGCTTAAGTTTCGCCACTATTTGGGGATTCCGCAGGACGATCCGATGATGGATAAATTTGAGTGGCTGGGCTTGTTCTCCAACGAGCCGATTGGCCTGGAAAATGCTTCTCCGGCCGAAATTTTACAGAAAAAGCTCGAGGAAAAGTGGAAACTCGAGCCGGGCGAACGAGATATGATTGTGATGCACCATTTGTTCGATTTCGTCGAAAACGGCGTGGCCAAACGACTGAGCTCGAGTATGGTCTACGAAGGGCTCGACGAGCAGCGCACGGCCATGGCGCAAACGGTGGGGCTCCCTGTGGGCATTGCCGTCCGCTTGATCCTCACCAATCAAATTGCCCAACGCGGGGTATTGCTGCCCATCCATCGGGAGTTTTACGAACCCATGCTTCGGGAATTGGAGGGCTATGGGGTACGGTTTGTGGAGAAAGAAGGCAGAACCGGGTAGGCTCGCGCCAAATAAAACTTGTCTGCGTTCCGAGATGATCGCGTCAATGATTGCTCTTCCGCAGTGCATTCATACACCATAGCATTAGGACGATATGAATGGCCACTGCAGGCCAAAGTCCCTGCGCGTTGCTCTGGACAACGAGG
>JBGSOF010000020.1:0-141538 GCA_041739275.1 Schleiferiaceae bacterium | reverse complement strand
GCATGGCGCCTCCGCCGTGGACGCCGCAATCGTAGACCCCGCAATCGTAAAGGCGCCATGCATGGCGCCTCCGCCGTGGACGCCGCAATCGTAGATCCTGCAATCGCAAAGGCGCCATGCATGGCGCCTCCGCCGTGGACGCCGCAATTGTAGATCCCGCAATCGTAAAGGCGCCATGCATGGCGCCTCCGCCGTGGACGCCGCAATCGTAGACCCCGCAATCGTAAAGGCGCCATGCATGGCGCCTCCGCCGTGGACGCCGCAATTGTAGATCCCGCAATCGTAGATCCCGCAATCGTCGAGACGCCATACATGGCGTCTACCCGTATTGCGCCATGTACTCCTCTGCCTTTTCAACCATATCAACCGAACCGATAAAAAACGGAACCCGCTGGTGGAGGGCATTGGGCTGAATGTCGAGAATGCGGTCAAACCCATTGGTCGCCTTGCCCCCCGCTTGTTCAGCGATAAACGACAACGGATTGCATTCGTAAAGCAACCTCAATTTGCCATTGGGCGAAGTCGTACCCTTTGGATAAATATAAATCCCTCCCTTGAGCATATTTCGATGAAAATCGCTGACCAGTGAACCGATATATCGCGAAGAATAAGGGCGAGAAGTCGCCGGATCGAGTTCCTGACAATACTTGAGATACTTTTTGACGCCATCGGGAAAATGCACATAATTGCCCTCGTTGATCGAATAAATCTTACCCGAACGCGGAAACTGCATCTCGGGATGGCTCAAATAAAAACTCCCGATCGAAGGGTCGTAGGTAAACCCATTCACCCCCCGACCCGTAGTGTATACCAACATCGTCGAAGAACCGTAAACGATATAGCCCGCAGCCACCTGCCGGTGCCCCGGCTGCAAAAAATCCGACAACTGAACCGGAGTTCCGGGTTCGCTCAAGCGGCGATAAATACTAAAAATAGTACCGACCGAAACATTCACATCCACATTCGAAGAACCGTCGAGCGGATCGATCAAAACCACATATTTCGAAGTGCCGTGAATCGGGTCGCTAAACGAAATAAAATCCTCGTTTTCCTCAGACGCTACCCCGCAAACTTCTCCGCGTGCCTTAAGCGCTCGAATAAAAATATCGTTGGCGAAAACGTCCAACTTCATCTGTGTTTCGCCCTGAATATTTTCGCCCCCCGCAAGGCCTAAAATATCAGCCAAACCCGCCTTGTTGATCTCGCGGTTCACCACCTTGGCCGCAATCCGCAGAGAACTCAACAGTTGCGAAAGCTCACCCGAAGCAAACGGAAAGTCTTTTTGGTTCTCGACGATAAATTCTCCGAGGGTCTGGGGCAGGTTCATAGAAAGGTCTTTTCGTCAAAGATAATCGAGTAAGGAGCCGAGCTTCAAGAGCTGACGAAGATCATTGGAGCACAGGCCGCAGAAGGCGGAACTTGGGAGTTGATTCACACCGAAAACCATGAAAACGCAACATACCCTCAAAACTCAAAGCCCGAAATCAGAACCTGAAAAAAGAGCATCCGCAGGCAGAATAGCCATCGTGGGCGGCGGAATCGCAGGGCTGTCTGCAGGAATATTCGCGTGCTTAAACGGCTTTGAAACAAAAATTTATGAGATGAATTCGCGACTCGGAGGCGTTTGCTCTTCGTGGAATCGCTCGGGCTATTCGGTGAACGGCTCAGTGCACTGGTTGGTCGGATCGGCCCCAGGCAACGATCTCTACGAGCTCTGGAAGCAACTCGGAATCATCGACGGCAACACCTTCCACAACCACCAAGCCTTTGCCGAATTTCGCGGGCTTGAATCGGGCGACCTCCGCCTCGACACCGATGTCGACAAACTCGAAAGAACCCTGGTCGAACGAGCTCCCGAAGACCACGACCTCATTCAAAAAATCGCCGAAGGCATTCGAATCATGGCGCGATCGGACTTTCCGCTCGACCGCTCGTTCGAGCTGCTCAACCCTTGGGACTGGACAAAAATTCTCTTCAGTGAATTCCCCGCCATTCGCACCATGGCCCACTGGGGTTCGATGAGCTTGAACGATTTGGCCGATTACTTCAAAAACAGAGATCTGCAAACTGTTTTTCGGAACTTTTGGACACCCGAAATGAACGTCGCCTTTTTGATGATGCAATTCGGTTATGCAGCTGCAGGTTCGGCCGGATATCCACTCGGAGGCTCCGAAGCGTTTATTGAACGGCTCGAAAATCGCTACCGAAGTCTCGGTGGAATGGTTTCGTTCAAGAGCAAGGTAAAACGCATTGAAGTACTCGAAAACAGAGCCTCGGGGATTGAACTGGAAACGGGACAAAAAATCGAAGCGGATTATGTGATTTCGGCCTGCGACGGACACAGCGTTCTGTTCTCGATGCTCGAACCCCAATGGGTTGATCCCGAAGTCTTTAAGGCGTACGAAATTTTAAGGCCCTTCCCCTCGCTCAACTTCTTTTCGGCGGGCATTCGAATGCCGTTTGAAGGATACCGGCCGAGCATCGCCGGGCTCAATATTCCGCTCACCGAAGAGCTGAAATTGGGCTCCTATCGGCATCATCGCGCATCGTTCAACATTTTCAATTTCGACCCGAGTTTGGCACCCGTCGGATGCACTTTGGTCACAGCCATGCTCGACGCCGATTTCGACTTTTGGGAAGAGCTTTACCGTCGCGAACCCAAAGTGTATCAAGCCGAGCGAGAACTCGTAATCAAAGTGTTGATCGAAAGCCTCGATCGAGAGTTTAACGGAGTCGCAATGTCGATCGATTTCGTCGATCTCGCCACGCCCCTGACCTATCGCAATTGGACGGGCAACCATAAAGGCAGCTATGAAGGCTGGTTGCCAACCCCTGAAGCCATGCGCCTTCGCCTGCCTACCCACTTCAAAAAGCTCAAGAATTTTTACATGTCCGGACACTGGGTCGCTCCCGGCGGAGGAATGCCCCCTGCAGCCTACACGGGAAGAGATGCCGTTCAGCTGATCTGCCGAGATGCGGGTATGCCCTTCAACACCCAAGGATAAGAAAGGCCCGGAAGTTTACGTACCCAGCCGTCGATAGCGCTCGAGCATCGACTCGACCTCCACTTCCCAGCTCAGCTCGGCGGAGGCTTTGCTCAAGGCCGCGACAAAAGGAGTTTTTCCGCGTTCCTTCATGGATAAAATTGCCCGCGCCAAAGTTTCAGGCTTGTGATTTTCAACGAGTTCACCTACTGAATACCCTCGAACTATTCGGCCTACTTCGGGCAGATTCGAGGCCAAAATCGGGATGCCCGCGCGGATGTAGTCGAAGATTTTGTTCGGCAAGCTGAACCGGTAGTTGATGTTGGTGTCTTTGTCGAGGCTCACCCCCAAATCGGCTGCGCGAGTGTAGTGCATCATTTCTTCGTACGGCCTCGGCGCGATAAAGTGCACGCGCTTTTGGAGATCGAGAATCCCCGCGCGATCTTGAAGTTGCGCGAGCACATCCCCTTTTCCAACAATCAGCAATTCAACATCTTCGGGCAGCATCGCCAAGGCGTCGAGCAGCTCTTCCATGCCCCGGTCAACATTGATGCCGGTGCCTTGATTGATCAAATAAAACGACGTTTCGGAGAGACCTAATTCCGCCCGATTTCTAGATTGAACAGCGCTCAGCTGAGCCATCGGAATGTTTCGGACCACCTGTGGACGAACGCCATAATCGGATTCATACAGCTCCGCGATGCTGTCATTCACCGTGAAAACGTCGCTCAGCTTCGGGAAAATCCAAGATTCCAAGGCCGCCCAAATGGCGCGAACTTTTGGCCGGTCGAGCAGCTCTGGAACCCCGAGAAAATATTCGTGGGTATCGTACGTCAACGGTTTCCTCTTAAGCCGTGCGCACAAAAAATTAGGGAGTAAGGTGTCGAGGTCGTTTGAATGAAAAGCATCCGCGCGAGCGAAGAAAAGTTTCCAAAAAAGCCTGAGTTGAAACTCGGCGTAAAATGCAAAGCCGCGGTCGAACCATAAGCGCATCCGGCAAGTGCCATACGCGCGGTGCAGTTCGGGGCTGTCTTTGCGCAAACGACCGATGAGCAACACATCCCAGCCCAAAGCGACGAGGCTCGAACACACTTTGTGGACGCGTTGATCGTTGCTGAGATCGTTGCTTGCCGAAACGATGACACGGGGCATAGAGAGCGCGAAGATGCGCGTTTTTCGATCGAACTGAAGTCGCCCCGACCGCCTAAGCCATTTGGAGAAACCGCGTGCCCCTCGAAGTTCTTAACTTGGCGGCTATGGGGATTCCCGCCATACCACTCGATCGAATCGATTACGAATTGCCCGCCGAGCGAATCGCAGATCGCCCTTTAGATGTGCGAAGCGAGGCCAAGCTGCTGCGGCTCACAGAGGCCGGCATCGAAGATCGCGCGGTTTCTCAACTCCCATCTCTGATTGCAGAAAACAGCAGCATCTTTCTGAACAAAAGCAAGGTTGTAAACGCGCGTTTGTTCTTTCCCCTTCCAAAAACGAGCGGTTTGGACGAACGGCCCATCGAGGTTTTCTGTCTGAGCGGGGCTTCGGGAGAGCCGCTGCACCAATTGCTCTCTCAGAAATCGCCCCTCAAACTCGAAGCCATGGTCGGCGGAGTGAAGCGGTGGAATGCCCGAGCGCCGGGGCTACCGCTCTTTTGGTCCATCAAAAACGACCAAGGCGCCATCGAAGCCAAGGTGCGGCGGATCGACAACAGTCGCGAATTTCCGATAGTCGAATTGACGTGGAAATCGGAGCACTCGCCTGAACTCTCTTTTGGGGAATTGCTCGAACGAGCGGGGCATGTGCCCCTGCCGCCCTACATGAAACGCGCCGACCGCATCGAAGACCGTGAGCGCTACCAGACGGTTTATGCGAAGAGCAGCGGATCGGTTGCCGCCCCAACGGCGGGCTTGCACCTGGACGCCCGCTTGATGTCGGAGTTCGAACAATCGGGGCATCGCGTAGAAGAGCTCATTCTCCACGTAGGTGCCGGAACTTTCTTGCCCATCAAAAGCGAGCGCAGCGATGGCCACACCATGCATCAAGAGTGGATCGACCTGCCTTTGCAGAGCATTAAAACCCTGCGAGACACTCCTTTTGAACAAACTTTGGCCGTGGGCACCACGGCACTTCGAACCCTCGAAAGCCTGTATTGGTTTGGCGTCCGCGAACTGATCGATCCCGCTAAAAAGGGGGCTTTAGAGCAAGCCTTTCCCTATGATTGCCCGATCAATCCGAGCAAACGTGAAGCGCTCGATGCGCTGATCCACCGAATGGAAATGGAAGGCGTCGACCGATTTAGCGCCCCCACCGGTTTGTTTCTGTTGCCCGGGGTAAAGTTTTATTGTGCCGGACAATTGCTCACGAATTTTCATCAACCCAAGAGCAGCCTGCTTTTTTTGGTCGAAGCGTACATTGGAGAACGCTGGAAGCAAGTCTACCAGCACGCTTTGAATTCAGATTATCGATTTTTAAGCTACGGGGATGCTTGCCTTTTCACATCGAAACTCGCTCCATGAATTTATTTGCCGCTTCTTTCATTTTTCTTGCACAAGCCGGAGACAGCTGCGAATGGAAGCTCGAAAGCGCTCGAATTGGCAAGATCGCCGAAGTTTCGCTCGTGCACTGCGAAGCCTGTTTTCCTTCTTATCGAATCTATGCCGGCAACGGAGAGACCTTGCGCTCGGGTTGGCTCGACAGTGTCTCGGTCGAGAACGGAAGCTATTCGATCTCTTTTGAAGCCCTGCCGAGCGGAACATTGGTGCTCGAGCTCGAATGCGGAAACCGCCGCTCAGCGTTTCGAATTCAGAGATTTGTCGAAGCCGGAGAAGTGCGCCCGTCGAGTTCCCAGAGCAGACCCAAACCTTCGGGCGACCAATAGATTCGAGCCCCGAAGCGGTCGAGCTCGATCGGTCGGAGAGCCAACACTCCGGTGGTATAGCCCAAGAGGGCTCCCGCAATGACGTCGCTCGGATGATGACGGTCGTTGGCAATGCGTTCCCAACACGAAAGGCCGGCCAGCGGATACGCTACCCAGGGCAGCCACCGCTCTTCGGGATAGCTCAAAACCAAGGTTGTGGCGGTGCTGACGGCCACGGCTGAATGTCCCGATGGAAATGCATCGCTGAGATCAAAATCGCTGTTATAAGCGAACCATTGTTGAGGCTCCGTTCCAGGGCGAGTTCGTCGGAAAACGGCCTTCAGGGCCAGAGCGCTTATCCCGCTATAGGCCACCGAACGCACCAGAGCTTCGGAGACCTTAAGGCGCTGAGGATCTCGCTCGATCTTCGCCCAAACCCACCAGCCGCCGGCGAGTAAAACGCTTCCCTTGAGTGCAATAGGCTCAATCCATTGATCGAGAAAAGGCGATGGATTTGGCCCGAGCGAAGGGGCTTGTTCATAACTCAAGGCAAGGGCCAACATCCCTCCGCCCACCACATATACGGCGGGCTCGAGCGCTCTGTGTTGTGCATGGGTTGATAAAGCCGCAAACACGGCCAAAACAGTCAACAAACGACCAATACCTTTGATCTTCATGATTTCGAAACTCGAAGAGCAGAGCGCCCAAACAGAAACCGAGCGGAACCGACGCCACGAAGTTCGGCCAAACGAGGTATTTCGCTCAGATTCTGCGGTCAAAACACCTTTGAAGCCCCTGACGCTCTCCGAAGGGCAGCTCGAAACGATGCTCGAAGTTCTGCGCGCGTATTCGGGCATCGATTTCAGTCGATATGGCACGGATTCCATGGGGCGACGCTTGAAACGAATCTTGCAAACCCGAGAGGATTTGGAGCTCGAATCGCTGCCCGCATATTTCGATAAAAATCCCTGGGTGGTTGCCGAAATAGTCGAAGAAATTACCGTCAACGTCACATCCATGTTTCGCGACCCCGAGGCGTTTGCATCCTGCTACCGCTTTTGGAGCACGAGAGCTAAGCCCGAGGAACTCAAGGTTTGGATCACGGGCTGTTCGACCGGCGAAGAGCTCTGGACCTTGTGCATTTTATGGCATTTGTTGGGGTGGACAGACCGGGTCGAAGTGCTCGCCACCGATTTGAGCGACCGAGCCATTGAACGCGCGGGTAGCCGAAAGATCCGCTCGAAACATATGATGGAATACCGCAAGAATTTCGATCTTTTTTCGAATCTGATTCAACTCAAAGCGGAAGTTGATTTCCATGAGTATTTCGAAACTTCGGCGGATGGCGAATTTTCCTTTAAGTCCGCTTATAGCCCGAAGATCGATTTCAAATTTTTAGATCTCTCTGCGCCCTCCGGAATGAATCAAAATTTTGACCTCATCAGTTGCCGGAATGTGCTGATCTATTTCGATCGAAGCCTTCAACAATTTGTTTTTGAAAGTTTTAATGAAAGACTTAAGCCCGGAGGTCAACTCCTTCTCGGAGCACGAGAAAGTATGGTTCACTATTCCGAAAGCAAGGCGTTTCGCGAAGTGGCCGAGGGGCTGAGATTGTTTGAAAAACTGCCTTGAATTTTATGGAAGCGCACCGTATGATCCACTTTTTAAAGACGCTCTGCCTTGTTGCGGCGATCTGCTTCTCTGCCGCACTTGGTGCACAAGCAAGTTCTAAATCCACTTCAACCAAGCCCTTGCGTTTGGCATTCTACAATGTCGAAAACCTTTTCGACGCCGAGGACGATCCCAAAACCCAAGACGAGGAATTTCTGCCGGATGGAGCAAAAAACTGGTCCGAGTACAGAATGCGCGACAAGCAAAAAAACATCGCTCGAGTCTTGCTTTCGCTTTCCAAAAACGATGAACCACCTGCTCTTTTGGGCATGTGTGAAGTTGAAAACAGAGAGGTTCTCGAAGGAATCACTCGCACAGAATTGCTTTCTCCTTGGAAGTATCAAACCGTGCACTTCGACAGCCCCGATTCGCGCGGAATCGACGTCGGGCTGATCTTTCAACCTTCGCGTCTCGAATTGCTCTACGCTTCTAAAATTCCGGTGACCGATCCCGAACAGCCGAATTGGAAAACCCGAGACATTTTATATGCCAAGTTTGCCATTCGTGAGGCTCGAGACACCTTGCACGTTTTTGTCAATCACTGGCCCTCGAGAAGAGGCGGAGAAGAGGCCTCAAGACCCAAACGGATGCTCGCCGCCAACGCGCTTAAAAAAGTCTGCGATTCCATTGCGCGCTTCGACCCTTTAGACGGAATAATCATTATGGGCGATCTCAACGACGGCCCGGGCGACGCCTCTCTGCGATTGGGTCTGAAATCTGCCACGGGAATTGCTTCGGGCGAGGTTCCCGCTCCGGGCGATTTGATCGACCTCATGGAGCTCGAAGCCCGCGGTTTTGGAAGTCACAAGTACAACGGACATTGGGAATACTTAGACCACATCCTCGTAAACGAAGCCCTTTTTGCCGGGCGGAGAACGTCGATCGACGGTCAGAGAGCTCAAACGGCAAAAATTGAATGGCTGCTGGTTCCGGACGATCGCTTTACCGGCAGCAAACCGCTTCGCACCTACGAAGGAATGAAATACACCGGCGGCTTTAGCGATCACCTGCCCATCTATATCGATCTACTACCGTCACCCCTCTGAATCGAATAGATCGCGCCTTGGAATCGACCCTTGGCTCATCGAATTCAAAGAGCGAGACCAATTCGCTAAATTGCAGCTTGATTTCCCCCCTTTTCCCAAAACTCCGAACGAATGAAGCGCATATTTCTCCTGGGTCTTTTGAGCGCAGCCGTGCTCGGTGCCTGTAAAAAAGAAGACGACAAGAACACCCCGACCGAAGTCAATCCCATCGAAGGTTTGATTGTTTCTCCGGGAAGAGCGGCACTGGTAGTCGAAAACACAGGTGCTTGGTGTCAGTATTGCCCCAACGGAGCCGAAATCTTGTTGGGAATGGAAAAAGCCTATTCTCAAGTCATTGGTGTGGCGGTTCACAACGCAGATCCTCTGGCCTCACCGACGGCGATCGGTTGGGAAATTGCCTTTCCCGCCGGTGGATATCCCACCATTCACGTCAATGGCGAGGCTCTTGAGAATTACGGGGATGCCAACAACGCCGTTTTGGCGGTGATCAATGAAGAAGCCGAAATCGGTGCGGCCCACAAAGTGACCGATCTGGACTCGGCCTACGCCGTGGATGTAAAAATTGAAGTGTTCGACGACATCGCCGGTCGCGAATTTTTTGTTCAGAGCTTCTTGATGATCGACGGGGTCCTCGCCAAGAACTACGGGGTCGATGGCGATCTGCGCCAAACATCGAGCGTTCCGATCGTTTCGACGGGCAGCGATGTCTCCACTTGGGCTCAAGATGCCGCTTTCGTAGACGGGGTTCCGAGCGCCAAAGCGGGCGATAACTTCTACCACTTGCACAACATCTGGTCTACCGCCTACTCCACAGACAGCGTTTACACCGGTCAGGGGCTTCCGCTGAGCGCGGTGAATCCCTTCGGCAACGAATTCGTCGCAGGCGATGTGTTCGGCACCCAATACAGCCCGATTCGCTTTTACATCACCAAGCCAAGCGTCCCCGCTTCGTGGGTAACTACCGGTTACAGCGCCCTCACTTTGATTTGGGAACTTTATTACGAGGACGCCACAGCCAAGTACCGCTACGTAAACGCCTACGAAAGCGCGATCAACTAAGCGGAATCTGAGCCGGCGAAAACCGCTTCTCGGCCAATCCACAGGCCAATGAGCACCTCCCTCACTTTGGGTCTTTGACTCCGAGGTGGGGGAGTCTCTTTTATGGAGGTGTTCTACCCAAGGTCTACATTTGGGCTTTGAACGTTTTTATGTACGATCCACTTCAGGCCATTTCTCCCATTGACGGACGATACGCCGGGCAGACGAGAGAATTGGTGCCTTATTTTTCGGAATACGGCCTCATTGCATACCGCATTCGCGTTGAAGTCGAATATTTTATGGCGCTTTGCGGGCTCGGGCTTCAAGGACTCGACGATTTTCCTACCGAACGCTTTACGGAGCTTCAAGACCTCTATCTCGACTTTGAGTTTGAGGATGCGCGTCGGATCAAGGAAATTGAGAAAACGACCAACCACGATGTCAAAGCTCTTGAGTATTACTTAAAAGAGAAATTTGATGCCTTGGGCCTCGGGGCGTATCGAGAATTCATCCACTTTGGACTGACCTCTCAAGACATCAACAATACGGCCATCCCGCTCGCGCTCCGCGAGGCCATGGACGATCGAATGCTGCCCGCCATCGCCGACCTCGTGGTGGTTTTGTGGCAAAAGAGCAGCGATTGGAGCGAACTGCCCATGCTGGCGCGCACCCACGGACAACCTGCCTCTCCGACGCGCCTGGGCAAAGAGGTTCAGGTTTTTGCCGAGCGCATCGACCAACAGCTTCGATTGATGCGGCACATTCCGTACGCAGCCAAATTCGGAGGCGCCACCGGGAATATGAACGCTCACTACGCGGCCTTTCCCCACGTGGACTGGCACGGCTTCGCGAAAGATTTTGTCGAAGACCGACTGGGCTTGCAGCGCTCATTTCCCACCACACAAATCGAGCACTACGACCACCTTGCGGCGCTCTGCGACAACTTTGCCCGCATCGATACCATTCTAATCGATCTGTGTCGCGATTTTTGGCAATACATCAGCCTCGATTACTTCAGGCAGCGCATCAAAGCGGGCGAAGTGGGCTCTTCGGCCATGCCCCACAAAGTAAACCCGATCGACTTTGAAAATGCCGAGGGCAACTTTGGCATGGCTCACGCTCTTTTTCATCATTTGTCGAGCAAGCTTCCGGTGTCTCGGTTGCAGCGCGATTTGACCGACAGCACTGTTCTGCGCAATCTCGGCTTGCCCTTCGCGCACAGCTATATCGCGATTCAGTCGCTGCTGAAGGGCCTCGACAAGCTCACCGTAAACGAAAAAGCCCTCCAGGCCGACCTCGAATTGCACTGGACGGTGGTGGCCGAAGGCATACAGACCATCCTGAGACGAGAAGGTTATCCCAATCCTTACGAATTGCTCAAAGCCTTAAGCCGCACCAACGATCGGCCCGGAAAAGCTGATTTTGAAATGTTTATAGACCGACTCGACGTTCCAGATGCCCTCAAAGCAGAACTTCGGGCGATTACGCCATTCAATTACACCGGCTTATGAGGGAGTCTTTCGTACTCAATGGGCTCGCCGTAAAACCGGGCTCTCATCGATTGATCGAGCTGGACATTGCCCGGCTCCCGTCGGGGACCTTGATTCAAATGCCCGTGCACGTTTTTCACAGCCGTCAACCCGGCCCTGTGGTGATGCTGAGCGGCGGCTTGCACGGAGACGAAGTGAATGGAATTGAGACTGTTCGACGCATGGTCGAGAGCGACGCCCTCCGCAAGCTGAGAGCGGGAACGGTTTTGGCGCTGCCGATTATCAATGTCTACGGCTTTATTCATTTTTCGAGGGATGTTCCCGACGGCAAAGACGTCAATCGGAGCTTTCCGGGCAATCCCGAAGGTTCGCTCGCGAGCATCGTCGCCTGGAATATTACGCACCATTTGCTGCCTTTGATCGACTTTGGAATCGACTTTCACACCGGAGGTTCGAGTCGAACCAATCACCCCCAATTGCGATTCGCAAAAGGCGACGCACTCGGCGAAAAGATTGCTCGGGCATTCAAAGCCCCATTTGTCTTGCAATCGGGGCTCATCCAAGGCTCTCTGCGCGCAGCTGCTCAAGAACTCGGCAAAAGTGTGGTCGTATTCGAAGGCGGAGAATCCCTGAGGCTCGACGAACTTTCGATTAAAACAGGCATTCAAGGAATTCAGAATGTCCTCTCTGAACACGGAATGATCGCTCCTCGAAAAGCCCGCGGAAAGAGCATTTTTTGCAGCGAATCGCACTGGGTTCGGGCAGAAGTTTCAGGGCTGTTTATCGCGCGCAAATTCGCGGGGCAGAAGGTGAAAGAGGGACAAATTCTCGGGGTGATCAACAGCCCGTACGGCGAATACAGTCTCAAGGTAAAGTCTCCCTACGACGGGCACATTATCGGGCACAACAACTTTCCGCTCATCCACCGAGGCGATGCGCTTTTCCACATCGCACAAGAGTAAAAATGCGTCGTTATATCGGCTTGAACACCAAGCGCACTTTATTAAAATCAGCCGCGGCATTGATCACTTTTGCGAAGCTCTCGTATTGATGAAGCGGAACTTCCGAAACCGTGTAGTACTCTTCAATATCCACTGAGAGAATATTTCCGCTTCGGGTGGTTTTGGAGCGAAAAACCGCAAGTGTGCTTCCATCGCTCTCTGAAGTCAAGACCACGTCGAAATTGAGATCTTCGGAATTGTTGCATTCATAGCCCGCAGGGATCTCGATTTCGAGAGTTCGAGTGTACATTCTGTTGTGATCTTGTTCCACAGGCAATACACGAGTCTTTTCCTGATACAATTCTGATTGAGGGCCGATCAGCATTCCCACTTTTGCCATGAGGTCTCCGCCCGCACTTTCGAGCATGGCCACCGACCGATAAGTAGCCACCACTTCGAATGGTTTTTTCAAAAACTCTTCAACACCGGCATTCTTTAATTCGAACTTTAGGACTTCTGTGTCGGACATCAGCCAATTCTTAATGGCCAAGTCGAGTTCCTTCTTTCGCTCTTCGTCCGCATAGCTGTAAAATGGTTGAAACGAGGCTGCGGAATATCCTGTGTAAATCATCCGAGCATCTACGGTAAGTGCTTCTCCCGACTCGTCTACACGCGCCTTCATGAGCATTTTGGAGTCGCTCTCTTTGTACGATTCGTACGGAATTTGTTGCACTCGACCCAAAACAGCCTCCACCCCGGCAACAGTACGGGTTGAAATAAACAAGCCTCTATTGCCTCGAAAACCATCGTCGATAAGGCCCAAGCGTCTAAAAAAAACACCCGGCTCCGCATAGTCGTCGATGCCGGGAAAATAGAGCAGGTAATTGTCCAGGTAACAATAACACTCAAAGTCTTCAGGAATCACCGTTTGAAATCGGTCGTTCGTCAAAACGATTTGATGCGGAATCTCAGCAGCCTGGCACATCAAACTAAACAACTTGAGCGCAGACACCTCGTTGAGCGCTCGGTTGGCCAAAGCGAACTGCATGTCTTCCAACCTCGAATCGCTGCTGTTGTAAAAAGCAAATTCCATTTTGTACCAATCCTCGATGGCTCTCACCTTTTCTCGATCGATTGACAACTCCTCGAGCTTCAGTTTTTTAACCTGAGTTTTAATTGTTTTGAGCGTCTTCTTGTCTGCAGTGTGAATTGAATTCCAGAAGTTCTCTGAGAGCGAAGCGTAACTATTCAGATTGGAAACACCTGTAGCGGTATTCGAGCTGAGTTTGTAGCTCAGGGCGATTCGATGGCGCGCAGGATTGGAAAAAGGTTCGGTGCTCAAGGCCGGAAGATCGTTCATCCGAAGAGACCACTGAAGATTGCCATTCTTCAAGGTCTCAAGCACCGGCTGAGCCTCGGAATTGTTTACTTTGAAGTCAAATCTAAGATGCGGCTCGCAGCGAAGATCAAATTCGTATTTCTCTACGGGATATTCGCCTTGAATTCGATACGTCATACCCGACGATCGCGCAGGCCTCCGATAGGCAAAATAATAATCGACAAGAGTGCCCACTGTGAGCCCCTCTACCGCATAGTATCGATAATTCCTGCCCTCTTCTTCGGTCTCTCGAATAGCGCCGGGGCCCAACACTTTGCTGCCTTCCGCACTCACGACTCGACAGCCTTCGGCAATTAACAAGTCATTGGAACCTAACGGATAATAAACTTTGTTATTCCGTTCGATCGACTCAATGCTGTTCACGTACGTTATTTCGTGAAACAAGACATATTCCCAGAATTGCGATTCCTTCTCGTCGTAATAGAACTCGTGCTCTCTCTTTTGAAACAGGACATATTCATCAGCGGTTTTACGGTTCTCTGAAACCGCAGCCAAACTCAGTTGCGCATCGAAATGATAATCGGAAAACGGCATGTCCTGTGCCGAAAGCAGAATCGATACGAAGCCAAACAAAACCAAAAACGCCCTTTGATGAATATTCATAAGACTGTCGATTTTAAGGAATGAATTCAAAACGAACATTCTGATTGCTCAGTTTTCGTACTTTTTGTTGGAATACAGAAAGCTCGGCCAGATCTTCTGGCTGTATGGTGGATCTCTCTAAATCGAGTCGTTGGGTGTATGTGATCGATTTACCCAAACGTTCCATTTTTCGGGTGTAGCGAACGCCTTGGATTTCAAAAGACTCTTCACCCAACAATTCGGCATTCTCCAAACCATGCCCCGCCTCAAATTCCAAGTGAAGCTCGCGGCGAATCGATTGATCGAACACCAAGGCCGATCGTCGCTCATTCAAAGATTCAGCCAAGATCTTTCGCTTTTCTAAATCGGGCTTAAAATAGCGAGCATTCTCGAGCCGCAGCATCCAATTTGGCAACTTGAACTCGTATTCGATCACCACCACGGAATCTCCAAATGTCTGAGGTAAAACTTGATACTTATGTAACTCAAAGTTGTTGTCTCCTTTGAGCACAAACGACCGCACCAATCCTGTTTCTTCTTCGGGATTCTTCACCCTTCCCAAGGCATCCTGAACTTCCATCGCTTGATAGCCCGTAAATCGCGCGCTGCCTTTGCCATACAAATCGCCCTTATCCCAATCAAATCTCAGCTTAATTCGATCGACAATTCGATTTCGAGAGGCGGGTTCAACGCGGGCGGTATCGACTTTCCACGATGTGCAATTTCGCGAAATCAATATCTCTTTACCTTGTATAAACGGCGGAGTATATCCGTAGGGCAGACGCGAATAGGTTGCATCCAACAAGACATTCCGCCCCTCTTGCTCGTAGACGGCAATCATGTGATTATCTACTGTTGTGCTCGGAAGGCGAGTGTAGAAATAAGGCAGTTCCGTGGTGCCGGTCCACGCCAAACTCAGCGGAATGCCCATGGCCGAGCAAATGGACTGTTGCAGGGTGCTCATGGCCTTGCAGTCTCCGTAGCGCTTCGAACAGGTAAATTCGGGATCTTGACTTTGGAAACCTCCGTCGCCTTCGACAATCGCGATGTAGCTAATGTGTTTTTGAACCCACCGAAAGCTCGCTTCAACTCGATCTTCTTCTTTTTGGTGCACTCGAGAAATCGAATCGGCAATTGCCCGAATACTCGGATCGGGGGTCATCTGAACTTTCTTCTGAAACCCGCAGTAATACCGGTGTAAATCGTCTATAGAACCGATCACATTCACCTTGCGAGATTCCTGCTCATAAGATTTCACCCAATAGACCAAATGGGGCAGCACCCAAAGCGGATCAGGTTCGTTTGAACCGCCGTATGAATAAACGGGCACTTTTGAAAAAGTCCACAGATAATAACGCTTGTTTTTGTCTTCTCGTATCTGAGGATTCACGGTGTACCCTTCTGCATTTTGCCAGTGAAATCCGAGTTCCACATCTTTGGAAGTTTCGATTTCAAACCTCACTTCTTCATTTGGCAGAGAGCCCCCAATAAACATCTTGCCGGAATGTTGGGGCTTTTCAATCTGATATTGAGTCGATTTATAGATTCTAGATCCCGACACCAGACCTTTAAATCGCGTTTGATGCAGGCGGTATTCGTGTGCAAAAATGCCGGGTTCGCTTTCGTCGGTGACCGCGATTTCCGCAATCTTTTCTCTCTTGAATCCCTTGGTTTTGGGGTTGAGGCTGTATCCCTTCATCGAGACGAGCTTGTACGAAGGTGCACTCGATTCTTCCCACTCGCTAAACCTGGGAGCCGATTCGCCGAGCAGAGCCCATTGTTCGCGGTGTTCGGTTACGATGGAGAGTTTGCCCGAACTCGAACTAATTTCCGCTCGGTAGTGATCGAATTCAACCACCGCGTGATTGCCCGGATATTCGGCCCTCAACCGATCTATGTTCAGAGGCTCTTGAGCCGAAATCGATCCTGCGAAGAGTCCAAAGAGCGGGAGTATGAATAATGCCTTCATTGCGGTTGGACTATATTGTCGACAACATTCCAACGAGCACTTTTTCGGCCCTCGGATTGACCCCGAAACTCCGCTGTGCCGGTCGATCGATCCCACAGCTGCGGATCGTCCAAAATCAATGCACCGGATCGGTCGAAACGCTTGTTTTCTCCGTGTTCCATTCCGCACAGAAATTCTGTTTTTCTGCGGACGACCCCTTCTTGATCGTACCAGCGATGAAGCCCTTCTCGCTCCCCGTGATAGTATTGACCCGAATATTCGAGTTTGCCATTGGGGTGATAAATTCGGTGTTTGCCGTGCCAAAGACCGTCCAGAACTTCGGCAACGACCGCGGTATCGCCGTTTGAATAAAAGGAAACAATCTTAGACGCTCCTGACCCAACGGGCATTTCCAAAACGGGCTTGCCGTCTCGGCTGGCGGATGCATACGAAACCAAAAAATCTTCTTGCCATTTCTCAATGATCTCAAGCTCGCCCGAGGATGAAAACCGCCGCGCCTCTCCGCGTTTCTTGCCCAGAGATTCGCTGAACTCGTTCAGCCTGCTTCCGTCGTAGCGAAAACCGCTTTGCGCTCCGTGAGCCACACCATTCACTATGGGAATATCTTTGTTTTTTGATCCGTTGATGAAGTAGGTAGAAATCAATCCCTCAGGGGAACCCGAAACGTAGGATAAAGAGGAATTCAACTGAGCATTCGGGAAATAAGACTTTGTTTCTCCTTGGAGCAAACCGTAGGCGTAATTTGACTCCACCTCCAAGGTTCCGTCGGGATAATAAAATGAGGTCTTTCCATGGCGATACCCATTTTTAAAATCGATGGTACAATGAGTTTTTCCGCTGGGAAATAGAGACACATACGTCCCTTCGGCCGGGACAATGCTGTCGGTTCCCCAAGGCCTGCCGTCGGCACCGAAGTATCTGGTGCTGATGCAACGGCCCTGTTCATAATGGCTTCTCCGACCTACTTTTCCATTCGAATAATACTCAATTTCCGGCCCGTGCTGCCTGCCCATGCGGTACTCCGCTCTCGATTTCAAACGCCCGTCCGGAAAATAGGTCAGTTGAGGACCGTGCATCTTTCCGCGAACAAAACCTCCTTCGTTTTGGAGCACTTCTTTCGTCCCGAAATAGTACGTTTTTACCATACCGTGAAGCGTGTCTCGGCGATAATTCTCGATGCCTGAGAGCGCGCCATCCAGAGCAAATGTTCTCCTCTGACCCTCGAGCAAGTCTGCCTGGAAAACGCTCTCTGCGCGCTTTCTCTCTTAATAGTCAAAATAAGACCACACGCCTTCTGCTCGGCTCGATTTCGATCGACCTTCTGCGACCCAATTTTCTCGAGACCACGGTGCCCACCTCCAATAAACTTCGTCTGTCGAAACGACGGCAATATCCTTTTCTGTGCCCAACTCATCGATGTACACCGCCTTTTTTAAGCGACTTTGCTTATAAGAGTATCGCACCTTGCGTTGGGTGATGGGGTCGATTGCTTCCGAAACACCGTCGGGACTGCCCTTTCGATAGACCTCGGTGAATACCACTGTGCCCTGGGCATCATAGGTCGTCCATACTCCTTCTCGTATTCCGTTCTTGTACTCGCCTTCGAGTCGAAGCGATCCGTGCGCATGGTAATCTCGAAACAGACCTTGATACAAACCGTCTAAATAATACACCTCAGAGGCCAACATACCATTTGGAAAATACACTTTCCAAAGCCCGACGCGCTTGCCTTGATCCGTCCAACCTTCTTCGAGCAATTTCTCGCTTTCACTGTAAATTTTAACCTGCGATTTGGCTCCGGCACCTTCCGGTTTCATACTGTACCAAAGGGCTCCACTCGATCTGTAAAATTCAGACTCGCCCTGAAAAACACCTTTTGAAAGCACGCTTCGCTCTTTGAGCTGGCCGTGTTCATAGTAATAAAGTGCTTCGCCTTCGAGCAGACCTTGCTTCATGCGGCCCTTAAACGAAACATTCCCGTTGAAGTGATACTCCGTGTAGTCGCCGTTTAATGTGTCCAAATAAAACATTCTTTCAGAAGCTTTTTGACCATTGGGATGTACAAACTTCCACGTGCCCGTCCACAGATTGTCGCGCATACTGCCCTCGGCTTCAAAACCGCCTGATAAACTGAATTTTCGGCAGTATACAGATTCAGACGAACCGACGCTCGGGACGTACATAGAAAAGCGATTGTTCACTAAATAAAGCTTTTGTGGCCCGAGTGCGGTATCAATCGGTTGAAACATTTCGTGGGCAACCCTCCACTTTTCGTTCAGGCCCGAAATGACCTCGCTGTTTTTTTGCAGCGTCTTTTCAACTTTCGCCGCCCCTTTGAACTCAAACGACCACATGGACCAAATCATGAACAGGTCGAGTGTTTTGGAATCTCTTAATTCATTCTTGTAAAAAGGAGCGTATTCCTTGGCAAAGAATCCCGTACCCAAGTCCTGCTGACCCATTTGCTCCACGAGCAAACTCAGTTGCCGAAAAAGGGGGTAATCAAACGAAAATGAATAGCGATATTCTCTGTTTAATGCCACTCGTGAACGCAGCAATTCGTCAATTTCCAAAAATCGATCTTGGGGTTCGATGAGAGCACCCGATTTCGACAGCGAACCGGGGTGGGCTGCATATTGATCGAGTTGCCCAAGGCGGCTCCTCGCAACATCGGGATCGCCTTCGAAGACAACAGCCAAAAAGCCTGACATCAAGGCCTGAGATGGGAGGTTTTCGCCTTTGCAGAAATCGAAGATCTGCCAATGCATCAAAGGGTTAAACGGGTCGAAATCAAAATGGGTCTTTAGAACCGACCAAGCCTCGTCTTTGCGACCCAGATCTTTGAGATAAACAAACTTTTTTAGGTTCAAAAAGCTGTTGTACGGAAATAGCTTCAACCCGTCTTCAACCACCTTCAGCGCCTCGGCAGTGCGCTCGGACCTAAAATAAACCACGGCCATCAACTCATAACTTTCGCTGCTCCAAGGATCAACACGCATTCTTTCCTCAGCCGTTTTTTCGGCCTCCGAAAACCGCTTCAGTTCCAGCTGAGACAAACAGCGTTCGGTCAGAGCCGAGGGGTACAAGCTGTCCCATATACCGGCAGGCTCAAGCAAATCGAGTGCTTGTTGAAACTTTTCCTCGGAGCGCAATTTTTCTGCTTCCGGCAAAGCGGTCGTCAAATCAACTACTCGGAGCGATTAGGATTGACCGGTGAGTTTCGTTGAAAACAGAAAGGAGATCGAAGAAGCGAGTAGAAGGAATAAATAACGCATCGTCTCAAAAAATTCTTTTCGGCTTCTAAGATATACGGCCGAGAGAATTCAAAAGCGATTGGGCGAAAGAATAATGTAAGAAACTGAAGTCGGTCTATGATTCATTCGGCTCGGGCAGCTTCGGTGGTTTTACCGTGAAAACCCGCGAAATGTTGAATCCGAAATAAATATCGCCATTTGCCCAAGATCCCGGGGTTCGCGCCAACCATGAAGGGTCGTTAAGCCCTCTCGAATTGGTGAAAAAAAGCTGGAACACGTGACCTCCCGTCTCGATATCAAAGCCCATGGACAAGCTGTTTTCGTAAGTCTCCGTTTGACCTTCGGAACCGTATTCAGTGGGGTTGAGCTGTGGGAAAAACTCTGCGTTAAAGCTGAGTCGATTGGTGAGCTTGAACCGTCCGCCCAAACCGACTGCGAAGACATCGTTGGGATCGGTTGCACGTTCGACCGCATTAAAATGCACGACCATAGGAGTTACGGCCAGCGAAAACCGATCGTTGAATTTACGCGCCAAAATCAATTGATGCGAATAGCTCCAGCGCTCAGATTCATTGTGCGGCAATCCGTCTTGCCACTTCAAGGTCTGGATGTTGGCCGTGCTATAACCCACCACGCTCAGAGGAAGGCCTTTGGTGCCCGTGCTCTGCCGAAAGATTCGGTATTTGACAAAACCGTCGTAGGTTTTTTGAAAACTGCTTCTTCCCCCGCCCACGCTCAACCAATGTAGTGGAGCATACTCGAGACTCAATCGAATTTCTGCATTGTCGAGCCCGAAGAAATTGTAGAAAAAGTCGTCGCTAAATGCGCCGAAGCGGTGTAAAATCATGAATTGAACCACCCCATGAGCAGGCAATTCGGGGCTTTGTCCGTTGATGACCTTGGTGCCCTTAAAAATGGCCGTGACCGGTTCTTTTTCAGGAACTTCTGCCTGCTCGTTGAGCATCGAGAGCAAGTCGTCCTGTGCGTGCACAGAGCCGAGGCACAAAGCGAAGACCGAGACGCCTACCCACAGATGGGAGATCCTCATGCCGCGTAGTCCGCTTTAACGGTTACTTCGATGTCTTTGGCGATTTTCTTCCGAACGGCCGATGGAATCTCGATTCCGAAATCTTCGGGCTTAATTTTAAAATTGGCCTCCAGAGCGCCTTTTCCCGCTTTTGGCTTCATCACCACAGGGATGTCCATCTCGCGCTCTTGACCGTGGATGGTGAGTTTCCCCCTCAAAACGAGTTTAATCTCGCCCGTGCCCGTCAATTTAGTGGGATCGAAGTCTACAATCTTACCCGTGAAGGTGGCGTTCGGATATTTGGCCGATTCCAGATAGTTTTCGTTGAAATGCTCTTGCATCAAGGCCTTTTCAAAGACAAAACCCTTGATCGGGACCTGAAAGGCAAACTCGCCCTTGAGCGGATCGAGCACGCTCGAAACTTGGTTGTTGGTCGCTTCGATGTCTTCGACCGGAGTGGTCGAGAAAAAGCGCACGTAGGCCTTGCGCGTTTGCCATTTTTCGCTCGCCGCAGCCTTGACCGTCGACGCCGATGGCAGTTGAGCAAATGCGAGGGTTGAAGACATGAAGAGGGTGGCGAAAGCCCAGCGAATCATAGACATGTTGACGTGATTTAGTTGTTTGGGGCTCCTTGAGAAACCCATTGTTCAAGGTGATCTAAAGAGCATGGATCCAAAGCTCCAGAAGGAGGCATGGCGCCACCGGATCCTGTGGGGAGCAAAGTTCGAGCCAATAATCTGCCGTCGAGTGCAATGATCGATGCATCGGCATAATTGCTCAAATTGAGCCCGCTCTGCATGCTCTGTGCATCATGACAACCCGAGGTGGCGCATCGAGCTGAGAGCAAAGGGGCAATTTCGGCTGAATACGAGAGTGCGGTGGTGTCGCAGCCCGTTCCGATCTCGGAATACAGGTCTTCGTAATTGTCGTAATAACAAGACGACACTGAGGTGACGATCATGAAACTCGAGATCAAAACACCGAATCTTTTCATCGGACTCAGTTGTTTGGGTACCCTTGAATCACCCATTCTTCTATGGCGTTGAGCCTGCACGCATCCAAGCTTCCGCCCGGAGGCATCTGCACGTATCCGTTGCCGTTGAGCACGCCGAGCAAGCGACCATCTGCGGCCAAGGCCGCGGCATCGGCATAGTTTTCGATTCGAACCCCTTTAGACGGAGCCGCACCGCTGTGGCAAGAGCGACAACTGCTCGCCAAAATGGGCTCGATGTTGGCGGCATAGGCTGCAGCGCTGCTGTCGCAAGAGCCGCAATCGGTCTCGAGCGCACCCTGCAATATCCATTTGCGAACCTTGGCAATCAAATCAGAATCCCAAGCAGAGGCCGGGGGTCTTGGCATGATCTTGTCCGGATCTGTTTCGATCAGAACTTCGTACAGCTTTGAATTTCCGGGGTCAAAAGGGTCGACATCGCCCGTTTGGAAAATTGAGGCATACGAATCGAGAACGACCCCGTCTGAGGCCGTCGCTTGATCGTGACAGCCCGAACTCGCGCACTGGCCGCGAAACAAAGTGAGGAGCTCTTGGACAAAATAAACCGTGTCGGGGTCGCACACTCGGGGGAGCGGGTCCACCGGGTTCCCGCCCGAAGTGCCTTCAAAGGGCTCGTGAACGCAAGCGGTGCTCAACAAAACGAGCACCGGTGAAATCGCCCCAAGGAAGCTCGATAATTTCAAAGTCGAATTTCTTTGCACGAAGATAGCGTTGGAACACAGATTTTTTGAACCTTGCCGTACAATTTCCTTAGCGATGAACAAGAAAAATCTGCTTGTGTTTGGCCTCAGTCTCGTGGTCCTCGGCTTGGCCGTGGCGGTTTATCTCTGGAACAAACCGCACCGCAACATTCAAAGCGAAAAAAGCAGTGCGCAGTTGTCTACCGAGGCGCTCAAAGCAGAAATCGCCGGCAATCCGGTGGCTTTGGACGCTTATTTGGATCGGGTAATCGAGATCAAAGGAGTGGCAACCGAAGTGGCCGACGATCATATCGTTCTTGAAGAATTCGCCTATGTAGAAATGCTCGAACCCGGCTCACAGGGCATCGAAGCGGGGCAAGCCATATCGATCAAGGCTCGCGTCGTTTCATTCGACGATCTCTTTGGCCAACTCAGGCTCGATCAGGGCGCGATTTTGAAGTAAGCTCTCGATAGGGTTTGGCCAAGGGCAGCAAAATGCTGATACCAAGGATGAAAAATGCAGCCAAGCCAAGCGCCCCCCAGCGCATGCCCCCGGTGTGCTGTGCGAGATAAGCGGTAAGAAGAGTGCCCACGACGATCGACAGTTTCTCGATCACATCCATTAAACTGAAATAGCTGGCGGGCCCTTCGCCGCGCTCGAGGAGCTTGCTAAACGTAGATCGAGACAGCGACTGGGTTCCGCCCATCACCAAACCGACCAATGCGCCGAGCCCAAAGAATTTGACGGCCACGTCGGGGTCCTCGGGCCGCAGGATAAAGGCCGCCCCGCAGACTAATGTCCAGATGGCGAGTGCGAAAGTCAAGGCCGGAATGTTCCCCCAACGGTCAGACAGTCGTCGAAATATCGACGCTCCTGCGATTCCGAAAAACTGGATGGCCAAGATGGTACCGATTAAAATCTCGCTCGAAATCTTGAGTTCGCTCGATCCATAGAGCGAAGCGATCAAGATAATCGTTTGAACCCCAACGCTAAATGCGGAAAATCCGAGCAAGAATCGCCTTTGGACCGCTCTCCCCAGCACCGTTCGAACCGTTCTCATCAACACTCGATATCCTCCTTTGAGATCGCCCGCTTCCGGTTCTAAGGCCACGGGCTTCGGGAAGCGCCTGATCGATCGCCAGCCGAATCCGAGCCACCAAAGCCCGGTCAAAACAAACGAAATTCGAAAGGCCAAACCCCATCGGTCGCCTGCATTGAGAATCAGTGCCAGGCAAAACATGAGCAAAATCGAAGAGCCGAAATAGCCGAGCGAATACCCTTTCGCACTTAGTTTATCCTGCTCTTCAACAGAAGCGACCGCGGGGAGAAACGAGTTGTAAAATACGAGTGAAGACCAGAACGAAACACTTGCCAAATAACTCACTCCCAATCCATACCAAGGGTTAGAGGCCGTAAAAAAGAAGAGGGCCATGCAGGCCATTGAACCGGCGCTCATCCAAAATCCCAACCAGCGCAGGGCACTTCCGTTTCGATCGGCCAAACCGCTAAGTAGAGGCGAAAGAATGGCCACAGTCAAGAACGAGCACATCAAAACATACGAATAGGCAGCGGTGGGCTCCAGCGAACGAACACCGACCCGGAGGGGCTCGGTGACCACTTGATCGAAGTACAAGGGAAATACCGCTGTCGAAATCACGAGCGAATACACCGAATTGGCCCAGTCGTAAAAGGCCCATGCGTTTTGTTGTCTTTTCACCCGTCCAAAATAGTCGATGCGGGCTTCTTTAAATTCGCCTTCGTGAAAAGCTTGAATATTCTGTGCCTTCTGCTGTTCTGGGGAAACTTCTGGAGGCCCCTATCGGCTTTGCCCGACAGCCTGCGCACAGATTTGCTTGAGCTCAAACGCTTTGAACAAAGAGCCGAATGGTTTAAAATTCAATCGCGCAGCCTCGTCCAAGAGTCTCCCGAGCTCGCATTTGAACTTGGAAATCTGTGGATCGAAGAGGCCAAAAAAGAGGGAAAAATTGAAAGTGGCCTTGCCTATAACAACCTCGGTATTTTAAACATCCTCACTCATCGGCCTTCGCTGTCGCTTTCATCTTATCAAACGGCTTGGTCTTTGTTTGAACAAGCAGGTGATTCGGCTCATGCGGGATACGCACTGCGCAACCTCGGGATTGCACTTGCCGAAATGGGGCTGTCTGACTCGGCCATGACGGTCTTTCAATGGAGCATTGCGCGTTTGGATTCCAATCGATCTCCCCATTATTATGCCCTGGCTGTTAAAGAAATCGGTCGAGAACTCTTCGGTACTAAAAATTTTGAACCGGCCCTCGATAATTTCCGAATAGCCCTCCGCATTTTGGAGCGCGAAAAAAGCAACTCAGACGTGGCGGGTCTCTATCTCGACATCGCACTTTGCTTGATGGAAAAAGGCGATCTCACTTTTGCCGACGCTGTTTCTCGAGGGCTTGATTTAAGCAAGGATTTGGGCGATTCTTTGACGCGGGCCAAATTGTTTAATGTCTTTGCCATGCACGCGCTCAAAATCGGAGACATGCAGGTGCTCGAAAACGCGGTTTCGGATGTGTCTCGAGCTCTGTCAACTCTTGAAAAAGATGCCTTTCACGGAGTGGCTTATGGCATTGAAGCCGAATATTTAAGACGCACAGGAAACTTGCTCGAAGCCGAGCGCAAAGGTGAAGAGGCCTTGGCAGTTTTAATCGAACACAGCGACCCCGCAATAGATCCTTGGGCCTTTCACGAAGTGTACGAAACGCTTTATCGCATTCACCAGAGTTTGGGAAACGATCAAAAGGCGCTGTTTTATGCACTGAGATCCAAAGAATCTTCGGAGGATTTGCTTCAAAAAAGCCAGAATGCCCGGAGCCGATTTTACGAACGCGAAGTGGAATCGATCCGAAAGAGCCGAAACACTGCGCTACAAAGACTCGAAGCCAACTACAACCGAGAGCGTCTCGAGCGGAAGACCAAAGAAGCCATCGGATATCAACTGGCCGGACTGCTCTTGTTGTCCCTGGTCGTCGTGCTGGCCATGAACCTCAGACAGCACCGCAAAAAAGCAGTTGAACTTATTGATAATCATCGCGAAATTGAGAAAAATCGAAGAGAACTCGAATTGCTGAACAGCGAAAAAGATCGCTTCATGCAGATCATCGGGCACGATTTGCGCGGCCCCTTGAGCAGCAGTATCCGCTTGTTGTCGTTTCTTGAAAGCGAACCCGGAGCGCGGAATGATGAAGCCGATCAAGTGGTTCATCTGCTGAGACAAGGCCTTCTCGAAAACCTGAATTTGCTCGAAAACCTCTTGAGCTGGGGCAAAGAGATTCGCCAAGGGGGCGAGGTACCGGTCTTTCGACAAAACCTGAACCCCGCCATCGACCGAGTTCTAAGCCTCTACGAACCGGTGATGCAGTTTCGAAAAATGCGGCTCGAACGCGCGGTTCCGTCTACGGCCGAGGCCATATTCGATCGTTACGCCCTTGAAACCGTGCTTCGCAATCTGTTGGCGAACTCAATAAAATACTGTCCTGAAGGCAGTTCCATACGTCTGAGTGCAGAAAATGAAGACCATTGGGTTCTGATCGTCCTCGAAGACAATGGGCCGGGGCTGCCCGAATCTGTGGCCGTCGACTGGAATCGAGATCAAGCAGATATTCGCCTGCCGAGTAGAGACGGCTTGAGCTTGGGGCTGGGTCTCAGATTGTGCAGAGACCTCGCGGTGTCGATGGGCGGAGCTTTTGAGATCAAGAGCAACCCGGGCTACGGAAGCCGATTTGAAATTCGACTCAGAAACTGAGGCGCGACCATTTCGGTCGCATTTGGTGGATTTCTTTGTCTTAAAACACCTTCAAAACGATCGTATAATTCCCACATTTGGGATGTGAGAGATGCCCAGAAAAAGTTGTTCAACACCCTTAAAGCGAAGTGCCGTGAGGATCAATTCGCCCTCTGGGTTTCGAAAACGCTATGCGTAGGCCGAAGTGCGGCGTATCGCAAGATTAAAGGCGAAAGCGGTTTAGAATGGGATGAAGCCCTTCGTTTGATTCGCGCCGCCGAGCGAGAAACCCGTGCTGAGGCCGCTCGCTCCGCGGTCGAAATCGATTAGTCCTTCATCAGATTGAGCGCCGAACCCGCTTTAAACCAATCGATTTGCTGAAGGTTGTAGGTATGGTTTACGCTGATCTCGTCTGAACTGCCGTCCGAGTGCCGCAGACGAACCCGAAGCGGGCGTTCGGGGGCAAATTCTTTGAGGTCGATAAAATCAAAGCGGTCGTCTTCGCGAATCAATTCGTAGTCTGACTCTTTTGAAAAGGTGATGGCGAGCATCCCTTGTTTTTTGAGATTGGTTTCGTGAATCCGCGCAAAAGACTTCACCAAAACGGCCAAAACTCCGAGGTGACGAGGCTGCATGGCCGCGTGTTCGCGAGATGAGCCTTCGCCGTAATTGTGATCGCCGACCACCACGCTGCCAACCCCTGCAGCCTTGTACGCTCGCTGGGTCCCCGGGACGGTTCCGAGCGCTCCACTGAGCTGATTCACGACGGAATCTGTCTTTTGGTTAAACGCATTCACCGCGCCCGTAAGCGTATTGTTCGAGATGTTGTCGAGGTGTCCGCGGAAGCGCAGCCAGGGGCCCGCCATAGAAATGTGGTCTGTGGTGCACTTGCCTTGGGCCTTGATCAGCAAAACGAGACCTTCCCAATTCTCTCCATTCCAGGGCTTAAACGGCTCGAGCTTTTGAAGGCGCTCGCTGTCGGGATGCACCACTACTTGAACTCCTGAGCCGTCGGCGGCGGGTTCGTGGTAGCCGGAGTCTTTGACATCAAAACCCAAAGGCGGAAGTTCAAGTCCGCGGGGCTCGTCGAGCATCACCTCTGCCCCATCGTTGTTTAAGATCTTGTCTTTAAGCGGATTAAAGCTCAACTTCCCAGCAATCGCCATGGCCGTCACGATTTCGGGAGAGGCCACAAAAGAGTGCGTATTGGGATTGCCGTCGTTGCGCTTGGCAAAATTTCGGTTAAAGCTGGTAATGATGGAATTCTTGCGGTTGGGGTCGTTGGTGTGCCGCGCCCATTGGCCGATACAAGGGCCGCAGGCATTTGCGAGAACCACGCCCCCGATCGAATCGAAATCGGCCAGCAAGCCGTCTCGCTCCGCGGTGTATCGCACCTGCTCCGAGCCGGGGGTAATGGTGAACTCCGAGCGCACCGTGAGCTTTTTGTCCTTGGCTTGACGAGCCACAGAAGCCGCGCGCGTCAGGTCTTCGTAGCTCGAATTGGTACACGATCCAATCAGCCCGACCTCGAGCTCGTCAGGCCATCCGTTGGTTTTTACCGCCTCGGCAAACTGCGAAATGGGGGTCGCCAAATCGGGCGTAAACGGCCCATTGATATGCGGTTCAAGGGTGTTGAGATCGATTTCGATCACTTGATCGAAGTACTTCTCGGGATGCGCATACACCGCGGGGTCCGCGTTCAAAAATTCGCGTATGCCGTCGGCGAGATCAGCGACCTCCGCACGACCGGTGCCCCGCAGATAATCAGCCATTTTAGGGTCGTACCCGAAGGTTGAAGTCGTCGCTCCGATCTCGGCGCCCATATTGCAAATGGTGCCTTTGCCCGTGCAGCTCAGCGACTCAGCACCCTCGCCGAAATACTCGAGAATGGCTCCGGTGCCTCCCTTGACGGTCAAAATACCCGCTACTTTTAAAATGACATCCTTAGACGACGTCCAGCCGTTGAGCTTGCCCGTGAGCTTCACCCCGATCAACTTGGGGAATTTCAATTCCCAGGCCATTCCGGCCATCACATCGACTGCATCGGCTCCGCCCACTCCAATGGCGATCATCCCGAGCCCACCGGCATTCACGGTATGGCTGTCGGTGCCGATCATCATCCCGCCCGGAAAGGCGTAGTTCTCCAAAACCACTTGGTGAATGATCCCTGCGCCGGGAGCCCAAAATCCGATTCCGTATTTGTTGGAAACGCTCTGCAAAAAGTCAAAGACCTCAGAACTTTTATCTAAGGCACTCTTTAAATCTGCCTTTGCGCCATCCTTGGCCTGAATCAAGTGGTCGCAATGCACCGTTGAAGGAACGGCCACTTTTTTGCGACCCGCACTCATAAACTGAAGCAAGGCCATTTGAGCCGTGGCATCTTGCATCGCCACCCGATCGGGAGCAAAATCGACATACGATTTTCCGCGTTCGAAAGCCGTGGTGGCCGCTCCGTTCCAGAGGTGGCCGTACAAAATTTTCTCGGTGAGGCTGAGCGGTCTGCCGAGCACCTGCCTTGCGGCTTCGATGCGTTCGGGCATGCGCTGATATACGGAGCGAATCATCTCGAGATCAAAGGCCATAAAATCGCGGTATTATGTAGAGTTTGCAAAAATACGGCACAGCGACAAGGTATCATGTCAAATCGCGGCATCGAACACGAGCGCGGCCTTTGAAACACCCCTTGAAAAACGAGGGTGAGAACCTTAATTTTAACGCTCCAATAAAACCTCGCAAAATGAAGGAGACTGCGGAATCGAGACTCGCCAAATACCTCGGAGCTACGGCACTCTTGGGTGGTTTGCCCGCGGCCGGGCAGATTTTGTACACCGATGTTTCTCCCGACGAATGGGCCATCAAAAACGACCCCAATGGGGTGTCGATCGACCTCGACCAAGACGGAACCGACGACTTTAACATTCGCTTGTATTCCATTACAACCTACGGTTTTACGGCAGACGCCGCCCAGATTCGCGCAGTCGACAGCTATGGCATGAGCGGTGTTGCGGCTCAATATGTGATTACGTACACCAGCACCGGAGGATATTCTTCGGGGACCTTTGCGGCATCGAAGTTCTCTGCGGGCGCTCCCATCGACGGGAGCAAGGACTTCGAAGCAGAAGTGCCACTCTCGGCGAAGATTGGTCCTATTAGCCCCGGCTTTCCCTGGGACGGAGGGGCTGCCGATGGTTTTCTGGGCCTCCGACTCGATGTGGCCGGGGCGATGCACTATGGCTGGGCGCGCATCGACCTCAATTCGGCTCTCGACACGGTCGTTCTGAAAGACTTCGCCTTGAACCTCACCGCAACAGACCCGATCTCTACCGGACAAACCATTTCGCTTGTCGAAGACTTCGAACGCGGTTTTGCGGTCTTCCGGAGCCAAGATGGAATTGAATTCCAACCCAAAGAAGGCTTTCGAGGGTGTGGCTACGAAGTTTTCGAGCTTTCTGGAAAGAGTTTGGCCAAAGGCCGGTTTGGGGCAGAAAATGAACGAGTTGAACTCCAATCAGAATCGGTCGTTTTGCTCAAAATGCAAACCGAAGGATTGGTTTGGATTCGCAAGCTCTGAGAAGAGTCGAGCGCCCGGAAGAGCTCTACCGAGAGGGCAAAATCAACGGATAAAGACCATCTGCCGATAGTTCGCCATCCGGTCGCGGTCGGTGAGTCGTGCGACGTACAAACCTCGGGGCAGCGAATCGAGGCTGAAGTCCATCGGCTCGCCTTCAGAAGAGATCCGCGCCATTTGAATTCCGGCCGAAGAGTAGATCTCGAGGATCGAAGCAATTCCCGGGCGCGCGTCGACGGATACTGAATTCCAACTCCACCTCATTTCGGGCAAGCGGCTTTCTTCGGCTCCGAGAAAGAGACTGCCCGCTAACAGACTACTGTCCGGCAATGTGTTGAATGCAGCGTCTTTGATGATGACATTTTTGGCGTCGGCAGAAACATCGATGCGCATCCAGCCGTAATGCAGGCTGTCGCCAATGACGAACCGAAGCCCCACATAGCCGTCGACCACCCCGCCGTTCCACGGTTCATCAAAGGGGTTTTGGCCGTCGATTGAAAAAGCGAACGTCCCCCCGTTCAAGAAGTTGCGGCTGGGCCCTACGAGTTCGCCCGCGCTCAACCTCCCGACGTAATCGTAGGCACCGGGAGAACTTCCGAGCAAATCGTTGGCCGTGTTGGCATACCCACCGCCGATAATCCGACCAATGTCGTACATCAAACTGCCCGCGGCCAGCAAAGTGTCGTCTGCGACCAAAACAAAATCGTCGATCGAATCGCTATTGAGGTCGATGCGAAGCTGCTGCCGATGCCCTGTAACGACCAGGTCGGGATCAAAATCCACATACTGAACCTGAGCCGCCGCATCGAGGCCCACAACGCCCGCTGCCGCTGCCGCATACGAGGCCCATCGATCTGATCGAATTTTATTTTGCATGTCGCAAAGGTAAAGCGTTCAAAAAGCCACTCGCCTCAAGTTGAGATCCAGCGGTGCCCAAAATCGCTGAGGGTCGAGCGGACCTCCAAAACTCGACGCGCCAAAAAACTGTTCGAGTTCTTCAACCAAAGATTCGTCCTTCGAATAAACCCGATCGATCTCGACTTCGAGCAAGTCAACTTGAGGATTTCTTCGGCACCAGCGAAGCGCCGCTTCTTGCTGTTTATCAAGTGCTTGCGCTAAAGCCAAAGGAAAATCTCGAAGCAAGCGCTCGATGGGCTTTCCGAGCATTTTTTGTTGAGATGCGATGACTTCGGTCAACGGGCGGTGGATAAAGACCACCTTATAACGTTCGTTTAGGGGCAATTCACACAAAAGCCCCGAGACCACTTTTACGACCTTGCCCCGAGCCTCGGGAACCCAAGAGCGGTCGAATCGCAGCTTTTTAACGCGTTCGTGCTCGAGATAGCCTTTCGGATTGTGCTCGTCCGGGGCGCGCGAATGGTCGGCATAGGGCTCAAGACCCGCCGAAACCAGGAGCTGCATCATCAGCGAAGTGCCCGAACGCGGCAATCCGCAGACCACGGCCACCGCTGCTACGCCCAGTTTTTCAAGTATCGAACCCCAGTGCGCGGCTTCTTCGCTCTTTCCGAGTTGAACCGCAAAAGCGCGCAGTTGCTCGACAATTCCGGCATCGGCAGGGCGCATTTTATGAGCCAAATGCACGGCGGTGAAGGCATCTTCAAACTTGCCTTGCTTTTCGAGAACGCTTCCGATAAGACGGTGAATCGCCGGTTGCTTGAAATTCAGCTCGACGGAGTCGAACAGCGGCTCGAGGGCTTCTTCGGTGCGCCCGAGTTCGACCAAGCACCTGCCCTTGCCATTGAGTCCGCGCACGTCTTCGCGATCGATTTCGAGCACTTGCTCAAAGCGCTGCAGGGCCGATTCGTAACGCCCTCTTCGATAGTCGATATGGGCAATTTGTTCGGTGATGAGCGCGTCTTGAGGATGTTCTTGAATTAGTTTGAGAAAGCGCCCTTCGGCTTCTTCAAAACGCCCGAGGGCGAGTTCAACCAAAGCCCGAAGCACGGCAATTCTCGGAATTTGTTCAGAAAGCCCCGATTCTCTCGAGGTGTCGAGCGCCTTTTCGGCGGCCTTGGCCCTGCCGATGGCCAGCAGGCTCCGCACATTGCGCTCCAAATAACGAATGGCCTTGGGGTCTTCGCGGCAGAGGGCCTCAAATTCGAGCTGGGCTTCTCGAACACGCCCTGCTTCGAGCATGCTGAGGGCGATGTTAAAGCGCTCTTCGCGCATCAAGGTTTCTCGGTGTTCGCGCTGCCCCCCTTCAATGGGCTCTTCCACATACCCCAGTTCGACAAGCTGTTGCATTCCGAGCTTCTCGATGGCCGAATCGCCTTCCAGTTCAGACATGGCGGGGTGCATTCCGCTCTCGCCTTCGATTTCTTCCCAGCTGGGCACAGTTTTCGGGAGGGTCTGATCGCCAAAGAGTTCGAGCAAGACCCGGCCTTCCATGTCCTCTCCGATCTCCAGGCCAAAAAAATGAAGCACGCTGGGGCAGATGTCAAGCAGCCTCGCCCCGAACAAGGTCTGAGCAATTCTGAACGACGGCCCTTTGGCGGCAAAAATTCCATAAGCCCTGTGCTCGTGCATCGGTGCCGCGGGCTCTTTGGGAAGCCTGAGCGGGCGATTGGCCTCGCTTCGAAAACCGTGGTCGGAGAGCAAAACCACGTGGGTTTCGGCACCGACCTTGGCGAGCAGCGCTTCGAGCATCATATCGTGAAAGCGGTATGCGCCTTCTACAATGCCCCTGTATTTCTCGTATTTGTCGGCGTCCACTCCCTCGAGTCTTGGGGGGTGAAAGCGCATGGCCAGATGGCTGAAGTGGTCTATGGCATCGAAGTAAAATGCGCTGAAATCGCTGCCGCCCCGATCGAGTAAAAAAGTCGCCGCACTTTGGATGCTCGCGCAATGCGCCAAGAAACGCGCCACGTTCTTGACCACGGGGTCTTCTTGAAGGTCGCGGGCGGTGGCCGTGGGCACAAAGGGCAAGATCATTCCGAGGCTGATCTCCGATGGATGTACCCTGAGCTCGGCCATTTTTTGTTCCAGTTCAGGGGGATGGACGGCTCCTTCGGGCAGGGGCCATTGATTTAGGTCGTTCGACTCTTTTTGATAAAAATTCGATACCATAACCCCTCCGGGCAGGCGATCTGCGGGATGGCTTGGCCACCAACCCACCACATGGCTTTTGAAGCCGTTCTGCGCCAAGATGTTCCAAACGGCTTTTGACTTTCGGGCATAGGAGCGAATGGGGCGAAGCGCTCCACTGGTGGGGTCGACCTCCACAAAACCGCCGACTCGGTGCTGCCATGCGCGCTTGCCTGTAGCCACAGAGGTCCATAAAATAGGCGAAAGCGGAGGGCTCAAGGTGGCCATGGCGCCTTTGACCCCTTGCTCGACCAGCCGTTTGAGCGCGGGCATGGCTCCCTGCGCCATCAGGGGTTGAATAATTCGCCAATCTGCTGCATCCCAGCCTAATAACACAAGCTTAGGCGAACTTCCTCGCTCTGTGGCCGGTCTCTCCAAACGTGGAATACGACCGGTTTCTTCTCTCCAAATTCGGATGGACTCGTGCCCGAGAGCGAGAATGGCGAGCGCGCCTTCGGGGCCCATGCTGCGAATCAGGGTGCGTAAGGGGGTAGAGGGGGTGGGGGGCTGCATTTGGGTGTTGAAATTAGATCGCTTTGTGCTGTGGTGATGCGGACGATCGGGTGGATATTCACGCAAAACTTGACACACCCGCGGCGAGGTGTTCACTGAAATCGAGTGGTTGGATCCTCAAAATTCTGCGGCAGCAGACCGGCCTCGGGGCTTATTTCGCCTCGACGACCACTTTTTGAGTCGCCTCTTGACCCGAAGTTTGAACGGTGACGAAATAGGTGCCTCCGACCGCGAAATTTTTGGCCAGTGGTCGATACGCGTTTTCTCCTTTTTTGAGCCCGAAGAGTTCGACTTGCTCCACTCGCTTTCCATCGGCGCTCCGGATGAGAATTTTTGCATCTCGGTCTGTTTCCAAATGAAAACGAACGGTGAATGTTCCTTCGTTGGGGTTCGGAGAAACTCGAACATTCAAAGAGGCAGCATATTCATTTGAGGGTTCGGAAATCGCAAAGTTCGCGCTCTTGACGACGTACACTTTAAAGATTTGACTGCTGGCACTGCTTTCGCTGCCCGTGTTTGTAAAGAAAATATTCTCGGCAGCGCTGCTGATTCCTCCGTACACATACCCAACCAAGGTGCTGTCGAGGGGTAAATCGTCGAGTTTGATCACCTCATTCGGGTAGTGTGCGAGGCTCGTTACAGGAATAAACTCAGCTCCCGCCCCAAGCAAGTTGGGCATTTCAACAGGCAATTTGTGTTCCGAAAGCACTCCCGCCGAGTTGCGCGTCACTCGGGCTATGGTCTTCACAAAGGGCACGTTGTCGTCTTGAATCAACACTCCCGCACTGTCGTAAAACTGTGCGATTCCGCCGAAAAAAACGCTGTGCATTTCGTTGTTTATCGCAGAGTACAAGGGCAATACCCCGCAGTGATAGTGGTTGTAATGTTGTTGAAAAGAATGGTCTACAACATAGCCCGTGCTGTCGATGGTGAAGCTGTTCAAAAAGGGCAAATTGACGCCGGGTTGAAACACACCCGAATAAGCGGTAATTCCTTCATTTCCGTTGGGGAGAATTTGCTGAACCACGTTAAAATCTCTGCGGTGCAATTGAACCGAATCGGTGTATTGCGCCAAATGGACGATGCTGATGTTTGTTCCGTCGTCGGTGAGTTGAAATGTTCGAATCTGGTTCGTGTATTCTTGAATGAATCCCGGGCCATGATTCGGCCCCATGGGGTTGTAGCGCCCGAGGAATTTATTGCCCCCGACCAGGTAAAATGTTTGGTTGATTTGCGATAAATGTCCGCCGGCCACCTGAAATTCGGGCTCAGCAATTTGCCTGAAGTGCGGGGTCAAGGCCCCCCCTTGAATGATGGCATTGATGGTGGCGGGCACGTCGACTGCGGTGAGCTTTGCGAAGGTGGTGTGGTCTCCGAGTGTGGCGCTGTATCCGTAGCCTCCGGTGAGGTAAAGCCGATTGCCGACTTGGTGAAATTGCATATTGGTAGATTGCAATTGTTCTTGAATCGAAACAGGCAGCGAGCTGAGCGGAGCACTCCATTTTTGATTCGACACCGGGTCGACCACGATCAGCTGGGTGTTGTGTCCGGCTATGTCGAATGCGGCAAAGGGCTGTCTGCGGTGAAGCCCGTCTAAACGCCCGCCGACAATTAACCATTTGCCGTTGTCTTGCCCGAATGCGTAGGCCTGAAGACCGCCCAGTCCGGTGATATTCAAGGGCTCGATGGCAATTTCGAATCCCGGATTTTGTGCAGAGGTCAAAAGCCCGATCAGGCTGAGGCTCGCGACGAATGCTGTTTTGAGGAACATCTTTTATGTGGCTTTAATCCTGAAAGTTCGCCTTTTCGCCCACCCTCGTGCCGCCACTTTTGTTACAGTCGTGCGGAATTCGGCCACGGCATTTGAGCGTTCTGTTCGGGACGGCGCGGGGGATGATTACCGCATCAAATGCACCGCCTTTTGTTCCGTTCGGGAGCTGCCGTCGTTTCCAAAGGCTGTAGCCGAATAAAATACACCCCTTCGGCATGGCGTTCACCTTATGAAGTGCTCGGATTAGATCAACGCTGATGGTTTTCTGGGCGTGTCCGCGAACCCTGCTTCGCGTGTCCGGGCCGGGCTCTTCGCTATAGCCCTGACCGGCTTGGTCGCGTCAGGGGCTGCCGCTGCGATCCCTCACGCCTACGGGGGCGATGTGGCGTTCACCTAACGCATCAAATGCACCGTTTGTTGTTCGGTTCGGGTGCTGCCGTCGTTTCCATAGGCCGTGGCGCGGACAAAATAGACCCCTTCGGCCAGTTCTTCGCCCGAGTGCACATCCCGCCCATCCCATTCTAACTCGGGAGCCTTGCCCGAATGCACCACCTGACCCCAGCGGTTCAGCACCACCCATTCTACCCGATCTACATTGAACTGATCTGACCGATACACCTCATTCTCCCCATCTCCATTCGGGGTAAACACATTCGGCAACGCGAATTCTATCCCTTCGGTGCAGTCGTAAACGGCGATGGAGTCGATGTAGAACATAGCTGCTCTCAGAGTATTGTTTTGTAGATTCTCATAAATTCTATTGGGATTCTTGAGGAATCCAATGGCCAGGTATCGTTCGCCACCTCTACTGATTAAGACGGATCTCGAAAATCGCCAATCAATAGTATCGAATTGAAGAAGAACTGAAGTAGATTGGTCACCCTCTGGAAAATTATCTTCTTCGACCGATAAATAATCTTCTGCTAGATTGGATTTTGTAAACAATACATCAATTATGTTTGAAAAGTATCTTGCTCCTTTTGAAACACTATAGGAAAATTCAACGCAATATTTCCTATTTACAATCAACGGATTATTAAGTCTACCGACAATGATTTCTCCCACTTCATTAAATCGAACAAAATCTATCCCAAGAGTGGCATAACAGTGTCCATCAGGAATTTCCCTTGCCGTTGGCTCCCATAATCCTGTAGGATTGCATGAACAGACCAAGTCAGGTGTAATTATCCCAGTCCAATTTGGAACATATCTCAAAGAATCAATACCGCCTATGGGACAATCAGAATGATTCAATTCCAAGGAACCATTGAGCAGCATATTTTCTTTGAGCTGGCCATAGGAAAATAAAGGCAGCACTAGCGAAATCGCGAGTGCTGCCCAATGAAGAAACAAGTTCACTTTAACGACAAATAAAGCGCATTGTCGCTATAGAACTGTTGTGAGGGCGCAACCAATAAACACCGCTAGGCCATGCTTCAGTCGGGAGTTCCTCTTCTGTATTTGGCTCTAGTGTGCCTGAGTAAACCTCAATGCCCAGTGCATTATACACCGTATAGTCGACCGCATTCGAATGTCCTGCGCGATAGTTCAAATAGGTCTTCCCATCAGTTGGGTTGGGATACAGCAAAACACGACCGCTGCTTAGTTTCGAAGAATTGTTGACCGCATCGGGTATTCGTTTCATTCCCGTCCCCGAAACCGCACAAAAGGAAACAGGTTCCACATAATCAGGATTCAGCAGTCGCAACAAGGCCCTGCTGCGGTGCACCACGGGTCCATAAAACTCGGGACATAAATCAGCCCAAGCGGCGAGCGAGTCTACTTGATCGCCGCTGAGCGCATACGTCATGCTGCTGTCTGCGTTGGCTTCTAGAATATCGCTGAGTTGTTTCAATCGCTGGAAATACAGGTTTCTAGGTGCCACATAAGAGAAAGTCCCCGAATAGCTCGTATCGCTTTCTTTTTGAATGAGATGCCAATCGCGTAGAACAGCATCGAAATGGGCGTCGCCAAGATGGGCTTGTGCAAAACTGTCCAGAACGGCGTGGCCGGATAAGTCCACGCTGTCGGTCCATATCTGATTGAGCAAGATGTGACGGGCATTCAACAATCCAGTAGCATCTAGGCTATCAAATACAACATAAGCATCGTCTCGAGAAGCATTGAAAGTGAGGTTCATTCGGTACAACAACAAAGAGTCGTTCTCCAATTTACCCAGCGGTCCTGGAGGCAGGTCCGGAGATCCGTTAGACACGACACAGGGCAGTGTAACTGATGCCGTAGTCGAAGACATTGAATCAATTGGTATTTGATCAAAGCCAGCCAAAAATTTTGAAAACTGCGCGATAGGTGCCGGGAATGTATTAGAAGGAACAGGTAATCTAGTATACCATTCCATGGGATCTGGCGAACTTGAAATCAAGGCACTTTCACTCCACAGATAACCTTCTCCGTCAACTGCTATATTTCCAGCGAGCGTTCCGAAAGTATTATCGTGAGGCAAGTTGGTCGAACCGATTACTCGGCGTTGGTCGCCAATTAAACTGGACGCACCCAAATAAAACGCCAATTTGTAGTTGTCAAAATCGTTCTTCCATACATTGCTATGGTTGCATGGACCCACCGCACGAATGCCTTGATCCACATTGCGAAAAGTATCGAGCACCACATGGCTGTTGGGTGAATTGGATAGTTCTATACCCATTACATAAGCCGCTGTACCCGAAGCTGCCAGAGGTGCCATACCGTTCAGAAAATTAAAACTCACGGTATCGCCTTCTACATTTTCCATGCGAATACCATACGTCCTCGTTGGGCTATGTCTGGGAATATCGACCCGGTTGTTGAGTACAAGTGGATTTCTGCGACCCGAAATCCAAATCCCCGTACCGTAGTTCCAAATCCGGTTGTTTTCGACAACCATGGTATTCTTCGAATTCACTGGAGCCGGAGCCGCCTGAGTAAACTGCATTGCAGGGTCGGTTGTGAAATTAGCTACATTCAAGGAAAATAAACGCTCCAAATCTTTGTCCTTGAAATCGATCTTCATATTGATGTTCTCCAAACCCACAAAGCCCTTCTCCCCATTGCGCACGCAATTCGAATAACACTGCCAATTGCTGCTCTTTTTCGAAAGCTCTACCAAAGCCGCATAACCATTCGACTCGAACGCATTGTCCTGAACTAAAATTCGCGTGCTAGCACTGGAGTAAATGGCTTTTTCACACGCCTCGAAATAATTCGAATAACGATATTCCGCATTAAAACAAGCCGTCCTTTTGAAATTTACACTATAACAAATTGCAGAATCCAGATTACTAATGTTTTCATAATCATTAAGATCCTCTCCAATTTCCCACTGTTCAACCGAATCGGTAAGTAATTCAGCAGGTTCATGACCAATTATTCGAATTCCTGAAATTTGACAGTTGTAAAACTCATTCCAAACTACCGTTGCAGAAGTTCTTCTACCCCATATTCCGTAATCCAAATCAATAAATTTAGAATACAATGGGTATGGATAGCTAACATCTTCACCGGAACCTAGGAATCCGCATCCTCTATTTCCAAATCGGATACTCGAATTGTCAAAGACCCTAATCCCGTAGCTGGTCTCTCCTGAAATATCGAGACTATCCACCTCAAAAACACAACCTCGGTACTGACCATCGTGGATCCCCAAATCGTGCTTCTGCACTTCCAAGCCCACCAGGTTGTCCAAGAGATGGGTCGTTGTCAATCGGTATTTCGCACCACCTGCCCTTGACTTGACCCCCAATTTGGCAAAGCGAATGGTCGAATTGGTCGAAACCAAACGCGTACCACTGCCCCCGGACTCCAACACAATTCCCTCCCACATGCACGACTTCGAGCTAATGGGTCTAGCCGAGGCGTCGAAAACAACGCTGTCCAGCGTCAACGTAGCATTGGATCGGACTACCACTTTGGCCCCCTTCTTGAAATAGAAAACTGCTCCATCCTTAATCGTCGTGTTCTTGTCGATATTAAAAGTGTCTTGCACCACATACACACCACCTGAAATAATCACGTTCGGATTGGCGCTGTTGGGAAAACTGCTCGAAGACTCCGGATTGACCAAGGAAATTGCCCCGGTTGGAGCCGGTCTGTTTGGACAGCTTTGAGCCTGAGCCTCAGTTACCCCCCCACAAAGTTAGGGAAAATACGACAGAAATAATACTGATTTTCATAGGAAAAGATGAATTAATTTAGACCAAAATAAAAGAAATATCCTTCCATGCCCCTGCTTTACAGAAACTTAACAATCGGCTTTTTCACCCTTCTCATGTTTGGTTGTGCCAAGAACGACCCCCAATTGATCGACACCACCTATGCGCTCGACGATATGCCTCCGCTCGAGCAATTCAGCCCCTTGGTCGCCATCAGCGGAGGAAACTATCACTACCGTATGGCGATCAGCGAAGAAGAACGCATCCGCGCCGAATACCTCCACCCCGAGGCACTTTTGGTGAATCACTACGGCTTTGGCCCCATGCAAAGCGACCCCGTAAGCGACCTGCTCTTGATCTATCCCGTCGGCGACCGAAATCAAGACCCCTTGGCCTACGCCTCCGGCAACCTCGTCCCTTGCACCCAACTCAGCGCCGTACTCGACACCCTCAAACAACACGCCCCCATACTCGGCGTAAGCCACGCCATTCAAGACCTCGGCCCCGAATACCAAGTCGACCTGCGCATCGACTTTTTTCAAAACCACAGCAGCCTCCGCCTGTACGCCCAAACCTATCTACTTATCGACGGACTCAAAGCCAAAAACATTCTAATTTGGCTGCCCGATGGGGAGTTTCGGCAGCTATCGACCCTGCCCCAACTCGAAGACAACTACGTGTTCAACCAAACCGGAACCAGCATCTGGAAAGAAGCGCGGGCCTTTATTGGCACAGCACCCCTGATCAAGAAAAACGACGCGTTCTATCACCGCAACGTCTTTATGAAACAAGGGCTTAGCCCCCAGGGATACGAACTACACATCGGTCAAAATCTCACCGAATTCAGCGAACAAACCGCTTATCCAGACGGCACCCGAATCGGCACCTGGCGCAAACCCCTTCGGTTTTTGCTCCCCAAACCCCTCGTCGACCCCATCCTCGAAATCGAAGGCTTTAGCGTTTTGAGCGTGGTCTGGGAAGAACGCATCACCCCCACCGACACCCTCTACATACCACTCAACGCCACCCGTAGCCCGGTCGCGTTGTAGGTAGACCCGCAAGGAGAACCGCAAGGAGAACCGCAAGGAGATCCGCAAAATTTTGCGGGTCTACCTACCGTATCCGATTTAAACCATTGACAATCAAACCACTGCTCGAATCGAACGACTGTTGGAATCCTTCCGCTCCACGCCCTACTTTTGCGGCAGATTAAACGGACGGGTTCAGAGATGAGCACTTCCGAACAATCGAGAAAATTCTAATCACAATCGCCTCAATTTCCCGCGAATGGCACAGGTAAAAGGCACGGTAGCGCAAATCATCGGACCGGTCGTCGACGTACGTTTTGACACCACGTCCAACCCACTTCCTAAGATTTACGAAGCACTCGAACTGACCCGCGACAACGGGCAAAAAGTAGTGCTCGAAGTGCAGCAGCACATTGGCGAAGACACCGTCCGCACCATTTCGATGGACTCCACCGACGGTTTTAGCCGCGGTCAAGAAGTCATCGCTATGGGAGATGCCATTCGGATGCCGATTGGCGAAGCCATCAAAGGCCGGGTATTCAACGTAGTGGGGGGCGCCATCGACGGCATGCCCGAACTCGACCGCAGCGGGGGTTTGCCCATTCACCGCGAAGCACCGCGTTTTGAAGACCTCTCGACTTCGAGCGAGGTTTTGTTTACCGGCATCAAAGTAATCGACTTGATCGAACCCTACTCCAAAGGGGGTAAAATCGGCTTGTTCGGCGGTGCGGGTGTCGGAAAAACCGTTTTGATTCAAGAACTGATCAACAACATTGCCAAAGGCCACGGAGGTCTTTCGGTTTTTGCTGGCGTCGGCGAGCGGACGCGCGAGGGCAATGACCTCTTGCGCGAAATGATCGAGTCGGGCATTATCAAGTACGGCAAAGAATTCCTTCACAGCCTCGAGCAAGGCGGTTGGGATTTGAGCAAAGTAGATATGGAAGAGCTCAAAGAATCGAAGGCAACTTTTGTTTTCGGTCAGATGAACGAGCCTCCGGGAGCACGTGCCCGTGTGGCCCTTTCGGGTTTGACCCTAGCCGAGTATTTCCGAGACGGAGACGGCGAAAGCGCTGGAGCCGGACGCGACATCCTCTTTTTTATCGACAACATCTTCCGCTTTACCCAAGCCGGATCTGAAGTTTCGGCACTCTTGGGCCGTATGCCCTCAGCCGTAGGTTATCAGCCCACGCTCGCCACCGAAATGGGCGCGATGCAAGAGCGAATCACCTCGACCAAGAACGGCTCGATTACCTCAGTGCAAGCAGTTTACGTACCCGCAGACGACTTGACCGACCCCGCCCCCGCGACCACTTTTGCCCACCTTGATGCCACGACGGTATTGAGCCGCAAAATTGCCGCATTGGGTATTTATCCCGCGGTCGACCCACTCGATTCCACCTCGAGAATCCTCACTCCCCAGGTTTTGGGTCAAGAGCACTACGACTGTGCCCAAAGGGTAAAAGAGATCTTGCAGCGCTACAAAGAGCTCCAAGACATCATCGCCATTTTGGGGATGGACGAATTGAGCGAAGACGACAAAATGGTGGTACACCGCGCGCGACGTGTACAGCGTTTCTTGAGCCAGCCTTTCCACGTGGCCGAACAATTCACGGGCATTCCCGGTGTGTTGGTCGACATCAAGGATACCATCAAAGGCTTTACGATGATTATGGAAGGCGCCGTCGATCAATATCCCGAAGCGGCCTTCAACTTGAAAGGTTCGATTGAAGAAGTGATCGAAGCCGGCGAAAAAATGCTGGCCGAAGCGGTCGCTTAATTTCTCTTTGAATGGAACTTGAAATCATTACCCCCGAGCGCAAGATCTTCTCAGGCCATGCCAGCGCGATTCAGCTGCCGGGAAAAGACGGTTTGTTTCAAATGCTCGATCACCACGCCCCGATGATCTCGGCTCTGGGTGAAGGGCGAATCAAAATCGACCTTGAAAAAGCCTTTGTTCGCGAAGAAAATACCCCGGTTCAGCTCATCTCTGAAGGCAAGAACTTGTACATCGACATTCGCGGCGGGGTGGTCGAAATGAACGGCAACAAGGCCATTGTTTTGGTGAACTGATTCCGATTCTCTGACTTTTTTATAAAAGCCGGCTCCACTCGAGGCGGCTTTTTTTTGAACCCAAGCTGGGCTGAATGACATCCCTGTGATGGCATGACGAGAGTACGAAACAGCAAAGTCTTCATCCCCTCTTCTCTTTTCAACGTCCAGCCGCTATAAATCGCGGCGGTCCACAATGCTGATCGGCATCCGGAGACCTAGATTGGCCACAAAGGACAATAACTGACAGCAGCGCATTTCACGAATTCTGCAGAAATGTGGTTCTACAGAATCAGATCAATTGACTGAATGGTCCGCGCGCCTCTCAGCCAAAAAAGCTTCGAGTTCGATGTCGTACCTTTGCAGCCGATATCGAAAAATAGTTTCGATCGTTTTTATTCATTCCTCCGCCTCGGGCGGAAACTTATCGCCCCGCCTCGCGGCGGACCCTCCATTGACAACATTCTCTGAGCTCGGCTTGTCCGAACCCCTCCTCAAGGCACTTGCGGACGAAGGCTATACACGCCCCACCCCGATTCAAGCCGAAGCCATCCCCATCGTCCTCTCGGGCAAAGACCTCTTTGCCTGCGCCCAAACGGGAACCGGCAAAACCGCAGCCTTCGCCCTGCCCATCCTCCAGATGCTCGAGAGCGCCTCGGCATCAGGACATCAAGACACGGCCGCTTCCACCGGTCGTCGCCCATCGGCAAAGCCCATCAGAGCCCTCGTATTGACCCCGACCCGCGAACTCGCCTTGCAAATCGAAGAGAGCTTTAGGGCTTATGGCCGCTATTTGCCCCTGAACAGCGCCGTGATCTTCGGTGGGGTGGGACAACAAGCACAGGTCGATCAGCTCAAAAAAGGCCTCGACATTTTGATCGCTACCCCGGGCAGGCTACTCGATCTGATGAACCAAGGCTTCGTTCGCCTCGACGGGCTGACGCATTTTGTGCTCGACGAAGCCGATCGAATGCTCGACATGGGTTTTATTCACGACGTGCGCAAAGTGATTCGCGCCCTGCCCGACAAGAGACACAGCTTGTTTTTCTCTGCAACCGTGCCCGAGAGCATTCGCGAATTGGCGAGCCAGATTCTGCACCAACCCCGCAGAGTGGAGGTAACCCCTGTTTCTTCAACTGCCGAGACCATACAGCAGAAGCTCTATTTCACCAACAAAGGCGACAAAGGCAAGCTGATCTTGCACCTCATTGCCGAACACGGCATGAAGAGCGCATTGGTGTTTACCCGTACCAAACACGGCGCCAACAAATTGGCTGAGTTCTTGGAGAAACATGGGCACAGCGCCATGGCCATTCACGGCAACAAATCTCAAACTGCCCGGCAGGCCGCCCTCAAGTCGTTTAAAGACGGCACCTTGCGCTGCTTGGTGGCCACCGATCTGGCTTCGAGAGGCATCGACATTGACCTGCTCGAGCACGTGGTCAATTACGAGATTCCAAACATACCCGAAACCTACGTTCACCGAATCGGGCGCACGGGCAGAGCGGGAGAACGCGGAACGGCCTACTCGCTTTGCGAGCCCGAAGAGCTGGACTACATCCGCTCGATCGAAAAACTGATTTCTCGACCCATCCCGAGAATCGAAGACCACCCTTTTCCCATGGATCCTTCGATGGCCTCGCAAAAGAGCCCCTCGAGCAACTCAGCAGGGCGCAGACCTCAACCCAGACACGGAGCCCCTCAAGGCCAAAACCGAAATTCGAACTCGACTTCGGGCGGCGGATTTTTTAGGAAAGGGCGCAGGGCCTCATAAGAATAAACGGATATGAACATAAAAAAACCCGGATTGCGCCGGGTTTTTGTTTGAGTGGGATTCGCTTAGAGCGCAGCAGATTCCAATTCGGACGCCAAAGGCCAGTCGATGGCGAAGTTGCCAAAGCCGTGCAAAAAATTGGAAATCACTTTATCGCCAATCACCATGGCCACATCCACCAAGGATGCGTGGTCGTAGCCCGCTGCATAAAAAGCCTCAAGGGAGTCTTGACTTGGTTTGGAGCGATTCTCTACGGCCGAGCGAACCAGCCGCGCCAAGGCGTCGAGTTTGGGGTCGAACGAAGCTTTGCCCGAACGAAGCTCGAGAATTTGATCTTCGCTAAAACCCGACATCTTGCCCAGGGCCGTGTGTGCACTTTGGCAATAGCGACAGCCGTTGAGCTCGCTCACCACCAAATTGATCGTCTCTCTTTCTTTGGCTCGAAGAGTGCTCTTGCGGTTTTGAAGCGCCAAATAGTCTGAGAGCGCCGTTTCGCTATGCGCAAATGCCGCATAGAGGTTCGGCACAAAGCCGATTTTACCTTGGAGCGCATCCAAGATTCCTCGGTTGGTTTCGCTTACAGTTTCGCGGCTGGGTACAGGGAGCGTTTTCATGATTTTGTGCCCGTATCTTGGTTTGTTTGTTCGAGCATTGCAAAACTCCGACCGCCGCAAACCCCCGCACCTGACCGCATTGCCCGATCTCGGGCCAAAACTTCCCTTACTCGATCAATCGGCCTTGCTCAATTCGCTCGGGGCTTTTCCCAATTGCTTTTGCACGAAGCGGCTAAAATGGCTTGGATCCTCAAAACCCAATGCATACGCGGCTTCTTTTACCGAATAGGCGCCTGAGCGGAGCATGCGTTCGGCTTCTTCGGCTATGCGCTGATGAATGCGCGCTTGAGGTCCCGGCAATCCGAGCCGAGCAAACAAGTTGGAAAGGGTCTTGGGCGAGCGATTGAGCCGGTCGGCGTACTCTGCCACTTTGTGAGACTGAGCAAAATGCTGCTCGACCAAGAGGTTAAAGCGCCTGTAGAGATCGAATTCCATGCCCTCGGCCTCGGCTCCGATCTGTTCTCTTCCCCAACGCGTCAGTTTGATGATCAAGCGTTTGAGCAGCATTCGAAGCATTTCTTCTTGAATCGAATCGCGCGTTTCGAACTCCTCGGCAAAGACCCCGCTCAACAATTCAAGGCTGCGTTGACCTCGATCTCCCGGTTCGAGTATCGGCACTTTGCTCGATCCGTAAAACAAGAAACCGGCGCATCCCACTTCAGCGTCGTGGTCGATCACGCAATAAAATCCGCGGTTAAAGCTCCATAAGAGCCAATCTTCGGGCCGGGTACAGCGGACTTCTTGCCGGTGCAAGAGGGCGAGCACAGCGCCTGCGGGTACGTGGTATTCTGTGTTGTCGACGGTCGCTTGCACGGCGGTGCCGCGGTTCCAGAGCAAGCGCAAAGTTTCGGAATCTTGCCGCACCGGGTGGTGTGCCAATTCGCTACTCATCTGAAGCAAGCCGCCCAAGTTCGAACGAAAGAGATAATTCATAGGTTCTTTTGGAAAGGCCTGGAAAGCAGCGCCAAACGAATGATCAGTTCGTTCAGAGATTGCACAATAAGAGCCCGACGTCCGGGATGTTCACCCGGGTAAACAAGTTCTGAATTCAATCGACCGCGAGCCGAACGACTTTGTATCGGTTGGCTTGCTCGATGTGCAGAAAGTAAACCCCGGTCGGCAAGGCGGCCACCGAGAGCTCAACTTCGCCCGGTTTGAGGCTGTAGTTCATCAACTGCCGTCCCGATGCCGAGAAAACCTTGAGGGTCCAACTCTTTTGGAGATCCAGTCCATCGATGCGCACGAGCTCGTCGGCGGGATTCGGCACGGCGCGGACATCGAAAGCAGGGACTGTTTCTACCAGAGAAATGTTGGCCGAATCGAGCAGCCGGATATATTGAGTTTCGTGTGCCGACATCGCGCCCGAGGGCATATACACCAAACCGCCTTGGGCGTCTACTTGGACATTGCCGAGCGCATTGCCCGTAAACAGATCGGTGGCCAAATACACCCCGGGATTCAGCGACGACATGGCCAAACTAAACTGAGCCCCCGACTTAGGCGAATGCCCAAAATTTGCGGCCACCAAAACCGCTTCGTCCTCGTGAATGCGAATCAGCCCCCCGGTTTCTGAATCCGAACCCTGTACCGCCAGCGGATAACCTCTTTTGAGCGCGATGCTCGAGTTGCGCGCATGAATGAATTTGCGATATGCGTTGAGCAAAGAGTTCGGATCGGAGTTCTGAAGGGCGACATTCTTTTGATTGTAGTCTGAATTAGACGATCTCCAAGGAGTTACAGTGCTAAAACCCGCATGCGCCGCCGAACTCCACTGCATGGGTGTCCGCTTGTTTTCGTCGGCCCCCGAACCCGTCATGCCGATTTCTTCGCCGTAATAAACAAAAGGCACCCCCGGAAGAGAGAGGTACAAGGCCGCAGCTTGTTTCATTTTGAGCACGTCTGAACCCAAGACCTCAAAGGCCCGAGCTTGATCGTGGTTGGTGAGAAAAGGCGCCAATTGCAAAGCGGGATAAGATTGCACGACATTCTCGAAGGTTCCGAGAAAAGTCGGAGCCGAACCTCCGTTGACCGCACCGAGGACAGCCCCGGCCAAATCGAATTCAAAACAGAGGTCGAGCAGAGTGGAATCGACATAGGGAACCACATTCGAAGTGGTCGACCAGACCTCGCCGACGCTAAAGCAGTCGGGGTCGTTGGCCTTGACGTGCTGATTGTAGTCGCGGAGGAGCTGGAAGGTCTCCGGGGTGTTTTCGAGAACCGAACCGTCTTCGTCGAGATATTTAATGGCATCGAGGCGAAAGCCATCAATCCCTTTGTTCTGCCAAAAGCTCAGAGCATTGAACATATCGGTTTTGAGGGCGGGATGGTCGTAGTTGAGGTCGGGCATCCCACTCCAAAACAAGCCGTAATACCAAAAGCCGTTCGCTTGATGCCAAACGGTCTGCCCCCATGGACCCAAATATCCGGGATTGCTCGTCGCCCAGCGGTAGCGCGCTCGATCGGGATGACTCGGACTGCTCTGAGCCCCCGTAAACCAAGGGTGCTGATTTGAACTGTGATTTAATACGAAGTCCATAATCACTTTAATGCCCCGCGCGTGCGCCGAGTCGAGAAACGCTTCGAAGTCGGCCATGCTGCCGTAGTCGCCCTCAATGCCTTCATAGTTCGTCACGTCGTAGCCGTGATAGCTGGGCGAGGGGTTGATCGGCATCAGCCATATGCCCGTAATTCCGAGATCGGTGGTGGTGTTGGGGTCTCCGTCGTTCAGGTAGTCGAGTTTGTCGATCAGGCCCTGAAAATCGCCCCGTCCGTTGGCATCGGAATCGTAAAAACTGCGCACAAAAATTTCGTAGAAGACCGCGTCGTTCCACCAGTAGGTCGAAAACTCGGTGTCGAACAAGCAGCTTTCACAATCGGCATAACAATGGCTCAAACGCCTTGGAGCCGACGTGCGCTGTGTTTGCCGGTAGTTGCCTGCCGAAGCGCAAGCCGCGGGAACCCCTTCGGCAGAGTTGGGATGTTCTCCGTTGTGAAAGCGATAGAGCACACTGCCCGAACCTTTGAGATACGCAGGCGCCGCGTATCGACCCTGGCCGAGGCTCAAAAGCTTGAGGCCAAATTGTCCATCGGCACCCAAACCGGCTTCGTCCAAAAAATCGCCCACCACAAATACCCCGTCGGGGTCGGGAGCCAAAGAGCCCAAATCGGTTTCAAACAAAGTATAACCCTCGCACTCAGAAAGCCGAACACTGGGTTGGTCGAGGCCTGCGGCACCCACCATCATCCAGCGATTCACCACGCCGCCCGCAGACATTCCGCATTCCGGAGCAAGTTGGTCGTGCGCGTCGCCCCAGTCGTTGCCGTTCACAAATTTGTATTCATAGCTGCCTTGCGGAAGCACCATCGAAAGCTCAAAAATGCTGTCGCCATCGAGGTCCGCCAATTCGTGAACCGCGGGATCCCAATTGCCCGTGTGCCCGAGCGCGGTCTGAAAACTCCCCGCCACATGGACCCCCTCGGGCGAGCCGCCGATTCCGCGCAAATCGAGACGCAAAACCACGGGTACTGATTGGGCGGTCGCACACAGGCTCGAAAGGGCGATTAAACCCGACCACAATAAGTTCATATACTTCATTATCATAACTTTATAACACTAGAAGCTCCCTCCAAAACGAATCACGGGATTGGCAAACAGTGATTGCGGCCCGTCCAAAACATTGTAGAGCAGTTGGAAAAATACCCCACCCTCGGGCGGCATGTACGAAAGCCCTACGTAAAGCGCCGGAACCCAATCTCTCGTAACGGTGTATTCATAGCTCACCGGATTGACCGTCAGCACATCGGTATTCAAGACTTCGTATTCGACGCTGATGGCCAAAGGGCCAAAGACGTTATACGAAGCGTACGGACTCAAACCATAGACGCTCTGTTCATAGGTTGGCTTCACTCTTTGATCGTTGAGATAGAGATATGTAACACCCAAACCGGCATTGAGTCGTTCGGTAAACCAATAGCCCACCCGAGGGCTGAGGCCAACCACGGTGTAGGAGCCAAATTGGAGGCTTGCCCAACCGCCATAAGTCATTCGAGAAGGGTCAAATCCTTTGTTTGCCGAACCCTGTTGCTTCGCGACTTCGGCCGGACGGCCCGACCGTGGGCTATACACCTCGGCCTCGCTGCCCGCCGGCGCACCCGTGGATTTGGCCTTTTGTTCGCCTGCATTCGGAGGCGGAGACTCGACCGGAACCGCTGGGGTTTCGGCGGCTGAAACACTGTCTTGAACAGGTGCAGGAGCCGGCTTCGGGGCTTTCTTCTCGAAGCGCCCGGGCTGTTGGGCCTGTGCGCAGAAAGACAGTGCGAGCGCGGCAATAAGGAGAGCTTTCATAGAGTCTCTGCAGTGAGGGAGCGTAAAGTTACGGTTTGTCTGAGCGCCCTCGCCGATGCACGCCCTTCGCATCTCGCGTTGTCGTAGTTTTGAGCACCGCTGAATCCCCCTTAATCCATGGATCGCTACTCCTTTTTGGGAAGTGTGCACTCGGCCTTTGTCGACGAACTCTACGAGCGCTATTTGGCGCATCCGGACAGCGTTGAACCCAGCTGGCGCGCCTTTTTTCAAGGATATGATTTCGCGCGCGAAAGCTATTCCGCCGAACCTGATCAGGGCGCGGTTTCTGCTTCGAGGGCTGAAGTTCCCGAAGATGTTCGAAAAGAATTTCAGGTGCTCGATCTCATCGTCGACTACCGGAAAAGAGGACATCTGTTTACCGAAACCAATCCGGTTCGCGCCCGCCGGGCATACAGCCCGACCCTCGAATTGTCGAACTACGGCCTGTCTGAAGCCGACCTCGAACGAGGGTTTATGGCGGCGTCTGAACTGGGTTTGCCCGCTCCGTCGAGTTTGAGGAAGATTGTAGAGCACCTCAAAACCGTCTATTGCCGCTCGATCGGAATCGAGTTTATGTATATCCGCGATCGCGAAAAGACGCGATGGATCTTGTCAAAACTCCATCAAAACGAAAATCGGCCGCGGTTTTTACCCGAGCAAAAAATTCGCATCCTCCGCAAGCTGAACGAGGCGGTTTCGTTCGAAAACTTCCTGAACACCAAGTTTGTAGGTCAAAAGCGTTTCTCGGTTGAAGGAGCCGAAGCCCTCATCCCCGCTCTCGATTTTCTCGTTGAGCACGCGGCCGAAGTCGGCGTAAAAGAAGTGGTGATGGGCATGGCGCACCGAGGCCGTTTGAATGTGTTGACCAACGTCTTCGGAAAATCTCAAAGAGAAATCTTCAGTGAGTTCGAGGGCAAGGAATTCGACGAAGAAGGCTTTGACGGAGACGTAAAATACCACCTCGGGTATTCGAGCATTCGCACCACCGCCACCGGGCGCGAAATTCGGATGAACCTTTCGCCCAACCCCTCTCATTTGGACTCCGTAGACCCTGTGGTCGAGGGGATTGCCCGAGCCCGTTGGGACGAATTTCACGGCAACGAAGCCGGGGCCGTTTTGCCGGTTCTGATTCACGGCGACGCAGCCATTGCGGGCCAAGGCGTGGTTTATGAGGTGGTTCAGATGGAAACCCTCGATGGTTATCGAACAGGGGGAACCATTCACTTGGTGATCAATAACCAAGTAGGCTTCACAACCAACTATCTCGACGCCCGCTCGTCGACCTATTGCACCGACCTGGCCAAGGTAGTGCTGGCGCCTGTGCTACACGTCAATGGAGACGATGCCGAGGCCGTTTGCCACGCGGTCTTGTTCGCCGTCGAATACCGACAGTGCTTTCATCGGAATATTTTTATCGACCTGCTCTGCTATCGCAAGTACGGCCACAACGAGGGAGACGAGCCGCGGTTTACGCAGCCCTTGCTCTATAAAATCATCGCCAAGCACCCCAATCCGAGGGTGATTTACTACACCAAGCTCGAATCGGAAGGGGTGGTGAGCAGCGAGGTGCTCCGATCGATGGAAGAAGAGTTCAAAGCCATGCTCGAAGCTCGTTTCGACGAGTCGAAGAAGATTGTTAAAAATCGAATTACGCCCTTTCTCGAAGAGGATTACCGCGATTTTGAAACGGCCATTGAATCTGATTTTGACCGCTCTCCAGAGACCGGAGTCGAACATTCGGCCTTGCTCGAAATCGCGAAGAGCCTTACAGAATTGCCTTCGGACAAAGGCTTTTTCAACAAAATCAAGCGATTGATCGACGACCGCCGCAAAATGGTGGAGGTGAGCGATCGCATCGACTGGGGAATGGCCGAAATGATGGCCTACGGAAGCTTGATTCGCGAAGGCTTTGGAGTGCGTTTGAGCGGAGAGGATACCGAACGTGGAACCTTTTCGCATCGGCACGCCATTGTTAAAGTCGAAGATTCTGAAGAGGAGTTCAATCTCCTCGACCGGCTGCCCGGAGCCAAGGCGCGATTTGAAGTATACAACTCGCATTTATCAGAGTACGGGGTTCTGGGCTTCGACTACGGCTATGCACTCGCGAGACCGAATAGCCTGGTGCTCTGGGAAGCGCAGTTCGGCGATTTTGCCAACGGGGCTCAAATCATCATCGATCAATACCTCGCGGCGGCCGAAGACAAGTGGAAAGTACAAAACGGCTTGGTGCTGCTGCTCCCCCACGGCTACGAAGGCCAAGGCGCCGAGCATTCGTCTGCGCGCCTCGAAAGATTCCTCCAGCTCTGTGCCCAGCTCAATATGCAAGTTGTAAACGCCACCACGCCGGCCAACTTCTTCCATTTGCTCAGAAGGCAGATGCACAGACCGTTCCGCAAGCCTTTAGTGGTGATGAGCCCCAAGAGCCTGCTCAGACACCCCGCCTGTGTTTCGTCGCTTTCTGAATTCAGTTCGGGCCGGTTCGAAGAGATTCTCGATCGGGACAATCCGAAACCGGAGGGAGTTAAAAAGCTCGTTTTTTGCTCGGGCAAGCTCTATTACGAACTCATCGAACGGCGAGAAAAGATCGCAGACACCCAAACGGCTATTGTTCGGATCGAACAGCTGTATCCCTTTCCCGAAAAGGCCTTTGCAGCGGTACTCGAGCGTTATCCCAAAGCCACAAAGCGAGTATGGGCGCAAGAAGAACCCGCCAACATGGGTGCTCGAACGTTTATCTTGCTCACGGTTCGGTCGGTTGACTGGATCGAAATTTGTCCTCCCGCCAGTGCCTCGCCCGCCTCGGGTTCGCACCAAGCAGCGCATCACATTCAAGAAAAAGTGATTTCCGGAGTATTCCAAGCCTGATTAAGCCCAGCAAGCAATGATTCTCGAAATGAAAGTGCCCTCGCCGGGCGAATCGATCTCTGAAGTAGAAATCGCCCAGTGGTTGGTGAAAACGGGCGATTACGTCCAAAAAGACCAAGAAATTGCCGAAATCGACAGCGATAAAGCCACTTTGGCCCTGCCTGCCGAAGAAAGCGGAATTATTTCTCTGATAGCCGAAGCGGGCCAAACCGTAGCGGTGGGTCAGGTGGTCTGCACGATCGACACCTCGGCCAAAGCTCCTGAGGCCGGCTCGGCTCCGAGCGCCCCAACGGCTCAGGCACCGGTCGAAGCGCCCAAAAAGACAGAAAAACCTGCAAGCCCGGCCGCGGACTCGTCAACGACTTATGCTACGGGATCTCCTTCGCCCGCCGCTCGAAAGTTGATGGACGAAACAGGGGTATCGATGGCTTCGGGCAGTGGACGAGATGGGCGCGTGACGGTGGAAGATGTGCGCAAGGCGGCCAACAGCATGGGGACGTCAAAAGGGGGCAATCGCCAGAGCGAGCGCAAGCGCATGAGCAGCCTTCGCAGAAGCCTCGCCAAGAGGCTGGTCGCCGTCAAAAACGAAACGGCCATGCTCACCACCTTCAACGAGGTCGACATGCAGCCCATTTTCGATTTGCGCTCGGAATACAAAGAAGCATTTGCTGCGAAACACGGGGTGGGATTGGGCTTTATGTCGTTCTTCACCAAGGCCGTGGTGCGCGCGCTCAAGTTGTTCCCACAAGTCAATTCGATGATCGACGGAGAAGAATTGGTGAGCTTTGATTTTGCCGATATTTCTATTGCTGTGAGCGGACCTAAAGGCCTGATGGTTCCCGTGTTGCGCAATGCGGAGAACCTCAGTTTCGCAGGGGTCGAAAACGAAATCAAGCGCCTGGCCAACCGCGTTCGCGAAGGCGAAGTCACCTTGGACGAAATGACCGGGGGCACTTTTACCATCACCAACGGAGGTGTGTTTGGATCGATGCTTTCGACCCCCATCATCAACCCGCCTCAGAGTGCGATTCTCGGAATGCACAACATCGTCGAACGCGCCGTGGTGCGCGAGGGGCAAGTGGTCGTTCGGCCCATTATGTACGTGGCCCTGAGCTACGACCACCGAATTATTGACGGCAGAGAGAGCGTCGGATTTTTGGTGGCGGTTAAAGAAGCGCTCGAAAACCCGGCTGAACACCTCATGGACGGAAACACAAAGCGCGCATTAGAGCTCTAACAATTTAATTTACAGCGGTATGACGGATTTAGAAATTGCGCGGCGCGTCCAACTGCGTCCGATTTCAGAAATCGCAGCCCAACTGGGCATACCCGCTGAGCGCATCGTTCCTCGAGGCCGCTTTGTTTCAAAAATCGAAATCAATTCCCGCGAGCTCGAATCCAAGCCCCGCGGAAAGCTCGTCTTGGTATCGGCCGTGTCTCCGACCCCGGCGGGCGAAGGAAAAACCACCACCACCGTTGGCCTGACCGACGCCCTGTGCGCCCTCGGCAAAAAAGCTGTCGCGGCCTTAAGAGAACCTTCTTTGGGCCCTGTGTTTGGCATAAAAGGCGGTGCCACGGGTGGGGGTTATGCCCAACTCGGCCCGATGGAGGACATCAACCTCCACTTTACGGGCGACTTTAATGCGGTTGAAAAAGCGCACAATTTGTTGTCCGCCTATCTCGACAATCACCTTCACCACCGGCTCGAGCCCAAAATCGACCCCCGAGACATTCTTTGGAAAAGGGTGATGGATTTGAGCGATCGATCGCTGCGATCGGTCATGGTCGGATTGGGCAAAAAAAGCGACGGAGTGCCGCGTCAGAGCGGATTTGACATCACGGTGGCCTCAGAAGTGATGGCCATTCTCTGCCTCGCCCAAAATGCGAAGGATCTAAAAAATCGACTGGCGCAAATCATTGTTTCGTCTAACGGAAAAACCGGCATGCGCGCAGGAGATATTCGCGCCCAAGGCTCTATGGCGGCTCTGTTGCGCGACGCTCTGATGCCCAATTTGGTGCAGACGCTGGAGCACAACCCGGCTCTGGTGCACGGAGGCCCTTTTGCAAATATTGCCCAGGGCACAAATACAGTTCTCGCAACCAAACTCGCCTTGAGCCTGAGCGAATACACGGTGACCGAAGCGGGATTTGGCTTCGATTTGGGGGGCGAGAAGTTTATTGACATCAAGTGCCGAGAAAGCGGTCTCTACCCCTCGGCCATTGTTTTGGTATGCACGGTGCGCGCGCTCAAATACCACGGAAGGCAAGCCCTCGACCTGCTCAAAAACCCGGATGTCGAAGCGCTTCGCGAAGGTTTCGCAAATCTGGCGCACCACATTGCGAGCGCGCGAAAATTTGGTTTCGAACCCGTGGTGGCGATAAACGTCTTCCCGACCGATTCGCCCGAAGAAATCGAAGAGCTTATTCGCTTGTGCGGCGCTCAGGAGGTTCGCGCAGAGCGTTCAGAGGTCTGGGCCAAAGGAGGAGCGGGTGGGATCGATTTGGCGCGGGCGGTGGTCGATGCCTGCGGCGGAGAAGCCAAACAGCCGAAATTCCTTTACGAACGAAACGAGCGCATCGAAGCCAAAATCGAAAAAATAGCCTGCGGCTTCTACGGGGCTTCCAAGGTGAGTTATTCGGCCAAAGCCAAGTCGCGGCTTCGCCTCATCGACAGCCTTGGTATGAATGATGCGTTGATTTGCATGGCCAAGACCCAGAAATCGATCTCGCACGACCCCGGCTTGCTCGGAGCACCCAAGGGCTTTGTCTTTGAAATCAACGATATTGAACTGTCGGCAGGCGCGGGATTTGTGGTGCCGATCGCGGGCGACATGATGCGCATGCCCGGCTTGCCGGAACATCCGGCGGGTTTGAACATCGACCTCAACGAGGAGGGCCAAATCGAAGGCTTATTTTAAGCGCCGCGTCGCTCAGCCGACTTCGAAGCTTCTACTCAACGGCTATCTTTGAGCAACCCATTTATCCCCAAAAAACACGGATTATGAAAATCTTCTTTGCCCTCGTCTTCGGTTTGGTCGGTTTGAGTGTACACGCTCAAGAGAAAAAAGAAAGCCCTGCGCGCGAAGTTCGCGGCCAAATAGATGGCGTTGAAGTCATTATAAAATACAGCGCCCCGAGCGTCAAAGGTCGATCGATCTTCGGAGGCCTTGTTCCTTATGGTGAAGTGTGGAGGACCGGCGCCAACGAAAACACCACCATCGAATTCGACAAAGCCGTCAAAATTGGTGAAACCGTCGTGAAGCCCGGTAAATATGGCTTGTTCACGATTCCCGGAGAAAAGACTTGGGTTTGGATTTTGAACATGGACAACGCCAACTGGGGCGCGTACAAGTACAAACAAAACCGCGACGTAGCCCGTCAAACCGCCGAGTCGCAAAGCACTTCAGAGAATGTGGAGCAATTGCTTTTTGTGGTGAAAGCCGAAGGTGTTGAACTTCGCTGGGCTAAGACCTCGGTGTTCTTGCCGATCTCAGCCCTGAAGTAAAGCGCAAAAGCAATTCCGGATTGCGAATTGATAAATTCACTTGGTGCGTTCGGATATACAAGACCCGAGCGCTCGCGGCCGAAGCCGTTCAGTCTGGATCTGTCTGGCTGAACGGTGCGGCTTGCAAACCTTCAAAACCGGTCAAAGCGGGCGATACGGTTCAGTGGAAACGCGATGGGATCCGCAGGAGCTGCGAAGTGCTCAAAGTTCCGAGTTCAAGACAGGGAGCGGCCTTGGTGGAGACCTATATCGCGGACCGAACAGACCCCGCCGAACTCGAAAAACTCGAACTTTTGCTCATCGTTCAGAAACTGAGCCGAAGCCGGGGAACCGGGAGGCCGACAAAAAAAGAGCGGAGAGAAATCGAGCGATTTGATACTCAGGAATCTGAGGCGCTTCCTGCTGAATCGTCCGAAGTTTGAAGTTGAGGGATGGTGAGCCTGAAGCAACTTCCGGGCTCTGCATCGACATATTCTATTCCCCCCCCGAGGAGTTTGGCATAGCCCAAAGCGATGGCCAAACCGAGACCGCTGCCTTGATGGCTCTTTGCAAGTCCTTGACTTACTTGAACATAGGGCTCAAAAATTCGCTCTCGATCTTCAACAGCGATCCCCGAACCGCGGTCGATGATGTCTAAGTTGAGTAAGGCCGGCGACAGTTCTCCCGCAGCAAGTTCGTTTGCGAAGGCTCGTATGACGACCGGGCTGTTTGACGGGCTGTATTTGATGGCGTTGCCGACGAGATTTTGAATCACAACACCGAGCATGCGCTCGTCGGTGTTCCATTGAAGCCGGTCTTGGATGATCCACCTCAGCTCGATGGCATTCGCCTTTGCCGCGGGCCGCAGCGATTCCAGGGCCTTTTCGACCAGAGATTCAATCTCCACAGATTTCACGGACAACTCGTCTTCGCCCGAGTCGAGTTTGCCGAATCCCAAAATCGATTCGATGGTTTCGAGCAGGCGCCTGGCGCTTTGGCGGATCATCTCCACCAGCTCGCGCTGAGAACCTTCTGCTTCGAACTCGAGCAATTCAGAGAGCCCGAGTATTCCGTTGAGCGGAGTTCTGAGCTCATGACTCATGTTTTGAAGCGTTTTTGCTTTGAAAATGGCGCGGTCTTCAGCTCGTTTTTTGGCTTCCAAATACTGATGGTTCAAACGCGTAACCGCCTTGTTTTTACGCCACATAAATCCCGCCAAAATCAGACCGAACAAACTGAAGCCCAGCGCTCCGAAAAAAATCGTGCGCCGAGCAAGCCTTCGAGCGCTCCTTTCGCTGCTCAGCGCTTTAATTGCGGTCATTTCGGCCCGCTCGCGTCCGGCTTTGTACTTCCTTTCGAGCTCGAGTAGGTGGGCAGAACTGGTGTGATCGTGCAAACTATCGGTGTAATGAAGCGCCATTCGGTAGTGCGCATTGGCTTCGGCAGCGCGATGGCTTTGCTCCAAGAGACGCGCCCTCGAAATATGCCATCGAAGATTGAGTTCAATAGCGCCTGATCCAATCAGTCCTTGTGCCCGATTTGAGGCGCTATCCGCCTTTTCAAACGCTCCGCGCTCTGTGTAAAACTCGCACAAATTGATCCAAGACGAAGCCTGCCCAGAAGCATCTGAAACCTGCTCTCGCAGCTCGATAGATTCGAGAAACAAAGCCTCGGCGCTCGGGTCTCCGCGCTCTGATCTGAGCAAGGCGAGGTTGTTCAAACTGCTGGCCAATCCCGCCGGCTCGTCGTGCTTGCGTTTGATCTCGACGGCTCGTGCAAAGCTGTACTCCGCGGAATCTCGCAGGTCCTGAGCCAAAAAGATGGTGCCCAAAGTATTCAGGCTCTGGCCATAACGCGCCGAATCTCGGGCTTGGGAATAGATGCGCAGAGCCACGCGCACATGGTTCTCAGCAGCTTCGTAGTCGCGCGCCGATCTGTACAATATGGCGAGATTATTCGAAATCTTCGCCCGCCCTTCGCGGTCGTCCACCGCTTCAAAGTGCCGGAGGGCATAGAGAAAATAATGCATGGCGCTGTCGGCAATTCCCTCCAAATAATAGATGGATCCGAGCGCGTTCGAAGCTTCTGCCTTGAGCTCCTCTGACCTGGTTTGAACAAAAGTCCGCGCAAAGCAGAACCGAGCCGAATCGAGTTTCGACTCGAGTTTGTAGATCTTTCCGAGCTCGTATTGCGCTTGAGACCAATCGAACGAGCCGGGCTTGTTGCGTTTGGTGAACTGTTTGAGGGCGCGCTTTCTCTCCGTTGCTCTTTCAGAGGGAATCGCCATGATTTGCCGCAACTCCGAGCCCAGTTCTTGATCGATCGAGGCCTTTGGGTTCAGTCGGTCAAAACCTGAGTTGGGAGCGCAGCATAACTGTGAGCTCAAAGAGGACAGGCCCCAGACCGCGGTCAGGGCTATAAAACGAAAGGGGGTCTTCAACAATTCGCGCGCTCAGTTAAAATTCGGCTTGCGCTTTTCGAGAAAAGCTTGGGTTCCTTCTTCGAAATCCGGCGTGCGAAAAAGACTGCCGAAACTCTGAATTTCGGCCTCCAAACCGGCGTCGAGGTCTCGCTCTCCGCGTTCGACGAGCTCGATGGCACGCTCGATGGCCGTGGGCGAATTCAATGAAATCTTCCGAGCCGTTTCCAAGGCCGCGCTCACGAGCTGATCCTGTTCCAAAACCCTGTTGACCAGGCCGCGATTCAAGGCCTCTTCGGCATCGATCATTCGAGCAGAAGCGATCATTTCGATGGCCAGCCCTTTGCCAACCAAACGCGCCAAGCGCTGGGTGCCCCCATAACCCGGAATCAGACCGAGGGTGACTTCTGGCAAGCCGAGTTTCGCATTTTGAGAAGCGTAGCGAAAATGGCAGCTCATGGCCAGTTCGAGTCCGCCACCGAGCGCGTATCCATTGATGGCCGCGATAACGGGCGTTCGCATTTTTGGAATGTAATCAAAGAGCTGCACATGACCCTCGCGAGAGAGACCTTCGCCCTGAGCCGGTTCAAAACTCGAGAACTCCGAAATGTCTGCTCCCGCGGCAAAAGCTTTCTCGCCCGAGCCGGTCAAGACGATGCAGCGAACCGAGCGATCTGCTTCAAGTTGGCGCAATACGCGTCCCAGTTCGGCAATCAATGCGCGATTGAGCGCGTTGAGCTTGTCGGGGCGGTTGAGCGTTAAGAGGCTTGTGGAGCCTTGTCGGGTTTCGAGGAGGATGGGGTTTTCCATGGGGGTGTATCTGCGTCGGCCAAAGGTAGACACAGAAAAAAGTCGGTTCCTTGACGCGCCGAAGGTTTAAACCAAATTCGCCCGCCCATCGATTCGACCAGACTCCGCGCCATGGCCAGACCCAGACCCATTCCGCCGCTTTTGGTCGTGAACCTGGGCTCAAAAACCCGTTCGGACATCGACTCGGGGATTCCTTCGCCGTTGTCGCCCACGCGCACACAAACTTCGTTTTCCCGAGTGGTGACTTCTACCTCGATCAAGGGTTTGTCTCCGGGTTTAACCGACTGAAATGCATTCTTGAGCAGGTTGTTCATCACCCGAAGCAACTGAGCCCGATCGCCCATAATCTCCGCTTCGAGCAAGGCGGTGCGCCACACCAAGCCCGAAGAGCGATAAAGCTCTGCGCTGCGGTGGACGATATCGATCAAGTTAAATCGCTCGATTTTGAGCTCGGGCATGCTCGCAAAACGGGCAAAAGCTTCAGCGATCTCGCCCAGGGCATCAATTTGCTCAATGATCGATTCGCTGAATGTTTTGATTCGCTCTCGGTCGAGCTGCTCCGACTGCCGTTCGAGCATTTGCACTTGAAGCCGCATCGGGGTAAGCGGGTTTTTGATTTCGTGCGCTACTTGTCGGGCCATTTCTTTCCAAGCGTGGTCGCGTTCGCTTCGAGCGAGTTGAACGGCGCTTTTCTCCAAACTGCCCAACATTCGGTTGTACTCTTCGACCAAACGCCCCACCTCGTCTCTCCCGCCCGCGGGCAAAGGCTTGTTTTGACCGTCGAGCCGCATTTGCCGCATTCGATTTCCGAGCTCGCGAAGCGAAAGAGATATGCGATTCGACAGCACAAAGGCGAGCAAGACGGCGCCCAAGAACAAGAGCGAATAAATCTCTGCCAAGCTCCGCATAAATGCGCGCAATTCGTCGATGTGTGCGGACTTTGGCGTAAAGTAGGGCAGGCTGAGCACCCCGAGCGGATTGCCATTTCCATCGCGCAAATAGTCGAACGTAAACATGGTGTTGACACTGTCGCTTTGACGCGAGGCCAGCACCACAGAATTCTCGCCCTGTCTGAGCCGCATGGCCGCTTGCTCGGGCAAGAGGCGGTCTACGCGACCTTCGTCGACGAGTTCAGGATGCGAAGAAATGAGCAAACCGCCTTCGAGACTGTAAATATTGATGGGCAGTTCGTGGATTTCAGCAAGTTCGCACACCTTGGTGTCGAAGAGCTGAACGAGGCTATCGGCCGAGCTGTACGCTTCGGCGCTGCCGAGAAAAAAGTCGATCGACGAAATCACCGCATACTCCTTGCGGCGCAGCCTTTCGAGGTGATACTCTTCGTTCTTGTTTCGAAAATGGACGAGGGTGATGAGGCCCGTCAGTAAAAACGCCCCGAGCATCAGCGCGACCATCGAAAAGAAAATCCTCCAGCGAACGCTCATCGGTGCATTTCAAAAAGAAAGAGGCTCTGGCATTTCGCAGAGGTAAAAGGGGTTTGCGGCCTCAATAGGGATTCGGAAGCGCTTCATAACCCATGGAATAGAGCGCAAAACCCCATTTGTCGGCTTGTTCGTCGAGCACCATCGAAGTGGGTTTGCCCGCACCGTGGCCTGCCTTGGTCTCGATGCGAATCAAAACAGGGTCGCTGCCCGTATGGCACTTCTGCAGGCGAGCAGCGAATTTGAACGAATGCGCGGGGACCACTCGGTCGTCGTGGTCGGCCGTGCTGACCATAGTCGCGGGGTAGTCGGTGCCTTCTTTCAGCGCATGTACGGGGGAATAGCGCAATAACTCTCGGAACATTTCTTCGCTTTCTTCTGAGGTTCCGTAGTCGTATGCCCAACCGGCACCTGCGGTAAACTTGTGATAGCGAAGCATGTCGAGCACGCCAACCGCGGGCAAAGCCACCCTGAAGAGCTCGGGCCTTTGGGTCATGCAGGCTCCGACGAGCAATCCGCCATTGCTTCCGCCATGAATCGCGAGATGGTCGGGGTCGGTATACTTCTGGGCGATGAGATATTCTGCGGCTGCGATAAAATCATCAAAGACCCGCTGTTTCTCCATGCGGGTACCCGCCTTGTGCCATTCCTCTCCATACTCTCCTCCCCCGCGCAAATTGGCGACCGCATAAATTCCGCCCTGCTCCATCCACACCAAGTTGGAAACCGAAAAGGAAGGCGTCAACGAAATGCCGAATCCGCCATATCCGTAGAGCAAAAGCGGGTTTTTACCCTGCTTTTCCATTCCCTTTTTATACGTAATCATCATCGGGATTTTCGTTCCATCTTTTGAAGTATAAAACACCTGCTCGCTGGTGTACTCCTCGGGCTTAAAATCGACCTTGGGGCGGATAAACTCTTCTGACTTGCCCGTCGACGGATCGTACTTGAAAATGGTCGGCGGATAGATTGAGTTTGTAAACGAATAATAGATTTCGGCTTCTTCGCGCTTTGAACCAAAACCCGAAGCACTCCCCAAGCCGGGCAGCTCGACCTCTCGGATGAGTTTTCCGTCCAAGGCATGTTGCCGAATCAGGCTGGTGGCGTCTTTTAGGTAACTGCAAAAAATAGAACCCGAGCCCGTGGCCGCAGTCATGGGCATGTCGTTCTCGGGCACGAGCTCAATCCAATGCTCAACTTGCGGCTTGTCGAGGTTTAAAGCCACCAAACGGCCATTGGGCGCATTGAGGTTGGTGTGGAAGATGAGTTGATCTCCCTCAGAGGTGAGTAGGTAATGATCGTTGTCAAAATTCTGCACCACAGGAACAATTGGAGCTCCCGGGCGGCTCAAATCCTGAATATAGAGCTCGTTGCCGGTGGTCGAAACCGCGGCGGAGATCTGCAAAAAGCGTCCGTCTTCAGAAACCGATCCCGAGACATAGCGCCTCGGTTGGGCGGCTCCGCCAAAAACCAATCGATCTTCTTTTTGGGGCCGGCCGATGGAATGAAAAAACAACTTGTGCTGATCGGTCTTGGCGCTGAGTTCGCTTCCCTCTTTGGGTTTATCGTAGCTGCTGTAGTAGAAGCCTTCGTTCTCTTTCCACGAAAGTCCACTGAATTTTACGTCCACCAAGGTGTCTTCGATTTGTTCTTTCGTTTCGACGTCAATCACAACCACCTTTCTCCAATCGCTCCCCCCTTCAGAGATCTGATAAGCCGCCATGCTGCCGTCTTTCGAGAATTCGATTCCGCCGAGAGAAACCGTTCCGTCGGCACTAAAGGCATTCGGATCGAGAAAAACTTCCTCACTTCTGTCGCTCTTGATTCGATAGAGCACGCTGTGATTCTGAAGCCCGCTGTTCTTGAAATAGTATGTGTGAGGACCCTCTTTGAATGGGGAGGAAATCTTTTCGTAGTTCCAAAGCTTCTCCAAACGGCTTCTCAAAGCTGCCCGGAAAGGGATTTTTCCGAGGTAGTCGTTCGTCACTTTATTCTGGGCCTCCACCCATTGTGCCGTTTCTTCAGAAAGGTCGTTTTCGAGCCATCGATAAGGATCTTTTACTTCGACTCCGAAATAGACATCGACCGTGCTGTCTTCTCTGGTCTCGGGATAACTCAAGGCAGTTTGTTCGTTTGGGGTAGGGGAACACGAAATGGCAAAAAAAGCAATCGCAGCCGCGGGAATTGAGAAGAGTTTCATAAAAAGCGAGCGTTTATCCAAAAGTAGGCCTAGTTCGGCCATTTAGGGGTGTTCGTGCTTCGGCGCGCATGATCCCAACCGCTTTAGACGGACTCCTTCGCTCCATGGTGAATAAAAAAGGCCGCCCACCGTGTGGACAGCCTTTGGTGCGATCAGAAAAGAAAACTTACTCCTTCACGATACGGACTACAGCCGTCGAGCGCGCGTGGGTGGCCTTTAAAATATAGACCCCTTTGGGCAGTCGGCTCAGATCGAGGCGGTGACCGTTTCCACTCGTCAAAATGACTTTTTCAGACACGACCAACGAGCCGTTCATCGCAAGCAATTCCAGGCTGAACTCACGAGTCTCTGCCGAACTCGATTCGAGGATCAGTTCGCCTCGAGTGGGGTTGGGATAAGCCAACAGACCAAAGCGAGAACTCAAGTCTTCGAGGCCAATTCCGCAAGCGACGCAACGGCTAAAGCATCGAACAGAATCGCTGAAATCGACGGTGCCGACCACGAGCAAGCGGTTGTATCCGCCAAAGCCGTCGGGAACTCCGCAGTTGACCAAATCGGCCGAGGGTTCGCCTCCGGCAAAGGTGTTTCCGTTGATAAATCGGTACTCGACAGAGTCATTCTCCGGAACGCTTACCGTGGCTTCATAGACATTGTCGCCGTCCGGGTCGAGCATAGGGGTAACCGCCGGATTGAAGTTGTTGAAGGTTCCCGCAACGTGCACTCCATTCGCAGAGACACTTTCGTTGCTCATATCGACCGCCAAACTGAGTTCGATGGTGACGGGCGCAACGGGACAGTTGGCACACGAGCTGAAGCAGACCACGGGGAAGGTGGTATCTGCCGTGGCGGAGAACAACAATCGGTTGTAGCCTCCGAAGCCGTCGCTCTGTCCGCATGCGGCCAGGTTGACCGTAGCCTCTTGGAAAGGCCAATCGTTGCCATTGATATACTTGAACAACAGTTGCGTCGATGTGTCTACGGGCAGCGTAACTGTGTACACTCCGTCGCCGTCGGGGTCGGTCATGGGCGTAGTCGCCGGGTTCCAACCTTGGAAATTGCCCGCGATGTGCACTCCATTGGCCGAGACGGTTTCAAGAGCCATATTGACGGAGAAGGTGGCGTTTACGGTCACGGGGTTCACGATGCAATCGATACACGCAGCATAACAAACGATCGGAAGAACATTGTTTGCCGCCAGCACGACTTGACGGTTCTGATTGACTGCGCAAGCGGCCGGCACCGATTCGTCCGAACCCCACGCATTTCCGTTGACAAACTTGTACTCGTAAGTACCCGCGGGAACCATCACCATTAATTCGTACACACCGTCCCCATCGGGGTCAGTCATCGCAGCCGTGGACGGGTCCCAATCAGAGGGGTAACCCGCCTCGTCCTGCCAACTGCCCGCCACGTGCACTCCATTCGGAGCAACGGTTTGCTGACTCATGTTGACGCGGAAGGTCAAGGCCACATTCGGTGGGGTGCAATCGATCCATACCACCGCCGAATCGAAGCTGGGCAGAGGAGCGCCCCCATTGGCCTGCGCTCCCGAACCCAAGGTCAAAACAACCGGGCCGGTCGGACAAAGCAAGCTGACATTGTACGTTCCTGTATTCACCCCGTCGAACTGCCCGTCTCCGAAGCTGTCGTCAATCCGGAATTCAAAATAGCCTCCCACCGGCAAACAAACGGTGTCGATATGGGTGGCGAGGGCGGCGTTGTACGGATTTACATCGGGATACGGACCTCCTGAAGCGTAGAGCAAACCGGTGGCGGTGTCGCGTATTTCCCAAGTGGTCTCGCTGCCGTAGATGTCGGTCACGATGTTCACCACGACATTCTCGCAAGGAATCTGCTGTCCGTTCAGCTCGAGGTTGTCGAGTGCCCAAAACCAAGCAGGAGCGTTGCCGTCGTCATAGGTAAAACGCAGCTTAAAATTGGCGTTTGCCAGAGCGGTTACGTCAATGTTGCGGTGGTCGGGATTGCCCCAAGCACCTGCGTTCGCGTTTTGGCTGAGCAAAGGCACCCAAGCAGATCCATTCCACGCTTGAACCGTGGCCGAACTCGTGCCCGAATGGCGATAGTATTGGTCGAATTCTAAAAAGACGCTGTCGAGACCCAGGGTGTTGAATTCAGGGGTTTCAAGAGTGCCGTTGGTCGCCACCGAAGCCGCGACAAGGCTGTCGTCGATCATAATAAATGCACTGCCGTCGAGGCTGTTCGCGCCCACACCGGGAATCATCGGCATCCACTGAGCACCTGAGTTTGAAGGGAGGGGATTCACGGCGTAATTACACGGAATGCCCGCGGCGAAATTCTCCAAATAAGGTAGAGAAGTCGAAGGTTGGACCCCTGAAGTAACATCCACTTGAGTGTACGGGCCAGTGCACATGGGGCTTACCACCCAGTCAAACAAGTAGTACCAGCGAGTCTGATTCGCGAAGTTGGTCGAGTCGATCGAAACCAAACCGGGAATGACGTAGGGGTAAACGGCTCCCGAGGTGGTGCGGAAAAGCTGTCCGGGACTTGCATTGAACCCAATGTTGATGAAGTAGGTTCCTTCGGTCACTTCGAGCCCGACCGGGATTTGGTGAATTCCCAGCGAGCTTACCGAAAAAGGTGCAGACGCCAGAATCGTTCCTCCACCCGTTGCCGAAGGGGTCCAGATTTGGATGGCCCCGCTCACCGCACCGTTGCTCTGCAAAGTGAGCGAATCGAGTCTGAAGCCACTCTGCGCGGTGAACCACATTCCGTTGGTGAAGTTGCCGAAAGAAGGCGTGGCGATGGTCGTCAGCGGCCCTACATGCTGAGCCGCGCCGCCAATGGCGGCATAGGTTGCATAAAAAGTGAGATTCGCTGTCGCGGGCGGCGTAGTGTATTGAAGTCCTTCAGCCACAACCGCGCTGTCGGAGTTCAACCAGAGCACGAATTGGCCGGGGTTGGCCGATGCCGAGGCTTGAAGCGAAGCTGCTACCGGACCGCAAGTGGTTACGTCCGCGGCCACCGGCGCAATTGAAATGGGGCAGTTCGGCACAATCGTAGCAAAACTCACCGGGCCCGACCACGAAGAACTGTTCAATGCGCACACAATTCGGACATAGGCATCGTAGGTCGTACCCGGGGCGAGCCCGCTGAGGGTAACCGCAGAAGCTGAAGTGTTTACAATGCTTCCAGAACCCGGAACGAAGCCCGAAGGACCGTATTCCACTTCCGAACTCAGCCCTCCAACGGGCGTAGTCCATTGAATATCTGCCTGATTTGCTCCAATGTTTGATACCGTGATATTGCCGGCCGAAGGACAGACCGGGGTGGCTGTGGTAAAAGCGATCGGACCGGTCCAAGCTGCTTGGTTTAGCGCACAATTCGAGCGAACGTACACCTCGTACGCGGTCGCAGGGGCAAGGGCCGACAGGGAGAGCGCACTGCCCACGGCATTGATCGTGGTTCCGGTGCCGGGCGCAAATCCCGACAAACCGTATTCCACATCGCTCGACAACACACCCGAACCCGAAGTCCAAGAGACGTCTGCCGAACTTGTGGTGATGTTGCTCACCACCACCGCACTGGCGGGAGGGCAGCTCGGAATGGCCGTGGTAAAGCTCAGCGGCCCGACCAACGCACTCGAACCAAAGCTGCAGACGCCTTCGATATAAACGTCGTAAGCAGTTCCCGGCGTCAAGCCGTTAATCGCAAAGGGGCTGCTCGCGGCCAGCGGAGTTCCGGTTCCGGCCAGAAATCCGGCAGGGCCATATTCAACGACCGCTCCTGTATTCAAGGGCTGTGAAACCCAACTTACGATGGCCAAAGTCGTTCCCACCGAGTCGAGCTGAGCCGCCGTGGGGACGGGGCAAATTTGAGCCGGAGTAGAAATTGAAATGGGTGTCGACCATGGGCTCGAACCAAAAGAACAGATTCCGCGAACGTAGACGTCGTAGTTGGTTGAAGGATTCAAACCGGTCAACGTATAAGGATTGCTCGCGTTGGCGACGGTGGCTCCTGTTCCGAGTACGAAGCCCGGAGCGCCATACTCAAGGGTATATGACTGATAAACAACCCCTGAAGTCCAACTTAAGTCGGCCGAAGTCGGCAAAACATTCGAAGCCGCAAGACCTTGAACCGTATCGCAGACCTGCGCCAAAGTGGTGAAAGAGAATGGACCTGTTACACTCGAGTTCCCGAAGGAGCAAAAAGCGCGGAGGTAGTAATCGTAGGTAGTTGACGGGATCAAGCTGCTCAAGACGATTGAATCTGAGGTCGTCGATAAGGTCGAGCCCGCTCCGGGAGCAAAGCCCTGAAGGCCGTATTCGAGCTGGACGGTGCCGTGAATCGATTGAGCCGGCCAAGAAACCTCAGCGGTATTGTAGCTCAGAGGAGCCACCAAAGGGTTGGTGATGTCGGGGCAAGACAAGGTGGAGAAGGCGAACGGGCCGACCCAAGCGCTTTGAGCCACCGTACAGTTGGTCCGCACATAAAATTCGTAGGCCGTAGCGGCGGTGAGCCCGGTGAGGTTATAAGGGTTCGAAGCCGTGGTCAAGGTCGTTCCGGAACCGAAACTAAATCCGGCAGGGCCGTATTGAATGCTGTGATCGGTGGCACCGGAATAAGGCGTCCAAAACAGCGAGGCCGAAGTATAAGAGGGCGTGGCCCCCAAGCCCGTAGCAGGGCTGCAGATCACCTGTTCGGCCACACTGACTTGATCGAGGCCAATATCGCCCGTGACCCCATTGCCCCGTGTGCCTTTAAAGCGAATGCGAATGGGGCCGGTGTAGCCGCTGAGATTGAACGTACTCCGCGTCCAAGAAGCGGTTCCCGACGCCTGTTGCTGTCCGGAAACACTCCATACGTTGTGCGTCCAAGCACCGTTGCTGAAAATCGAGACGCTCAGGCTGCCCATGGTCGCACCATACATATGATAGTAGAAGGCGAGTTCGGGGATCGTCAGTGCACTGATGTCTATAAAGGGCGTAGTGACAAAGGCAGAGTCGCCCGCAACGCCCGACGAAGTTTCGAGAAAAAGATATTTGCCCCCGGCGCTTCCAAAGCTGTTGAAATCGAAATGAGGGCCTGTGGCCGTGGTATTTTCATCGGTTCCGCTGGCGTCCTCGGTCTCCCATCTAAAACCACTATTGCTCGCCCCCGCGGTGATTTCCCAGCAATTGGGCAACAACAAAGGTGTCGGAAAAGTGCCGATCAAACCCGCGGCCAAGGAGGTGAAGGGTTCAGAAGTAGGCGCGGCATTGAGACAGGCGGTCGTAAAGCCGGTCTGAACCCAAGCGCTGTTGAGACCCCCTCCACAATTGCTCCGCACATAGGCGTCGTAGGTTGTAGAAGGAAGAAGGCCGGTAATCAACTGATTGGTTGCGTTGATGTTGCTTATTAAAGTGCCCATGCCGGGAACAAAACCCAACGGACCGTACTCCAATTCAAACTGGGTTTGAGCCGATGTCCACTGCACCGCAGCCGAGTTGTAGCCCACGGTGGAGGCCGAAAAAAATGTAGGAGGAGGACAGCTCGGAGGAGTGTAGCTGTAGATAATGCGGATGTTGATGCGATTGGTTCCCCCATAGGTAGTGTTGAGGGTGCTCGTGCCCGTCGGAGCTGCTGACCCTGCAAAACCAAGTGCCTTGGGACCCGTGACACCTGCCGTGAGTTGATAAGTGAAAGAACCTGAAGAAACGGTGGAGCCTGAAGCAGGCACGATACCTGCCATATTCCACAGCGTCAAAAGTTCCAAGGTGCCCCCGGTATACGTAAAGGGGTTGTCGAGATTGAAATACTTCCAGCCTGACTTGCCCCAGTCAAGGCCGCTCGGGCTAAACACCACGGAATCGACCAAAGTCGCACCGCTCAAGGCCGAACCCCAAGTCGAACCCGAAGTTAGATTTGAGGATGCGCTTGACTTCATATACACCTTGAACGAAGCTGTTCCACTTCCGACCAAGCTGTCTTGGCTCACTTTGTTCCAAGCGATGCCCGTGATGCTTGCCCCGGTCGGAAGACCTGCCAGAGCGAGCTCTGTGGCTTCGTACAGATAATTATAGGCACTGTGGTCGAAGGTGCTCGTACCCGAAGAGCGATAGACCGGTCCATAGAAAAAATTGGAAGTGCTGCCTGAGCCGATCGAAATCGTATCGACTATTTGAGCTTGCGCGGAATTCAAGCCCGCGAAAGCAAGCGCACAGAGAACGGAGCGAAGCCGTAGAGTCATAGGTTCGTTTGGTTAGGAGGGTGAAGATAACACAGGTTAACCGCTTGCTATCACAGCTTTGACTTAATCTTTCGGAAAGTAGTTTTTCGGCTGAATCGGGCGATCGGGCTCTTCTTCATTCAAAGGCTCGCAAATCCTCAGACTCTCGCGACATTGTGCCGGAAGTTGCATGTACAATTCTGTTCCCCGGGTCTTCCATTCGATGCTTCGGTCGTCGACCGTTCTGATGATTTCTGCCGGATTTCCGACCACCAAACTGCGCGGGGGAATTTGCATTTTCGCTCGGACAAAACTCAGGGCGCCCACAATACTCTCTGCGCCGACCACTGCTTCGTCCATAATTACGGCATGCATCCCAATCAGGGCGTTTCGCCCGATGTGGGCCCCGTGGATGATCGCCCCGTGGCCGATATGCGCCCGCTCTTCGAGCACCACTTCAACCCCCGGAAACATGTGAATCACGCAGTTCTCTTGAATATTGGCTCCGTGTCCGATGACGATGCGTCCCCAATCTCCGCGCAAAACCGCGCCCGGACCGATATACACCTGATCTCCAATCACGACGTTTCCGATTACCGTTGCTTGAGGATGAACAAAACACCCGGGATGAGCTACGGGCCGAAATCCCTCGAATTCGTAAAACATAATTTTCGGAGTTGTGCCCTTTTTCGAGACTTCGTTCGACGTCTATGCGCGTTCCAAAACCACCGCATAGCCTTGCCCCACCCCGACACACATGGTGACGAGCGCATATCTGGTCTTGGTTCGCCTGAGTTGAAGTGCTGCCGAAAGCGCGATGCGAGCACCTGTCATGCCGAGCGGATGCCCGAGCGAAATGGCTCCACCATTCGGATTGATGCGGGGGTCGTCGTCGTCCAGTCCGAGGCTTCTCGTGCACGCAAGAACTTGAGCTGCAAAGGCTTCGTTCATTTCAATCCAGTCTAAGTCGGCCAGGCCTATTCCCGCCAAGGCCAGTGCCTTCCGGCTGGCTTCGACAGGGCCGATTCCCATGATACGGGGCTCCACCCCACTCGAGGCTGCGGAGACGATGCGCGCCAGAGGCTGCATGCCCTCGCGCTCTAAGGCGGCGCCCGATGCGATCATCAACGCGGCTGCACCGTCGTTGAGACCCGAACTATTGCCCGCCGTAACGCTTCCATCTTTTCGGAATGCGGACTTGAGGGCGGCTAAGGCGTCCATGCTTGTCTCGGGTCGGGGAAATTCGTCTGCCGAAACTCGAAGTGGATCGCCCTTTCGCATGGGGATGTGAAGCTCAAAGAGCTCCTCGGCCAGGCGACCCGAGCTCCGAGCCCGTTCTGTTTTCTGCTGACTCCAATGTGCAAAGCGATCTTGATCTTCTCGGCTGATTCCGTATTGGTCGACCAAATTTTCGGCTGTTTCACCCATGGCGTCTGTGCCATAGAGCTCGTGCATGCGGGGATTGACGAATCTCCAACCAAAGCTCGAATCGAAGAGTTTTGCATCTGTCCCGTAGCCCGTACTCGGTTTTCCGAGAACGTAGGGCGCCCGAGTCATATGTTCGACCCCACCTGAAATAATCCACTGAGCTTCGCCCGAGCGAATGGCCCGATGTGCTTGGGCTACGGCCGAAAGACCTGAGGCGCAGAGCCGATTTACGGTTTCCGCCGGAATGGTCGAAGGAAGCCCGGCGAGCAAGACAGCCATTCGAGCGACGTTTCTATTGTCTTCGCCCGCTTGGTTGGCGCATCCCATCAGGACTTCGTCGATTTTCGAAAAATCGAAATTCGGGTGGCGTGCTGAGAGCGCTTTAAGCGTTTCCGCGGCTAAATCGTCGGCGCGTATTCCACTGAGCACCCCTTGAAACTTGCCGATCGGGCTTCGAACTCCATCGACCAGAAATGCGCTTTCCATAATTGCTCATTATTTGCTGTTGAGCCATATCTCGCCGGTTCGAAACACCGTTCCGCGAAATAGGGCAATCATCCGATTCTCTTCGTCTGTAACCTCCACCGAGTAGCGGCCAAATCGCTGACCGAGTTGCAATTCGGTTGCGACAGCCTTTAACCTTTGACCCTCTCGAACCCCTCGGGTATGAGAAATTGAAGTTTCGACCGAGAGCGCTTTTTCGCCTCTGCTGTTCGCCGCAAAAGCGAGCGCACTGTCGGCGAGCGAATAAGAGATTCCGCCGTGTGCAATGGCAAATCCGTTGAGCATTTCTTGCGTAATCTCGGCTGTCAAGGTGCAAAACCCTTCGCCTAGCTCGAGAATTTCGATTCCCAACCAACGGCTGAAGGCGTCTTCGCGCATCATCGCACCCACAATTTCTTCGGGGCTCACCTTCAGTTCAAGCGTTCGGGCACCGAGCGTTCAAAACACTCGATCAGAGATTGAAGAATCAGCTGCACGCGCTCGAGCAATTCGGGTTCGTCGATGGTCGTCTTTGCAGAAACCTCTACGCTCAGCAACAGCTCGGCCAACATGGCAGGGCTCGACCACTGCGAACCTTCGACGACCAATTCGCGCAAGACCTCGCTCAAAACCTCGTCCGACACAACTTCAACCGGCATACCCGTTCGCGTAAACGCCTCGTTGAGCTGGAGCGCGGCATCAAAAAAACTTTCGTGGATGGCCTCGGGAAAGTCGTCGCTTAGATTGACGAGATAACCGAAGAGATAGTCTTGATTTTCGCCCCATTCCAAAATCAATCGGCTCCTTTCCGAAGGAGCGAGCGCCAAAAAACGCTCTCGAATCTCGCGCATTAAAAAGGAAGAGGGGTCGATCACAGTTCATCAAAGGTATTAAAGGTCTTTTCGCTCTCCCCAGAAACCGTTGAGTTTTTCGAGGGTCAAATCGCCGAGCACTTCTATTTGACAGGCCAGTCTGAGCTCAGAATCAGGCCTGTGGGGTGGAAAAGAAAGCCTCCATCTTTCGATTGCCCGCGCCGGCTGAGCCTCTCCTTTGACAATGCGAATGGCGCAGGTCCCGCACGTGCCTAGGCCTCTACAGTTCAATGCCGAAGCTGAACCATTGTACAAGGGAGCGCCTTGTTCCAAGAGCACCTTTCGAAGGTTTGACCCCTTCGTCGCGACATAGGTCTGCCCCGAAAATTGAATCTTAGCCGTGGAATCGCCTTCCATCGCGAACCAGGTCTCTGAGCAGTGGGCAAGGTCTGTAGCGGTCGTCGCCAAAATAAACGTGAAGCGCTTCGAGCTGCTTCAAGACAGACTCAAGGCCCATCTCTTCTCCCCATTCGAGCAGCCCTTTGGGGTAGTTCACACCAAGGGTCATGGCCAAGTCGAGGTCGGCTGCACTGGCAACACCGCGAAACAGGGCATCGGCGGCTTCGTTGATCAACATCACCAAAATGCGATCTGAAATTCTAGACGCGTGCAGCGGATCATATACCGAGGTCGATTCTGCTTGAGCGCGGGGATATTCGTAAAATCCTCTCCCGCTTTTTCGACCGAGAAGACCCGATTGGACCATTCTCTTTTGAATCAGCGAAGGCCTGAACCTCGGGTCGCAATAAAACTGCTCCCAAACGGCTACAGACACGGCGTAATTGACATCGTGACCGATTAAATCCATCAACTCGAAAGGTCCCATTTTGAAGCCGCGGCCGCGCATGGCCGAGTCGATTTCAGCCTCGCTCGCAAAGCCCTCTTCGAGCATTTTCAAGGCTTCCGAATAAAAGGAACGCGCCAGCCTGTTGACGATAAATCCCGGAGTGTCTTTGGTTAAAACCGGAACTTTGCCCCATCGCTTGGCCAGGGCCAGACCTTCTTCGACACATTCGGAGTCCGAGCGCAGCGAAGCCACCACTTCGACCAGTGGCATAGCCGTGGCGGGGTTGAAAAAGTGAAACCCGATTAAACGCTCGGGGCGGTTGAGCGCACTGGCGATTTCGGCTATGCTCAAGCTCGATGTATTGCTCGCCAAAACGGCTCTTCCCCCACTCAGCGCCTCGATTTCGGTCAACAAGCCCCTTTTGACCTCGAGCTTTTCGACCACGGCCTCAATCACCCAATCGGCGGCGGCCATTTCGCGCAAATCAGTGACCAACCGAATGCGTCCGACGACCTCGTCGGCTTCGAGGCGGGTCATTTTTTGTTTTTCAACCCGGGCTTCCAAGCTCGCACGAATTTGTTTCTCCGCTTTTTCAAGCGCATCCTTGCCCAAATCGTAAAGCACGACCAAGTCTCCGGACTGAGCCGCCACTTGGGCGATCCCCGAACCCATGGCACCGGCGCCCGCGATTCCGATGGTCTTCATCGCCCTTTAAACTCAGGAGTTCGCTTGTCGAGAAATGCGCGCGTTCCCTCTTGGTAATCCTGAGATTTGCCCGCCAGGGTTTGAAGCTCGTCTTCGAGAAGGAGTTGTTTTTCCAACGAATTCGAAGCACTCTCATTCAAAGCGCGCTTGGTCAAAGCAAGGCCGTAAGTCGGCATTTTGCTCATGTGCCCGGCCAGCTTCATCACATGTTCTTCGAATTCAGCGTCTTCCCACATTTCTGCGATCATCCCCATCGAAAGAGCCTGCTCCGCGTCGATTGGTTTGCCTGTCATCATCAGGTACGATGCCCGTTGAAAGCCAATCAAGCGAGGTAGTGTATAAGTTCCGCCGCTGTCGGGAATTAAACCGATTTTGCTGAACGCTTGGATAAACCGAGCCGATCGAGCCGCCACGACGAGATCGCCTGCCAACGCAATGTTTGCTCCCGCCCCGGCCGCCACTCCGTTGACCGCGCAGATCACGGGTTTGGGCAGTTCGCGAATCTTGACAATCAGCGGATTGTAATGTTCTCGAACAATCGTGGAAAGTTCGGGGCCATTTGGATCGGTCGCCTCGGCCAAGTCCTGACCCGCACTAAAGGCCTTGCCGACCCCCGTGAGAACCACACAGCGAATCTGTTCGTCGGTCGACACTCGATCGATGGCGTCTTGCAGACCCAGGGCCATAGGCCTGATAAAGCTGTTGTACTTCTCGGGGCGATTCATCCGCAGGATGCGCACCGAATCGATGGTTTCTTCGAGAATCAAATCGCTCATTGAATCAAATGCATTTAAAAGAGTCAAAGGGTTCTAAGCAGTCTTCGCATCGGTACAATGCCTTGCACGGGGTCGAGCCAAATGCGCTCAAACGATTCGTATTTAACGACTTGCATCTCGGACATCTCACCTCAGGTGCTTTGCCAAAAAGGCTGCGTTTGTCTGCGCTGTTTCCCGTGGGTGGGGCAATTCCGTAGGCTTCAAGCTTTTGCTTGCCGCGATCGCTCATCCAGTCGGTGGTCCACGCCGGCTCGAGGATTGTTTGAATCGAAACGCTTTCAAATCCGGCCTGCAATAGAGCTGCTCGGATGTCTGATTCGATGGTATCCATGGCCGGACATCCCGAATAGGTGGGTGTAATGGTGATTTCCGCTTGGCGCTCGTCGCCTGCGATTTCTCGCACTACGCCCAAATCGAGCACGCTGAGCACCGGAATTTCGGGGTCGCTGACCGTTTCGAGCACGGCCGAAATTCGAAGGTGCAACTCGGGGTTCATCTCACCAATTCGCTTGGGGATGGAGCCGAGGCAGGTATTGCATATCTGCCAAAATATAGCCCATGTGTTCGGTATGTGCTCCTCGACGGCCCCCGCTTCGATATCGCGACAGTTCGGGTGGAGTTAAACCCGCTTCGAGCAAAACCTCAGAGACTTTTTCCTTCCAAAGCGCTTGAAGAGACTGCGGCAAAGGAGCGATCCGCTCGGTGGACACGTGCTCGCTAAAGCCATCGCTTTCAAAGAATTCACCGGTGTAGGGCCAAAGCTCCTCCAAGGCATTCTGAGCGCGAAGGTGGCTTTCTTCGGTGCCGTCTCCCATGCGAATCACCCACTCGGCCGAGAACTGCACGTGATACCTAATTTCTTTGATGGCTTTGCCCGCAATGGCCTTTAAGCCCGAGTCTGAAGATTCGAGCAGGGCTTCGTATTGAACATAGTTATACGTATCGAACAAGAATTGCCGAACCATGGTCTTAGCCCAATCTCCATTGGGCAGTTCGAGCATCAAAAAGTTGAAAAACTGTTTCTCTGTCCTAAAAAAGGCCAGTTTGTCTTCATCCCATGTGGGCTCCAATTGCTTGCCCGCGTGTTGGAGCAACATGCGCGCCTGCCCGAGGTGGTCGAGTGCGGTGTTGATAATGGCAATGTCGAGTTCGAGAACAGGGCCGTGTCCACACCACTCCGAAAGCCTCTGTCCGAGGATCAGGGCGTTGTCGCCGAGGTGGAGTAGGTGTTGAACCCGTGGTTCGAGAGAAAAATCCATTAGATGTGGCCGACCTCGTCGGGAATGTCGTAAAAAGTGGGGTGGCGGTAGACTTTGTCGTCTGCCGGGGTAAAGAGCTCTTCTTTTTCACTCGGAGCGCTCGAAGTGATGGCCTCTGATGGAACAACCCAAATACTGATTCCCTCTGATCGGCGCGTATAGACGTCGCGGGCATTCTTGATGGCCATTTCGGCATCCGGGGCGTGGAGACTTCCCACATGCTTGTGGCTCAGTCCGTTTTTACTGCGAATAAAGACTTCCCAAATCTTCCAGTTGTCTGTTTGTTGTTCCATCGCCATGGCTCTTTTTTCGGTCTCCTAGCCGGGTTCAAACATAGTCCAGCCCGAGCGAGAACAAAGACTTTCGATTAAGCTACCGCCTGACGGCCCTCCTGTTCACGCTTTGAAGCTTGCTTTTCGGCATAGGCATTGGCGGCCTCCCGAACCCAGCGACCCTCTTCATCTGCCTTTCTGCGCGCTTCGAGCCGTTCGCGATTGCAAGGGCCGTTGCCCGCGACAACCTGATTGAACTCTTCCCAGTCGATGGGGCCAAAATCGTAATGAGCCCGCTCTTCGTTCCAACGAAGCTCTGGATCGGGCACGGTCAATCCTAGGAACTCTACTTGAGGCATGGTTTTGTCGATAAACTCCTGACGCAGTTCGTCATTCGTCTTTCGTTTGATTTTCCAGCGCAGGCTTTGTGCGCTGTTGGGGCTATTGGCATCGTTTGGGCCGAACATCATCAAGGCAGGCCACCACCAGCGGTTGAGCGCGTCTTGGGCCATTTCTTTCTGTTCGGGGCTTCCCTTGGAAAGCGTGAGCATAATTTCGTAGCCCTGGCGCTGATGAAAGCTCTCTTCTTTGCATATCCGAACCATCGCACGTGCGTAAGGTCCGTAAGAGGTGCGGCACAACATCACCTGATTGGCAATAGCCGCTCCGTCTACCAGCCATCCGATGGCCCCCATATCGGCCCAGCTCGGGGTGGGGTAATTGAAAATGGAGCTGTACTTGGCCTTTCCGTTGAGCAGATCCGCGAGCATTTCGCGGCGATCGACCCCGAGCGTTTCGGCGGCTGAGTACAGGTAAAGTCCGTGACCCGCTTCGTCTTGAACTTTGGCGATTAAGGCCACCTTCCGCCTGAGCGAGGGAGCCCGTGTAATCCAGTTGGCCTCGGGCAGCATCCCCACCACTTCGGAATGCGCATGCTGGCTAATCTGACGAACTAAGGTGCGGCGATAAGCCTCAGGCATCCAATCCTTGGGTTCTACCTTGTTCTCAGCATCCACATATTGCTGGAATCGGGCTTCCATATCGATCGAAATCGATTCGTTTGGAGAGGTTTGATGGCTCATGGTATTTCGGTGTTGCGATCGGTTGTCAAATATAATTCGCGCAAATGGGGAACCGCGCGACCCGTCTTCTTGTTCTGTACCTTGCAAGCTCCATCGCAAAACTTATGCTGCGTTTCTTCAAAAAACCCGCCAAGAGCTCTACCGACCTGTACCGTCAAGGAGCTCCAAACCGCAGGCCAACATTTAACAGCCTCGCCGTTAAAGAGATTCGAAGAGAGACTCCCGAATGCGTTTCGATTGTCTTCGATTTACCCGAGAGGCTTCGCGAAGATTATCGCTTTCTGCCCGGGCAGTATTTGACGCTCAAAAACATGATCGGAGGTCAAGAAGTGCGACGGTCGTATTCAATTTGCAGCAGTCCGTTTGACGGAGAGCTCCGGGTCGCGGTAAAGGAAGTCGAGATGGGTCGTTTTTCGACCTACGCCAATCGCGAACTCAAACAAGGTGAGCGCTTGGAAGTAATGACCCCCGAAGGGCGATTTGTCTTTGCTCCGGAATCTGAAAGAGAAGGTCTTTACGTGGCTTTTGCCGCGGGATCGGGCATCACCCCCATTTTGAGCATTCTCAAAACCGCACTTGAGAAAGAGCCCAAAAGCAAGTTTATTCTCTTTTACGGCAATCGAAAAACGGCGTCGATCATCTTCAAAGAAGAACTTGAAGACTTGAAGGACACCTATTTGGGACGACTGGAAATTCACCATGTGCTGAGCCGAGAAGACCAGGGTTCTGATGCGTTAAAGGGGAGAATCGACGGTGAAAAATGCCACTTCTTCGCAGAGCGCTTTTTTAGGCCGTCTGAGGTCGATGCTTTTTATATCTGCGGTCCCGAAGAAATGACCCAGCAGCTGCGCGAAGTTCTGGGCGGCAATTTCTCCATACCCAAAGAAAAACTCAACTACGAGCTGTTTTCAGCAGTGATTACGGGCGACGCCTCCAAGATTTACAAGAAGGCTCAGACTCCATCAGGTCAAAGTGCGGCGGTAACCGTCATTCTCGACGGGGAAGAAACCCATTTTCCAATGGATTATAACAAAGGGTCGGTCTTGGATTCAGCACTCGACGCCGGAGCTGATGTTCCCTTTGCTTGTAAGGGGGCCGTTTGTTGCACGTGTCGCGCCAAAGTGCTCGAAGGAGAGGTGGAGATGGACATGAACTACGCCTTGGAAGACGAAGAAGTCGAAGAGGGTTATGTACTTACTTGTCAGTCTCACCCCCGAAGCGAGCGCGTGGTGATTAGCTACGACGAGTAAAAAAAACAGCCCCTCGAAAGGGGCTGGAAAACGGGGACCGGGACAATTAACCTAACCTAAGAGAAAATCCGGAAAGAACGAGGTCCTGTTTTCGATTGGGGGTAGATGGTCGATCTAATTGTACTCACGAAAAATCGTGCCGCAGGGTTGAGAAGGGAAAGAAATTTCTTTCGACCTTCTATTTCTAAAGAACGATGCAAAGTTCTGTCAGATTGTGTGAGGCAAAAAGCACATTGGTGTTAAAACATTATTAAGACTTTTGCACTCAGACAAGACCCTAAAAGGCCCATGCAAGAAAACCTGAACACAGACCGGGAACTCGATTTGCCCGAAGAAATCTCTGACCGTGGAACTCGGCTCGAAGAAGCCATTCTCCAAAAGAGCTTTAAGGACGAATGGGTCAAGGCCTCCCTCAACATTATGTACACGGGCGGCTGGTTGAGGAGCCTCACGGCGGATTTTCTCAAGCCTTTCGATCTCACGGCTCAGCAATACAATGTGTTGAGGATTCTGAGAGGGCAGCACCCCAATGGAATAACGACGCTCGAAATAAGGAGAAGACTGCTCGACAAAATGTCGGACACCTCTCGAATGGTCGACCGGCTTGAACGCGACGGGTGGGTGACGAAGAATCGCGACCCCGACGACAAGCGATTGGTCTCGGTTCGAATTTCGGCTCGGGGTCTTGAAGTGCTGAGCACCATCGATGTCAAGCTGGAGTCCATGCATCGCTGCATGCATCGGCTCAGTGAATCGGAAGCCGCTGAGCTCAATCGCTTGCTCGAAAAAGTCCGCTGCGGCGTATGAGGCAACTCGAGCAGCTTTTTCAATTTTTCCTGAATTCATCAGGCGTAACAATGAGCTAAAGAGGCTTGCTTACATTCGACCGCACATGGATCAAATTTCTTTTTTCGCCAAATTGAACCTGTTGGAACGCTGGATGCGGTCCATTTTCGCAGCTGCGGTGGTCTTGGCATCCATTCTCGATCAAATCAACGGAACCTTTCGGCTGATTTTAATGATTGTATCCGTTTATTTTGCGCTCACCGCAGCACTCGGCAGAGACCCGATCAAGGGTTTTTTCAGAACTTTGAAAAATCAATCTCGCTAGGCATTTTTCTTCATCCCCCTACGATCACAAAAACCATGATTTCGAAATCTACAAGCCTCGCTTTTGCCCTGCTTAGCCTGAGCCTCGCCACGCTTTCGTGCTCCAAAGAAGACGCCCCTCTCCCGAGCTATCCCAACGAGATTAAAGTCAACGGAGTTTCGTTTTCAGGAACCGTTCACGGTTTTATGGCCTTCAGGAATTCCGGGGGGTTCAGCCCTTGTTCAGATTGCTTCTATTCAAGGCCTTAGCTCTACAAAGCAATTGGGATTTTCGCTGGAGTACGCCCGGCTGGACGATTTGACGGGCACCTATTCGGGAGACGGCAGCTTTGATAATCAAGGAAATTTAAGCGCGGCGGTTTATCAAGAAGTGGTGTTTACCGGGGGGCTTCCGACCCAAAAAGGGTGGCGCATTGCCGAATCAGTGGTGAGCACGGTTACCATGAACCACCTCGGCAACAATCGCTATCAAATTGGCTTGGACGTGCACCTCGAAGACCCAGACGAAATTTTGCCCGATGTGGACATTACGGGTATATATACAGCCGATTTTACAGGCGAGTTCAATTGAGGTCTTGAGCCTTTTTGAAACTCATGAACCCCACCCATCCACACAGAGCGGCGAGAAAAAAAGTAACCAAGGAAAAACTGCGCTCCAAATTTGTTTTGGCCAGCAGATTTCCCAGCGTATTCAACACAAACAGCAGGCTGTAGATCGAAATTGCAATGCTCGCCGCTTTGCGCCATCCTTTGTTGCCCGAGCGATGCAAGATCCAAAAGCTCGTCCAGCCGCCCATTAAAACACCCACAGAAATCGCCTCGAGAACCAAGAGTTGAGGCCCCATTTCTGTGCGTCCGCCCCACAAATAGGCGCCGAGCCCGGGGAGGTACGGCAGCGCGAGAAATGCCGCAAGGTGCAGAACGGCCAAACATCCGAAGATCCATTGGCCGATTTGTAGCGCTCTTTCGTAAAAAGAACGTTGATTGTAGGGGCGAATCTCCATCTGAGCTTTTTTGAAGGCTTGCGATTAAAATTGCTCGGAAAAATGAAAGCGCTCTTGAATGTGCCGCTGAAAGGCGAGGGCATAAAAAAACCGCATCCTGAGACGCGGTCTATTCTCCTAAGTTGCCCGACTAGGACTCGAACCTAGACAAACGGAACCAAAAACCGGGGTCCTGCCAATTAGACGATCGGGCAAAGGGAGCGCAAAGATAAGTCGAAGGCCTATTTCGGCAAAGGCGATCTCTTTAACTCGTAAAATGAAGACATATACAAGACGCAAGGCGCGCGCGGCTCGGCTTTTCCTTATTTTCGCCCCGACCACAAACAATCCCTATGTCTTTGAATTATCAACGCCTCAACAACCTCCTCGGCTGGTTGGTCTTCGCGATTTCGGCACTGGTTTATGTGTTGACGCTCGAGCCTACCGTCAGTTTTTGGGATTGCGGCGAATACATCAGCACTTCGGCCAAACTCCAAGTTGGTCACCCCCCCGGGGCTCCATTTTTTCAACTGGTCGGCAGCGTGTTTGCTCTTTTTGCGATGGGCGACATCTCGAAAATCGCCTACATGGTCAATTTGGTCTCTGCGGTTTCTTCGGCCTTCACCATTTTGTTTCTCTTTTGGACGATTTCGTATTTATCTCGAAAGTTGTTCCAATTGGCAAAGACCGAAATCGGGGCGAGAGAGCAGTGGGTTATTTTCGGCAGCGCCGTAGTCGGGTCTTTGGCCTACACATTTAGCGATTCGTTCTGGTTTTCGGCCGTCGAGGGAGAGGTTTATGCCATGTCGAGCATGTTTACGGCCATGGCTTTTTGGCTCGTTTTGAAATGGGAAGAAGCCCTCGATCGCAAAGACGCCTACGCCGACCGCTGGTTGGTGCTGATTGCCTACATCATCGGCATCTCCGTGGGCATTCACATCTTGGTCTTCTTGACGATTCCTGCGATTGTTCTGATTTACTACTTCAAAAAATACCCCTACACCCGAAATGGGTTTCTCTTGGCCAATGTGATCGGGGTTTTTGTGTTGGGATTGGTCTTTTCGGTCATCATCCCCACCACCTTGAGCCTTTTCGGAACGCTTGAGATTTTCGCCGTCAACACCCTCGGATTGCCTTTCGACACGGGCACAGTATTTACGGTTCTACTGCTCGCAGGGGGAGTGTTTGCAGGCGTGCGTTTCGCCCATTTGCGCAACAAACCCGTTTGGGCTTCGCTGGTGCTTTCGGTGGCCTTTATCGTGATCGGCTATTCGTCGTTTATCACCCTCGCGATTCGTTCAAATGCGAATACGCCCATCGACGAGAATAACCCCGAAGACGCGCTCAGCTTGCTGGCCTATTACAACCGGGAGCAATACGGAGAGTGGCCTTATTTGTACGGGCAGTCGTTCAACGCTTCGCTCGATCCTCAAGAGCCATTTAAAGACGGAAAGCCCACGTACTATAGAGACGAAGAAGCCGGCAAGTATCTGATTTCAAACGATGGAAGAGGAAGCCAGCGCAATTACGCCAAAGCCGACCTCGGCTTTTTCCCGCGGATGTGGAGCGACGACCCCGAACACATTCGCAACTATGTGGCGATTATGGGCTTGAAGAACGAAAAAGACAAACCGACGTTCGCCCAGCACTTTGGGTTCTTTATGAATTATCAGGTCGGTCAAATGTGGTGGCGCTATTTTATGTGGAATTTCGCCGGACGTCAAAACGACGAGCAGAATCGCTACGAGCTCACCAAGGGCAACTGGCTGTCGGGCATCGGTTTCTTGGACGAAATGCGGCTTGGTCCTCAAAAAAATCTTCCGGGCATTCTGAAAAACAACCCTGCGCGCAACACTTATTTCCTGTTGCCGTTCGTCTTGGGGCTCATCGGGATGTACTTCCACTTCAAGGCCAACTGGAAAGACGGTTGGGTAGTGACTCTCTTTTTCTTGTTCACGGGTCTGGCTATTGTGGTCTACACCAACCACAAACCCTTTGAACCGCGCGAACGCGATTATGCATTCGTCGGCTCATTCTATGTCTTTGCCATTTGGATCGGCTTGGGAGTGCACGCGCTGTACTCCTGGCTCAAAGCCCAACAGCAGACCCGGATCAGCGCGATTTTTCTCACAGCCCTTTGCACCTTGGCCGTCCCCGGGCTCATGGCTCGGCAAAACTGGGACGACCACGACCGCTCGGGCCGGTACACGGCGCGAGACATTGCCAAAGACTACCTCGACAGTTGCGCGCCGAATGCTATTCTATTTACCAATGGCGACAATGACACCTTTCCGCTTTGGTATGTCCAAGAAATTGAGAATTATCGAACCGATGTGCGCATCGTCAACCTGAGCTTGTTGAATACCGACTGGTATATCGACCAAATGAAGCGCAAAGCATACGACAGCGATCCGGTTCCCTTCGGCTTCGATTGGCAGCAATACAAGCAAGGCACCCGCGATGTGCTCTACTATCGCGACATGCGCCTGGGAGACGCGCGTTGGATGGCCGACGACTTCATGAAGTGGGTCAAGAGCGACGATCAAAAAACTCGATTCAAAGCGGGTACCGAAAAAGATCTGCAGTTCTACCCTGTCAAGAAGATTCGCGTTCCGGTAGACCGCGAAGCCGTTTTGCGCAATGGGGTGGTTGCCATCGAAGACAGTGCGCGCATTGTGCCTTACATCGACTGGGACTTCACGGCCAATGTGCTTCCCAAGCGCGATTTGATGTTGATGGATCTGATTGCCTACAACGACTGGACCCGTCCTATTTACTTTTCCATAACCGTAGGCGCTTCGCGCAAGTCATTTTTCTATCTCGACGAGTACTTCCAACTCGAGGGCTTGGCCTACCGCTTTGTTCCGATTAAGAACAGCAGTCCCGCCCAAGGTGCAGACTTTGGCGTCGTGAATACCTCTCTGATGTACGATCGATTGATGAAGCAATACAAGTGGGGAAATATGGAAGTTCCCGATGTGTATTTGGACGAAACCAATCGCCGTTTGTCGTACAACTTCCGCAACATCTTTGGTCGCTTGGCTCAGGCATTGATTCAGGAGGGCAAAAAGAAGGAAGCCATTGAAGTGCTCGACCGCTGTCAAGAGGTGGTTCCAAACTCGAAGTTTGGCTACAACTATTTCCTTTTCAGCGTCATTGACGGATACTATCGCGCCGGTGCGAACGACAAAGCCAAGGCATTGGTCGAAGAGTTCGCCGCGAGCTTAGACGAAGAACTCGAATATTACGGCCAGTTCAAGGGCAACCACAAGCGCCGGATTAAGGAAGACATCGACATCGCAGTTCAGTACTATGGTTTGTTGATGCAGATGGTTCAACAGCACGAGATTCGGGCGAGTTCGAACGAAATGCTCGAAAAAGCGCCGTTCTTCCAGCGCTATCGCGACGCTGTTGGTCCGTTTGGCGGGGCCTAAAGAATGAAGAGAACCTTAGAGCGCTTGGCCGAACCCTTGCTTCGCGCTCTGGGATCTTTGTTCTATCCGAGCGCGATCTTTTCGATTCCCTCGAGTTCTCGCTCCATTTATTTAACGTTCGACGACGGCCCGACGCCCGGAGTAACCGACGAGGTCTTCGAATTGCTTGCGCGCTACGATGCCAAAGCGAGCTTCTTTTGGATCGGGAAGAACATCGATCGAAATCCGGATTATCTCGAAAGAGCCAAATGGGCGGGTCATGTTGTGGGGGGGCACTGCCTCGAACACGAAAATGGCTGGAAAACAGATGTCAAAACCTATGTAGCGTCGGCTTTGAACTCTGTACAAAAGGCGAATTCTTCTTTGTTTCGCCCACCCTACGGCCGAATCCGCCCTGCCCAGTATCGCGCAATCACCGGCAAAGGGGTTTCTGTGGTTTTTTGGAGCCGTTTGAGCTACGATTTTGATGTGAAAATCAGCGCTGAAGAGTGCATACTAAAGACCACCCGAGGTCTGAAACCTGGGGAGTTGATCGTCTTTCACGACAGTCTCAAAGCCGAGGCGCGGATGCTTCCGGCGCTGGAGGCTTTGCTCCAAAAAGGGGCCAGAGAAGGTTGGCAGTTTGCGGCCTTGTCTTAACTTTCTCTTGAATTCACGTCAAAACCCATGGAGTATTTGCGCACGCATTGGTGGAATTGGGCGGGTGTATTCGCGGTGGCCGGGGTGCTGGGGTTCGCCCTGAACCACGATTGGAGCCTCGGATTTTCGCTTTCCGACATCCTGTGTTTGAGTGCGATGACGCTCCTGGTTCACCAATTTGAAGAATACGGTTGGCCAGGGGGCTTTCCGAAGATGTTGAACACCGCTTTGTATCGATCTCAAGTGCCCGATCGCTATCCCCTCAACGCCCAGACCGCCTTGGTGGTCAATGTGGGGGTGGGCTGGGGTTCGTATGGAATGGCGGCCTTATTCGGGGAGCGCTGGCCGTGGCTGGGCATTGCGACGGTATTGGTTTCGGTGGGCAACGTCGTCGCGCATACGGTGCTTTTTAACCTCAAAGCGCGCACGTTCTACAACCCCGGAATGGCCACCGCCCTGTTGCTCTTTGTTCCGATTGCGCTTTTGTTTTTTACTACCATGCGCTGGGAAGGGCTGTTTACGCCCTTCAACCTCGCGCTGGGCATTCCATTGGGCCTGACGCTGAACTACGTGGGCATCCTCAAGGCGATCGATTGGATGAAAGATAAGGGGAGCGAGCATTCCTTTGATTAGGCGACTTTGGTTGAGCAGATTCAGGTCTGCAGAGGGAATGCCCATTCAATTCCCTTTAGGTTTACGGAGTAGAGTTTTCTACTAATTGGACTTACACTTAGTGTAAGTTAAAAATTATGTATCTTTGCAATGGATGTAACTTTTTCGGATCAGAAATTCGAGAAACAGGCCAATGACGATCGCAAGCTCAAAAAGGTATTTGGGGAAATCCAAGCAAAGAAGATTATCGCGCGACTTACCGCTTTAAGGTCGGCCAGTACCCTGGAAGACGTGCGGTATCTACCGGGGAACTTCCATGAGCTTACCGGAAATCGCAAAGGCCAGTGGGCATGTGACTTGGATCAACCCTACCGGCTGATTTTTATTCCCCATGAGCATCCGATCCCAACGGATCACCGTGGCCGGTATCATTGGGCGGAAATCACAGGGGTAGAAGTAGTCGAAGTGGTAGATTATCACTAGAAAAAGTAGACAATGGCACATCAGAATCGATATTTCCCACAATCCGTTCCCCATCCCGGAGAAGTTTTGGCTGAAAAACTGGAGGAGCTAGACATGCCTCGAAATGAGTTTGCGCTGCGTTCAGGTAAGCCAGAAAAGACCATCATAGCCATCCTAAAAGGCGAGAGTTCTATTACCCCTGATATGGCCGTTCAATTCGAGAATGTGACCCGAATTCCTGCCCACTATTGGATGAATCATCAGCGGCTATACGATGAATATTTGGCCCGATTGAGGAGACAATCGGTCATCGATCGTGCACAGGACTGGACCGAAAATTTTCCCGTTGGAGAAATGATCAAAAAGGGTTGGATTCCTTCGGTCAAATCGCTTTCAGATCGCACCATTGAATTATTGGCTTTTTTTGGCTTCTCGCATCACGAGGCTTGGGAAGAATATTATTTCAATCAGCAGCTCAAGGTGGCTTTCCGTATATCGCTGGCCCAAACGAAAGAGCCTTTTGCCATATCGGCATGGCTGCGTCGCGGGGAATTGCAAGCGGCTGCTATGGAGGCGAATGATTATTCTGAAAAAAAATTTAAAGAGGTACTGCCCCAGTTAAAGTCCATGATGGTATCTCACCCCGGGGGGTTCTTTGAAGCGGTTCAACGGATTTGTCAAGAGGTCGGCGTTAAGGTGGTCTACACTCCGGCCCTCAAGAGGGCTCCCATCAGTGGAGCGACGCGCTGGATTCATGATACTCCATTAATCCAATTAACGAATCGGTATAAGCGATATGATGTTTTTTGGTTTACTTTTTTTCACGAGGTTGGCCATATTCTCAAACATGGAAAGAAGCACATTTTTTTGGAGGACATGGACTATTCGGACAAAGACCTCAGAATGGAAGAGGAGGCCAACGAGTTCGCGGCAAAATGGTTGTTGACCCAAGATGAGGAGTCCATAATTAAGAACGCTCTGCCACTGACCGAAGCCGACATCGTCTCTTTTGCTAAGAGATTTCATACCCATCCAGCTGTAATTGTAGGAAGATTGCAGCATCAGAGAATCCTGCCCTATCACGCTTTTAGTCATTTAATCAATTCGGTTGATATAGGGGTTTAGTTGCGTGCATCAAACGATGATGGACGCTACAATGCTATGCGTCAGCGGATTTGTTGTGGACCTTCTGGGAAGGGATTTGTTTTTTGAATTTAAACTTCGATTCAGTAATGAGCCTTTCGTGCTTGTCTTTCGATTTTATCCAAAGATCTAGAGTGCTCGTTCAAATCGCATAATCGTCGATATCATATTCTTGAGCGCGGCAGTTTAGTTGACGCCATTCGATGGCATACTCCCGACAGTCCAAGGCGTTATTTTTGAAATCCTTACTTTAAAATTGGGTTCCTCATACTCGTCTTTCCCTCAGAAGGGCGACCCGTTTTGTGACAGAATTTTTCCCGATAATCGAGATTCCCAAATTGAGCCCAACTTCTAAAGGCATTTTCGATAAAGGGTCTCTTAGGATTAAATGGAATGGGTACACCGGTTCGGATACAGAAACCTTGAGTTGTCTCTACCTCATCTCTTGTTGGACGCGCTGTTTGATTTGAAGTCCCAAGTTCGAGCTCGTCTGGAAAGTCGCCTAGCTTCTTTAAAGCACCACTTCGCTTCCGCACCGATATTCCGGAATAGAAATTTTCAGTAACGTCATGTAGAATGTCTGATTTGATGAAGTTTTTATTAAATAATTTTTTATCATAAACTGGTCTTTTTGCGAATACGATTTCATGTTCTTCTGCGATTTGCATGCACGTGTTCCACGCTTCTTTGTCTGCGGAAGTGGAAATAGCACTCAACGGATTCATTTCAGAGAAGACGCCGAATTCAATGTTGTGCTTAAAGGAGTAGTCATACAAATTAATGGAAGTAATAACCCCTTTCAATTCGTTTCCGTAATATTTGGCGTGTAATTTGGGTGCATAAACGACTGAGATGTTTAAGAATTTCTTAAAGTATTCGAAGTCCGCGACACTCAGACTTTTACTGATGGCCCCTTCATTTTTACCAAAGACTATGATTATATGGATTTTGGGATTGTTGGAGTGCTTGTCAAAGAGTCGCTTGAAATAGTCGTCAAGCTTAATATACGGAGAGACGATAAGCAGTTTTTTTTCCGCTTCCCAGATAATGTTATACACAGCATTCTCAAGTTCTTCTCCTGTGATAAATTTGGTCATAGGTAAACGGTTTTACTGATTTTCACTTCGTGATAAGTGAGGACAAAAATATGAATGAGCCATCGAGCTCAACTGAATTTTCACAATGAGGCAAATCTCAGATATTCAATACCCTCCTGAGGATTGCCACTGTCCCTCATTCTTGGAGATGTCATGTAGAAAGTTTGCGCTGACCTCGCTAAACGAACTGTTTTGATTAAACACGGCATTCGCTTCCGCCGCACAGGGTTTCACCCCCGACCTTTACCCCATGAATTATCTCTCGGTAGACGGACTTGCCAAATCGTTCGGCGAACGCGTGCTGTTTAAAGACCTCAGTTTTGGCCTGAGCAAAGGCGACAAGGTGGCACTCATCGCCCAAAATGGATCGGGCAAATCGAGCTTACTCGATATCGTCTGCGGGGTGGAAACTTCAGATTCGGGAAAAGTAGTCCTTCGAAAAGGCATTCGCCTCGGCTATTTGCGCCAAGAACCCCTCTTCCCCGCCGAGGCCACCATTCAAGAAGTGCTCGAAGCCAGCCAGTCGCATTTTCGCACCCTTCATGCAGACTACGACCGCATCATCCACAATCGAGACGGTCAAAACGAAGCCGATCACGCCCGAGCTCTAGAGCAAATCACCACCCAAATGGATGCGCTCGAAGCCTGGGATTACGAAGACCGGCTCAAACAACTGTTGGGCAAATTTCGGATCCACGATCTGAGCCAAGCGGTGAGCAACCTCAGCGGAGGACAGAAAAAACGGCTTTCGATGGCGCTGGTACTGCTCGACAACCCCGAAGTTCTCGTCCTCGACGAGCCGACCAACCACCTCGACGTCGAAATGATCGAATGGCTCGAAGGCTATCTCGGTCAGGCCAACATCACGGTTTTAATGGTGACGCACGATCGCTACTTCCTCGACCGCGTCTGTACACAAATTCTCGAACTGCACCGCGGCAATCTGTACCGACACGACGGCAACTACAGCTTCTTCCTCACCAAGCGCGAAGAGCGCGAAGAAGTGCAACAAACCGAGATCGATCGCGCCAAACAAAGGCTCAAATCAGAACAAGAGTGGATGCGGCGACAGCCCAAAGCGCGCTCTACCAAATCAAAAGCGCGCATCGATGCGTTCTACGAGCTCAAAGACAAGGCAAACAGTGGGTACAAGGCCGCAGAATTGCAGCTCGACATAAAGATGAGTCGACTGGGAGGTAAAGTGCTCGATCTCAAAAAAGTATATAAGTCGTTTGGAGACAAAGTGATCCTCAAAGGCTTCGACTACACCTTTACGAAGGGCGAGCGCGTCGGGATTGTGGGGAGCAATGGTTCGGGGAAATCCACGTTTCTAAAGATGATTACGGGCTCGGTGCCCGTAGATTCGGGCAAGATCCAACCCGGCGACACCGTGGTGACCGGCTTTTACACCCAAGAAGGCATGGATTTAAAGGAAGACATGCGGGTGATTGACACGCTCAAAGAAGTCGCCGAAGTCATCACTTTGAGCAATGGAAAAAAGCTTGCGATCGCTCAATTTCTCGAGCTCTTTCTCTTTCCGCCGCACATGCACTACACCTATGTTTCAAAACTGAGCGGTGGAGAGCGCAGACGCCTGCATTTGATGCATGTGTTGATTCAAAACCCGAATTTCTTAATCCTCGACGAACCGACCAACGATCTGGATCTCTTAACCTTAGAGCGCGTAGAGGCCTTTTTGGACAGCTACGGCGGGTGCCTGGTATTGGTTTCGCACGATCGATATTTTATGGACAATTTGGTCGATCATTTACTCGTGTTCAAAGGCGAAGGCGACATTCAAGATTTTCCGGGCAACTATACCGAATACCGCGAATGGCAAAACGCTCAAGAAAAACTTCAGGCCGAGGAGCAAAAACTCTGGCAGTTCAACAAAGCCAAAGCCGATAAACCGAAAGCGAACAAGATTCCGTTTAAGCTGAAACAGGAACACGCTGAGCTGACCCTCGAAATCGAAGCTCTCGAAAAGCGCAAGTTGATCTTAAACCAAGAGATTTCCGAAGATCAGTCCGACTACGAAAAGCTCGAGGCATATTTGCGCGAAATCAGCGAAGTAAGCAGCCTGCTCGACGAAAAATCGATGCGCTGGTTGGAATTGGACGAGATGATCGGGGAAGAAGGGATGGGGAGTTAACGGGGTACTGCAGAGTTGAAATGGGGTCTTCTACGTGCTATTTTGCAGCTTTGCCGATGAGAATTCAAGGTGTTCCTCCGTATAACTTCACAGATTCTCGATACGACGCTCGACCAGAAATACTTGGTTATTTTCTCTTTATCGGTCCAGTCGAAAATCAAAATACCTATGTTGCGTGCAATAAGAAGACGCACGATATTATGGTATCTGCCAATGGGGGTGCTTTAACCGGTGCGTATACGACGGCCAATCCGTTGGTGGCAATTGCTGGTGGGGCATTAGGTTCTGCTTGGACATGGGCGTTTTATTGATATCACAGACCATGAAAAACCTATTTGAAATACCGGAGAATAGTTTGGAATACTGGCGAGTCTCAATGTTCCGAACAGGGATAATATTCTTTTTGCTTTATGGGTACTTACATGTCACCCAAATGTGGCCAGGCTTCGAGGATACCATCTTGCTGGTTACGGGTTTATCGATTGTGTATCACTACGTCAATTATTTCAAAAAGCGCAGAGCAGAACGCAAAGCAGAAACAGCCCAGACGAAGGTTGAGGAGTCGAGCTAAACAGGAGATCATTTGATTCACCCTGAACAAGGTATTGGTCCGTATGCCAAAAGTGATTATTAAGGCAAGTACAAGAGTTCTTGACTCGGCGATACGGTAAACGGAACCACGGCAGACTTTGTTTCCGGACTGATGCGCAGCGTTCCGCCCCTGAACGATTTTTTCCTTGTCGATGGTTTGAATCTGTTCTAAGACTTAGTTGGATTACACAGAGACATCAAACCGGACCGGCATTAAAGAATGATCGGAGACCTCAACGTTTTACATTGATTCTAGACAGATCATTTCACATTCTTCTCTGCGACCGCATCCGAAATCTTAAAAAATAAGCACCGGTACCAAATCGCTAAGAGAAGATTCCATTTCTCGTTGGAATAACTTCAACAGAATGGAAGAGCATGAGTCTATTGTTTATATACGCTCTGCCCTATCCCTTTTGCTCAATTCAAAGCCGAATTATATGCTGTTATGTATCCTTATACGCTCTTCTAATCTTCGTTCAAATCGGACCGACATATGCAAATAAATAAAGTGCATACTCGGCGAATAAAAACCACCAAAATCGCTTGTAAAAATTCTTCACTGACCTCTGATCTGCGAGATCTACAAAAAACAAAATGGTGATAAAAAGTGCTACGAGTGTGATGTGTCCGAATAGAAGTACTCCATTCCGAAATGAAAGAAAATCTAATCTTTCCACTTCTATCCACTTCAGGAGAATTGTGAACATGTATGCCAACCCAACAAGAAAACTCCCCAATATGAGGACAAGCTTTGGAGTATACTCTATGGCCAAGGTCTTAATGTTAAACTGCGAATCGCCAGAAATATCAGGCAAATCTTTAAACCAGGATATAACCATACTAAACAATACAATGAATATCGTCAATATCAGTACATCGTTTGGCAAATCAACAGAGTTATTCACCAAGTGATTAAAAACGAGATAACCACCCAAATTTAGCAATACACCACGCACAATAACAATTGACAAAGTTGCTCCTAAGAAATGTTTTTTTAAATGACATGGAGGCATAGAATATGCCCAACCGATAACCGAAGCAAGGCCTATGATTGCGAACAAATAAGGCGATGTCCATAGAGAAAGAGTTAAGCTAATTGACAGCGCAGCCGCCACGACCATTTTAGCCCTCAACAGACTCATGATGCCTGAAGGAATGGGTAGGAATGGTTTGTTTACTCGATCGATCTCCACATCGGCGATTTGATTTATACCTACAATGAATATGTTGGAAGAAACACCTACACCCAAGGCCAGTAACAGATATGAAATCGAAAGCGATTCTTGTTTTTCACAAACAATATAGAATAAGGTAAGGATGCCAATAACACTTCCAACGACGGTATGGGGACGACTGAATTTCCACAAAGAAACGAGCGACCTCATGTCAACTCCCCAGCTCAATCACCAGAAGAGAAGCCCATTTCCCTTTCAAAAGATGGAACGAATATTCTATGTCCGTTCGAGTCAACATCTCTCGATACTGATCTCTTGTCTTTGACTTCAAAACGGAGAGTACGCCGTCAATAGTGATTGTCAAGACATTGATAGGCAGGACGTACGTAAAAAATATCCGACCCAAGGAGTAAGGCCTCACAAACGGGCTAAGAAGCAAAACACCGAATGTAGTGGCCAAAATCACCTTGAAGAGATTGATCAAGGTTGGCTCTAATATTTCTACAATAAATCCTTTTGAACCCGACTCGGATATATTTCTCATAATTTTAACTTTATCAGAATCAGAAAAATGATGAAATGAATTGAACATCGTATAACATGTATCCGATCTAAAGTCCATTTTCAAAACGTCATATTGTCGAACTGCATAGTTTAATAATCGTTCATTTGAAAGTATACTTTCAGGATGTTTATCGGATAAAACGAGACGTTCGAAACACCGACAATTCTGATAGACTGACAAAGCAGGTTCTCCGCTCCCGGAACACAAATCCGTCATCGACTCCGCCGATAAACCCTGAGTTCTAACTAAGTCAATAAAAACATCATAAATTCTGAGTTGACTGACCGCAAAACCAATATATTCTGTCTGATAATTTCTTAAAAATGCAGGAAAGTTTTCATAATCTTCGAGCTCTTTCATAAATCATGAGGAGTATAAAACGTGAGAATAAATCTGATGAGACAAAAAGCTATACTTCCTCAATTTTCACTATCCACTTCTCAAACTCCTAGAATTCAGTAGAGATAGATTTGCCTCGTATCAATTTAATCTAAAGTCAAAACCCGATTGAATTCCACAAGAGATATTTTCATCGGGGTCTCTGACCAAAACAAAAAAAAGTTGACGACTTGAGCTTACATATTTATGATAAAAACTTTAAGATTAATGGTTGAACAAAACAATCTTCGAGTTCCATGCAACATGGTCCAGCCGTGTAGCACGTGCATCTCATGGAACTTCCCCACGGCTTTAAACGAAAACAAAAAGCGCAGGGCAGAACGCATAGTTGAAAAAGCTGAATTAGAGGTTCAGGAGGCGAGCTAAACAGGGATCCAATTGTTTAACCCTCCGTCTGGGTCATGTATGTCAATGAAAATCATTCATTTGACAAATACGATGGCTCTCGACTTGTCGAAGCAGGCCACGGAGCCACGGCAGACTTTGTCTCCGGTCTGATGCGCAGCGTTCCCCCTCTGAACGACTTGTTCAATACGTCGGGTTTGGATTTGCCTAATTATTTGGCGGAAAAGCAAGACAAAACCGAAAAACCAAATGGGTCCGCAATCCGGGAATCATCGTGAGCCTTCGATTCGGATCCGCGAGTGAAGGCAAAAGCCCTGTTTTCAAACCAAAAGGTCCTCCCAACGATACACCCAAACCGGTTCGGTTTCGCCGGGCAAGGTGGTTTCTTCGACAAAGCGAAAACCCAACTTTTCGAGGAGTTTTTGGGAGTCGCGGTTGTTCGGATCGGTGATGGCACTCAGTTGCTTGAGGCCAAACACCGTTCGGGCCGCGTCCAACAGTCGGTGCGCGGCTTCAAAGGCATACCCCATTTTCTCGAATTCCGGCAAGAGCGCAAAACCCAATTCGATGTTTGCCGGGTCGTGGCGTTCGTACAATCCGCAAATCCCAATCTGAGCCTGGTCTTCGCGCCGAAACAGCGTATAGTTTGAAAAGCCGAGGCACTCCATTTGGAGCATCATCCTCGATTCGATATAAACGGCTGCATCGGTCAGGGTGTGCACTTGGCGATCGCCGATAAACTGCAGCCATTTGGGGCTGTTGAACAACGCTAACAGCAATGCAGCGTCCGTCGGTTGGGTGGGGCGGAGATCCAGACGTTCGGTATGGAAGGAATCGATCAAATTCGGGTTCCGATTTTCTCTTCAGGAGTTGAGCGACACCACCATCAACCCCGCTGGCTCGATATGCGCTTCATTCCTCCTGTGCGCTTGCGAAGAATGCTAGGGTAGGAGCAATGCATCCAGCGTCTCTCTTGCCACGGCATGATAAGAGGGGCGTGCCTTGGCGTAGAGGCTCTTCGCGCGTTCGCCTTTACCTGAATCGAGAAGGGCCTTGTAGATCGGCACAATGAACTTTCTGCGTCCCACTTCGGTCAGGAAACGCTCGAGACGCAGATCGTAATCGGGCGTAGATGGCGGATGGTAACCCTCTCCCCCCGTGGCGCTCAGCGTCCGAACAAACCAAGCGGCCGCGATCTCTGCATTTTGAGAGGCACTTAGGCTGTGATACGCGTCGATTTGATAGAGCAGCTCGGCCGACGCTCCGTCCATTTTCGCGATAAACCGAAGCCACTCGTGGGTGCTCCAGCCTTCGGTGAATTTGGCATCTGCAGGCATTTGATTCAATTTCAAACAGTTCTGAGCCAATTCATCCACCCTTTGAAATCGAACCGCCTTTGGAACGGGCAAATTATCCGGCAGACCGGTTTCGTAGACCCAGCGATCGACTCCAATTCGGGCGTCTTCTTCAGGACTCAACAATTGACTTCTCAAACGCTCGAGAAAGCGCTCGGTGTCCATGGTTTTAAAAGCGTTTTCGGCAAAATAGCTCTTCAAAAAAGCGTCGAGACGCGTCCGGCCCACCGTCTCTTCGATCAAGCGCAAAAAGTGATAGCCCTTGTCGTAGGCAATAGCGGTAACCCCGTCGTCGGGATTGCGACCCGTTAAATCGAGTTTGAGCTTGGTGTCGTTGGGCGCGGTCACCATCATCTCCTCAACGGTTGACTTCAACTCCTCATGGCTGAGTGCGGCCAGCATTTCGCTGTAGTCTCGGCCATAAACCGCCTCCATAATTCGGTTTTCGAAATAGACGGTAAAGCCCTCGTTGAGCCAAAAGTCGGCCCAGTGCGCATTGGTGACGAGGTTACCCGACCAGGAATGCGCCAATTCGTGGGCCACCAAAGAAACCAGAGATCGATCGCCCGCCAAAATGGTCGGAGTGGCGAAAGTCAAACGCGGATTTTCCATGCCTCCAAAAGGGAAACTCGGTGGCAAAACCAACAAATCATATCGGCCCCAAGCATAGGGTCCATACAAAGCCTCTGCCGCGGCAATCATTTGTTCGGTTTCGGCAAATTCATAGGCCGCCTTGGCCAAAATCCCGCGTGGGGCATACACCCCGCTCCGGCTGCCGAGCGATTGAAATCCCAAATCGCCCACCGCCAAAGCCATCAAATAAGAGGGAATCGGCTGGGGCATCTCAAAAGTATACAGCCCGTCTGGGCTAATTTCACGGGGATTCGAAGCGCTCATCAGAGCCATCATGCCCTTGGGAACCCGAACTTTGGCATCGTAGGTAAAGCGAATTCCCGGACTGTCTTGGCAGGGCACCCAGCTGCGCGCCAGAATAGCCTGAGATTGAGTAAATAAGAACCCCGAAGAAGGCAAATCGTCCGTCGCCTCCCCAGCTTTTCCCCCTTCAAGCCACTGAAGCGCTCGAGCGCTCGGGGAGGTGCGATAACGAATCGATACCGCACTGTCTGTAGGTTCGAGTTCTATCGACAAGGCCTGTCCCAAAATAGGGTCTTTTGAGGCGAGGGTGAATTTTCGGGCTTTTCCGTCCGCGCCATTCACTTCGAGAATCTCGAGGCCGTCGGTGTCAAACACCACCTTTTCTCCCGAGCCCTGTATTCGCCACAAAGCCGTCGCATCGATTTGTCGGCGTTCGAAATCGACCGACATATCAAGGCTCAAGTGGGTGCCGCGGCGCTCTTGAGGCCTTCCGTAGCTGTGTGGATCGTCGGTATGCATGTTTTGATCTGATTCGCTTGTGTTGTTCGAGCCTTGATCGACTTGACCGCAGCCCAAGCCAAGAGTGAGCAGGAGAATGGGGAAAATTGCGCGCATTGTGCGAAGGTAGTGGAGCTTTCAAACCCAGAGAATTCTGAATGAAGCCGTACGTGTAGCCTCTGTCCAATCCCTACCTTTGCATTTGAAAGCGTTCTAAACAAGCTGCAAACCAACCTATACCGATTGTGTCTATTGCCATGAATTCTCTCGTCTCGGTGAGCCCGGAAGCCGAAAGGCAATTGGTTCAGCTCATGAATCAAGAAGGGCGAGACCCTTCTTCTACCTACATCCGCGTGGGGGTGCACAGCGGAGGCTGCTCGGGTTTATCGTACGAGCTCGGGTTTAGCGATGAACTGAACGAAGACGACCGCGTTTTTCAAGAAAGCGGCATTCGCATTGCGGTGAACAAGAAAAGCTTGTTGTACTTGGCCGGAACGACTCTTGAGTTTCAAGGCGGCTTGAACGGAAAGGGGTTCAGTTTCGTGAATCCCAATGCCACCCGCACCTGCGGATGCGGAGAGAGCTTCGCAGTCTAAAAAACCTTCTATGGAATTTCTCGATACGATTACCCAATCAGAGTACGCTTATGGTTTTACGACCTTAATCGACTCAGATACCCTGCCTCCCGGGCTCAACGAAGATGTGATTCGCGTGATCTCGGCCAAAAAGAACGAGCCCGAATGGATGCTCGATTGGAGGCTCGAGGCCTTCAAGATTTGGCAGGGAATGACCGAGCCCGAATGGGCCAATGTGGTTTACGAAAAGCCCGACTTTCAAGCGATTTCATATTATTCTGCCCCCAAGCCCAAGAAAACCATTGATAGCCTCGACGAAGTCGACCCCGAATTGCTCAAGACTTTTGAAAAGCTGGGCATTTCTCTCGACGAACAAAAGCGCTTGTCGGGGGTGGCTATGGACGTGGTCGTCGACTCGGTGAGCGTCAAAACGACCTTTCAAGCCAAGCTCAAAGAAATCGGCATCATTTTTTGCCCTATGTCTGAGGCCGTTCGAGATCATCCTGAATTGGTCAAAAAATACCTCGGCACCATTGTGCCGCGTACCGATAATTTTTATGCCGCCCTCAATTCGGCAGTCTTTACGGATGGCTCGTTTTGCTATATTCCAAAAGGGGTGCGCTGCCCGATGGAACTCAGCACCTATTTTAGGATCAACGAAGCCGGAACAGGGCAGTTTGAACGCACCTTGATCGTAGCCGAAGAAAGCTCTTACGTGAGTTATTTGGAAGGCTGCACCGCTCCGATGCGAGACGAAAACCAACTCCATGCGGCCGTTGTGGAGCTCGTGGCGCTCGACGGCGCGGAAATCAAATATTCGACCGTCCAAAACTGGTATCCGGGCGACGCCAACGGCAAGGGCGGTGTGTTCAACTTTGTGACCAAGCGCGGACTGTGCGAGCGCAACGCCAAAATAAGCTGGACTCAGGTCGAAACGGGCTCTGCGGTTACCTGGAAGTACCCTTCTTGCATTCTGAAAGGCGAGAATTCGGTCGGAGAGTTCTACTCCGTGGCCGTCACCAATCACCACCAGCAAGCCGATACCGGAACCAAAATGATTCACCTCGGGCGCAATACCCGCAGCACCATCGTGGCGAAAGGCATCTGCGCGGGCAAGAGCAACGGCAGTTACCGCGGCCTTGTCAAAATGGGCCCTCGGGCGAAGAACGCGCGGAACTTTTCGCAATGCGACTCGCTGCTGATGGGCGACGCCTGCGGGACCCATACGTTTCCGTACATCGAAATCGAGAACAGCACAGCCAAAGTCGAACACGAAGCCACGACCTCAAAAATCGGCGCAGACCAATTGTTCTACTGCAATCAGCGAGGCATTCCCACCGAAGAAGCCATTGCTCTGATCGTGAACGGCTACTGCAAAGAAGTCCTCAATCAACTCCCCATGGAATTCGCCATCGAAGCGCAAAAACTCTTGGCGCTGAGCCTTGAAGGCAGCGTAGGCTGATTTCTGACTCACCATTCAAAACTCTATGCTCAAAATTCAAGATCTCCACGCCTCGATTGAGGGCCAGCCCATTCTAAACGGTGTAACTCTCGAGCTCAAACCGGGCGAAGTGCACGCCATTATGGGGCCCAATGGCTCGGGCAAGAGCACTTTGGCGAACATTATTGCGGGAAGAGACGAATACACCATCGAGTCGGGCAATATCGAGTTCGAAGGAGTGGACCTCAGCGAACTCTCTCCTGAAGAACGGGCTCATTTGGGCATCTTTCTGTCTTTTCAATATCCTGTGGAGATTCCGGGAGTGAGTGTGACCAACTTCATCAAAACGGCCATCAATCAGCATCGAAAAGCGCGGGGCCAAGAGCCCATGGAAGCCAAAGACATGCTTCGATTGATGCGCGAAAAGATGGAACTGCTCGAAATGGACAAGGGCTTTTTGTCTCGTTCTCTCAACGAGGGCTTTTCGGGCGGTGAGAAAAAGAGGAACGAAATCTTTCAAATGGCCTTGCTCGAACCCAAACTCGCCATTCTCGACGAAACCGACTCAGGCCTCGATATCGATGCCCTGCGCATTGTTGCCCAAGGAGTGAACGCGTTGCGAAGCCCCGATCGGGCAATTCTCGTGATTACGCACTACCAGCGCCTTCTCGACTATATCCGCCCCGACTTCGTGCACGTCTTGCACAAAGGACGGATTGTAAAATCGGGCGACAAGAGTCTGGCGCTGGAACTCGAAAAACGAGGATACGATTGGTTGAAAGAAACGGCGTCTTAAGCATGGAATCACTCAAAGACCGGTTGATTTCGAGCTTTATCGTCTTCGAAAACGAACTCAAAGAAGAAACCCGAAGCGAACTGCACTCGATTCGTCGCAAGGCCATAAGCCTTTTCGAAAACGAGGGCTTTCCGACCGTTCGGGCAGAAGATTGGCGCTACACCAACCTCAAGCCTATTCTGAAAGGCGACTACACCGTTTTTGCCGATCGCGAGCACCCGCTGGAATTCGGAGAGATCAAGCGATTTTTTCTCCACGAAATCGACACCTACAAAATCGTTTTCGTCGATGGGCGCTACAGCAGTTGGCTGAGCACCACCACGCACCACAATTACGACATCTGCACCTTTTCGGCTGGTTTGCGCAGGCATCGCGAGGTCATCGACGCGTATTTCTCCAAGGCCGCACGGGGGAACCGTTCTTTGGTGGCACTCAACACGGCCTTTGCAAGAGAGGGTGCTTTTATCAGAATTCCCGCGGGCAAGGTGGTCGAAAAGCCCGTAGAGATCATGCACTTTTCGACAGGTGCTTCGGGCGATGCCCTCAACCAACCCAGGAGCTTGGTCGTGCTCGAAGAAGGCGCGGAGGCCGTTGTGATTGAGCGCCACTTGAACCTCGGTTCTTCGCGTGTGCTCACGAACACGGTCACCGAAATTTTTGCAGGGAGGTCGTCGAAGCTCAATTACCTCAAAATTCAAAACGATACTGAAACTTCTGCCCTGCTCGACCATACATCTGTGCAACAGCTTCGAGACAGCCGTGTCGATGTGGGCACATTTTCGTTTGGCGGTTCATTCGTGCGAAACGAGCTTGAGTTCCAACTCGAAGAGCCCGGGGCAAACTGCGAAATGCTCGGTTTGACTTTATTGCAAGGCGACCAATTTGTCGACCACCACACCGGGGTCGATCACCTTGCGCCCAATTGCAACAGCGACGAGATTTACAAGGGGGTCTACGACGATCGATCTCGCGCGGTGTTTAACGGCAAGATCATGGTGAGGCCCGGGGCTCAAAAGACCAACGCCTTTCAGCAAAACCACAATGTTTTGATCGGCGAACAGTCGTCGGTCGACACCAAGCCCCAGCTCGAAATTTTTGCAGACGACGTCAAGTGTTCGCACGGCTGCACGGTGGGTCAACTCGACGAAGAAGCCTTGTTCTATTTGAGGTCCAGGGGGATTCCCGCCCACGAATCAAAGGCCCTTTTGCTCTACGCTTTTGGCGAAGATGTTATTTCGAAGGTAGACTTGCCCGAGCTGAGACAAAGGCTCAGCCGCATTATGGCGAAAAAACTTCAGGTCGATTTCGAGCTGAGCTTATAACTTTTTGATATGCTTAAGGGCTTCGCGCCGGGTGAGGGGCGAAAGAGGTCTGCTCGAAACGTAATACTCCACCCGCCCGGGTGCGGTCCGCGCATAGGTGCGAAGCATCCAGCCCAAGGCTTTGCGGATAAAAAAATCAGACTCCTGAAGTTGGGCATCGAGGATCTCAAAGAGTGTTCGTTCGTCGATCCAACTCCCGTGTTTGAGCATGTAGAGAATAGAACAGCGCCTGAGCCACAGCTCGTTTGAATCTTTCCACAGATAGAATCGTTCAAATGCCTCGCGATTTCTCAGCGCCATAGGGCTCAAAACCGAAGCCGCAATCGAATCGACCGTATCCCACCAAGAATCTGTGAGAATCCAGGCCTCGATTGAATCGATGTGGCTTGTCTCCAGAATTTTATGATGACGAATGAGCAAGTCGACAGCGGCATATCGAAACTCGCGCTCTTCGAGCATCCACAGGGCATCCACTTCGGCAATCAACTGTTCGGCATTGCCTTTCCAGCTGCGAATAAGGCTTTTGATCAACTCATCGCGTTCGGGGCGATTTATCCCGAGAAAGCGATAGCGGTGGCGCATATACGCTTCCATCGTTTTGGCCTTTCCGCGATTCGGATGAGATCGGAACAGGCGTTCTACCGCGGCCGAAAATCGCTCGGAATCCACTTTATTTTGGAATCGGTTGCAGGCGCACAGAACTAAAGCGGGAGGGATTAAAAATCTCGTTGGCCGCTTCGAGCAAATCTGAGGTGGAGATTGCCTCAATGCGTTTCATGAGCTCGGGCAAACCTTCGACTTGGTCGCTTTGGAGCAAGGTTTTGGCAATGGCCGAAATGGAGCTCCCGGGGTTTTCTTGCCCGAGAACGATCTGCCCCTGAAGCTGCTTTTTGGCCTTGGAGAGCTGCAAGAGCCCGAGCGATTTCTCGCGCAACTCTTTCAGTTCTTTGTGCACGAGCTCTACCACGCGATCGGCTTGTTCGGGTTCGGTGCTCAAATAAACACCCCAAATGCCACAATCAGAATACGAAGAGTAAAAAGACTCGAGTTGATAGGTCAGCCCGAAGCGCTCGCGTATGCGAAGATTGAGTCGATTGTTCATTCCCGGTCCCCCGAGCAGATTATTCAACAAAACAAGGGCGAGAGAGCGCTCTTCTCCCAGTCCGTAGGCTCTGTTGCCCAAGACGTGATGGCTCTGAACATAGGGCATCTCGTCTACCCTGTTTACCGGTGTATAACCATTGAGCGGCTCGCGCACAGGCCGTTCTCCGAGTGCGGGCAGATGTGCGATCCAGGTCGAGGCCCGTTCTGCAAAGCGCTCGGGGCGAAGAGCTCCGGCGGTGGCCACAATTATCTGGTCAGGGCGGTAAAGCCTGTGGTGAAAACCCAGGGTTTTTTCGCGATCGAATGACTTCAAGTGTTCCGGGGTTCCCAGAATGTTGCGCCCCATGGGGTGTCCGTCAAAGATTTGCTCGTCGAACAGGTCGAAGATCAAATCGCTGGGTGAATCGAGATACGAATTGATCTCGTCCATAATGACATCGCGCTCCTTGGCGATCTCTCGCTCGGGAAAGGTGGAGTGAAAAGCGATGTCAAAGAGCAACTCCAATGCGCGGGCCGCGTCTTTTTTCAAGACACTGGCGTAGATCAGGGTTTCTTCTTTGGAAGTGTACGCATTGAGCTCGCCTCCCACGTCATCGAGACGGCTCAAGATGTGAAAGGTCTTGCGCTTGGCCGTTCCTTTGAAAAGACAGTGCTCCACAAAATGAGCCATGCCCTGTTCGTCGGCCGTTTCGTCTCTCGAGCCCGCTTTGACGACCAAAGCCAAATGAGCCACCGGGCCGGCTTGATGCCGATGTACCCAGCGCAGTCCCGAATTCAGTTCAAAGAGCTCGAATTCTCGTTTTTTCAATGCGTTTCCGCCTGACTCAGTTCTTCCAGCAAAGCCTTCTGCTGGTGCTCTAAAACCTCCCATCGCTCCATTTTCTTTTCGAGCTCGGCTTTCCTTTTCTCGTACTTCTCATAAAAACCATTCTCGGTGCTCAAAGTCTTGAACGACTCGGGATCGGACAGCTTGCGGTCAAATTCCTCAATCTCTGCCTCTTCGGCTGCAATTTGATGCATCATTTCCTCGATCGCCTTTTCGATCTGCTTCAATTCGCGCTCTTGTTGTTTTCGCTCCTTCGAACGCTGCTTGTTCGGTTCGGAAGCTCCCGTTTCTGCTTCGCTCTTTTTGACGGGCGTTCGAGCTTCGATGGCGCGCAGGTTTTCCACTTTTCGCTGCTCGAGAAAATAGCGAATGTCTCCCAAATAGGGTTTCAGCTTGCCATCGCGGAATTCGAGGGTTTTAGAGCTCAGACCTTCCAAGAAATCCCGGTCGTGAGAGACGACGATCAGCGTGCCGTCGAAATTCTTCAATGCTTGTTTGAGGACGTCTTTGGCGCGCATGTCGAGGTGGTTGGTCGGTTCGTCCATCACCAAGACGTTGAAGGGCTCCAGAAGCATCTTGCACAGCGCCAAACGGCCTTTCTCGCCCCCCGAAAGCACCTTTACTTTTTTGTGAACATCGTCTCCGCTGAACAGAAAAGAGCCGAGCAGATCGCGCACTCTGGGGCGGAGTTCGTCCGAAGCCGCGCTCTCAATTGTTTCGAGCACAGTGCGTTCGCCGTCTAGGCTGTCTGCTTGATTCTGTGCATAATACCCCACTTTAACATTGTGGCCGAGTTCGATCAGCCCGTCTCCTTCGATCTTGCCGAGAATCAATTTGACGAGGGTCGATTTTCCCTGACCGTTTTGTCCGACAAAGGCAATGCGCTCGTCTCGCTCGATCGAGAGATCGACATTCTTCAAGACGCTCTTGTCGCCGTAGGTCTTTCCCACCGAATGGCACTCCACGACCACCTTTCCGGGACGGGGCGCGGGCGGAAAGCGAAATTTCATCTGACGCGTATCTTCTTCGTCCACTTCAATCACCTCAACCTTGTCGAGCTTTTTGATCAAGCTCTGCGCAAAAGCGGCTTTGCTGGCCTTATAACGAAAACGGTCGATTAACTGCTCGGTTTGCTTGATCTCTTTTTCTTGGTTTCGCTTGGCCGAAACCTGCAGTTGACGCTGTTCTTCTCGCAAGGCGACAAAACGCGTGTACGAAACGGGAAAGTCGTAGGCGCGTCCAAAAGAGAGCTCAATGGTTCTGTTGGTGACCCCATCGAGGAAGCTTCGATCGTGGCTCACCAGCACAACTGCCCCCGGATAGGTCTTTAAAAAATCTTCCAACCACAAAATCGACTCGATGTCTAAGTGGTTGGTCGGTTCGTCGAGCAGCAACAAATCATGCTTTTGCAGCAGGAGTTTAGCCAACTCCACACGCATCCTCCACCCACCGCTAAACGTGGAAGTAGGCTGATCAAAATCTTCGGTCTTGAAGCCTAAACCGTACAGAATCCGCTCAATATCGGCCTTATAGGTATACCCCCCCACCATTTGATAGCGGTCGTTGGCGTCGTTGAGATCTTGGATGAGGTCGAGATACGACTGGGTCTCGTAGTCGGTGCGCTCAGACAACTCGCGTCCGATGGCGTCAATCTTGGCTTCAAGGGGTTTGATTTCGGGCAGGGCATGCTCGATTTCGCCCATCAGGCTGTACTGATCGATCAAATCGAGCTCTTGAGGCAGATAGCCGATCGAATGACCTGAACTCAGCGCGACCTCGCCTGAATCGGGTTTGGCCACGCCCGCCAAAACTTTGAGCAGCGTTGACTTACCGGCGCCATTCCTTCCAACCAAACCGATTCGATCGCCTCGATTGATCAAAAATCCAACCTCGTTAAAGAGCACGCGGCCCGTGTACTCGAGCGAAATTTTGTTCAGCGAAACCATGTGTGCAAAGTTACACTCCCCGCCCTCGGTGCAGACTAACTTCGCGCCTCGATGAAACCTCGTCTCGAAAAACCTCGAAGTCTGATTCAGAGCGTCCTCAGACAGCGCTGTCCAAGATGTCGCGAAGGGAAACTGTTTAGCGACTCCAACCCGTACAAAATGTCGACTTTGGGCTCCATGCCCCAACATTGTTCTGTATGCGGTCAGCCTTTTCAGCTCGAGCCCTCATTTTACTACGGCTCGATGTACGTGAGCTATGGGTATACGGTCGCCATATTTGTAGCGGTGTTTACCATTGCCTATGGATTTCTGGGCCTCGGGATTTGGAGTGTTGTGGGTATTTTGGCACTCGTCTTAATCGCACTCGGCCCCATTTTGTTCCGACTTTCGCGCGCCACGTGGATTCATATGTTCGTTCGCTACGAACCCGAAAAACGAGACCAATCCGAATCCGGAAAACCGGGCTTCGATTCGAAAATCTGATCGAGCAATTCCGAGGCCAAGAGCGGTGCCATCAGGATGCCCCGGCTGCCCAGTCCGTTTAACACCCATCGATTGTCTGCGACCTTGCCCATCAAAGGCCTTCGATCGCGGGTTGCCGGGCGCACTGCAGCCTTTTGTTCCACAATCTCCACATCACCCGACCAAATGGAGCGCAGGCCCTTGAGAAGCTCGTCTCGGGCCTCGGTGGTGGGATTCTCGTCGAGTGAGTCCCACTGATACGTCGCTCCGATTTGAAAGAGCTCCGAACCCAAGGGCAGAATGAAAACCGAGCCGTGGGCTATTCCATCGAACGAATAACCGGGCAGTCGCGCCCGAATCACTTCGCCCTTAACCGGATTAAATGCGCTTTGAGGCAAAAGATCCTCGCGCTTTGAGTTCGGATCAGCCCCTGAAGCCCAGCCATGGCAGTAAACGGTAGGTGCATCCGGCGGCGGATTCGCTGCAGCGGTCGACCGCTCGAAACACTCGAGCAAGCGAGGCACTCGAATCCAACCGCTTTTGAGCACCGGGGCAAACCAGAGATTGTAGAGTCGAATGGGTTCTCCCAAGAGTTCGCTCCAAGGCGCATCGGCGCGCAGCCCCTGCCAACGATTGAGCTCAGCCTCGTTTGCAATTCGGTGAAAAACCTTTTCGGGCTCGATCAGCTTGGCTGAAAATCGCTGCTCAGCCGCCGCGTAAAAACGCTGCGCTTCGTCGAGGCATTCCCTCCAACGCCAGACCAATCTCATCCTTTTTAGGACAATCGGATTGAAAATGCCCGAGGCCAGCAAGGAGCTCGTGGGAGGCCCGGACGGACTGCGATACACTCGAATGCCCCTAAGCTCTGCTTGCAGCCCCAGCACGGCTGCCGCAATGCCCGAACCGGAAATAACAATCGACTCTTTCATCCTTGGTTCGGGTCAAAAAAAAACGCCCCAAATCGGGGCGGATTTCTTAGAATTCCCAGAGGTCGTGTTCGAAATCTCGAAGCTTTTGCTGTATTGCTTGTGCTTCGAGGAGTTGGTCGAGGGTGTTATTCCGGCGATAATCTTCGATGGTTCGATCGTAGACGTTTTCTTCTTTGTATACCACTGCCTGGAAAAAGCGCAAGTGGAAGATCTCGTCGTAGGTCAACCTTTGAACATTGTTCCCTCGGTTAAAAGCCGTGTTGGTCGCCATGGCATATCGAGCATCGGGAAACCAAACCCAAAACAACGGATATACGTTTGCGGGGTTTTTCGGATCGCGAACAACCGGAGCCAAACCGATAATGCGGTTTTTCATTTCGCCCCTTTGCTTGTCGAAATACCAGTCGCTTTTGATGTTATACGCAATGACGTTGTTTGCGCGAATCGTTATGGTGTCTACGATGTACACCGTGCGATCGTCCGGGTCGGGATAGACTGTGTCGTAGCTGCGCACCAATTGTTGCAATTTCTCGGGAGTCAGCGGTACAGTGAAGCGATCGTCTTGAAACACTTCATTAATGGTTCCTTCCTGCACAATTCCCTCGACGAGCACATCAAAAAGAGACTTTCGGTCTACGGCGGGCTTCAAGGGATAATAGAGATGATGGTTCATCTTTTCGCGCAAATCGATGCGCTCCCAGTGACGCGTGCTCCACATCAGATCCGCTTGGCGCAAATAGGGATAGGTGACAAGGCGGTTTTGATGGTGAAACTTATTGGGTTCCACGAGGATGCCGTCGTCTTGAGGGGTCAAAATTTGAGCCCCGAGCCCGTCTGCGAAAAACAGTCCACAGCAAATGGCCGCAAAACCGATGAGCTTCTTCATAACGTCTTTAGTTGTTGACATCTATCGAAAAGCTGCTCGCATCTACGCGCAGACCTTTGGGGCCTGTTGCTTTGATGCCGCGAAATACAACGGTCGATCCATTCTTGACTTTGTCGAGAAGGGTCTTGGTGTTTCCGTCCAGCTTGTTGCCTTGAATTTTTGTCGGGGGGAATCCGGGAATCACGATTTCGAACGAAACGACGTTCAACTCCATTTCGAATGGAAAGTCCGCGAGCTTGGCTTGAATCGTTCCTTGCTTGATGAAACCCGCAGATTTCAAGCCATCGGAAACACCGAGAATCGAGCCTTGAGCGGGAGGAACGTTCTTGAGTCGGAATACCTTCTTTCCCATTTGCTTGGTGCCCGTCTCGTCTTTGACCGCCACAGAAATTTCAACCTCCTTTTGTCCGGTGATGCTCGTAACATCGGCTATAAACTGTCCGGGGCTCACTTGACGCACTCCTGGACCTGTAACCACAACTTTTGCAGGATCCACTCCCGGAACCCCGATCTCGAGCGGATTTTCGACGCCGCGGTACAGAACATTCATTTTGGTCGGGCTGATAACCGCCATCGGAGGAGCCACATTGTACTCGTTTTCAATGGGATATTCTTTCACCTCACCATTTGTACTCAACCGAATCACGCCTGCCCACTTATTGGTACCGATTCGACTTGCTGAGAACTTCACCTTTCCTACACCGCCCACCACTTGATCCTTTGGAAGCGGAGTTCCATTGATCACCACTTCGGGTTCTTGGGTATCGTCATATGCGGCCAAGAAGACATCGGCCTCATACTGATCGCCCTGGAGCAAATAGTTGCTCTTCGGCATCACCACGGCGCGCACGCCTGTAAACTTCAAGCTGCCTTTGTCGATGTTTCTCTGGAGCTCGGCAATTACTTCGCTCTCTGCATTGCGCACCCTTGCTTGGATATCGGTTAAAAAAGCCAAGCTGGCCACGAGCGGATAGTGCTCAAATTTTCCGTGTACCCAATCGACACTGTGGTCTCCCACTTGAATGTCGTCGGTGTTCAAGGAATTCAGAATGGTCGCCTTCAACTGGGGGTTATCGGCCACGAATCCGACCAATTTCTCGCGGTGCGTCTCGATGCTCTTTTTGAGCTTGTCGCCGTTTCCCTGGTTCAACAAGTAATCGGCTGCTTTCTCGAGGTTCTCGAGCCCTTTGGGAACGGTATTAGACTCGTCTTTGTAACCGCCCGTCTCTTCAATCAGTTGAGTCTTGATCTTCTCGACCTCCTCGACTATTGAATTTGACGCATCTCGGACTTGGTAAGCTTTGTCTCTCCAAGGCCCTACTTTTGTAGGATTATTCTGAGCAGCCGCCGCGAATTGGTCATAGACGTCGGCATTTTTGCTCGCTACGGTCTTAGCGGTCTTGTCGAGTCCGTCCTCGAGATCGACCAGCGCATTCAAGACTTCCTTAGAGATGTTCAGTGCCAGCAAAGCTGTGAGCACCAGGTACATCATGTTGATCATTTTCTGACGCGGGGTCAGATTGCCACCTGCCATGTGAGAATCTTTAAGAGGTTTTCAGTGCGAGCTATCCGCCGAATTAATTCCTGTTTCCGTTCATTGCGGCCAGCATTCCGCCGTAGACCGCGTTCAAATTGGAAATGTTTTTCACCAAATCCGTCACCTCACTGCCGAGGCGCTCTGAAGTCTGAATCGAACCGCTCAGCTTGCCGATCAAATTGTTCTGGACTTCCATGTGGTTAGCAGAAGCCTCGAGTTGAACAGCGTAAAGCGCGTTGAGAGATTCCATGTTCTTGCTCGCCATCGCTACTTGACTGGCGTATTCGTTTGTGGCTTGAGCGGCTTCTGAAGTCTCGCCCAATTTGCTCGCTGCATCTCCGAACTTGCGAAGACCCGTGCTTAGGCTGTCGATCAGTTCGCCATCGATTTTGGCCGCTTCGAGCATGTGATCCAATTCTTGGGTCACCGTGAGTTGACTGTTCGGGCGAGAAGCACCGTGTTTGTGTTTGGCGTCGGGGTCTTCCATGCCCGCCAATTCGGGATAGACCAAAGACCAATCGACTTCCTCATGCGGCTTTTCAAAAGCGGAAAAGAAGAAGATCACGGCTTCGGTCGTCAAACCCACAACCAACATGACGTCTGCTCCGGGTAAGTGGAGGATTTTAAACATCGCTCCGAGAATAACTACGGCTGCACCCCAACCGTACAACTTCGCCATGAAGTTCTTGAATCCTTTGCCGTTCACATCAATCAGTGCCATCGTCTTTGTTTGTTTTGAGGTTCGAGGGGGGTTAAAGAGTGCTCAAAAATGCGAGGTGCATCAATAATCTCGCGCATCGCGGCCAAGGAAATCCTGAATGGTCCTAAAGCCCACATAGCTCTTTCCGGTGTCTTGATATTCGAAGTCGCGAGAGCTGACTTGCATATACGCCGCTACGTCTTTCCACGAGCCGCCGCGAATCACTTTGCGCTTGAGCGTCTCGTCGTCGCTGTCAGATGCGTTGTATTGGAAATCGGGGCTGATGTCGCTCACGTAGTAATACGAAGCCGCTTCGTAGGCCGTGCTGGTCCACTCCGAAACGTTTCCGGCCATACAATAGAGGTTGAAGCCGTTTGGATTGTACGAGGTCGCTTTTACAGGATAGAAACCACCGTCGGCGGTCAAATTGCCGCGTATGGGTTTGAAGTTGGCCAAATAACACCCCGAGCTGTTGGTGGCGTATGGACCGCCCCATGGATAAGTTACGAGGTTTTGACCGCCGCGTGCCGCGTATTCCCATTCAGCTTCGGTCGGAAGACGGAAATCGTGTTCGAGCATTTGCCCTTCGCGACGCAAATAATCGTTGCGATATTTTGACCTCCAATTGGTAAAAGCGCGAGCCTGCTTCCAATTGACACCGACTACAGGGTAATCGTCGTAGGCGGGGTGCCAAAAATACTTGTCGTGTTGCGGTTCGTTGAAGGAGTACGTCAAATCGTGAACCCAAACCAAGGTATCGGGATAAACATTGACTACTTCCTTCTCGATAAAGCTGCTGCGGTCTGAAGTCTCTACGTTCTCTTTGATGTAGTCTCGGTAGCTGAATTGCTTGCCATCTCCATCTGAATCGTAATAATCGTATTCCACGCGATTTTCTTTGCGTCCTGCTTTCTGCTTGTTCATCCAGAAGTAGACGTAATTCAACTGGCGGGCGTCGACCATTTTCCCTCCCATAAAACGCTCTTCGGGTCGGATAAATATGGACTCGATAATTTCGGTGTATTCCGCGCTGGGATACCTGTCTACATCCCACTCGAGATAAGGTTCCCAATTGATGCGGCGCTGAAGGCTGTCCGGGTAGTTCAATGCGATGTACTCCTCGTAAAACGTCGGGTCCTCCAAATTGGTGTAGTCGATCAAGGCGTATTCCTCGATCAGACCGTCTTCACCCAAGCGAAAACGAGCAATGGAATCGCGCACCCACTCCACGAACTGCCGATACTCGTTGTTCGTGATTTCAGTTTGATCCATGTAGAAGGCTCGGATCGAAACCGTTTTGGTCGGAGCCGTCAGAGCGTACGGAACATCTTGATCCGCGGAGCCCATATTGTAGGAGCCCTGAGGGATAAAAACCATTCCGAAAGGCTCTGAGGGAAACCATTCGTCTCGTTCTTGAACGCCGACCAATTCGCCATGATCGCCGCCGCCGCAAGCTGCGAGCAGAAACAGGGCCGAAGCCGCAAAAGCACGTTTGAAAATGTTCATAGGGGTATTTATGAACGGGTTGTCTGCGAGGGGGGAGAAAACACGTGGCACAATATTACAAAAATCTCGGATTCCGATAGCTACCTCTTTCGCGTTCGGGGACTTCGATATTAAAGCAATATCCGAGCATGATCTCATGGCTACCGCTGCTGTTGTTTGCCAAATCTGAAAGCGTGATGTCGTAAGAGTAACCGATTTTGAGCGAAGGCAAGATGTAGGCGCCCGCCATTAACGCCAAGGCATCTTGGGTGCGATACGTAACGCCGCCCCAAAAGCGATTATTGTACATGGTGTTGACATTGACATCGACCGTTGTTGGCCCCGCCAGATCTGTTTTCACCATCAAAGCAGGCAAAAGCGCCCAATTGGTATTGGGGATGGCCCAGTTATATCCTCCCATGATAAAATAGTGCCGCTTGCTTCTGAATTGGGTTTCACCTCCGCTCTGATTGGCGAGATTGAAATTTCCTTCAATCAAGCGACTGCTCGAGATTCCCGCCCAGAAGCGTTCCTCTTCGTAATACGCTCCGAAGTTTAAATCGGGAGAAAGAGCTGAAGTTCCCGGGGCGATAATGCTCGGATCGGTGCCTCCGTTTGTTCCGTCGGGGGCGATCCACTCGCCTGAAGACAGCGCCTTGTTCTTGAAGTCGACCATCAAACCGAGGCCCAATTTACCGGCACCGAGTTGCATTTGATACGCATACGCCAAGCCCGCGGAAATGTCTTGGAAAAAGCCAATTTGATCGTTGGTAATCACCAAACCCACTCCTCCGTGCAAAAAGGAGAGCGGAATGTCGGCATTGAAATTTTGTGTGGTCGGGGCATCTTCAAAACCCACCCACTGGCTGCGGTGTAGAAGGTCCAGACAGATGGAACCCCTGCTCCCCGCATAGCCCGGATTGTATAACAACCGGTTGTGGGTGAATTGGGTAAACTGAACGTCTTGTTGGGCGCAAACCTCTGAAATAGAGATTGCCGCAAAGAAAACCAACCAGCGGGTAACGGGGGTCAAACGCATTCCAACTCCTTTGTAAGTCGCTAAAGATAGAGAAATTCAATGTCAACGGAGCTTTTTTGAACAAACCACAGCTGATACCGCACATCGGGCTGAACGCTTGAACTCATTTTCCGCATGGCAAAAATCGGTCTTAAAGAAATCAAAAAGTCAAATGTTCGCGAAACCGGTGGTCAGAATTTTCATTTTGCCTGTCCGACTTAGAGCGCCTTGCGATATGCCATCCACCAGCGCTGTGGGATTTCGTTCGAACAAGCCGCTTGATAGTCGCCATAGGTACAGGGCAGTAAGGCATGGCGCGCGGAACGTCCCGAACCCTCGGGAGCGAGAGGCACTTCAACCCACCAGCGATCGCTCAACGGACTTCGAAAAAACACGAGTTCATGTTCTCCCTCGTTCACCAAAACCGTGAAACGTTGATAATCTTTCTTGCTTGAATAAGGATAATCGCCTTTTCGGGCGTCGAAGCCTTCGGCAAAATACCAGAGCATTTGGGCAAACAGCGCCGAGCCCATTCCCCGTGCGTCTGCACTGGGATCGTAACCGAAAAAGCCCGCTGCGCTTACTTTGTCGCTGATTCCGGCATAGCGAGCCAATGCGCAAGCCTCTTCTGCCGAAAAACCATTCGGCGAGCCCTGAACTGAACCCGGGGCGTCTGCCGCTCGAATACACGAGAAATCGAAGCTCACCAAGTCGGTGTCTCGGAGAAGAGGCTCGGCGAGCTCGATGTCGCCTCGCAGAATTCCAAGGCGCTGAACATCAAAATGCATTCGCTCGACCAATTCGAGCTCTTCTTGTGCCGAGAAATACGTCTGATACCCGAGATTCACGAAGTTAAACAGCCGGTATGGCTTGGTTAAAACGATGTGACTGAGGTAGTTTATTTCGGTCAACCCCCCTTCAAAATGCCCCAGATCGAGCCGGCTATCGATCGAACACAGATTAACCGTCTGTTCTAGAGACTCAAAAGAGCGATAAAGGGCGTAGGTCAAATCCTGACTTCCACCAATTACGACGGGAACGATCCGCGCTCGAAGCAATTCGCCGCAAACCTCGATGAGTGCCGAATAGGTATCCTCAATGCGCTCGCCGGCGTACAGATTTCCCAAATCGTAAAACTGGAAACTCCAGCTGCCCGGAAAGAGGGCGTAAAGTGCTTCGCGGACCGAATCGGGAGCGAGATCTTGAGAGCGCTCAAGAGATGAACCTCTGCCCTCGCAAACGCCGATCAACGCAATACCCGGAGCCTTGAGTTCGGGCATTCCCGTGATTTCGTCGTGGGCTTGGATTCGCCCTCCCAAACGAGTCGAGCCGTTGCCTGTGTAGGTTTCGAGCAATCGAGCGCGGACAGGCGAGAGAAACTCGGAGAGCATAAATTGTGTATCCGGATTTTATGAGGCTTACTTCTTCCCCTTTTTGGAGGCTGTGGGCTTCTTTGATGCCTCGGTTTTCTTGGTAGTCGCCGCTTTCTTTGAGAAACCTCCTTTGCGGGGAGCCGGTGCAGCAGCTATGATGGCTTCGACTTCGGCCCTTTCGAGCGAGCTCGGGTCTCGATCTTTAGGCAATTTGTAATTCTCTTTCTCAGACTTGATATATGGCCCCCAACGCCCTTCGAGAATTTCGATGACCGGATCGCCTTCAAAACGCTTGATCAAGCTCTTGGCTGTCTTCTCGCGCTTGGCCAGGACCAGCTCCACGGCTCGGTCGAGGGTGATTGTGTACGGATCGTCTCCTTCGTCTTTCGGGAGGGAAACAAACGCATCGCCGTGCTGAATGTACGGCCCAAAGCGGCCGATCGAAGTCTTGAGCACTTTTCCTTCGAACTCGCCCAACTTTCGAGGGAGGTCGAACAACTTTAAAGCTTCTTCGAGCGTGATGGTTTCGAGGCTTTGTCCCTTATTCAAACCGGCAAAGCGAGGCTTGTCTTCAGACTCTGTCGAACCCAATTGAACCACGGGTCCGTAGCGTGCAATTTTGGCGTACACCGGCAAACCCGATTTCGGGTCGTCGCCGAGATGTCTCTCTCCTTTGGCGTAGCCCGCGGTTTCTTCGACCTGTTCGATGGTCTGATGAAAGGTTCCGTAAAAACGCTGCATCATGTCGACCCAATCTTCTTCGCCTTCTGCGATTCGGTCGAACTCCTCTTCAATTTGCGCGGTAAAGTGAAAATCGAGAACGGGCGCAAAGTGTTCGACCAAAAAGTCGTTCACCACCGAACCGATATCGGTCGGGATCAACTTGCCTTTGTCGGCGCCGGTCCTTTCTTTAAGTGTTTCGCTTTGAAGCTTTCCCGATTCTAACCACAGCCGTCTGTAGTTTCGTTCGTGCCCTTCAAGGTCAGATTTTTCGGCATAGCCCCGCTTGACGATGGTCGAAAGTGTGGGTGCGTAGGTCGATGGGCGTCCGATGCCCAGTTCTTCGAGTTTTTTAACCAGACTGGCCTCCGTATATCGAGCGGGGGGGCGATTGTATCGCTGTACGGCTTCGACAAACGAAAGCCCGAGGGTTTGTCCGCGTTCGAGGGCGGGAAGGAGAACAGAATCTGATTCCGCGTCTTCATCGTCGTGGCCTTCGAGATAAAGTTTGAGAAAGCCTTCAAAACGAATCACCTCGCCCTTGGCTACGAAGCTTCGGGAATCGGGCGCGGGAATGGTGACCGTGGTTCGTTCGAGTTGGGCGTCGCTCATTTGAGACGCCAAGCTTCGCTTGCGAATCAGCTCGTAAAGCTTCTTCTGTCGAGGTTCGGCTCCCGCCGATTCCCTGTCGAAATAGGTGGGTCGAATCGCTTCGTGAGCTTCTTGAGCGCCTTTGCTTTTGGTCTGGAACTTTCGAGTTTGAGCAAAGGCTTCTCCATAACTGCGGACGATTTGGTCTCGGGCTGCTGCCAGGGCGTCGTCGCTCAAATTGACCGAATCAGTCCTCATGTAGGTGATATGCCCTTCTTCGTAGAGCTTTTGAGCCAACTGCATGGTCGTTGAAACCGAGTAGCCCAGCTTGCGCGCGGCCTCTTGTTGGAGCGTCGAAGTGGTGAAGGGTGCGCTCGGGCTCTTTTTGGCCGGCTTCAGTTCGATTTCGCCGACTTGAAAACCCGTGCCTGCCATGCTCTGGACAAATGCTGCCGCATCTTCTTCGCGTTCGAAGCGGTGATCGAGCTCGGCTTTAAACTTCCTGTTTTTTGCCTCAAACTCGGCAACCACTCTGAATGCACTGCCGCTGACAAACTTTTGAACTTCGCGTTCCCTTTCGACCACAAGCCTCACGGCAACGCTTTGCACCCGACCTGCGCTGAGGCCGCGCTTCACCTTTTTCCACAACACAGGGCTGAGTTGATACCCCACTAGCCGATCGAGTACCCGTCGTGCTTGTTGTGCGTTGACCAAGTTCAAATCGATGGTCCGCGGCTGTTCGACGGCTTTGAGAATCGCCTTTTTGGTGATTTCGTGAAACACAATTCGATTGGTGCGAATGGGGTCGAGGCCCAGCGCTTCAGCCAAATGCCATGCAATGGCCTCTCCTTCTCGGTCTTCGTCGGACGCAAGCCATACCAAATCGGTTTCTTTTACCTTCTTTTTGAGCTTGCGAACCAGCTCGGCTTTGTCTTTGGGTACAACATAGTCGGGCTTGAAGCCGTTTTCTACATCGACCCCCAGGCCGCTTTCGATCAAATCGCGAATGTGCCCGAAACTGGACTCCACTTCGAAATCAGCGCCCAAAAAGCCCGCAATGGTCTTGGCTTTCGCAGGCGATTCGACAATGACGAGGTTTTTGGACATAATTCGATAAATCGATCAGATAAGAAACGGTGCAAAGAAAAGGCATTGCGATTGGGACTGATCTCATTTTCGGCGAAGACGGCTCGCATAGGCATTGAACCGCCTTGTTTTCAGCGATTCAAGTTTATGAGAGCACAAGATTGTGCGCGCCTGCTTCTTTTGGACTGCCAACTTGTCATTGAGCCGAGCAAGGAGACGTATTTTTGCGAACCATTTATTCACCCCCCTCATCGTGATCTCTCCTAAACCAGCCGTTCATCCCGACCCGATGCCCGAATCGCGACAAGGCGAAGCGCTCGTTTCGGGTTCAGTTCTCGCCCATCGTTCGGTATATATTGAAAGCTACGGGTGCCAAATGAACTTCAGCGACAGCGAAATTGTCGCGGGCATACTCGCGGAGCAAGGCTACGGAACCACCCGCGATCTCGAATCGGCCGATTTGGTTTTGTTAAACACCTGTTCGATCCGCGACAAAGCGGAACAGACCATCAGGCACCGTTTGATTCATTTTAAGTCTCTCAAAACAAAAAAGCCATCGATGGTCGTCGGTCTTTTGGGATGCATGGCGGAGCGGTTGAAGGGTGAATTGCTCGAACAAGAAAAACTTGTCGACCTCGTGGTTGGCCCCGACGCTTATCGCGATCTGCCGAGTTTGCTCGAAGAAATCGGAGCGGGGCGCAAGGCAGTAAACGTGCTATTGAGCAAAGAAGAAACCTACGGCGATTTGAGCCCTGTGCGCTTGGGGGGCAATGGGGTTACGGCTTTTGTTTCGATTACCCGAGGATGCGACAATATGTGCAGCTTTTGCGTGGTGCCTTTTACCCGAGGAAGAGAGCGAAGTCGAAACCCGAGCACCGTGCTCGACGAAGTTCGAATGCTGCGTGATCAAGGCTACAAAGAAGTCACCCTCCTGGGTCAAAATGTGGATTCTTATTTATGGTATGGAGGCGGACCAAAGAAAGATTTTTCAAAAGCCGGTGCAGCGGCTCAAGCTTCGGCCGTTCGCTTTGCGGAACTCTTGAACGAAGTGGCCAAGGCAGTGCCCGAAATGCGCATTCGCTTTTCGACCAGCAATCCTCAAGACATGCACGACGACGTCTTGTATGCCATTGCAGAGAATTCAAACCTGTGCAAGTCGATTCACCTGCCGGTGCAATCGGGCAGCAGTAAGGTTTTGAAAGCGATGAATCGCGGCCACGATCGCGAAGACTATCTGGAGCGCGTCGAGCGCATTCGGAACATCGTTCCCGATGTAGCGCTCAGCATGGACATGATTGCGGGTTTTCCGGGCGAAACTGAAGAAGACCACGCTCAAACCTTGAGTTTGATGGAGGCCGTTCGCTACCATTTCGGGTTTATGTTTTACTATTCTGAACGACCCGGAACACATGCGGCGCGGAATATGCCCGACGATGTTCCACTCGAAATAAAGAAGCGCCGCTTGAGCGAGATTATCGAATTGCAACAGCGACATTCTCTCAAGCGAAATCAATCTGAAATCGGCCGAATTCGCGAAGTGTTGATCGAAGCCGATTCAAAGCGATCCGGTGAACACTGGTCCGGGCGCACCGAACAAAACACCATGGTCGTTTTTCCAAAGACGGGTTCTGAAAAACCGGGAGACTTGGTGCGTGTTTCCATTTCCGACTGCAGTGCTGCGACACTGCTCGGAGTGATTCGCGAGGACAATGCGGCCTGAGATTTGGTTCTTGACCGCCTTTTCGTTCGCTTGGGTTGGATTGGGCGGACAACAGCAAGAATCGCCGGTATACGACGATTTGCTGAGCTTTAAAGTGATCGGAGAATCGGTGCGCACCCAGGGTGTCTTTGAGTGCTGCATTGCTCGACCTGCTGACGGCCCGTGCATCGAAAATCTGTTTACGGCCTACGAAACACTGGTCTACGATGCCGCGGGCAAAGAAATTTGGAGCGGGCTGTGGATGGGAGAAAAGCGCAACATTCGCTTTGCCCGCCCCCTGCCCGAAGCGCGGACGATGACCTTGAGAGCCCTCAAGCCGTTTGTGATCAATCGAACGGGAGGTGCCCGAATTTATCAGCACAAACCCATAGAACTTAAGGTGATTCTTCGATGAACAGCGCACAAGAAATTCGCCAGAGGTTTGGCATCATTGGCTCATCGTCGCTGTTGGATCGGGCGCTGACCAAGGCGATTATGGTCGCGCCAACCGACATCTCCGTGCTCGTATCGGGAGAAAGCGGAGTTGGAAAAGAGTCCATTCCGCGCATCATTCATCAACTCTCGCACCGAAAACACAAACCCTACATCGCGGTCAACTGCGGCGCCATTCCCGAAGGAACCATCGACTCTGAACTTTTTGGGCACGAAAAGGGATCGTTTACCGGAGCTACCGGCCTGAGAAAAGGCTATTTTGAGGAAGCCGATGGAGGAAGCATTTTTCTCGACGAAGTGGGCGAGTTGCCGCTTTCGACACAGGTTCGCTTGCTCAGGGTACTGGAGACAGGAGAGTACATCAAGGTCGGCTCGTCAAAAATTCAGAAGACGGATGTCCGAATCGTGGCGGCCACCAATATGGACATGAGGCTGGCCGTCGAGAAAAACAGATTTCGAGAAGACTTGTACTACCGGCTCAACACCGTTGAAATTCACCTGCCTCCGCTGCGCGAACGCCCCGAAGACGTCCATTTGCTCTTTCGAAAGTTCGCCTCAGATTTTGCGGAGAAATACAAGCTGCCCCCCGTCAAACTCGAAGGAGACGCCGTCGATGCCTTGACAGCCTACCGCTGGCCGGGCAACATCCGCCAACTGCGCAACTTGGTCGAGCAGCTTTCGGTCTTGGAAACCGAGCGCAGCATTCGAAGGACGACGCTCGAACACTACCTCCCCCAGATTTCGTCTCCGGGCTTGCCCATGGCCATTTCAAACGCGCAATCGGGCGCGGGAAGCGATTTTGCGAGCGAACGAGAGATCTTGTATAAAATCTTGTTCGACATGAGAAGCGACTTGAACGACCTCAAGCAGTTGACTCATGAATTGATGAAAAACGGCGTGGGAGAGGACTTTGAGGACGACCACAAAGGCTTGATTACCAAGATTTACGAAGGAGAACACAGCGCCAGAGCCTCGATCTTGCCCTCGGCGCCGATTCGGAATTCACAGGTTGAACCTGTTGATTTTGTGGACGATGCTGAAGAGTACAACGAAGAAGAAGTGCTTTCGCTCGAGCAAAACGAAATCGACATGATCAAGCGTTCGCTCGAAAAACACAGGGGAAAGCGCAAAGAAGCCGCCACGGAACTCGGAATTTCTGAGCGCACGCTCTATCGCAAAATCAAGCACTATGGGCTTTAAGCAGTGGGCGCCATTCGCCTTGCTCGCCGCGCTGATCGGCTGCAGTGGAGGCTATTCGTTCAGCGGGGGCGATACGGGCAATGCCAAGACGTTTTCGGTGGGTGACTTTCCAAACAATGCCGATTTGTTTCAGCCCAACCTGAGTATTATTCTGGCCGAATCTTTGCGCAATTTGATCAATCAGCAAACGCGTTTGGAAATGAGTCGCGACGAAGCTGACCTTCAATTCGAAGGAACGATTGTCGGATACGTGGTCGAACCCCTCAGCGCTCAAGGCGATGGAACGGTAGACCAGAACCGGCTCACCATCACCGTACAAGTGACCTATACCAACACCCTCGAAACGGCCAAGAGCTTTGAAAGGAGTTTTACGCAGTTCGCCAACTTCGACGCGAACGCGAACTTTAGCGAAGTGGAAGAAAGTCTCATCACTCAAATTTGCCGGCAACTGAGCGAGGACATCACAAACCAAGCGCTCGTCAACTGGTGAAGGTTCTCGCTCGCATATTGCTCGAACTCTGGGATCCGAACCGAAAGGCGCTGCCTTCGGAAATGGAAATGCTCGAACAGCTCTGTCGCGAGTATCCCGCCTTTTCGCTTCCGTTCGCCTTGCTGGCCATTCACACCCAAGAAGGGCAGCCCTCGATTCACGAAGCGGCCGTAAAATCGGCTGCGGTGCGGATGCCTGAGCGCGAGCGGCTGTTCGATCGGCTGCACCGCGACTTCGCCCGGCCATTTGAGCAAGTCGGCGAACCCTTCAAAGAGAGCGCGTCGACAACCACCGGCGAACCCAAGCCCCATGTAGATCCGATGGAAGAAGCCCGCCGAAAGGTGCGCCAGATCCTCGAAGAGAACCGGCGAATGCGCGAACGCGCCGCCCTTGAATCGGTCGATCGCTTGGCTGAAGAGGAGCCACCCACATTGCCCGAACAGCCTGATATCGAAGTTGTTGACCCAGGTTTGAGGCTGCATGCCCCCCTGGAACCCGCCCTTGAAACCGACACTTTGACTTCGGAATTTCCGGCTTCGATCGGGGTTCAAACCCTTGGAGAGCAGATCGTTCCGAATGCTCAATCGGAAAGCTCGACGAATATCGAATCTGTGGAAGAACCTAAAGGAGGTGAGCTTGAACAAGAAATCGAAGCAAAACCCGACGTTCGGATGAGTCTGGAGGAATGGCTGCGAAATCTGGAAACCGACGAAAGCGCGAGACCCCGGGAATTCAAGAGTTCGGAATTGAGCAAAGCTGCGGAGACCCAAATCTCTGGGTTAAGCGATCGACAAAAAAGCAAATCGCTCAAAATCAAGAAAAAAAAGCGTAAGAAACTCGAAAAAAAAGCGCTCAAACAAAAGTGGTCCGAGCGCTCGGACCCCGAGACAAAGTCTGAAGATTCCAAGCAGGGTCGCTCGAAGAAAGACAAGTTCGAATTGATCGATCGATTCATTGAAAAGCTGCCGGAACTGCGTCCGGAGAAAAATCTCAAAACCGAATCGGACTCTTCGAAGCCGGGCGATTCCAGAACAGATGATGGAGCAGAACGGACATCGGTTTGGATGACAGAAACTCTGGCCGAATTGTATGTCGAGCAAAAACACTTCCGTTTGGCGCTCGAGGCCTATGAGATCTTGCTTTTGAAATTCCCCGAGAAAAGTGGTTTCTTTGCCGCCCGGATTTCTGAACTCCGCAAACGAGCTGAATCTCAAGCTTAACCTTTTCGTACGAACCCTTTCGCCATGTCCATTCTCTTCGCCGTCCTCATCTTTATCGTCTGCCTCCTGCTGATTGGCGTCGTGTTGATTCAGAATCCAAAAGGTGGAGGATTGTCTTCTGCTTTTGGAACGGGAGGCACTCAATTGCTCGGTGGAGTCAAAAAAGCGACGGACGTTCTCGATCGCGCGACCTGGGTATTGGCCGGAGGCTTGATGGTCTTGGTCTTGATGAGCAACTTGTTTTCGAATTCTCCAGGTGAAGGTTCCGTGCAGGAAACCCCCGGCTCGCTCATCGACAATCAAATTGATAACAACGCCGCGCCGAGTGCGCCCGCATTGCAGACCCAACCCAATGCGGAACCCGCGAACAACGGTGGTTCTGAAGCCATGCCCGAGTCGGTTCCCGAAGAGGCTGCGGAATAAGTTTGAATTCAGAGCTCGCTTAAAAGGCTTTTGACCCCGTGGCGCGCCTGTTTCGCAAAAGGGTCGAAAATCGAAACCTCCCCCCCGGAGCGCTCGTATTTATCGGATCGCGCAAAGTCGATAAACCCTCAATTCGGGCTTTTCGATTCAGTCGCGAGTCCTCCGAAGAATTTGATGTCGACTTGATTGACGCGCTGCCCGAAGTCCCTGCGAGCGATTCGTCTGAAAAAATCTGGATCGACGTAAACGGCCTGCACGATGCCGCGCTGATCTCCGCCTTGGGAGAGCGATATGGAATTCACTTGCTCGCGCTCGAAGACATCCTGAACACGGGGCAACGAGCCAAATTTGCCGAATACGAAGACCAAGTGTTCGTCACGCTCAAAATGCTTGGCTACGAACCGGGTTCGACCAAGGTGCAGTCGGAACAACTCAGTTTCGTTTTGAAAGACCGCGTGTTGATCAGCTTTCAAGAACAAGGGGGAGATACCTTTGGCCCCATTCGCGACCGACTTCGATCGAACAGCGGAAGAGCCCTCAAGCACGAGGTCGATTATCTTCTCTACGAATTGATCGACAGTGTAATAGACGGTTATATCTACTTGACCGAAGAAATCGGAGAACGCATCGACGCGCTCGAATTGAGGTTGATGCGGAGTTCGAACCAGCGACTGCTTACCCATATCAACGTGCACAAACAGGAGCTGCATTTTGTCTCCAAGCTCGCCCGCCCTTCGGTTTCTCTCTTGAGGGGTATGTTGCGCTCGAACCATCCGCTGATCCGAAAAAATTCCCGGCCCTTCTTCGAGGATCTCTACGGACTGGCTCTGCACACCTTGGAGTCTATCGACAGCTATCGAGAAGTGCTGAACGACTACTACAGCCTTTACCACCTCAACGTAACGACCAAGCTGAACGACGTCATTCGAGTGCTGACCATCATTTCGACTTTTTTTGCACCTATGACCTTCTTGGCCGGGGTTTATGGCATGAATTTTAAATATATGCCTGAAATAGAACAGCGCTGGGCCTATCCGGCATTTTGGGGCATTTGCATTGCGATGAGCGGCGGAATGCTCATTTTTTTTCGCAGGCGGGGATGGCTGTAATTTCGGCCGATGATCTTTCTTGAAAATTATATTGACGGAGGCTTTAGACCGCCGATCTCGGGCGGCTACATCGACAACTTCGACCCGTCGAAAGGCTCGGTTTACAGTCAAGTACCCGATTCCGACGAACGAGATGTTCAGCTGGCCATCGAAGCTGCCCGAAGAGCTTTTCCGAGTTGGAGTGCGCTGAGCGCGGCAGATCGCTCCAAAAAGTTGATCAAACTGAGCGAATTGATCGATCAAAACCTCGAGAAGCTCGCCCAGGCTGAAAGCCTCGACAACGGAAAACCCGTTTCTCTAGCAAGGACCGTAGACATTCCGAGGGCCAGAGACAATTTTGCCTTTTACGCAACAGCCATCTTACACGATCAAAGCGAAACCCATTCGATGGGCGAACGCGGCTTCAATTACACTTTGAGACATCCTCTCGGCGTGGTAGCCTGCATCTCTCCCTGGAATTTGCCCCTCTATTTGTTCAGTTGGAAAATAGCGCCCGCTTTGGCTTCGGGAAACACCGTGGTGGCCAAGCCCTCTGAAGTAACCCCGTACACCGCCTTTTTGCTCTCTCAACTTTGCGTTGAAGCGGGTTTCCCCCCCGGAGTGCTGAACATTGTGCACGGTCTCGGTCCGAAAGTGGGAGAGGCGATGTGCAGACACCCCGAAGTGCGCGCGATATCGTTTACCGGAGGGACGGCAACAGGAAAGCGGATTGCCGAAATAGCCGCGCCTATGTTTAAAAAGCTCTCGCTCGAACTCGGCGGGAAAAACCCAAACATCATTTTTGGAGATTGTGACTTTGAAGATGCCCTCAAAACAAGCATTCGTTCTTCTTTTTCCAACCAAGGACAGATTTGTCTTTGCGGCTCGAGAATTTTAATTGAACGCGCGTTCTACGAGCGGTTTAAGAATGCCTTTGTGGAAAAAGTCAAAAAGCTAAAAATCGGTCCCCCCGAAGCCGAAGAAAGCAAGATGGGCGCATTGGTCTCTCTCGCACAACTCGAAAAAGTAGAGAGGTATGTGCAAATTGCAAGAGAAGAGGGCGGTGTGATTTTGTGCGGAGGTCAAAGGGCTCTGTTGGCGGGAGAAAACGCGGGAGGCTGGTTTTACGAACCGACCGTTATCGAAGGCTTGGAGCCCAATTGCAGAGTAATTCAAGAAGAAATTTTTGGCCCGGTGGTGACGCTTCAGCCTTTCGACGATGTCGAAGAAGCTCTGGCGCTCGCGAACGACACCAACTACGGACTGGCGGCCACCGTTTGGACGAGCGACTTAAAAAAGGCGCACCACGTGGCCGACAAGCTGCATTCGGGCATCGTCTGGATCAATTGTTGGCTTGTGCGCGACTTGAGAACACCGTTTGGAGGCGTAAAACAAAGCGGTGTTGGGCGCGAAGGCGGCTTTGAAGCTCTGAGGTTCTTTACGGAGTCCAAAAACATCTGCGTACAACTTTAGCTGAATTGAGGCGGGGTTTTTTGATATTTTTGCTTTATTAATCGGACACGCTCAATGGAAGAAATGGAGCTGCGCCCGATCGATGTTGTTGAAGACATCGACCGCGACGACTTTTATCGAAACTACGTCAAACCGCTTCGGCCGCTGGTGATCCGGAACTTTGGAAAGAACTGGAAAGCATTCGATCGCTGGACTTATCCTTTTCTACAAGAATCTGCGGGTAAAGAGACCGTCAAACTTTATGGCCGCTGGCTCGACAACGAGCCTACGCTCATCGAAATGCCGCCGGCCAAGGAGATGCCTTTTGGAGAATACCTGCAGATGCTGGCCGACGGCAAGCCTTCTGACTTGCGTATTTTTCTGTTCAATTTGTTCAAGCTCTCTCCGGAATTGCTCAAGGACTTCGATTTTCCCGAGATTACAGAGGGTTGGTTGAAGGACTTCCCTTTTATGTTTTTCGGATGTGCGGGCAGTGATGTCCGATTGCACTACGACATCGACCTCTCTCATGTGTTCATCTCTCAATTCCAAGGAACAAAGAGAATTACACTTTTTGATCAAGATCAGACCAAGTTCTTGTACAAACTTCCCTTTACGACCCACAGCGCCGCGGACCTTTCGCAGATCGATTACGACAAATATCCCGCTCTGCGTTATGTAAAAGGGTATCAGCACGATCTCAAGCACGGCGAAACCTTGTTTATGCCCAGCGGGATTTGGCACTACATCCAGTATCTCGACGGTAGCTTTTCCCTGAGCCTGCGCTCGTTGAGCGATTCGAGCCTCGACAAAATCAAAGGGGCGTACAATGTGATGGTCATTCGAAAACTCGATTATTTCATCAACAAGTATTACAAAAACAACTGGAGCAATTTCAAGCTGAGGCGCGCCATCGAAAAGACGAATGAAATTGTCGAGCAGCGAGAGAGACAACGCAGTTCGACCCCCCATTAAAAAGTGCTCTCAAAAAAAGCCAAATACGCGATAAACGCCCTGTTGTATCTCACCAGGCTCCGCTCGGAGAACCCGGTACCGATTCATCAGATCAGTGAAAGCGAGCACATTCCTCAGAAATTTCTCGAAGCCATTCTCTTAGACTTGCGCAAATCGGGGGTTTTGGGAAGTAAAAAAGGACCGGGTGGGGGTTATTATCTCATCCGAGATCCACACGAAGTAAATCTCGCAGATGTCATGCGCCTGTTCGATGGCCCGATTGCGCTTCTTCCCTGCGTAACGCATAAGTATTACGAGCGCTGCGAAGAATGCAAGAACGAAGTGGTCTGTGCCATTCGCGAAGCTTTTCTCGAACTTAGAAACGAAACGGTTGTGTTTCTAAAAAAGAACACCTTGGGCAGCCTTATCGAACGCGAACGCGAACTCGAGAAGAATCGCTAAACGAATTTCGCTTTCCAAGTGCCGCTCACAGAGCCCGCATGGGCTCGATAAACTCGCTCAAGCTCTGCCACTTCAAAATCAGAGATTTGAGTTCTGCGAGTTTTACGGGCTTGCTCATAAAATCACTCATTCCCGCTTCGAGGGCCATTCTCCGATCGCTTTCGGCGGTGTTTGCCGTGAGCGCGATCACAATAGGCCGATCAGGTATCTCTGATAGCAATCTGCGCGTTGTTTCGAGACCATCCATATCGGGCATTTGAAGGTCCATAAATACGATGTGATACGTTTTTTCGGTGGCGAGATTCAGCGCTTCTCTTCCGCTCGAAGCGGTGTCGATCTCGAGCCCAATCCCCCCAAACATAAGTTCCATAAGCTTGGTATTCATGGGGTTGTCGTCAACAACCAGTACTCTTAGTTTTGGATTGATCGAGCGTTCCACGCTTTGATCTAAGGTTCCGTGAACCCTTCGTAGCTCGAGTTCAAACCCCAAAAACGGAATGGGGTGGTCGCCTAACCTCATGCGCCCTCCCATGGCCCGAACCAACTGAACTGCACTGGCAAATCCAATCATTTGCCGATCGTATCGAAGCCGCCGAGGATCTAATGAGGACACATCTCCACTTTCGGCTATTTCCTTTATTTCCGTACTCAGTTTTAGATCGGCGTGCTCGAATTCAAACCAGATCTTTTCTCGAGTTTCAATAGTTAAAGGCTGAGAGACACGGAGCATTAATTCCCCCTCCTTGAGCATTCGAAGGCAAAACGAAGACAGCAGATAAAGCAGCTGTCGAATGCGCATGGCATCTCCCATATACTCGGCTGCGAGGGTATCCGAAACTGAGGTGCGAAATTTGATCGCCGTCCGATCGAGAAAGGGCCGAGCGACACTATGTTGGCGTTGAACGAGTTCTTGCAGTCTGAACGGCTCCGATGTCAAGGTGAGATCGCTCGGATCGGTATCAGAAAAACTCAACATTTCTGAAATCGTCTGTGTGAGCTGTTCGGCACTCAACCGAACACTTGAAAGTTGTTCGCGTGTTTGAGAATCTGAATGGTTTTTTTCGAGCATGCTCGAAACCCCGAATATGGTGTTGAGTGGAGTGCGGAGTTCATGCCCAAGCGTCGAGATAAAATCATTCCGGCTTCGGGCATTGGACTCGGCTTTGATGAGCAGCCTCATTTGGTTCCGAGCAAACCGATAACTCAAAATGAGGGACTGCGATATAAAGAAACCCGCGTACAAACCATAATACAGTCCCTTGCTCGGCGTGAGCCAGGCCATGTAATCGAGGATGAGAATCAGGCTCGACAAGGCGAGGAAAAATCCTGAAAACAGAGCCCAGCCCGCTCCTGTTCGCCTGTGATAAAAGGCCCTTAGAAAAATGTAAAAAGCGTAAACTATGAATAGCGAACCAACTGCGAGAAAAGTCAAGAGGAGACCCGAAAAATAGTACACGGGCAAAAACAGGCAGAAGATTTGGAAGACCGTAAACATTAAAAAGTAGCGAATCAACCACGGGTTGATATCGATTGGATAGAGGTTTCTCAGAAAAGCCGTGAACATGAGGGCAGACAAATACAGACTGCCGTACTCGAGGCGTATGGCGAGGGGGAAGCGCAATCCGGGCGCGATTTCGTGAAGCACGTAACCCTCGGTTCCAATCATGCGATAGGCATAAAAAATGCAGAAAAGAGAGAAGTACAACACTGTGCGATCCGAACGGTCGAAGAGGAAAAAACCGAGGAAAAACAGTCCCCCGATCAACAGGCCTCCTGAGAGCAAACTCACCCAGGCAAACTCCTGATTCCTCTCGAGTTGCACGCTCGCCAACGGACCGAGAACCATCGGCTTATAGGCTCCGCCCCGAAAATGATCGAAATTGCTCACGTGCAGGGTCAAGACAAATTCCGACACCCCTTGCGGCAAAGGGACAATCTTTGGCAGCCAATAAGACCGGTGATCTTTTTCGCGCTCCCCTACCAAACCATTCGAGGCAATGGGTCGACCGTTGGCAAACAAGCGGTAGGCGCAATACATTTCGGGAATTCGCAGGGCGGGATTCTGCATTCCATCGGGTATCGAAATGCGTTGTTGATAGCTGGCGTAACCAAAACCCGATCGCACACCGGAGCGCTCCATTTCGGGGATATCGTTCCACAATCGATCGAAGGGAATCTCAAGAGGCGGATCGTTGAGACTGTCTGAAGCGGGGATCAATTCAAAAGGAAAAAAGCCCCAAGGCGCCGAAAGCGGAGTGCACAAATCGTTTTCTCCCAAGCCAATGCGCTCGACCGGCGAATCGTCGACCGAGCTGCACGAACTCGAAAGTGCCAAAGCAAATAGGAGCACCAAAGACCGCAGTAATCGGACATCAATCGACATGCTTAAATATAAGACATAAGCGTGGGAGGTAGATTAAAAATGAGCGAATGCGCTTAACAGCTTTTTAACGCATTCAATGCTTTGCGTGCTGCAGTTTTGCATAAATGCCTCGGGCGTATTTCGTTCATTTTTCTTGCGAAGCCCCGCGCGCATTGTCTACTTTGCGTCTCTTTTAATCATGGAAACAGAACACTACGACAATTCATATCGCGCGAGTCTGAGCGCGGAAAGCCCGGAAGAACGCATTGTTCGCGACAGCGAGTTTATCGATGTGTTGAGCGCGGAGCTGGGAAAAGTCTTGGTCGGTCAAAAAGCCATGTTCGAACGGCTGATGATCGGACTCCTCGGCAACGGACACATTCTTTTAGAAGGGGTTCCAGGTCTTGCCAAGACCCTCGCCATCAAGAGCTTAGCGCAGGCGTTCGAGGCAGATTTTTCTCGAATTCAGTTCACTCCCGACCTGCTTCCGAGCGACCTGATCGGAACCCAGATCTACAATATTCAAAATCACGTGTTCGAAGTTCGAAAAGGGCCTGTTTTTGCCCATTTCGTGCTTGCCGACGAGATCAATCGCGCCCCCGCCAAGGTTCAAAGCGCCCTGCTCGAAGCCATGCAAGAACGACAGGTGACCATAGGCGACCAAACATTTGCGCTTCCAACTCCTTTTTTGGTTCTGGCCACTCAAAATCCACTGGAACAAGAAGGTACCTATCCACTTCCCGAAGCGCAAGTTGACCGATTCTTGCTCAAAACGGTGATCGGATATCCGAGCCTTGACGAAGAAAGGGAGATCATGAGGAGACAGATAAACGACGAGCCCAGCCCCATTCGAGCGGTGGCCAATTTGGACATGCTTCGACAAGCCAGGCAGACGATTCGAAGCATCTATATCGACCCAAAAATCGAGACGTATATCCTAGACCTCGTGCATGCCACGCGAAACCCCGAACGCTATAAACTCCAGCGCCTCCAACCGCTCATTGCCTGCGGAGCCTCTCCCCGCGCGAGCATCAACCTGGCCAAGGCAGCGCGCGTAATGGCTTTTATTCGCCACAGATCCTTCGTTTTGCCCGAAGATGTCCGGAGCATTGCGGCCGATGTGTTGAGACACCGAATCGCACTTTCGTACGAGGCAGAAGCCGAAAATCTCACAGCGGATGCCCTTGTTGAAGAAGTGCTTCGCGCGGTTGAAGTTCCGTGAAAATGAATCTTTAAGGGGCTGATGGAAACCCAAGAGCTTCTAAAAAAAGTACGACGGCTCGAAATCAAGGCGCGCAAAAACAGCGCGAACTTGTTTTCGGGGGCCTATCACAGTTCGTTTAAAGGTCGCGGTTTGTCGTTTAGCGAAGTCAGACCCTATCAAGCCGGAGACGAGGTTCGCATGATCGATTGGAATGTTACGGCACGACTTCGCGAGCCTTTTGTGAAGGTCTTGGAAGAAGACCGCGAACTCAGCCTCCTTTTGATGGTCGATTTGAGCGCATCGACCCACTTTGGCGGCTCTGTGGGTTCCAAACGCGAAACGATTCTGGAGACCTGTGCACTTCTCGCCATTTCAGCGCTCAAAAACAACGATAAGGTCGGATTGCTCTCGTTTACCGATCGGGTAGAATCGTATATCCCCCCTCGAAAAGGGCGAACTGCAGCCCTGGCCATTATTCGAGATTTGGTCGAAAACCGGCCGACCGGGGTTCAGTCGGACTTGACGGCCGCCCTTGCATTCGCGCGCTCGGTGAGCCGGCAGAGAACCATCGTTTTTCTGATCTCCGACTTCATCTGTTCGAATTACAGCGAAGCGCTCAAGCCATTTGGGCGAAAGCACGATCTGATTGGGTTGAGAGTGTTTGACAAGGCAGAACGAGAGCTCCCCAAACTCGGTATGGCGCGCCTGACCAATCCCGAAACCGGCATCACTGAGGTTGTCGACACGTCTGATGCCAAACAAAGGCACGCTTTTGCCCGTTCGATGAAACAATTTGAAGAATACGCACAGTCTTCTTTTCGGGCCTGTGGCAGCGATTTGCTCGATTTAAATGCAGGAGGTGATGTTTCTCAGCCGCTGTTTCGACTTTTTGCGCAACGCTCCAAAAGATGAGTCGACCAAGTTGTACCGGCATGTTGATGATTTGCTTATCCTGGTTGTTCATTCCCGGAAGAGCACGAGCACAAAAACCTGATTCGGCAATGATTGGCTCGGAAATCGAGCTTTCTCTTCCCGAAATCGCACATCATTGGTCTGTAGAACCCGACAGCAGTTGGGCGCTCTTGGACAGCCTTGGCCTTTCGGCTGAAAGCGGCACGAAGATTCGCGTCATGGCCCTCGACTCAGGTCTTTTGTCGCTCGCCGTCTTCGCGCTTACAGAGGCCTCGGAAACACTGGCAACGCATCAAATGGAGTTCGAAATCAGCATGCCCAAGGCGTCGCCGGAGATCGAAATTGAAGACATTCACGAACCCCTTGATCCCGGATACGACTATTGGAGAATTGCTCTGATTTTACTCGCGGCACTCGCTGTGGGGATTGTCTTTATCGCCCTGCTTCGCCATCTCTTAAAGCAGCGAAAAAGCCTCGCGCCGAAGCTTGAGCCTCAAATGATTCAGACCAATCCGTACCGCGAAGCGCTCGAAAAGTTGGCTGCGCTTCGAGCCGATCAAGCCTGGCTGAAATTAGCGCCGCGCGAATACTACACCCAAGCCACGGACATATACCGAACCTATCTCAAAAAAGCGCTCGGCATCGATTCGCTCGAACGAAGCAATACGGAAACCCTGGAACTCCTCGAGCTCGAGGGATGGCCGCTCAATGATGTAGAAGATTTGCGCTTGTTAATGTACCGAGCCGATCTCGCCAAGTACGCCGACGAGCGAATCAAGGAGAGCCTGAGCGAAGATCTCGATCTCGTCGAGCGTTTCCTTTCGATCCACGATCGAGAAAAAAGCCCCGCTGCCGAAGAATCTTCACCGATTGACTGAGATGAACTTGCCCGAGTTTGCAGCGCCCATTTTCTTGTTTTTGCTCGTGCCCTGGCTCGTTTGGGGCTTCTTCGTCTTGCGGTCGAAGCGAAAGAATCACTTGCTTTATACGGGCTCCGGCGAAGGGGCGCCCTTTTTTCGAAGTACCCTAAAATCGAAGCTGTTTCAGTGGCTTGACGCATGGAGATGGCTCGCCCTCGGAGCACTTCTCGTCGCCCTTGCCCGACCGCGATCGGTCGATCTGAGCATCGAGCGAAGTTTTGTGGAAGGAATCGACATAATTCTATCTATCGATTTGTCTGCGAGTATGTTAGCACGAGATTTCGAACCAAATCGACTCGAGGCGAGCAAGGCGGTGGCGCGTGAATTCATCCTCGGCAGACCATCGGATCGCATCGGATTGGTCGCATTTGCCCGAGAAAGCTACACTGCTTGTCCACTCACCACCGACCATCGCATTTTACTCGACGCGCTCGATGGACTCGAACACGGAAAAATCGAAGATGGAACGGCCATCGGCATGGGCTTGGCCTCTGCGGTAAACCGCTTGAAGAGCACTCCCGGCAAGAGCAAAGTGGCCATACTCGTAACCGATGGGGTGAACAATGCGGGAGCCATCGATCCCGAAACGGCTCTGGTGCTCGCCAAAGAAACCGGGCTTCGCGTTTATGCGATCGGCGTGGGCACACGCGGTATGGCTCCGACCCCATACGCTTACGCCCCCGGAGGAGGGTTGTTGTTCCGAAACGCCCCGGTTGAAATCGACGAGGACTTGCTCGAAAGACTCGCCATCGAAACGGGTGGAAAATACTATCGCGCCACAGACAATTCCTCGCTCGACGAGGTGTATCGCGAAATCGATCTGCTCGAACAAAAAATCGTCGAAGAAACGCGCTATTTGAATTATGCGGAACACTATCGCTGGCTCGTGGGGTTGGCTGCTTTGCTGCTTTTGATGGACGGAATTCTGCGCATGACTTGGTTAAAAAGCGCCTTGGAATGATGGAATTTGAAAAACCCATCTACCTGTTGGCTCTCTTGGCCCTGATGCCCCTGAGTTTCTTGACTTGGCGGCTCGAAAGATGGTCGACTAAGCACCTAAATGCCGCCTTGAGCAGCGAAAACCTCCATCGACTCACCCTCGGCAATTCCCGCTCTCGAAGTGTCTTGAAATATGCTCTTCGAGCGCTCGGGTTTGGCTTTGCCGCGATCGCATTGGCCAATCCTCAACTCGATTTTCAAGAGGTTCCGGTGGAACGCAGGGGGATGGAAATCGTCTATGCGCTCGACGTGTCTCAGAGCATGCTTTGCGAAGACATACAGCCCAACAGGCTTCAAAAAGCGCGTCAAACGATCCAAACTTCGATTTCGCGGCGCGCAGGCGATCGGGTCGGCATTGTGATCTACGCGGGAAGCGCCTATCCTTTGCTGCCCATGACCCACGACTACGCCGCGGCTGCGCTGTTTTTGTCTCAAGCGGCTCCCGACCAAATCGACCGCCAGGGCACCGATCTAAAGGAAGCACTTCGGATAAGCGCACGTATGTTCAGCGGAGAATCGGGCATGGGTCGCGCAGTTGTACTCGTCACCGACGGAGAAGACCACTCCGGAGATCTGGATGCGGCAAAGAGCGAGATGGCCGGCCAAGGCATCGCACTTTTTGCCATCGGAGTGGGAAGCGAAGAAGGAGCCCCCATTCCGCTGAGGGATTTGAACGGTCAACTCTCGGGCTATCTTCGAGATTCCCGAGGCGAAACCGTGCTGAGCAAGTCGCGACCCGACCTTCTGAGGCGCTTGACCGGCGAGATCGGCGGTGCCTATATGTCAGGAGCCGACAGCCGACTGGCATCGGACTTCCTCGAAAAAGCCTTTGCCGGTATGGACAGAAAACTCATCGAAACCAAAGACTTAAGACAAAAAGACTCACTTTTTCCGCTCTTTGTGGCACTTGCGGCACTGGCTTTGATCGCGGATTTTCTGATCCCCAAATCGTCAAATCCGAATTCCGCCGTAAAATACCCTTCGCGATGAACGTAAATCGATCTGTTTTTGCCGCCCTGGCCTTGGTCGTTTGCTTGTTTTCCGTATTGGAGACGCGCGCCCAAAGCGAGGCTAAAAAAGCGATACGCGAGGGCAATCGAGCATATGAAAAAGAACAATTCGAACGCGCCGAAGAGGCCTATCGCTCCGCCAAAAAAACCGATTCAAACCCGGCAATAAAACCATTCAATCTCGGAGATGCCCTCTATCGCCAGCAGCGCTACGACGAAGCTGAGGCCGCGTTTGCAGAAGCACTCAAAGAATCGAAAAAGGAAGAAGATCGAGCCAAGGCTCTGCACAATTTGGGCAACGCGCAGTATCAACAAAAAAAATACAAAGAAGCCGCTCAGAGTTTTGCCGAGTCCCTCAAACTAAAACCGGGCGATGTCGATGCTCAATACAACCTCGCTCAGAGTTTGAGAAAATTGAAAAGCCCGCCGCAACAAAAATCAGAGCAAAACAAATCTTCTTCAGATCAAAACTCGGAACAGTCAAAACCTGAAGATTCCCAAAAACCCGGAAACCAAGAAGCCCGACAACCCGAAAATAATGGGGAGCAAAGCGGAGCGGAAAAAGGGGAGCCGGAGCCAGGAAAAGATCAAGCCGAGGGCGATCGCCAGCAGCAAATGCGTCCGGAAGAGCTGGAGCAATTGCTCGAAAGCTTGGAAAGAGAAGATGCTCGAGTTCAAAAAAAACTCCGAGAGAGCGATAAGAAAAACGCGCAACCGACCAACGGAAAGAACTGGTGAAAACTCCCCGGATACTCCTCTTCATTCTCCAATTGACCTTCGTAGGTGCGGCGCGCGCCCAGACGCAGCTCATCGCCACTGCCGAGCGCTATCAAATCAGCTTGGACGAACGCCTCAGAGTGTCGTTTGCCTGCAATGCGAACGGACGAAACTTTCAATCGCCCGACTGGGGTGCAGATTGGGAAGTTCAAATGGGCCCCGCGCTTTCTCAAAGCACCACCATCATTCAAGGGCGCGTAAAGAGCGAGAGTGCGTATCAGTTCATCATTCGGCCCAAGAGAAAGGGCACACTCATGATAGGTCCCGCTCGAATCACTATTGATGGAGTTGAAGTTTCGAGCAAGATTCTCAATATCGAAGTTTTAGATTCTCAGTCAAATACACCGGGAAAGGCCCCTGCACAAAAAGCACCTCCGGCTTTTTTCAGACTGGAGCCCAGTCGGACTTCAGTCTATGTCGGAGAGCCCCTGATGCTCGATTACACCTATTATTACCAAGCTTCAGTTCAACAACTCGGGGGCGACGAGAAGATTCAAATCAAGGGGTTCTTCAGCAAGGATCTCGAAGTGCCCGAAGCGGGAAAACGGGGAGTGCGATCGATCGATGGGCTCAACTATCAATGGGTCATTGGCAAACGGCTCATGCTGATTCCCCAACTCAAAGACGCTCGAATCGAAGGATATCTCGAGCTGCAGGGAATCGACTTTTCAAATGCACGAGCAAACGACCCATTCAATTGGTCGTATCAAAGGGGACGAAGTTTTAAAGAAAGGCGAAATGCACCCGAGATTTCGGTGAAACCCCTTCCCGAAAAAGGGCGTCCCGAAGGATTTAGCGGGGCGGTCGGTCGGTTTGTTCTCAGAGCTCAAATCGATAAAGAAGAGTTGAATTCGGGCGAACCCATCAAGCTAAAAATCGAGGTCGAGGGCAAGGGAAATCTCGGTTTAATTGAATTGGAAGAACCTGAATTGCCCGCTCAAATCGAAGCTTTCGAACCCGAACGCCGAGATCGTTTGTCGGTGGGTTCAACGGGCTTCTCCGGGCTAAAATCAATCGAGATTCTGCTCATTCCCAGACATAAAGGCACTTATCAAATTCCGCCTTATCGATTTGCGTATTTCGACCCTGAAAAATCGGAATACGTCGAGTTGACAACAGGCGAGTTGAGCTTCGAAGTGCTTAACGGAGAACAGCTTCCGGCCACGAGTGAGTCTACCACAGCCGAAGACGTTCAAACTGTCGTAGAAGACATTCGATACTTGCGCAGCCCCGGTCGATCGGCCGGACACTCTGAACTGGGTCTTGCCTGGTTTCTCTGGCTGTTGCTCACGCCGATCATCGGCTGGTGGGCCGGGACTTTTAAACGAAACAAGGGTGCATTTTCAACCGACGCCAAGCGCCTTCTACTCGCTGAAGGGCTCAAGGCCGTGGCCACTTTGAATCCGAACAAAGAGTTCAACTCAGAACGAGCACTCAATTATTTGGAGCGTTTTCAGTTGGAAATTCTCGAGTTAAAGGCTTCCGAACTCAGTCGAATTCGCGGCTTCGAAGCCATGATTTCTGTGGGATATTCTGCCGATACTGCAGAGAGATTTGCGGCACTCAAAGAAAAGTTAGAACGATTGCGCTTTTCAGGTTCTTCATCAAAGGCAGAGGAATCAGATATGCGCCAAAACTGGATCGACGTATGGACAAAACTATAGTCTTCAGTTTTCTACTGCTGTTTTTCCGGGGGTATGCGAGCGCGGCGGAGCCTCAAAGTTCGAATGCTTGGGCCCGAGCCGAAGTGCATTATGCGCGTGCCGAATACACCTCTGCACTTTCGATCTACGACTCAATTTCCAAGATAGATTCCAAGAGCGCCACCGCCTTCTATAACCTTGGGAATTGCTACTATCGGCTCAATCAAATCGGGAACTCAATTCTAAACTATCGCAAGGCAGAAATCTTAGAGCCGTCGAATCCGGACATTCAGCACAATCTCGAACGAGCTCGATCGAGACGCGTCGATCGTATTCAGGCCATAAGAGAAGGGTGGATCGAAAAAAATATTCGCTCGTTTAGCCGGCGATTTGGGACAAGGCACCTCTTTTTCGCGGGCTTGGCGGTTTCGATTTTGCTTGGGATTGGCCTAGCCTTGAAGGGTTGGGATCGGCCGAAAGCAGCAGGCATCTCGATTCGTTTGAGTGGATTCTTCGGTGCCCTATTGTGCATTTTTGGACTCGTCGATCGCTATTGGGAATCGTCTAACCAAACCGCCGTACTCGTCGCAGCCCGAGTCGAAGCGCGCACCGAACCATCGTCTCAAGCTCCGGTTGGATTTGTCGTCCACGAGGGCACCGAATGCAGGATTGCGGAACAAAAAGGCGATTGGCTGGCCATCAGGCTCGAAGATGGAAAATTGGGCTGGGTGATGTCAGATGCCGTCGGGCGAATCTGAAATGTACCTTTCGGGGCCAATAACGACTCTAAAATGAAGATTAGCGGCTTCAGTATGGCGAAGAACGCGGGTAAATTGTACTACCCGATTCGGCAGGCCATCGAATCTATTCTTCCCATTTGCGACGAATTTGTCATAGCTCTGGGCGACTGCGACCCCGACGACACTACGCGCTCAGAAATCGAAGCCATCGGCTCGCCCAAGATCAAAATTATCGACACGGTTTGGGATCTCGAGCGCTATCCGCGCGGGATGGAAAATGCTCATCAAACCGATATCGCCATGAAAGCGTGCACCGGCGATTGGCTTTTTTACGTGCAGGCTGACGAAGTCGTGCACGAGAAATTCTTGCCCGTCATACAGAAGCGATGTGCTGAATTGCTCAGCGATCGAGAAGTGGAAGGTTTGTTGTTCGACTACGTGCATTTTTACGGCGATTTTGACCATCACCACCTCGGCCACGACTGGTATAAAGACGAGATCCGAATTGTTCGAAATCTGCCCGACATGCACAGCTGGATCTCGGCTCAGTCGTTTCGGCGCATTCCCGACTTCGACGGCCTCAATTATCGTGTCAAAGAGGGCACCTTAAAACTCAAAGTGGCCAAGGTGGCCGCCGAGATCTACCACTACGGTTACGTCCGCCCTCCCCGCTTGATGCAGCGAAAGCAGAAATCGCTCGCGACCATTCACAGAGGTGCTGAGGCCGTTCGAGAGATGTACGAACAGCGCCCGGTCGAGTTCGACTATGGGCCCTTGGGGCGCGTTTCTCGCTTTAAAGGCAGCCACCCCAAAGTGATGGACGCTTGGATCAAGACCTTTGATTGGGCAGATCAGCTCAATTACAGCGGAAAAGAACGCCATGCTCAGCGCGAAAAAATGGCGCACGACCGCCTAAAAAGCCGCATTCTGACTTGGATCGAGCAAAACCTACTCGGAGGCAGAACGATTGGGGGATTCAACAACTACGTGCTCCTCAAGCGATAGGCATTTGGCGTGCCCAAGCGATCGCAGAACTGCATTTAGCGCGGAATCATTGTTCGTCTCAACGACCCTGCTCAGACCTTGCGGGCACGTCGAAACACTCTGGGTTTTGATACGGCCAAGGCTCCTGCAATTTGGCCATCGGCGCGATCTCCGGAAGCCCCGGTTTCTTCAACACATTCAGAACACAAACCGCGATGGGCCTCCGCACAAGAATCGCATTGGATAAACAAGACATTGCACTCCGGATTGGAGCAGTTGACATGAGTATCGCAAACCGAATCGCACTGATGGCAATGGGCAATCACCTCATCAGAAATGCGCTCCCCCAGGCGTTGGTCAAACACAAAATTCTTGCCCCTAAACAGATTCTCAAGCCCTTCGGCATTCACCTGCCGCGTGTAATCGATAATTCCGCCATAGAGCTGATTGACGTTCTGAAAGCCATGATGCTTGAGATAGGCGCTCGTCTTTTCGCAGCGGATCCCCCCCGTGCAGTAAAGCAATACAGGCTGTTCTTCTCTGCCTTTGAGCATTTCGAGAACCTCGGGCAATTCATCTCGAAAGGTCTCTGCGCGGGGAAGTAAGGCTCCTTCAAAATGACCGACTTCACTTTCGTAAAAATTCCGAACATCCACGACCGTAGCACCTTCGCGCAGCATTTGATTCCACTCTTGCGCACTGAGGTGCCGACCGACATTCGAAGTGTCGAAGGCATCGTCGGCGAGCCCATCGGCGACAATTTTGTGCCGAACTTTAATAGCCAATTTGATAAATGAAGGAGCACTTTCTTCAACGGCTATTTTAAGCGGAATCGATCGAAGTTCCGGGCGATTTTCAAGTGTGTCCAAGAAATCATTCCACCGCGGAATCGGTACATTCATCTGGGCATTGATGCCTTCTTTGGCGACGTAGATTCGCCCGAGGCAACCCAACTCGTCCCAATCCAAAAACAGCGCATCTCTGAATGAACGGACATCGTCGATGTGCACATACCGATAAAAACTCAAGGTGCGGCGCTCAAAGGTTTCCGATTCGAGTTTGCGTCTCAAATCGCCGGGTCCATATTTATTAACAAGCGCAGGTCGAGGGCGTTTCATGCAGCAAAGATAAAACTCGCCCGGGGCTGAGGTCTTCAAGAATTAGACAGTCTTTGCAGCCGATATCTTAGCGGCCTCTAAACTCGCTCATCATGTCTGTGCTCTCCCCCCCTTCTGCCGAGCATCCCATCTTGGTTCTCGGCGCGCTCGGGCAAATTGGAACCGATTTGGCCGAAGCCTTGCGCTCAAAGCACGGTCCCGATTCGGTTATTGCCGCCGACTTGCGGGCAGATACCGGTCAGTTTGGGAGATACGTTCAAATCGACGCGCTCGACGCCTTCGGCTTGGAACAAGTGATCGAAGAGCATGGGGTGGAACAACTCTATCAGCTTGTGGCCATGCTGAGCGCGACAGCCGAACGCATGCCCGAGAAGGGTTGGGACCTCAATATGAAGACTCTGTTCATCGCGCTCGAACTCGGCAAAGCGGGCAAGTTGAAGCGCATTTTTTGGCCGAGCTCCATCGCTGCGTTTGGGCCAAATTCACCCAAGCTCGACTGCCCTCAGTACACCGTCATGGACCCTCAAACGGTCTATGGAATTTCGAAACTTTCCGGCGAACTGTGGTGCGAATACTACCATCGCAAATTCGGAGTCGACGTGCGCTCGATTCGCTACCCGGGCTTAATTTCTTGGAAAGCGGCTCCGGGTGGGGGCACGACCGACTACGCCATAGAGATTTTTCACTCAGCCGTTCGCGAAAATCGGTATACGTGCTTTCTCGGGCCCGATACGCGCTTGCCGATGATGTACATGGACGACGCCATCGATTCGACCATTCGGCTGATGGAGGCCTCTTCTGCAGATGTCAAGATTCGGACTTCGTACAACCTCTCCGGACTCGATTTTACCCCCGCCGAAATCGCTGCGGAAATTTCGCGCCAAAGACCGGGTTTCGCCATCGAATATCAAGCTGATTTCAGACAAGAAATTGCAGACAGCTGGCCGAGTTCTATTTCAGACGACCGAGCGCGCAGCGACTGGGGCCATCAGATTCGATACGGACTGAGCGAAATGGTTGCGGAAATGCTGCTCCGCATCGGGCAGAAATCAGAATAAAAAAAACGGCTTCCCACAGAGGAAAGCCGCTTCATAAAGCTCAAAAACATTCTTCGCTCAGCGCGCGAGGTAGTAGGTGAGGGTCTGCTTTTCGTAGAAACCGGGAAAGACAAACTCATTGACCGTGCGCAAGGTCATTGTGTTCTGGCTTACGCTCAAGGCCGTAACATTGACGGTATCGCCCAAGGCGTAAAACTCCATGGAACTATTGCCGGTTATTTGAAAGGGAACGTCCAAGAACTCATCACTTACGTCTACTGATGTTTGAGTTGCGGCATCTGTACCTTTATAATACTGCCAAAAATCGACCATGTTGGTGGCGAGGTCGAAATCAAAATAGACACCGCTGGTGTCCATGGCGAAGTTCAAATAGTAACTACTGCCTTGAACATCGCCTTCGTCGATGCGCTCCACATTCACAACATTCCAGCGACCGTCGACGACATCAACCAGCGGAGTGCTCGGAGTCGGATTGGTATTGTTATCGTCGTCTTTGCTGCAAGCAAAGGCCAATACGAGGGCAGAAAACAGAAAGTACTTTTTCACTGAAAGAGAAATTAGTGGAACAAAAGAGCGGCAAAATAACTCGATTTTTAGTGAAGGGGCGTTAAGCCGATGTTACGAGCCAAATTTGCGCTATGTCCCAAGACCGCTTTTTTGGCCTCTACATTCACATTCCGTTCTGTCGAAAGGCTTGTCATTACTGTGATTTTCATTTTAGCACTTCGCTTCGGCAGATTGATCTATTCGTTGACGCGATTTGTTTGGAACTCAAAAATCGAAGCCGAGAATTTCGCGATTTTCAACTTCGCACGCTCTATTTCGGCGGGGGTACGCCATCGATTCTGTCTCCGGACATCCTTCAACCCCTGATCGATCAAATCGCCTCTTTCTGGGATCTTTCTGAACTCGAGGAGTGGACTTTCGAGGCAAATCCCGACGATCTCGAAGTCGAACTTTTAAAAGCTTGGAAATCTTGGGGCGTCGACAGACTCAGCTTGGGTATTCAGAGTTTCGACCCCGACATTTTGAAGTGGATGAACCGGGCGCACACCGCCGAGCAATCGCTTCGCGCCATCGAACGAGTTCAATCGCAAGGTTTTGAACGATTCAGCCTCGATTTGATCTACGGCTTGCCCGAGAACCTGCCCGACCGTTGGGAGTCGGACGTGCTTCGGGCACTTTCACATCGTCCCGAACACCTTTCGGCCTATGCGCTCACGGTCGAGCCCCGAACCGCCCTCGAACGCTCCATTCGCCTCTCTCAAACCCCGACTCCGGCCGAAGACCGCGTGGTGCGCGACTATCGAATGCTATGCGAACACATGTCTGAGGCGGGCTACGAACACTATGAGCTATCCAATTTTGCGCTTCCCGGTTTTCGAGCCAAGCACAATTCAGCCTATTGGACAGGGGCAAACTACTTGGGTCTGGGTGCCTCGGCGCATTCGGCAAAGGGCCGCCGACGTTGGTCGAATATTGCCAATAATTCGCTCTATATCAAGCGGCTCCAACAAGGACTCCCTCTCGGAGAAGAAGAGATTCTGAACGAGCGAGAGTTTTTCAATGAACGCATAATGACCGGACTTCGCAGCGCCTCGGGAATTTGCACCGATTGGATCGACTCGCTTCTCACAAAGGAAGCTGAAGGCGTCCGAAAAGAATGGAAGCAGGCGATCGAATCGGGGCGCCTGATCGGTTTAGACAGAGAAGGAACCCGATGGAGAATCCCTGAAGACCAATGGCTGACCACTGATGCGTTGTGTCGAGATTTGTTTGCCTAAGCCCTAATTTGGCCGCATCATGAAGCGGCGCATCTCATTGGAATGGGCGGGAAAGCAGTTCGAAAGCACACTCGAAGCAGGTGTAGACTTGTCGATCGGTTTGGGGCCCGGACCTTCGGCCACGGCTTGGTATTGCCCTCCGGTGGCCATCGAACCGGTGGTGATGGGCGATTGGGTGGGCTCGATCAAAGCCGGAGCTCCGGTCAATTTTCAGAATGTGCGCTTCAATCCGCACGGCAATGGCACGCATACAGAATGCCTGAGCCATGTTTCAGACAGTCCGTTGCAGGTGGGCGAAGCCTTGACCCATTCGTTCTGGCCCGCGCTCTTGGTCGAGGCCACTCCCGATGCTGACGGAGGTATTCGGGCAGGCAATGTCCGATCCACAGAAAACCCGTGGCTCCCGGCCCTCGTCATCCGAACCTTTCCAAACAAACCCGAGGACAAATTCCGCGACTATTCGAATACGCACCCCGCCTGGATCGATCCTGAGTTGATGCGTTTTTGGGTGGAACAGGGTGTGGAACACCTCCTGATCGATTTGCCCTCGGTAGACCCCGAAGTAGACGAAGGGCGACTGAGTGCGCACAAGGTGTTTTGGGGTCTGGATCGCGGACAGCCTCGGCCCCAGTGCACCATTACCGAATTCATCTACGTGCCCCAAGCGCTCGAACTGGGCGTCTACCTCCTCGAACTGCAACTGGCGCCATTTCGAATGGACGCCGCCCCGAGTAGGCCTATTCTCTATCGATTGGATTCCTGACGGGCCATGGACCTCGAAACCTACCGCGAAGCCGTGCTGCGCCTGCCGAATGTTTCGGAAGAAACCCCTTTTGGCCCCGATGTACTCGTTTTTAAAGTGGGGGGCAAAATGTTTGCGCTGCTTGGCTTGAACAACCCCAAACCCTACACCAACCTCAAATGCGATCCCGACCGGGCCGAAGAGCTCCGGGCCGAGTATACGGGCATCCGCCCGGGATATCATATGAGTAAAAAGCACTGGAACAGCGTAGACCTCGACGTGGGCGATGCGCTCTTGCTCGAGCTGCTCCAGCATTCGTACGATTTGATCGCGCCGAAGAAGAAGTAATCCCCACACTTTAGATGAAATCAATGGGTAATCCCCTATTTAATTCTATTCTCCTTGTTCTAGGCATGATGGGAATGAGCACGATCCACGCTCAAGAAATCGGTCGACGGTATTATTTTGATGAGCATGGAGATTCGTGCAATGCAGAGAAAGCCAAGCGTTATCACGAATACGCGGAGCTTCCCAACGATCCAAATCATATAATAAAGTGGATAAAAAGCATGGATGGTTTTGTGTCGCTGAAGCAGGTTTACCTGCGACCCGAAGGAACCCGACCAATGGTATTAGATGGCTCTTCTGAATACTACTGGGAGAACGGTCAACTATTTTCTCGCGCACAATATCGATATGATCCGAATGTTTCGAATACTACATTTTTGGATGGATTGGTTGAATGTTTCTTTGAAAATGGTGCGCAAAGACGTCGGGATTTGTACCGAAACGGTGAATTGATCCAAGGTAGGTGTTGGACAAAAAAAGGAGCCGATACGACCCACTATTACTTCGAAAGAATGGCTGCCTTTCCCGGAAAGAATCCAGGGGCAGAAACCAACGCTTCCATGATGGCATACTTCAGTAAGAATGTTCAATACCCTTCGAAAGCCATCAAGAAAAACATTCAAGGAAAAGTTCTGGTGTCCTTCGTCATAGATAGGGACGGGAGCGTCACCAAGGTAAGAATCGTGCAATCTGTGGACAAACTATTGGACAAAGAGGCAGTTCGAGCCATTCAATCCATGCCCGATTGGCAACCTGCGATTAATGAGGGTAGACCGGTGCGCATGAGCTTTATCGTTCCCATAACTTTTAAACTCCAATAATCCCCGTTCAAAACCGCTCACAACCCGCGCACAGCTCTATTTCAGCATGTCGATTGCGCGCCATCAAACCGAGCCATTCCTTTCTCCGGGGGCTGGCGTAGGCCCCGAGGAGTCCTTCGCGGTGAATGTTTCCAACCACCGATCTGGCGTTCAGGTCGTTACAGCAAATGCCCACATCTCCGTTTGGAAAGACCACCAATTGATCGAGCATCATGGTGCATCCGAGTTTATGGGGCTTCGATTGTGCCTTTTGAATGCCCAGACCTTTGTCGAGCAGTCCACCCCAGTCGTGAATCAAGCGCAGCTCGTAGTGATCGGCCATTTTTAGAATCTGCTTAAAGTCCGGATCGAAGCGCTCTTCCTTGAGTTCTTCGGGCTTCTGAAAGGCCGAGATGAGGAAAATCTCCTTTGGCCGAGCCAGCCGAGCGTTTTCTTCAAGCAAGGCGAGGACCCCGGTGCTAAACTTTTTCCAATCTGCGCGCACCCTCATTTTTTCGTAGGCCTCCGGCGTGCCTCCGTCCATACTCAAGCCAATGTGGGTCAAAGCATTCGTACTCAACAAGGCCGACCTGCGATTCGAATCGAGCAGCATGCCGTTGGTGAGCAATCTCACCTCGGGTTTGCGCCGGCGAACCTCGGCAATCTGTCGGTCGAGTTCGGCTAAGAGTGCCTGATATTCCGGGTGCAGCAAGGTCTCTCCCCCATTGTGCAAATGGATGCGTTCGATCTGCGACCAACCTTCTTCTCGCGTAAGTTGGCGAAGAAGCTCTGACCAAGTTTCGAACTTCATACGCTGTTTTGCGGCCGTGTGATCGAGCGCGCAAAATGAGCACCGCAGATTGCAGTAGTTGACCCATTCCACGTAGACCTCTCGAGTGGAGGGCCGATGGCGGTCTTGTCTGAGCGTTTCTCTCCAGACATAGCGCCTGCCAAAGTCTACACCCTGCGCAAACTCAAACAGCGTGCGCATGCGACCGTGCTTTCCAAAGCGCTCGATCAAGCGGTCTCTCAGTTTCAGGTAGCTCGTCATAATAATAACGAAAATGCACATGTCCGTCATGCCTCGAAATGACCGAGGTCATAAAACGAGATTGATCCCAAAAAACAGGGACAGGGGAGATTTGATCTCGCCTTGAGCTCCATGAAGTGATTTGTTAGCCTGAAATTGAGATGGCATAGTCGCCTTCTTGGAAAATTTGGTTTTAGTTGTCATTCATCAAATGACTATAGAGCTTTCTAACCAACGAGATGTCCGAATATCAAGGTGCTTAAAGCCTCTCGACTCCGGGACCCGCAAGCGACGCCGAGTCGCACAACAGCCGCAATTTCCTTTTTAATATTCTGCGGCGGCGACCTCGGCCAAAGCGTACGCGGGTAGGACAAGAGAGGGCTGCGCCGGTCTAAAAAGCTCCTTTCTTTCCTTCTTTCTTTGGAGCAGCAAAGAAAGAAGGCCTCCGCGGCAGCGGGGTGAACATCAAGGTCGTAGAGAGGGAATGAA
>JBGSOF010000038.1:0-44504 GCA_041739275.1 Schleiferiaceae bacterium | reverse complement strand
CGAGCCATCGTGGCTCTACTCTTTCTTTGGAGCAGCAAAGAAAGAAGGCCTCCGCGGCAGCGGGGTGTACATCAAGGTCGTAGACAGGGAATGAACAGCGCAGGCCATCTTACAATGCTCATCGGCGAAGCCGGAAGACATCGATTCCATGAGTGAAGTAAACAAAGTCAGACAAGAAAGGAAATCATTGCGTTTTATTCATTCTATCTCCGTTGTTGACTAAATGTTTGCCTGAAAACCATGTTTCTCCCCAGTATTATCCTGTGACCCCGTCCTTCCCGCCAAATTCAAAACTAAACCCATAGGCCAATACGGCGTAGCCCGCGATCTGCCCTTCGTAAACAATTAAAAACAAGGCTCCAAATGATGGGCTCTGGACGAATTCGATCACATTCGCACGCTGAGATACCGGGTCGAACCTATAACCTTCTTCTCTGTAGAAATCGTCCATATACCCCAGGACTGCGTCCTGCTGCAGTGAATATTCAAGCTCTAAACTCGAATCGAGCTGCCAAAGTTTTACAGTAGACATATGCTGTTCAAGTTGATACACCTAGACAATCGCACTTTCCTTTGACTGAAACACTCCATTCCTGATATGCCCAATGTCTCCAAAGTGTTTCTAAAACGTCCCTTAGAGTGCTGTAAGAATCTTTTAAATTAATACAAGTCAAAATGGATCACCAAATCAGGGAAAAGACTTTTTCACAAAACGCAGCCAGAACATGTCGCAGGCCCTTCACGTTCAATTAAACCAACTAAAGGAAGCTGCCGGCCAAACCTCAACCGCATCCCCTCAGCATTCGACAATTAGACGGCTCTCAATCCCCAAAAACAAAGAGTGCTATCCTCGTAAATAACCCATAGTGAACTCTTTATTTCTCATTTTCACCTATGCGCTGCGAATCGAATTCTGAAAGGAAGGATGTCCCTTTTTGAAAAGAACGTGGTGAGGCGAACACCCCCTTAAGTAAAATACTTTATTCACACATTGACCTACATTCTCACTAAATAATCGATCATATTTCCAATTAAAATGGCGAGTAGTACAAAAGAAGTCATCCCCAAGAAATAAGCGAAAAAGGCTCGCACATAATTCATGGGATTCCTGCGATCAAAAAATCCCGCGATCGCCCAAGTGGTATAAGCAAAAGCCAAAACGCCCGAAAACTGCATCAGTTTTATTTGTGTCAAGCCTTGAATCAGTCCGAAAGCCGAAAAGATCAACATGCCGATCCCCATCACGAAACACAGAAGAATCAGAATTTCGAAGATGTTGTATTCGTATTTTTTAAAAAATAGTTTCGTCCACAAGGCGATGAATACACCCAGGATAATGTTCGCGTATCCATAATTGTTTTGAATCCATTCGAAGATCCTCGTCGTTGTATTCTGCTCAATATCAGAATATTTAATATAGCTATCTTCAAATTTGAAAAACGCGTTACACAGCGAATAAATGAGCGAAGTGGCAATAATAAAAATGACGGGTTTTACGATTCGGTTTCGATTCTCGGTGAGATAAGTTCGAACGTTGAGTCCCGGGTTGAGGAGCAGTTCTTTGATGGTATAAAACAACCCTCTTTCAAAATTCAAAACGCTCTGAATCTCGTTCAAGATGTGTCGACCGTCGATCTTTTCCAATACGGCGGGGTGTCCGCAGTCTGGGCAGAATTTGGACGAAAACACTCCCTTGCAATTTTTACAGTTCATCTTCGAGAAAGCGGGAATTCCGGGCTGGTTCGCATGAATCGCCCATCGTTCGCCAGGGTACAGTTTGGTATTGCTAAGAACGAAAAATAGTCTACCCGACCCAAGCGCTCAACGAAGCAAAAACACAGAATCCTCAACCCACAAATCTCGTTGGGCTCCAAAAAAAACTCCGGCGCAGGGCCGGAGCAATTTATTGAGTGGAGTTCAAAAACCTCGGTTCAATAGTGAACGGCTCGGTTGTCGACCACCTTACCTGCTTTTTCAAGAGCGTCTGTCAAACCGCCCCTCAAGCGGCCCTGCACCTGACGCTCTGTTTGATCGATGGCCGTTTGCACATCGCCCGGCTGTGAGGCGGGGCGGTCGAGTACTACACCGATATAGCTCGCTCGCTCGCCCGGATATGCCCTGCTCAGACGGTTCAAAGGGAGTCCGCTCAAATAAGCACACCAGTCGGGTTCGCCTCCAATTCCTTGAACATTGACCTGCATAAAACCCAAATTCATTTCGAAGACGCGATCAGACATTCCCAAAGCCGCGGCCACCGCTTCGAGGTCTTTCGCACCCTTGGAGGCTGCTTCGATCTTGGCCACGGTCTCCTTTTGCTTCTTCTCCTTGATAATCCGCTCCTTATAGAGCTCGGGGAATTCTTCGGGAGTCGGAAGGCCTTTTTTCAAAATCTGATCGAGCTGAACAACCGTATACGAAGCCGTCCCATTGGTAAAAAGCTGAACATCGCCCTCTTTGCGCTCAGGTTGAAATGCCCAGCGAACCAATTCGCGGTTGTTGCCCAGACCCGGAATATTCTCGGTCATGGCCTCGATGGCCTTGGCCGGACGAGCTTCGAGATTCATAGATGCCGCCTTGTCGCCCAATGCCCCCGGGGCTAGACCCGAAGCAAAGTCTGATGCACTGCGATACACATCGTTGATGGTCTGCTCAGAAGCAGCAACCTTCTTGGCCACACGTGCCACGCGAATAGATTCAGTACCGCCCTTTTGATCGCTCACTTCGACCAAATGGAAGCCGAAGTTGGTGATGACCAAGCCGAAATCGCCCTTTTTGTTGTAAAAGCAGTAGTCGCCGAATTCCTTGGCCATGCTGTTTTGCTGGAACCAACCGAGATCTCCGCCCTTAGACTTTGCCACCGCATCGTCTGAGAACTTCTCGTTTACCTCGGCAAAGCGAGCGCGATCGGCTTTGACATAGGCCAAAAGACTATCTGCCAACTCCTTAGCTTCCATAGGTGAGCGAGTAATATTCTGAGCGGCGCGCTCGGCTCCTTGATATGCAATCAAGATATGCCTCGCTTTGGCGCTGTCGGGCAGAGAAATCCGCTTGACGACCTTGGCCAGCTGGAGCATACCGTCTTCTTCGTAGGGACCAAAGACTTGACCGACCGGCATATTCCACAAGGTCGAATCGAGTAAAGGCGAAAGACGCGTCCTCGGATAATACGTCGGATCGTAGGGCATATCGCTGTTTGCGCTCACGAAAAGGCTGTCGTCGGCAGTCGAAGCAAAACCTTCGACGGTATCGGTCGATCCGTTGGCACCGGGCAAAATGCGGTCGGTCAAAAGGGCATTCAGCTCGGCCTTCATGGCTTCGCGGTCGGCCGCTGAGGCTTGGATCGGGAAATTTACGAAGGTGATTTCGCGCTGGTCTTTGCGCTCAAAATCTTGCGGAAAACGGCGCACGTGGTCGCGGATGTCGGCGTCGGTCACCGCGATGGTCGAATCGGGAATTTGATCGAAACGCATCGCGACGAACTTGGCTTTAAAATTTTGATTGTTTCGGTTGATGTCAGACTCCGCAAGAGCCTTGGGCCAAATCAGGCCTTTCTCGATGGCCTTGTACACTTTTTCAGACTTGGCTTGATCGCGGACGGCCTTCTCAAAATCAACCCATTGCTTCCACATTTCCGCCGCCTGAGGATCCGATTGATTGTCTCTCAAATTGGCGACTGCCTGGCTAAATCGAGCCTCGCTAAACTGACCTGTGTTGGGATCGGCAAAAGTCTGATTGCCTCGGATGTTCGGGTTGTCTATGATTCGCAAATACAGCTCAGATTCGCCAATCTCAAAGCCATTGGGCTCCACGATGCTCGCGAGGAGCATATCTCTTTTGAGTTCGCTCCACACCTGATCGACGAACTGCACGGTGGTGGCTCGCTCGAGCGCAATGTCGCCCGTGCTCTGTTTGTATTGTTCGATGTACCCCTCCAGTTTCTTTCCGAATTCTTCGCGGGTAATGGGCTCTCCGTTAATCGTTCCCACCAAATTCGCCGTTCCCCTCAAAAAGGAGTTGCCCGACGAAAACAAGTCAGTCAAGATAAAAGCGAGCATTGCCAGCCCAATCACCACAATTAAGAGACCCGATCTACGGCGGATCCGTTCTAAAGTTGCCATTTCAGAGAGGTTCGTTCAACGGGTCGCGAATATACGTAGCTAAAGGGGTTAATCTCAGGTTTTCGGGCGTTTCGTCGTCAAGACCTTCAAGTATCGCTCGGCAATCGAATCCCAGTCAAAATCTCTTTGGAGCCGCTCGTTCAAGGCCTCGGAGCGGTCGGTCGGCTCGGCGCTTCGCGAGAGCAATTCCGAGAGGTCGGGGACGCCCATAAAGTAGTCGCCCTGATCTCCGAGCACCCAGCGGTTGAAGGGGTTGGAATGTGCGAGTATCGAGCAACCCGAGGCCATGGCTTCGAGCAAGGACGGATTGGTTCCCCCGGCGGTGTGTCCGTGGAGATAATAGCGAGCCGAGCGCCTCAATCCTTCGACTTTAGGGCGGTCGTAACAACTCCCCACAAAGCGAATTTCATTTCGCGCGTATCGATCGATCAAACGCCGGGCATAGCGATTCTGTACACCTCCAACGACAATTAGCGGAAGGTCTGAGTCGCTTTCAATGCGAGCGAGAATCATGGTTTCTATTTGATTCTCGGGTTCCATCCGGGCCAAAATCAGATCGAACTTTCCCGGTTTTAGACCGAGTTCTTGGCGCCAATCTTCTTGAAATGTCCTGTTTCGCTCGGCCCCATAGGGAATGCATTCCGATTCGACGCCCCACTGGACCTTCAATTGACGCGCGATCTCCGGCGCATCGGCAATCAAGGCGTCGCTGCGAAAAACTGCTTGTCGTTCAGACCATTTCAAAAACCTGCGCACGGCGTTCGAGTACTTTGCTCGAGTCCATTCGAGTCCGTCCGGGTTCGTGACGACCACAAGACTCCTGGGCCACAGACCTTGCCAGATTCCACTCGATGTATACCCCAGCTGCAAGACGACATCTACGGGGTTTCGCCTTAGGTGGAAGATGCAGCCCAAATCGTAGAAAAATTGAGATGCGCTGCCCATTCCGGAAGGGTCGAAAATCGAAACGCGCTCTATCCCTTTAAAAACTGGCTCGCGGACCGGGTGGTGGTGGACCCCGTAGACCCGGACATTCATTCCCTGAGCAGCCCAGCGCAAGGCCAATTGTTCGGCACATTCTTCAAAACCGCCGTAGCGATTGGGGATTCCCCGAGTTCCGACAATGGCGATGTTCATGGAGCTATTTTACGAGGCTTGATTCGGGCGATTTTGACTCAAAACCTCCTCATAAAAACCGACGAGCTGCTGTCCAATTTTAGCCGAAGAAAACGCATCGTTCGCCCAATTAGAATCTGCTTTGCGTTGTTCTAATGTCTTGTTCTGGGCGATCCGAACGGCTTCAAGGATGCTCTCGGGACGTTTGGGGTCACAGTATGTTGCACGCGGGCCGAATATCTCGCGAACGGCCTCTCCCCCGCCGCAAACTGCCGGTATCCCCGCCGCAAGAGCCTCGACCGTGCTCAAACCTGTCGTTTCAAAATGACTGGGAAGGGCGCAAACTTCTGAGGAAGCGTAGGCATCAAAGAGGTCTTGGGTGTCGAGTTGGCCCACAAACTGGACTCCGGAGCCTGATTCAGCTTTGCACTGATCGGCATAGGCTCGGTGATTGGGCGCGGGCGAACCTGCGAGAATTAACTCAAATTCTGAATCGTTCAATGCGCGGATCAGATTTAATTGGTTTTTGAGCGGCTCGATGCGTGCGGCACAAAGCACTGCTTTACTGCGACTTATCTCGGCAGAAAAAACTGGGAGCGCACAAGGGGGATAAAGGATTTGAATGTTGGGATGAGGTCCATAATCCGCTTCGATTCGCTGTTTTTCTGAATTTGAAGCCACAAGAACAAGTTCAGCCCGAGTCAATAGTCGTCGGACGCTCCGGCCATGTCCCGAAAGAGCATATTCAACAGTGGGTGCCGCTTGATTTCCGACCAACCACCGAGCCCAACGCTTCAAATACTCGAGGCCATCTCGACCGAGATACCTAGAAATTAAGACTCTGGAACCGCCCATGGCGCTTTCGGTCGAACTGTAATCTACGTGCAGCGCTTGCACGACCAGGCGAGCGCTTGCAAAACGGCGAAGTGCCTGTAAAGCCCGCTCGGGCCTGGAGATGTTAAAATGGTGAATCAGCTTTGGCTCAAAATCTTGAGGAAAGGGCTCCCAGTCGCCAAAGACGCGATAACCTCTGCGCTTCAGTTCGTCCATAGTGCGCAAGGCGTGCGTTGTATCGCCTCCCGGACGGATCAACGCATCGGTGCGATGGGTAAACAAAACATCGACCGGCATAGCGCAAACCTAACAAATGCCGGCTCGTTTCGCAGATGTTTTGAAAGCTAAGCCGCACTAAGCCGCCCAATCTTCTCGATCGAGACTGCGATACTGAATGGCTTCGGCCAAATGCGCGATTTGAATTTGCTCAGACCCCGATAAATCGGCTATGGTTCGGGCCACTTTCAAGATTCGATCGTGGGCGCGCGCGCTGAGTTTGAGCTTTTCGATGGCCTGAGAAAGAATCGCCTTCATGCTCGAATCGAGAATGCAGTGTTCCGACATCAGCGAACCGTTCATCTGAGCATTGCAATAGATCCCCGGAAAAGAGGCAAAGCGTTGTTCTTGAAGTTCGCGGGCGGCACAAACCCTTTTGCGCACATCTTCGCTTGGTTCAGCGCGAGCTCCTTGCAATTCGGCATGCGGAACCGGAGCGACTTCGATGTGCAGATCGATGCGATCGAGAAGCGGCCCGCTTATGCGGTTCAAGTATTTCTGAACAGCACCCGGCGGACAGACGCAAGCTCGAGTCGGGTGGTTGTGAAAACCACACGGGCAGGGGTTCATAGATGCCACGAGCATAAAGCCCGAAGGGAACTCAACCACCGACTGGGCCCGAGAAATGGTCACCTTTCGCTCTTCCATGGGCTGGCGAAGCACTTCGAGCGCGGCGCGCTTGAACTCGGGCAGCTCGTCTAAAAACAACACTCCGTTGTGAGCCAGCGAAATTTCTCCGGGCTGCGGATGGCTGCCTCCTCCGACAAGGGCCACATCCGAAATGCTGTGGTGGGGAGACCGAAAGGGGCGCTTTCCACGAAATGCATCGAGGCTCAAACCTTTGCGCGTTACCGAATGAATCCGAGTTGTTTCTATGGCTTCTTCAAAACGCATGGGGGGCAAAATCCCGGGTAGCCTTCGAGCCAACATGGTTTTTCCCGCACCCGGAGGGCCGATCAGCAGGAGGTTGTGCCCACCGGCGGCGGCGATTTCGAGGGCTCTCTTCGCCGCTTGTTGACCCTTGACGTCTGATAAATCTTCCAATTCGGTCCATTGAACCCCCGAAGGGAGCAATTCAGGCACTTCTTGAACTTCTCCGAAGGGTTCATAGGTGCCCGACAACCATTCGACCACCGAGCGAAGCGAATCGGCGGCAAAAACTTCGAGCCCCTCTACCAGACGCGCTTCGGCGGCATTGGCTTTAGGCAAAACGACTCCTTTCATACCTCTGCTTTTGGCGAGAAGAGCTAAGGGCAAGGCCCCCCGAATGGGATTGAGCGATCCGTCGAGGCTCAATTCGCCCGAAAACAGATAGTCGCGAACGCGTTCTTCGCTGCACTGGCCCGATGCCAAGAGAATGCCCACCGCAATGGGGAGGTCAAAGCCCGAACCTTCTTTTCGAATGTCTGCGGGCGACAGATTTACGGTGATGCGCTTGCCGGGAAATTGGAAGTCGCTTGTCAGTACAGCGCTGTAAACGCGGTGTTGCGCTTCTTTAATGGCGCTGTCGGGCAGGCCGACCAAAAAGAACTTAATCCCTCTTTTGAGATGGACTTCGACCTGAACCGGATGCGCATCAATCCCCATCACGGTTCCACTGGTTAAGGTGCAATACATGTCCCAAATGTAAGAAAATTCGTATTTTATCAATATAATCAATGTTATAACTTTGAATAAAAAAACATGAAGACTATATTTCATTCTTCAGAGAGCCGCGGCGGTGCCGACTATGGCTGGTTGCGCGCCAAACACAGCTTTAGCTTTGGATCGTGGTTCGAACCGAGCCGTGTGCAATTTGGCGCACTGCGCGTTCTAAACGATGATTGGGTAGCGCCGGGCACGGGTTTCAGCAAACATCCCCACAGCGATATGGAAATCATCACCATTCCGCTTGAAGGCAAACTCCGACATCAAGACTCCTTGGGCAGCGTGGGCGAAATTGCTTCCGGAGAAGTTCAAGTGATGTCGGCGGGTACGGGAATTGAACACAGTGAAGTCAATCCCGATCGGCAAAGCCCGCTTCGATTGTTTCAAATCTGGATTCTACCCAACCGCAGAGGTCACGCGGCTCGATATGATCAACGCGCGTTCGAAATCCCACAAACGGGGCAGTGGATAGAATACGTTGGGCCGATGGGAGAAACTCAAGCGCTTGAAATTCACCAAGACGCGCACATCCGCCGGCTGCGACTCGAAGCAAACCAAAGCATCGCATACGAGTTGAAGAGCCCGAATCACGGAGTGTACTTGCTTTCGGTCGAAGGGGATGTTCGAATCGGAGCGCAGGAGCTCAAAAGCCGAGATGCCCTCGGGGCGTGGCATACAGAGTCGATCGAGATCCATGCGCTGAGCGAACTCGATCTGCTGGCCATCGAGGTGCCCATGGGAGACTCTTGAAAAAGAAAGGGACACGAACCGCGCTGTCGTGAGTGAGCGCAACCATATCTGCGTTGGCTGTGCCCGAGGCGGGAATCGAACCCGCACGACCCTTTCGGGTCAAGGGATTTTAAGTCCCTCGTGTCTACCTATTTCACCACTCGGACAAAACGGAATTCCACCGTGTTCAATCGCAAATCTCAACAAAAAACCCCCGGATTTCTCGGGGGTTTCACTTTGGAGCGAAAGACGGGATTCGAACCCGCGACCCCGACCTTGGCAAGGTCGTGCTCTACCAACTGAGCTACTTTCGCGTTCTACAAAACGGGAGCGCAAAGATAGGCGAATTCGCAACTCTCGCAAAAATGGAGTTTATCCTTAGGCTTGTTTCGATTCGAGGCGCCTTTTGAGCTGCTGAAGCAACACCAGAGCCTCGATAGGGGTCATTTGTTCGGGTTCGACGGCCTGCAAAGACAGCCGCAGTTCGTCGAGCAAAGGGTCGGCCAATTGAAAAAAACTGAGTTGAGCCGAGCCCTCAGGCGTATGCTTTTTGTGAAGTCCTTCAAACTGTTTGAGCAATTCAAACGAGCGCCTCACGACAATTGGAGGCAGTCCGGCCATTCGAGCCACCTGAATTCCGAAGCTGTGTTCGCTGGAACCTTCGATGAGTTTTCTTAAAAAAACGATTCGCTCTCCTTCTTCGCGCACCTTGAGACACACATTTTGGACCCGAGCAAAATCGACTTCCATATCGCTGAGCTCGTGATAGTGCGTTGCGAAAAGAGTCAACGGCCTAACGGGGTGGTCGTGCAGAAATTCGGCAATCGACCAGGCAATCGACACCCCGTCGTAGGTGCTGGTTCCCCGGCCGATTTCGTCTAAAATAACCAGACATTTCCCCCTGATGTTGTTCAGAATGCTCGAGGTTTCGATCATCTCGACCATAAACGTCGACTCGCCTTTGGAGAGATTGTCCGAGGCCCCTACCCGCACAAAAAGTCGGTCAAAGAGCGGAAGGAGCGCCGATTGGGCGGGCACAAAACTACCGATCTGTGCGAGTATCGAAGAAAGAGCCACTTGTCGGAGCAAGGCCGACTTACCCGACATATTCGGGCCCGTAACCAAGAGCAACTGTCGCTGTTGCGAATCGAGGCGAATATCGTTGGGAACAAAGCGCTCTCCCGGCGGCAAGGTCGACTCGATTACGGGGTGACGCGCCTGCTTTAAATCGACCTCCAATTGCTCGGAAAAGAGCGGTCTGCACCAATTTCGGCTCACCGCGAGTTCTGCCGAAGAAGAAGCCAAATCCCATTGGCTCAGCAATCGAATGTTGTGTCCCCAAGAGGCAATTTGGCTGCGGAGCAGCTCGATTAGCTCGGCATAGAGCTCGTTTTCAAGCCGTTGGATGCGCTCTTCAGCACCTGAAATCCGCTCTTCAAACTCTTTGAGTTCAGGGGTGATGTAGCGCTCTGCGTTGACTAGAGTCTGTTTGCGAATCCAATTTTCGGGCACTCGATCTCGATGCGTGTTCCGCACTTCGAGGTAGTATCCGAACACCGAATTAAATGAGATTCTCAAGCTTGAAATCCCCGTGTTCTTGGCCTCTCGATCGCGTATGCGCTCGATCTGAATCATCCCGTCTTTGCTGAGAGATTTGAGTTCGTCGAGCTCGGGCGAAAATCCCATCCGAATCACTCCGCCCTTGGAAGAAGCGCCGGGTTCGGGATCGATTCGTTCAAAGACGCGCGTCAGAGCATCCGAAATATCCACCCATTGGGCGGCCCAGGCACTCCACTCGGGCTTGGAGAGAAACTCTGCGGCAGCCTGCAGTCTCAAGGCCAAGGCATGGAGTTCGCGCGCTTGAATGCGCCCCGTGGCGAGGCGTCCGAGACTGCGTTCGAGATCGGAAAACCCTTTGAGCAAAGTGCGCAAGCTGACTCGCTTGTCGCCGTCGAGCAAGGCTTCAACCTCATCTAAACGAGCCTCGATCGACGCGCGCTCGCAGAGCGGAATCGCGAGTCTCCTGCGCAGCAAGCGCTTTCCCATTGGGGTGCAGCACAGATCGATGGCTTCGGTCAAACAAATTCCATCTGCTTGGTTCGGCTGAAATACTTCGAGGTTTCGAAGTGTAAAACCATCGATCCACATTCGATCTCCTTCGGGGATGCGCTCCAATCGATCGATGTGTCCGAGTTCTGTGCGCCCGGTGGCCCGAACATAAGCCAGAGCCATTCCCGCTGCCGCGAGCCCTAAATCGGCGCCTTCAGGGGCGAAACTCTTGAGAGAATGGACTTGAAAATGTTCAAGTACCAGATTTCTGGCATACTCGTGCTTGCCGGCCCAATCGGGAAGCTCATTGACCGGTGCCGAAAGACCAAATCGCGTTTCAAACTCCCGACGGCCTCGATGGGGCAAGACGTATTCTGAAGGCACGTACGCGTCAAAAAGGCGCTTTAGGTGGGCGTCTTCTCCTTCGGCAAAAAAGAAATCGCCCGTCGATACATCGAGCAAGGCCAAGCCCTGTTTGCCGTTTTCAAGAGTCAGGGCTGCCAAAAAATTATTCTTGCCGCTCTCGAGCAAAGGGTCGAGTTGATTCACCCCGGGCGAAACCAGTTCTGTGACTCCTCTTTTCACCAGCTTCTTGGTCAGCTTCGGGTCTTCGAGCTGCTCGCAGACAGCCACTTTGCGCCCCGAACGCACCAATTTGGGCAGGTAGGTGTCGAGGCTGTGATGCGGAAAACCCGCCAGTTCAATCGAAGAAGCCGCTCCGTTCGATCGCTTGGTCAAGACGATGCCGAGGATCTTCGAAGCTTCGATGGCATCCTCTCCAAATGTTTCGTAAAAATCGCCTACGCGAAAAAGGAGCAAAGCATCGGGATGTTGCTGTTTCAACTCTCGATGCTGCTGCATTAAAGGGGTTTCGACTTCTCTGCTCAAACCGACTAAATTGGGCGCCGGCAAGGTACGCACGCACCTCTAGCCCTTAAACGACATTCTCTATGCCCCAAACGCACAACAAACTCCGCGTGCACGAGCTCGGCAGGCTCGATGCCGATTCCTTTAAATCCTCTGCAAAATGGCCTCTGTGCTTGGTGCTCGACGGGGTGCGAAGCGCGCACAACCTCGGTTCGGTGCTCCGCACTGCGGACGCATTCAGGCTTGAAGCCGTGCACATTTGCGGGCCTATGCCCCTTCCCCATTCACCCGAAGTGGCAAAGACAGCGCTCGGAGCCGAACAGTGGGTCCACTGGGTTCGCTGGGACTCAATTTCAGATTGTTTGCGTTCGCTCTCCGACCACTGCATTCTGGCGCTGGAACAAACCGACAGCGCCTTAGATCTGCACCGCTATATTCCCGACCGAAGCAGACCGGTGGCTTTGGTGATCGGACATGAGATTACAGGCGTCTCCGACGAGGCTCTGAGCTTTTGTGAACATGCTCTGTCCATCCCACAATTCGGCACCAAACACTCGCTCAATCTCAGCGTGGCCACGGGAATCGCCTGCTGGGCACTGCTCTTTGGAACAGGGAATCCCGAAGGTTTAATTTCCCAATCTCTCTGAATAAAAAAAGCCGCCTTTTTGGGGCGGCTTTCGAGAAGAAGAATCTTCTGATTAGTTCATCGGTTCGAAATCGACGCGGCGGTTGACATCGCTACGCGTTCCGAGAAGTTCTGACTTGCCTTTTGATTCAACGGTCAAGCGGCTTGAATCGATTCCGTAGCCATTGACAAGCTCCTTAACCACTGCTTTCGCACGGCGCTCGCCCAATTTCTGGTTGTACGATTCAGAACCCGACTTGTCGGTGTACCCGATTACTTTGTACTTAAGGTTGGGGTTGGCAATCATTTGCTTGGCGATGATGGCCAATTGTTGCTGACCTTGAGCGCTCATGGTGGTGCCATTGACCGGGAAGTACACCGAAGGAGTGAATCCTACAGCACCCGAACCACCTCCGCCTGAGGTAATTTTTTGACCGCGAGCCGTGACCATTGATCCGGCAGGAGTGTTGGGCTCCAAATCGCGGCTGTCGGCCACTCCGTCTTGGTCTTGGTCGTTTTCAACACCTTGGCTGTTCACTTTAGAACCGATGTTCGAGAACGGATCCATGTCCATGAAGTCCGGCACACCGTCGCGGTCGCTGTCTACAGCCTTGCCCGAACCGTCGACAATGGCACCTGCGGGGGTGGCGTTGTCTTTGTCCATCATGTTGGCCACACCGTCTCCGTCGTCGTCGGTAGACATGGCGTCCATCTTCGCCTTGGTTTCGGCCATGGCGCCGAATACTTCATCGTACGGATTCACGAAGTGAACCGCAGACTTCTCGCCGTCTTTGCCGAAGTTGTAGCGGAACCCTACGAAAGGGATGGCGAGACCGTCGTTCGACTTCCCTGCTTGAAGGCCGTCGGCATAGTCAGATGCGATATAGATGTAGCGAACGCCCAAGTCCAAATCGAACTTGTTGTTCAACTTCCACTTGGCGGTAAGGCTCAAAGGAACGGTTGCGGCATTGACCGGGTCAAAATCGCGGACTTCTTGCTCGCGGGTAAACGTGGTGGGATTGAATGAACCGAAACCCACACCGGCCGTAGCCAAAAGTGCGAAGTTCGTTTCGGCGTCGCCCCCGGATGGGCCGATGTTCAAAATGCTGATCACGAATTCGAGGTCGACTTGGTTCATAGAACCTTCGAACGAACGAACGTCGCGCGTGCCGCTCATCGAAGCCCAGTCGTAGGCAAGGCGAAGACCGAAAACAGGGCTGAACATATAATCTGCGTGAATGCCGATTGCAGGTTCGAAACCGCCCGTGCCATCTTTCACTTCTTCGTTTTTGTCGCCCTCAAAATTGATGAGGTCGCCCGTCGAAATCGCGGGACCGAAGGTGATACCGATTGCCCAATTTCTGAAGTTGGCCATATCGGACAGAGTGTTCTTCTGTGCGTAGGCATTCAAGGTTAACAGGGCAAGGACAAATCCGAATACACTTTTTTTCATGGTCGCTTTTTTTGCTCTTTCGTTGCTCGATCGTCGTCTGTGATACAGGTTCAAAATGCTCTTTCTGACGGCAAAAGTACAAATAATCCAACACCAACTCAGCGTTTCACGAGGGTTTACGAAAGATTAACCCAATTTATGATAGGGTAACAAAGGAATTGTGTGGATCGTGCACAAAATCAGCGATTTTGGCAATCAACGAAGGCATCTCCTCGAATTTTTGCTTACCGGGTTCGAGTCTCAGCAACTTCTTTGGTCTAGCCTGAGTCAGCCAAGCGCTGAGGTTTAAATCGATTCGTTCGAGATAGTCCCTTTCAATCTGAGATTCATAGGTTCGCCCTCTCAAAACGATGTTTTCTTGAAGGACTGCAATCGGCCTGCGGACGAAGATTAAAAGATCAGGGGGCCTGAGGTGATTTTGTAAGCTCACGAACAATCGATCGAACAAGGCAAATTCGGTTTCTTCGAGATTCAACCCGGCGAAAACGCGGCTTTTTTCATAGTGGTAATCAGAAATCAAATAGTCTGAAAACAAATCGGTTTGAGTGGTGTGATGGCTCCATTGAAGAAACCGCTGCGCCATAAACGCGATCTCGAGCGACAGGGCATGCTTGCGGCGGTCGGCGTAAAAAAGCGGCAAGAGCGGGTTTTGTTCGAACTCTTCTAGCATCGGCCGCCCTCCCAGCGCTTCCACCAAAAACTGAGACAGCGTGGTCTTGCCCGAGCCAATGTTCCCCTCGATGGCAATGTGCTTCACAACATTTCAGGATAAGCGACCAAAGGCTCCTGATCGGCGCACACAGATAAGAGCGCTGCAATCGACTTCATTTCAAGGGGATCGATAAATTCAGGCGCAACATCGGCTGTGGGCTGAAGGACGAACCTCCGCTCCAATCTGCGCGGGTGAGGAAGGACGAGATCAGGCTGTCGAACGACGAGTTCACCACAATATATGAGGTCGAGATCGATCGGCCTCGATTGATAGCCCGGAACCGTTCGTTTTCGGCCTCGTTCGAGCTCGTGATTTAAACAACACTGCAATAACTCCAGGGGCGTCAAATCGGTCTCCAACCACACGGCGGCATTGAGAAAATCTGTCGGACGCTCGAAACCGCGACCGGGCCCCGAGTACACGCGGCTCCACTGCATTTTGCTCGAATGTCGCGACAAGAGGTCAAGAGCGGCGCGCAATTCAAACATTCGATCGCCCAAATCACTTCCCAAGCCCACGATCGCCTCCATATAGGGATAGTTTTTGCGAAGGTGAATATCAAAATCGAACGTTCGGCACCTCAGCCAGTCGTTCAAAGGAGTTTTTCTTCGTTCCTCACACCCGTTGTGCGCAGGTCACATCCCATACCTCCCGAAAAGCCGAATGTACCGAACTTCGCATCCAACGAGTGGTTATCCAAACAATCGAATCAATCAACATGGGACGTTTCTTGCTCCAAGTGCTCGCTGCCTTCGTCGGTGGCATACTTCTGCTTCTCTTTCTCTTGCTCATGGGCATCGGAATCGGAGCCGCCTTTTCGAAGACCGAGCCCGTGGCGGTAGAGGAAGGCAGCTACCTCAAACTAGACTTGGGCTCGGCGGTATTGGCCGACCGAAGCAGCGACGATGCTTTTTCGGACTTCGAAGCCCTTTTTAACGATTCTGAGCGGCTAGGCCTCAACAAAATATTGTTGGCCATAGAGCGCGCCGAGAGCGATCCGGCCATTGCGGGCATCTACCTCCCTATGGGCGGAATTTCGGGCGGGATGGCCACGGTGAGGGAAATCCGTCAGGCTTTGCTCGACTTCAAAAAGCGATCGGGTAAACCGATTGTGGCCTACGGCACTTTTGCCTCTACCAAATCGCTCTACCTCGCAAGCGCGGCCGACAGCGTTTTTCTAAATCCCCACGGGGCGGTTGAATGGTCGGGACTCAGTGTCGATGTAGCGTATTTAAAAGATGGACTCGACAAGCTCGGGGTTAAAGTCGATTTGGTTCGCGGCAGCAACAACCGGTTTAAGAGCGCGGGAGAGCCGTTTATTCAAAACCGAATGAGCGATGCAAACAGAGCACAGCTTCAAGCCCTTGCTGGAGATCTCTGGACCGAAATGCTCGGTTCGATCGCCGAGTCGCGCGGTCTCGAAACAGCACTGCTTCAGCGCTTGGCCGACAGTCTGGCCGTGGGCGAAGCCGCTTCGGTTCTGGAACACAAATTGGTCGACGGCCTGCTCGAAGAAGATGAGTTCGACTTGAAACTGGCGCGCAAAACGAACTCTGATGCCGACAAAGACGCGCGTTTGATTTCTGTGAAGAGTTTCTTGAAGAGCCCTCTGCCCGAGGGCGCTGCCAAGCCGGGAGTCAAAGCCGACAAAATTGCGGTGCTCTACGCCGAAGGTGAGTTTAACGAGGGCGACGGCATGTACGAGATCCAATCAGACCGCATGATTGAGGCCATCCGGAGCATTCGCAAAGATTCCAAGGTTAAAGCGGTGGTGCTGCGGGTGAATTCGCCGGGCGGGCTCGCGTTTGCTGCCGACAAAATTTGCAGAGAGCTCGAATTGCTTTCAGATTCGCTGCCGATTGTGGTTTCCATGGGCGATGTCGCCGCCTCTGCGGGGTATATGATCAGCGCCATGGGAGACAGCATCTACGCCCATCCAAACACGATTACCGGTTCGATCGGGGTTTTCGGCATGCTCCTCGACGGCTCCGAACTACTCGAAAACAAATTGGGCATTCGCGTAGAACAGGTCAAAACAGCGGCGCACAGTGGAATGGGCAATATCAGCAGACCGCTCGATCCCTTCGAACGAAAAATGCTTCAGCGCGAAATCGACCGGTATTACGCGCATTTCGTTGATCGTGTCGCTCGAGAGCGCGGAATGGAGCCCTCGGCGGTAGACAGCATTGGTCAAGGCCGAGTGTGGAGCGGAACGCGCGGAATTCAAAACGGCCTCACCGACCGAACGGGAGGGCTGCGCGAAGCGGAAGCCTGTGCGGCTCGGATGGCCAAGCTCGAAAAGGGCTCGTACCGAATCGCGGAGTATCCGAAACTCGAAGACCCTTTTCAGAAATTGATGGACAAAATCGAGGGGAAATCGAGTGAGTGGAAAACAGAGCTCCCCGAGAGCATTGCCCGCTGGTTCGACATGTACGAACGCGCCTTGATGTACGACCGCAAACCGCTTCAGCGCCTTGAGTGGGAATGGTCGCTTTAAATCCGCGACAGCCTTTTTGAAGACAGATCAAAAAAGTTCAAAGAGCGAAGAGGCTGCACGGATTTATCTGTGGGTCTCTTCGATTTTTATTGCTTCGTTGGTGATTTGCAACTTGATCGCCAATAAGTTCGTCACCGTCGATCTCGGCTTTAAAGTGTTTGTGATTTCCGCAGGGGTTTTGCCATACCCGCTCACTTTTTTGGCTACCGACATTTTGTCTGAAATCTATGGAGCCCGCAAAACCAATCAGGTCGTTTTTGCGGGATTTGGCGTTTCTCTCTTCGTTTTAGGCGTGCTCAAGCTCGGCTCGATGTTTCCGGCCATTGCCGCTTCTCCCGTGAGCGACGAGGCCTATGATATAGTCTTCAAGAACGCCTGGCGGGTTCTGGCCGCTTCGATGACCGCCTATCTCTTTGCGCAGCTCATCGACGTGCGCTTGTTCCACTTTTGGAAAAAACTCACGCGCGGGCGGCACCTCTGGATACGGAACAACTTTTCGACCGTTTTGTCTCAGTTCGTAGACACCGTGCTGGTGATTGGGATCTTGTTCGTCGGCAGCATGGCCCCGGCTTCGTTGGGCGAGCTAATCTTGGACGGCTGGCTCTTTAAGGCAATCTGCGCTCTTTTTGACACTTTGTTGATCTATCCGATCATTTATTTGCTCCGAAATCGACTCGATCTCGCCCGGGGCGAGGAATACATGGAACCCGGCGGGGTGCCTCGATGAAGGCGAAGACTGCTGCCCAGTGGTTGGGTCGAGGCCTTTCGATTGCTGCGCCCATACTCGCACTGTATCTCATATATGTTCATGGCGCTCGCGAAGAAGGCTTAAAGGATTACCACTTCTCGGTTTCGTCTCTCGGCATACAATTGCTCTTGGCCTTGGCGGTCTTCTCGCTTGAAGCACTGTTATGGCACGAATTGCAAAAGACCGCAGGCATAGAGAGTCGCTTTGGAGACTCGCTTAAAAACACAGCGCTCTATGGCTTTTTTCAATTGTTTATGCCCTCTGTGGCCAGTGAGTATACCGCGCGCTTGATTCCGCTCGAATCTTCGAATCGCGGCACGGCCGCGCGGGCACTTTTCGCCCTCCAAGCGATCAAGTGGCAGTCGAAGCTCGCGCTCGGAGGGGGAGCCGCGATCGCCGTTGCGTGGCACCAAAACCTAAATCCCGCCGTGCTCTGGTTGGGCGGGCTGTCGCTCTTGGCCTCGGCCGGAATTGGCCTTTTGATCTCTCGATTCAAAGCTCGTTCACTTCCCGAATGGATTCCCGAAAAGTGGCTTCCCAACAGGCATTGGCCCTCATTCAGTCACAGCAATCTGCTTGTGATATCTTTGACCAAAGGGGTTTTGTATGCCTTGTCGTTTGCGCTCTTGCTCGACCGCCTCGGCTCTTGTCAGGGAATTTGGATCGACTGGGGCGCCGCGGCCTCTCAGTATACTTTGGCATCTTTGGTTCCCGGTTGGGGATTTACGGAGGGTTTGGTTCTGAGCGGAGCCGGTATTTTGGCATTCGATTTGCTTGGATGCGCCAGGGCGCCCGTGGTGACCGCATCTTTGTTGTGTTGGTCTCTGCACACCGCCTTGCCGGGAATGATTGGTTCTTTTTATCTGAAACAGAGTGCGAAACCTTTGTTCTCTCGAAAGCGCGCTAAACAAATCTGAGCTGCATTTGTTCACAGTCGAAGTATGGCATTCGAAAACAGAATCACGCCTTTGAGGCGTTTTTTTATGATGCTCAAACCCGATCGAAAAGACATCGGGTTGATTTACGTATTCGCGGTGTTCAACGGATTGGTGAATCTATCCTTGCCGCTCGGGGTTCAGGCGATTATACAGCTCATCAACGGGGCTACGGTTTCTTCGAGCTGGTGGGTGCTCATCGGGGTCGTTCTGGCGGGCACGGCGCTTACAGGTTTACTTCAAATATTGCAGCTCAGCGTGTTGGAATCGATCCAGCAGAGACTTTACAGCCGCGCGGCCATTGAGTTTGCCTACCGAACCCCGAGGTTCAAAACCGAGGCGCTTCGCAAACTCGAGCCGACCGATTTGATGAATCGCTTTTTTGATGTGCTCACAGTGCAGAAAGGCATGCCGAAAATTCTGCTCGACTTTGCCACCAGCGGCTTGAACATCGTTTTTGGCCTGGTTCTGCTGAGTTTCTACCATCCCTTTTTCGTGTTCTTCGGTTTGATCGCCCTCTTACTGCTGGCCTTGGTGTTCTATCTCTACGGCAATAGAGGCCTGAGAACAAGTTATACCGAATCTTCGTACAAATACAAAACAGCCTTTTGGCTCGAAGAAGTTGCCCGCTCCCTGACCACATTTAAAATGGCGGGGCAAACCAATTTGCCGACGCAAAAAAGCGATGAACTGGCGCAGTTGTACATCAAAGCGCGGAAATCTCACTTCAAGGTATTGCTCGGACAATATGCCTACACGGTCGGTTTTAAGGTAATCATCACCGCAGGTTTGCTTATCATCGGCGGCCTCTTGGTAATGCAGCGCGAACTGAACATCGGTCAGTTTGTGGCAGGAGAGATCATCATCATCCTCATTATCAACGCTACAGAAAAAATTATTTTCTCCCTCGAATCGGTTTATGACACCATGACGGGGCTTGAAAAAATAGGTCAAGTAAGTGATATTGAGCTCGAACAGCGAGGAGGCAGCTCTTCTATCAGCCTCAACGAAAACGAAGCTCTTGAACTCGAGATCAAAAATCTGGGATTCGCTCCCGAGGGCAAAACTGTTCTCGAAGGGCTGGATCTTCACGTAGCACCCGGCGAGCGGATTTGCATCATCGGTCGCGAAGGAAGCGGCAAGACAGCGCTCTTACACATCATCGGAAGCTTGTACGACGATTTTACGGGCATCTTGGCCTACAACGGAATGCCCATCGGCAGCCTCGACATCGAGCAACTTCGCTTTGTGATCGGCGAAAATTTCAACCACGAAAGCCTGTTCAACGCGAGCCTGCTCGAAAATATCACCCTGGGGCGCAGGGGAATCGACCACGACGAACTGAACAACGCCCTCAAAGTTGCGGGACTTACAGACTACGTGCGGAGCCTGCCCCTCGGCCTCAACACCGAGCTCGAACCCGTAAATCGATTTATGCCGCACAGCATTGTGACGCGCATCGTTCTCGCCCGAAGCTTGGTGCATCGCCCGTCTCTTTTGTTGCTCGACAACCTAGCCGAAATGAAGGGCTTGAACAATTACACCGGCCTGATTCAGTGCATCGTAGATCAAAAAAGACCTTGGACCTTGATCGTTGCTTCAAACGACCCCCGAATGGCCTCTTCATGCGATCGAGTAGTGTGGCTGGACGAAGGAAAGTTTAAGGCCATAGGCACATATGCTGAAATCGCTGCGCGCCCAGATACTCAATCCATTTTTCAATCGATTGTCTAAGGGAATATGCTGAATATCACCGAAAACACGATTGCCGATCGCATCGATCAAGACAATTACCCCTCGCTTCACCAAAGCGGGACTCTGCGCCAAGTGCGCTTGTTCACCTATTGGATTTATAGCTTCGGCGCGATCGTTCTGATTGTGATGTTCCTGCCTTGGACTCAAGTGGTGAGCGGAACGGGGAGCATCACTGCCATGGATCAAGGACAGCGACCTCAGACCGTTCAGAGCCCGATTCCCGGCCGCATCGAAGAGTGGCTGGTGCGCGAAGGAGATACGGTCGCGGCGGGAGACACCTTGGCCCGACTCTCCGAAATCAAAGAAGAATACTTCGATGTCGACATTCTCGAGCGCGCAAAAGACGAACTCCTCGCCAAAAATGAGGCGGTGTTGGCTTACGGGCAGAAATGCCTGAGTCTCGAGCAACAAATCGAACAGCTCGAACGATCGCTCGGATTCAAAAAACAACAACTCGAAGCCGAAATCGAAGCCAAGCAAATCGGGGTCAACGCAGCCAAAACCGATCGAGATTTGGCGATGCTGCAGTTTCAGCGGGTCGACACCCTCTTTCTCGAAGGAATCGAATCGAGGTTGAATTGGGAAAAGCGCAAGCAGTATGCCCAAGAAACGGAGGCTAAATGGATTAAAGCTCAGAACGACTACCGCAACGCCTTGGTCGATCGATCGGGCATTGAGGCCGAATACCGCGAAAAAATAGCCAAGGCGAGCTCTGATCTGTTTTCGGCGCGCAGTGCAGGTCTTGAGGCAGAAGGCGAGGTGGCCAAACTCCGCGTCAAATTGGGCAATCTCACCGTTCGCACCGGCTATTATTGGCTGCGCGCCCCACAGAGCGGCATGATTACGCGCTCGACCATCAACGGTTTGGGAGAGAATATCTCGGCGGGCGAATCGATTCTGGAAATCGTGCCGATTGCCGCCAAGTTGGGGGTCGAAATTTTTATTCGTCCGGTTGACCTGCCATTGATCCGCAAAGGGCAGGTTGCGCGGATCGAATTCGACGGCTGGCCGACGATTGTCTTCTCGGGTTGGCCCAACACTTCTTTCGGAACCTTTGGTGCCCAAGTAGTTGCCATTGACCAATCGGTAGACGAAAACGGCCGCTACCGCATTCTTTTGCAGCCCGACCCCGACGACCTCCCTTGGCCCGAGCCGCTGCGGTTTGGTTCGGGTGCGCGGGGAATGATGCTTTTAAACGAAGTCCCCGTATGGTTTGAGGTGTGGCGCCAACTCAACGGCTTCCCCCCCGAATTTTACACGGGTCAAGACAAAGAAGTCAAAGTCAAAACAAAACCCAAGGCGGGTTACTCCAAGTGATGAGGAGTTGGATTGCCGCATTTGCCCTGCTGTTCGGCGGACAGGTGCTTGGGCAGTCGGGCGATTCGCTCGTTTTGAGTCCCGAAGCGGTCTACGGACTCCTGCCCAATCACCCCCTGTTTAAGGCTTCCGAACTCTTTGAGCGCGAAAGCAATGCGGTTCGAATGCGCGCCAAAGGAGGATTTGACCCCAAACTGAGCTACGACCTCAGTCAAAAGGAGTTTGAAGAAAAGGACTATTACAAATACGAAAAGCTGGGGCTCAGCGTGGCCACTTGGCCAGGCATAGATTTTAAAGCCGATCTCAAGAGAAATTCGGGCGAGTTTCTCAACCCCGAGGCAAGCACTCCGGCCGGGGGGAATCTCGAGCTCGGTGCCGATGCCAACCTGCTCCGGGGCTTGGTGTTTGACGCGAGGAGAACGGCCTTGGCCGAAGCGCGCATCTTTGGCACCAAGAACGAAGCCGAGCGAATCGCCCTTCAAAATACGCTCGTCCGAGAGGCGCTTTCCACGTACTGGCAGTGGGCGGCCGCCCAAGCGCGATTTGATTTGTTTCGAGAGGCTGAAGACAATGCGCTGAATCGATTCGAAGCAGTGAAGAGAAGTGCGCAAAGTGGGCAACTGGCGCCGATCGACACCGTGGAAGCACTTACTCTGCTGGAAAACAGGCGCATGGATCGCGCAAAAGCAGAATTAGAACGCGAAAGCGCTCGGTTGATGCTCGAAACTTTTCTCTGGACCGCAGACACTCTAGCGCTCGGAATTTCGGCTTCGACCCGACCGGTCGATTTGCGAAACATACCCATGGACGCACTGAGTCGAGACAGTTTACAGAGCCTCCTGCTCACCATAGACGACCGCTCTCCGGAGCTCATCAAGGCCCGGACCGAAGTCGAAAAGGCGGGGGTTCGCGTCAATCAGAGCATCAACGACCTCTTGCCCGAAGCGCGTCTGAGCTACCGCTGGATCAGCCCAATCGACGATGCTCTCAACACCGAGACCTATGCTCCCGGGAGCAACAACTACCTCGGTCTGGGCGTAGAACTCCCACTTTTTCTTCGCAAGGAGCGCTCGTATCTCGAAGCATACAGAATTGAACAAGAGCGAGCCGAGTGGCAACTTCTCCAAAAGCGCTTGAGCGTGGGCAATAAAGCCCGCGCATCGCAGGTGGCACTTGAAACATATGCTTCCAATGCCGACCGGGCGCGAAAGAATTTTGAGAATTACAGCAAACTTCTCGAGGTCGAGGCGCGCAAATTTTCGATTGGCGAGAGCACCTTATTCCTCGTAAACAGCCGAGAAATTTCGGCCATCAACGCGGGAATCAAGTGGATCGAAATGCTCGAAAACACGGCCACCAAAGAGCTCGAACTCTTCGAAGTGCTCGGCGCTTTGGCCCGCTAAAAACGACTAAGGTTTAAATCGCGCCTTGGGGTCGGGGGCGTTCCTGGTCCATTCCAAAGGCCCGCCGCAACCCAATTCAATGGTGGTCGATTGATCTTCGTTGAAATGAGCCTCGAGGAGTTTCACCCATTCTTTGAAAAGCGTTCCTCCGTCGTCGTTGCAGCTGTATTGCGCCAAGGCAATCGACTTTTTACCGACGATGACCACTGTAGGCTTGCCGTATTCGTAGGTCTTTGACGGACGGCCCGGCTTGATGCTCCTGCCTTCCAAAAACCGCTTGGTCCAATCGTTAAAGGCATACTTGAGATCGGCTTCAGATTCCCAAGCATAAACGAGCACTTTAACCTTGACATAGGCCATTGTACCCAGGGCATTTTCTCGCTTTTCTCGAGATTTGAACTCCGCGAAATAGCTGTAGTCGGGATCGCTGTCTGCCAAAGCGCCGAGCTCGGGAAGGCTGAGGTTTAAGGTCTTCTTTTCGTAGGCCGTGTCGAGTGCCTCCTCAAAAGATTGAATGTTCTGCTTGACCTCTTCGAACTGAGCAAAAAGCCCGAATGTTGAAAAAAGGGCAACGGACAGAGAAAATGCTGACAATTTTCGATCGAGAAACAAAGCGAAGCAGATTAAATCGGTTTGGACGAAGGTACAGTCGTGTCGGGCAGACGTACAATCTCCTTAAACGAAACCCGCAGAGGTTTCATTTCCGAGGTTCGCAGCAAGAGCGATCCGTCTTCGAAAACATCGTCGATTTGGGCTTCAAAGGCCTCCGATGCGGGGCGGTTGGCGAAGCGGTATCGCATCAACGACTTAAACCCCAAAAGTTGAGCGGTGTACAAATTCTTGGATCGCTCCCATTCGAGCGAATTCCATTCACCCCAGCGCTCTGAAAAGCGATCGAGCAACTCTGAGAGCAACTGACTCGGATTCAAATGCACACCCAAATTCTGAAGGGAGACTGCTTCGGGCGATTGAAACGAAGCCTGCAAACAGTTGATTCCTATACCCACCACCGCACTCTGCCAGCGACCGGCACTCCACTGATTTTCGATGAGCACCCCGCCCAATTTGCGACCTTCGACATACAAATCGTTGGGCCATTTGATCTGAAGCGCCGGCAGCCATAGGCTCAAAGTGTCGGCCAGAACACGACAAATCGTCATATTTAGTTGAAAGGGCCGATCGGCGGGTAAGTCGTCTTGGGCGATTAATATGCTAAACAGGAGGTTTTTGTCAGCTTCGCTCTCCCAAACTGTGCCGAACTGTCCGCGGCCTGATCTTTGCACCCCCGCTCGAACAACCCAACGATTGGTCGCTTTTCCGGTGCGCAGCCCCCTTTTTACTTCCTCGTTTGTCGAATCGATTTGTGTAAAAAAGTCGATTTTAAACTGCGTGTTCATAGAAAGCTTCGAGAGCGGCTGTGTGCGATTAGGCCAAAGCGAATGTCGTATTTTTGAACGTTGTCCGGACCAAGCGTGTTTGGCACCACATAACCCCGCCCGACTCATTGATTGACAAAAAAAGACTCCCGAAGAGCGGAGTCGCATCGCCCGACAAGGAGAGCATCGAGCTCCCCGGTATTCTCGCATCAGTTGTTGCGGGCATCGAAGAAATTAAAGGAGAAAACATCGCCCTGCTCGACCTGCGTTCGATTGAAAATGCGGTTTGCGACTTTTTCGTAGTCTGCAGCGCCCAGAGTTCGACTCAGGTCAAGGCGATTGCCGACAGCGTAGAAAAAGTTGTCCGAGAAGTGAACGAGGACCGCCCTTGGCATGTTGAAGGTGTAACGCATGCCGAGTGGATCTTGATTGACTACGTGCATACGGTCGTCCATGTTTTTCAGACCGAAACGCGCGCATTTTACGACCTCGAAAGCCTTTGGGGCGATGCACAAAATTTGACCCTCCCATCCAGCACACAACAATGAGTACGAGCTCAGATAAAAATCAAATGGAACGCCTCCGCCAGCAATTTTCGAGAGGCAGCAATTCAGACTCGGGAGGAGAAGGCGGCGGTCCGCGCCGATTTAACTTCTATTGGGTCTACGGTCTGCTCTTTGTCGTTTTTCTCGCCAATCTCCTGTTTGCGGGGATGATGAAGACGCAACAGCCGAGTAATTTCACCGAGCTCAGCTCAATGCTCACCTCGGGAGACGTTCAACGCATCGATTTGATCAACGGAGAGCGGGTCGAAGTGGTGATTAAGCCCGAAGCCCTGCAAAGCAAAGCTCGGTACGAAAAAGTAAAAGGCCGCAGCGTGGGCGAAGGACTCAATCCGGGGCCCCATTATTACTTCTCTTTTCCCGCCGAAAGCTTTGAAAAAAATCTGGAGCGCTTCTATGGGGACCATCCCGAGCTGAAACGCTCGGATGTTCCGCTCGAATACCGCGAAGAGCGCGATTATTTTGGAGATGTTCTCACCTGGGTGATTCCCATTTTGTTGATGGTCGGCCTCTGGTTGTTCATCATGCGCAGAATTAGCGGAGCCAACGCGGGACCCGGGGCGCAGATCTTCAACATCGGCAAATCGAAGGCGACTCTATTCGACAAAGACACCAATGTCAAGGTGACATTCAAGGACGTTGCCGGCCTCGAAGGGGCAAAAGAAGAGATTGAAGAGATTGTCTCGTTTTTGAAAAATCCCGACAAATACACCAATTTGGGAGGCAAAATTCCGAAAGGAGCCCTGTTGGTCGGGCCTCCAGGAACCGGTAAAACTCTGCTCGCAAAAGCAGTGGCAGGCGAAGCCAAAGTGCCCTTCTTTTCGCTGAGCGGTTCAGACTTTGTCGAGATGTTTGTGGGTGTCGGGGCCTCTAGGGTTCGAGACCTCTTTAAACAGGCCAAAGACAAGAGCCCGGCCATCATTTTTATCGACGAAATCGACGCCATCGGTCGAGCGCGGGGTAAGAATGCGTTCTCAGGGGGCAATGACGAAAGAGAAAATACGCTCAACCAGCTTCTTACGGAGATGGACGGCTTCAACACCAAAGACCACGTCATCGTACTGGCCGCGACCAACCGAGCTGATATTCTCGACCGTGCATTGATGCGCGCCGGGCGTTTTGACCGCCTGATTTACATTGACTTGCCCGACCTCAACGAGCGCAAGGAGATCTTTGAAGTGCATTTGCGTCCGCTCAAATTGGGCGGAGATGTGGACGTGGAATTCTTGGCGCGACAGACCCCGGGGTTCTCGGGAGCCGACATTGCCAACGTTTGCAATGAGGCTGCTTTGACGGCCGCCCGCAAGGACAAGCAAATGATCGAGAAGCAAGATTTTCTCGATTCAGTCGACCGGATTGTCGGTGGACTCGAGAAAAAGGGCAAGGTGATTACCGCCGCAGAAAAAGAAGTGATTGCCTATCACGAAGCGGGGCACGCCACAGTGAGTTGGATGCTGGAACACGCCGCTCCCTTGGTCAAGGTAACCATCGTACCCCGGGGCCGCTCTTTGGGCGCAGCCTGGTACTTGCCCGACGAACGCCATCTGACCAATACCGAGCAAATGCTCGACGAAATGTGTGCGACTCTCGGGGGTCGGGCAGCCGAAGAGGTCGTATTTGACAAGATTTCGACGGGTGCGCTTTCGGACCTCGAAAAAGTGACGAAACAGGCCATGTCGATGGTGACGGTTTATGGTTTGAACGACAAAATCGGCAACATCACCTACTACGATTCAAGCGGTCAAAATGAGTATGGTTTCAGCAAGCCGTACAGCGAAAAAACGGCTGAGTTGATCGATCAAGAGATTCACAATCTGGTTGAAAAGCAGTACGAACGCGCCAAGGAATTGCTGCGAACCGAGCGGGGAAAACTCGACCAACTTGCGAAGCTTTTGCTGGAAAACGAGGTGATTTTCAAAGAAAACCTCGAAGAAATTTTCGGCAAGCGACCGTGGCTTACCCGTGAGGAAACGGAGAACGAAGAAAAGGCGAATCGCCCTTCTGAGATCATCCCTACTTGAGCGGAGCCCAGCTTTGCGTACTTTCGCTCATCATCGCTCCGAATGAAAGAGGGGAACAAAGAGCGTCAAGGCATACTCAATAAGTTTTTGTCGGTGCTGAGCGGCAAACCGGAGAACGCACCCGAAGATCGGGTCGATTCAGACTGGGTTCCGCTCGAAAACGACCCGGTCGATCTCCACTTCGCAAAGGTTTTTTGTGCAGATGGCGGAAACTTTTTGTACGCTGAAGACCATGCCGCCGAGATGGAATATCTCGAAGCCGTTTTTCGCGAAATTGGACGCAATCGCGTCTTTTGTCCCAATCCCGAGCTGCGAACGCGCTTGGCAAACGCGGGGGTCGAACTCGAATATACCGAGCCCGCTACTTCGGCCATTTTTGTTACGGCTTGCGATTTCTTGGTGGCCTATAACGGGGGAATTATGCTCACCGCCAAGCATACAGATGGCCGAAAACTGAGCGAACTTCCTCCGGTTGTTTTGGTGCTTGCGCAGACCGATCAATTGGTCATGAAGCTCAATCAAGCGCTTACGGGCATTCGCAATCGATATTCAGAGGGCTTGCCATCTCAGATTACCACATTGCACGGCCCGCATCACGAACTTGAATCGGTGAGCGCTTCAAATAACGCGCATCGCAAAGAGCTGTTTCTGCTGCTCACCGAAGCCAACTCATGAATGTGCTCTTAAAGCGCAGCCTTTCGGGTTTGCTTTATGTGGCACTCCTGCTCGGGGGAATTTGGTGGAGAGACCGATCGTTTGTTTTTGTGATGGGCTTGTTGCTGGTGATGAGCGTAATCGAAACAACGACTTTGCTCAACATCAACCGCGTAGCTCCGCGCGTGAACGCCTATTTCGCGGTGCTCATCCCGTTTTCGGTCGCCGCGCTGCACTTTCTGGGCATCATCGACATACCCTCCGGAGGTCGACTCTTGTTCTTAGCCGTTGCGGCTGCGCACGTTGTGGCTCTGCTCACTTTGACCCGCAGCAAGGGAAATGCTCCAATTTCGGTCGTTCCGATTCCCTGGATTCACGCGGCCCTGTACACCGGTTTTGGGTTTATTTCGCTGTTGCTGTTGTTTCACGCAGACGACCGCTACCAAGCGTGGATTACGTGCCTATTTGTGTTGGTCTGGACCCACGACACTTTTGCGTATTTGTTCGGAAAATTCTTGGGTAAAACCCCTTTGAGCCCAGCGCTTTCCCCGCGCAAAACCATCGAAGGTTCGGCGGGCGGTCTGGCGATGACGCTCGTGACCGCTTTGTTTGTGATTCCATTTTTTTGGAAGTCGAACCCGGGCATTCCACACCTCACGGCCATGGCTGTTTTTACGGTGGTGTTCGGAACGTTTGGCGATTTGTACGAATCTCTTTTAAAACGTCGTGCAGGGGTTAAAGATTCGGGATACCTCATTCCGGGGCACGGAGGAATTTTAGATCGGGTGGATAGCTTTTTGTTCATCATGCCCATTGCCGCGCTCTACTTGCATCTTGTTTTCTATTACGGAGTTAAGTTCCCGATTCCATGAGCCTGATTCACAAAGAAGGTCGCAAAGCGATAGGCGTTTTGATGCTCGCCTTGGCTCTGCCCTATGCCGCGCTGCGCTATTTCGCCCCCGATTGGAACTGGATGATGCTTGGCTTGATGATTCTGGGCACGGCCTTGTTGGGTTTCTTTCTGTGGTTTTTTAGAAATCCCGATCGCAAAACCTCGCTTCGCGATCTGGCGGTCTTGGCGCCCGCCGACGGAAAAGTGGTGGTCGTCGAAGAGATTCACGAACACGAGTACTTTAAGAAGCCGAAGATTCAGATTTCTATTTTCATGTCGCCGCTCAACGTTCACGTCAATCGATATCCGATTTCGGGCGCGATTGTGTACGCGGTTCATCACCCGGGCAAGTATTTGGTGGCTTGGAATCCCAAGTCGTCTCTGCTAAACGAACGCAGTTCTGTGGTGATCGAACACCCGAAGCACGGAGCTGTGATGTACCGACAAATTGCGGGTGCTTTGGCTCGAAGAATTTGTGTGTATGCTCGGCAAGGCGGTGTTGCCAAGCAAGGAGAAGACTCAGGATTTATCAAGTTTGGCTCTCGGGTGGATGTTTTTCTCGAGCCGGGTACTGAAATTCTGGTGAAGCCCGGAGATCGCGTTGTCGGAAATCGTTCGGTGTTGGCTCGATTTACCGAGGTTTAGGCGCGAATTTTGCAATGTGAATTAAACATACCCTTCTTCTTTTCGCCTCTCGCACGCCCATGGATTCTTCACTTTCAGATCAATTCGAAACGCATGTTCAAATCGGACGTGGGCTGCCTCCTCAGAGCGCAGATCACATGCTGATTGCCTATGCGTATTACAAACAGGCGGTTGCGGGCGATAACTCCAATCAGCGACCGCTGCACTCCGATGTGATCCGCACTTTTAAGCACGATGCCTGGGTTCGCCTCAAAGGCATGAGCCGCGAAGATGCCATGCGGGGCTATATCGCCCATATTCAAATGCTCGTGAATCTAACTCGAGACGAAGGGCGCTTGGGTTGAGTTTTTTTTTCTCAAGCTGAGCAAAAGAGGGGGGCACCGCTCAACTCTGTGGAGAGAACTCGGAGTCGTGAAATAATGCGCAAAGAATTCGGTCGGCGAATGCTGGAGACGCACTCAACCTCTTCCCTATCCTCTTCAAATGGATGTCTTCCGGCAGAAATTACAAATAGTACAAGAAAGCCTTCGGCACTCCTTCCTTTTGTGCTTGGTTCGAGAAATGCGCTTTCAGATAGAATCGTGCTCGAAACCAGAACCTTGCATTCTTAAATCTACGATTTCAAGCTCCGGGCCAAGCGCTCTGCAGGCGGGCTCATCAACGCTTGTTTTCGGATTTGGCGGTGGGATGTTCTTTCCGCACCTCCGATAGACCCGGAGTTCCATTGGCCCCAGGCGAACAAGACTCCATTTTTTTTAAAGCTGGCACTTCTCATCCAAACACGCCAACCCATAAATTGGAGTAAATGGCCGTGCTCGTAGCATTTTGATCTAACCCTTCAGGCAAAGTCGGGCGCAATCAGAACTTCTGAATCTGATTCGCGTTTGATTCTGAGGTTTAGCTTATGAATGCTCGTCACAGTCAACACTTCGATATTGTTCTTGTCGGTGCCGGACTGTCGAGTTGGTTGCTGCTGGAAGCACTTTCGCAGCACAGGAAATTTGGAGAACTGCAAATTCTCATACTGAGCGAAGGGGGAACCCATATGCGCTCGTGGTGCTTTTGGGATAAGCCCCTTCCCCCACCCTTCAAAGGCATGGCCGATCGCAGCTGGTCTCAACTCTGTTTCCGCTCCGATGATTACCAGCAAACCGAAAGCTTGTCTCAGTTGCAATACCACTACATACCGGGAAAAAGTTTCTTCAATTACTTCACCACCGAGTTTCTCGAAAAGCACCCGAACATTGCTTTAATTGAAGACAAGGTTTGTGCCATTCACGGCGAACCCGGGCATTTTTTGGTAGCGACCAATCGGCATAGTTACAGCGCAACCCAGGTGTACAACAGCGCATTTCTTGAACAAAGACCTTCGATCGACTTGTGGCAACATTTCAGTGGATGGTTTATTGAAACAAAGTCGCCCTGTTTCGATCAAGCGCAAATTGAACTGATGGACTTCAATGTTCCTCAGACCCACGGATGCAGTTTTATGTATGTTCTGCCCCTTTCTGAAACACGCGCATTGGTCGAACTCACCTTCTTTAGCGCGCGAGTGCTGAGCACTGCAGAATATGACACCGAGCTGGATAGATTTATTCGCGCACGATTCGGCAACGACTTCGAGATCACCGAGCGCGAACAAGGGCAAATCCCCATGCAGCAAGGTGTGTTTCGGCACAGCGGGCAACGAGGCGAAATCAATATCGGAACTTTGGCGGGTATGGTAAAACCCAGCACAGGATATGCCTTTCAGCGCATCCGTGAAGACAGTGCCGCTTTGGCCGCCGCATATTTCAACAAGACAACGCCTAAACGGAAATGCGAAAACAACCGTTTCGCATTTTACGATGCCCTTCTTCTGTGGATCCTTCGCAATCGACCCGAAGCGGGTAAACCCATATTCACAAAACTTTTCAAGAGCTGCAAGATCGAACGCATCCTTCGTTTTATGGATGAGCGCACCAATATCTGGGAAGAACTGAGCATTTTTTCGCGCTTGCCTATTGCCGTTTTTTTAAAAGCCCTTTTTTACCACACTCTTTCGGTGAACCCGGGGAAGCAAACATCCACTGAAAACATCCAAGTCGTTGCAAAGCGCGTCCAATAGCTTGATATCCAGCCTAAACTTGCGTATCGCAGTGCTTCTCTCGGGCTTCGCATTGGCGTGTGCACATGCGCTAAGCGCTGTACCCCCACTCGTCGACTACGCCTTTTTCGGAGTGTTCTTGATCGCGCTTGGGATACCCCATGGGGCGGTCGATCACATGATCGCCAAGCAGTTGGTCGAAACGAACCAACGCCGCTTTTCGCTCTCTCGTTTTATCGGCCAGTACATACTGCAAATTGTGCTGTATGCGGTCTTTTGGTATTTGTTTCCGACTGTGAGTTTGTTGCTTTTCATCCTGCTTTCTGCGTGGCACTTCGGCGAATCAGATGTCCAGCCGGCTCCGTCTCATTTCTCTTGGAAACTCGTTCAATTCATCTCAGGCAGCCTTGTACTTTTCTTCATCCTCATGCGCCAGCCAGATCTTACAGGGGAGATTGTTCAAAGCATCACACAAAAAAACAGGCAAGCAGCTGTTGTTTGGTCGTGGATCAGTGGCCATGTTCTTCACGTTTATGCGGGTTTGAGTGCAGCCCTCGGATGCGCGGTTGTATGGGCGAATACTCGAGCTCCGATGGCATTTCTGTTGAGGCGTTGGGGCTACTTCGCTATTTTACTTGGCGTGATATTTTTTTTACCCGTGCTTCCAGCATTTGCCCTCTATTTCGGCGGGTGGCACGCCTTGAACACCTTTCATCACATGGCTGGTTTCATGGGGCATACCAATGGCATTTCTGCGCTTTGGAAAGCCTCGCTTCCTTTCACGCTCATGGCCTTTGTGTTTTTGTTTTTCACAGCTGTCTTGTGGCAAACCCGTCTTGCTCATCACGATCCGATTCCCGTGCTATTCATTTTCATTGCCATTATTACCCTGCCGCATTTGGTGGTCATGCACCAAATGTTCAGGCGTTTATAAGGGCTTCGTGGGGACAGCGGTTCTGTCTGGAGACTGGGTGAAAAATGCCCAATGAGGCTGTGAGAACATCCTATTATTGAGAAATCCTCAAGGGTTGACTCAAGTCGAATAATCAGAAATATCCTGTGCCTCTTGAAATGGGATACTCATAAAGTAAGCGTTGTACGCATTTAATATTTCGATCTTCATCGTAACCTTTTTGCGTCTGACTATTTCAATTTGATGATCCTGCGTCATCAAAGTTTTATGAATGAAATCTCACTTCGGATGAAGTTGAAAGCTCGTTTGATTTTCACCTACATCACGAAGTTGATCGTTCTTGTACTCCAATGATACTTTCCGACCTATTTCATTCTTCTTAAAACAGCTTTTAAAATCAAGTGTGTCGCCCCCGTCTGAAATTTCCAGAAAGATCTTCCAATGTCCCTTAGGTTGCGCGAAACAAGGCACCGCTACCCAGAAAAATATGATTTGAAGTATTGATTTCGTCTCATCCTAAGCGCGTGCATCCTCGATCGTGCCTTTTTCAAATCTCAACAGCGCGAGCTTTTTTGCTCGTGCTCTTCCTCATTCTAAACTCTAAATCAACTCTTCAACCCGCTCCATCACCCACTCGAATTGCTCCTCAGGGCTCAGGGAAGTGTTGTCGAGCAACAGCGCGTCCGAAGCCTTCAACAAAGGGCTATCGAGCCGCTCAATGTCCTGTTTGTCGCGGAGTTCCAGATTGGCGCGGACCTCATCGAGCGCAACGGAAACCCCCTTCGACCTCAACTCCGAAAAGCGACGCATCGCCCGGACTTCTGAATCGGCCGTCATGTAGAGTTTGAGCTCGGCATCGGGAAAAACCACCGTCCCAATATCCCGCCCATCCATCACCACCCCCCCACTTCGACCCATTCGCTGCTGCAGATCCACCAATTTGCGGCGAACATCGGGAATCGAACTCACCTGACTCACCACCTCGCTGACCCGCATCGAGCGAATCTCTGATTCCACATCGCGCCCATTGAGCATCAAATGTGAAACCCCGTTCTCGTTTGGCACAAAATCCAACTCAATCTGCTCCAGCTCCGAGGCAATTCGATTTCGGTCGATCGCACCCTTAGAATCGATGGCTCCACTTTCGAGCGCGAACAAAGCGACCCCGCGATACATGGCCCCCGAATCGACATAGCGATAGCCTAAAGCCTGCGCAATCTGCCGCGCCAAGGTGCTCTTGCCCGTAGACGAAAAACCGTCGATCGCAATCGTAAGAGGCTTATTGGCCTGCATCGGCTTTTTTGTAGCGCTTCAAGTCGACCGTTATACCCAGCTGATTCGTGCCCCCTGCCACATGCCGAACGCTGCGCGCATAGCTAAAATCAATCTTAAAGACCTTCAAACCCAGCCCGAAACTCAAGCCCGAAGAAGACCTCCTCGTGGTCAAACCCAACTCGGCGGCACGGCGAAAATTATAACCCACCCCCACCCTGAAGTTTTGAGAAGGTTGAAACTCGATACCCGCGACCACATGGCGCAAAAACTCGTCGACAAAGCTCGGTTCGTCCACTTCGAAAGCGCCCGTCAACGGATCGAACTGACCCGTGGCCGGGTTGACAAACGCCAAATTCCAGTTTTGGAGCTGCTGAAGAGCTAAATGCCAGCGAAAAGGAGCATGCGCGAATTTATTTGAAATGCCAAACTGGATTTCAAAAGGCAGGGGCTCTCGCTGCCCCGAATACGAAGCCAACTGAAAGCCCGCATTCCGAATCAGGAGCGAAAGGCTGAGCAGCTCGCTCTTTCGCCATGTAATACCGGCATCCCAGGCCGCACCCCACGCACTGTATTCTGCAAACACCGAACGAATCAGCTCGAATTGCACGCCCACCGTAAAATGGCTGTCGATCGGTAGGGCCCACCCCGCCAGCAAAGTTTGATCCGAAGCCCCAAACTGCCCGAGCGCATTGCCGAATTCGTCGGTTTCGTCGAAGGTGCCGTAGTCGAGGTAGCGCATCCCGAACTGAACAAGCCCAACTTTCTTGAATCGATGCACATACGAAGCCTCGGCGCTCGCAATGCCCGGCTGTATATTGAGGTTGTACAAACTGATCTGGCCCTCCATAGACGCATGGAGCAAGGATGGATTGTACAGCGCCAATCCCGCCTCGGGGGCGTCAAATCCGGGAGCGATGCCGCCCAATGCGGCCACCCTCGGAGCCGAAACCATGTCGAGAACCGCAAAGCTCGAACGCCCGGCCAACTGAGCTTCGGAAATGCTCGGGAATGCCATTCCAAGGGCGAACAAAAAATGGAGGCGGGCTAAACACATAAATCGAAATTAACGCGCCCCTGCGGGTTCGCCATCAAAAAAAACCAACAGCGCGAATTCAGACCGCTTTTGCGTGATCGACCCGCTCTTCGAGCAACGCAAATTCTGTGAGTTCTCGCATACGGCTCACGAAATGAAATTCGAGACCCTTGAGATATTCATCGCCAATGTCTTCGACATCCTTTCGATTTTCTTCGCAGAGAACCAAGGTCTTGATCCCCGCCCTTTTTGCGGCCAACAGTTTTTCTTTGATGCCGCCCACGGGCAAAACGCGGCCTCTGAGCGTGATCTCGCCCGTCATGGCCAGGTGCGAACGCACTTTGCGCTGAGTAAACAGCGAAGTCAGAGCCGCGAGCATGGTGACCCCGGCCGAAGGACCGTCTTTGGGCGTGGCACCTTCGGGCACGTGGATGTGCACATCCCAACGCTTGAAAGCCTCGGGCGGAATGCCGTAGTCGGAGGCGTTCGACTTGAGATAGGCCATGGCAATGGTGGCACTTTCTTTCATCACATCGCCCAAATTGCCCGTGATCGAAACTTTTCCATCTCCAGGGCTCAGACTGCTCTCGATGAATAGAATTTCGCCGCCCACAGAGGTCCATGCCAAGCCCGTAACCACCCCGGCCACTGAATTGTCTTGATATCGCTCTCGGTCGCGTCGCTCGTTGCCGAGCATCTTCTTGACCTCTTCAATGCTCGGAGAAGCATCAAAAGGTTCTTCGGTGGCTACTTTCTGAACCGTTTTGCGCGCCACCTTGGCAATTATTTTTTCCAGACCGCGCACCCCGCTTTCGTGGGTATAGCTCTCGATCATCAGCTCGAGTACTGAATTGCTTAGTTTGAGTTGATCCTTTTTCAAGCCATTCTCTTCGAGCTGCTTGGGAACTAAATGTCGCTTGGCGATCTCGCGCTTTTCTTCAACGGTGTAGCCATTGAGTTCGATAATCTCCATTCGATCTCTGAGCGCGGGTTGAATAGAACCCAAGTTGTTGGCTGTCGCAATGAACAAGACCTTGCTGAGGTCGTAGCCCATTTCGAGAAAGTTGTCGTAGAATTCTTTGTTCTGCTCCGGGTCGAGCACTTCGAGCATGGCCGAACTTGGATCGCCCATATTTCCGTAGCCCAATTTGTCGATTTCGTCGAGGACGAACACGGGGTTCGAAGTGCCCGCTTTTTTCAACAACTGCAAAATCCGCCCCGGCATGGCGCCGATATAGGTCTTGCGGTGTCCTCGAATCTCGGCCTCGTCTCGGAGCCCTCCGAGCGCCATTCGAATGTATTTGCGCCCCAAAGCCTCGGCCACCGACTTGCCGAGCGAGGTTTTTCCCACGCCGGGCGGTCCGTACAAACAGAGAATCGGAGAACGCATATCTCCTCTGAGTTTTAAAACGGCCAGATGTTCAATGAGGCGGTCTTTGACTTTTTCGAGCCCAAAATGGTCTCTGTCGAGCACTTTGCGGGCGCGTTTCAGGTCGAAGCGATCTTTGCTGAACTCGTTCCAGGGCAAGTCGAGCATCAACTCTAGATAATTTCGCTGAATCGAATATTCGGGGGCTTGTGGATTGATTCTCTGGAGCTTGAGCAACTCCTTATCGAAGACTTGAGCGGTTTCGGGCAACCATTTCTTACCCATCCCGCGGCTTCTGAGCTCTTCGACCTCCATCTCGATGCTGCTGCCGCCCAGCTCCTCCTGAATCGTCTTCATCTGCTGATGCAGGAAGTACTCGCGCTGCTGCTGATCGAATTCGGTTTTGACCTTCGACTGAATTTCATTCTTCATCTCAAGCATCTGAAGTTCAGACGTGAGATGCCTCAGAACGCTTTGCGCTCGCTTGTTGAGTTCGGTTTCTTCGAGTAGCTCTTGTTTTTGAGCCACCTCGAGATTCATATTGGCCGAAATAAAATTCACCAAAATGGCGTTGCTGTCGATGCTCTTGACCGCCATGGCCGCCTCGGTGGGGATTTGAGGAGACTCTTGGATAATCTTGATCGCCAAATCTTTAATCGAGTCGATTAAGGCTTTGAACTGCGGGCTTTCGCGCTTGGGCTTTTTTTCTTCAAGCCAAGAGATCTTCGCCTTCAAATACGGATTCTCAGAGAGCACTTCACCAATTCGGAAGCGCTTATAGCCCTGTAGAATCACTGTCGTATTGCCGTCGGGCATTCGAAACATCCGAAGAATGCGCGCCACTGTACCCACTTGAAACAAATCGTCGGGTTGGGGGTCTTCAACGTCCAAGTCGCGCTGGGCCGTAATGCCGATGAGGAGTTTCTTTTTTTGAGCGTCTTGAAGCAGTTTGATGGATTTGTCGCGACCCGCGGTGATGGGGATCACCACCCCGGGAAACAAAACGGTATTGCGCAACGGCAGAATCGGAAGTTCGTCGGGGAGCTCTCCCGTCTTCATTTCCGCCTCGTCGTCGGAGGTCATCAAGGGAATAAAATCGGGCTCTTCTTCCATACCCATGAGAGAATGAGCCAAGGCAAATCGATCTTCTATGCGTTCCATTAAGACAGGATGTCAGGGATTGTGCGCGAATTCTGCGCAGAGTGAGAGGGGTTCAACAGCCGTGCCGCGAACAAATTGTCAGGATGTTTCCACTTTAAAACGACGTTCGAAACTCTGCGGTATGTTCAAATACCGATTGAAGAAGCGCGCGCTCGATGTCGTCGAGCTCGATGCCCCGGCGCTCCATGACCCGCGCAGCCGTGCCCAGTGCTTTGTCGAGGGCGTACTCCGAAAAACCATGGGCGCCTCCCCAACTGAAGGATGGAATAAAATTTCTCGGAAAACCCGAACCGAACACATTGGCAGACACCCCGACCACCGTTCCGGTATTGAACATGGTGTTGATTCCGCTCTTGCTGTGATCGCCCATAATCAAACCGCAGAATTGCAAACCCGTGCGCTCGAAACCTCGTTTCGAATAGCTCCAAAGCTTGACCTCGTCGTAGTTGTTCTTGAGGTTCGAATTGTTGGTGTCGGCGCCGAGATTACACCATTCGCCTAAGACCGAATTGCCCAGAAAACCGTCGTGTCCTTTGTTGCTATACCCGGTGAGAATTGAATTGCTCAGCTCGCCGCCCACACGGCTGTGCGGACCCACAGTGCTGGCTCCATAAATTTTTGCGCCCATTTTGAGCTGGGCATGTTCGCAGAGTGCGAGACCCCCGCGTACGAGACAGCCTTCCATCACTTCAGAATCGGCTCCCAGATAAATAGGCCCGCCGGTGCTGTTGAAGATCGATGCCTCGGCAAGAGCCCCTTCTTCGGCAAAAATCCGATCGCCGATCAGCCGATTGGTCGAAGAAATCGGAGCACTTGTGCGGCCTTGCGTCAAGCGGTCAAAATCGGCCTCGAGTTCGTGTGCGTTGAGCTTGAACAAATCCCAAGGATGCCGAATGCAGCGGTACGTACCTGAAAATTCAAGACGCTCTGAATCAGAGACTTCTGACTTGCCATCCCATTCCACTCCGCTCACCCAAGCCAACAATTCTGCGCCTGACCACAGCGACTGATCGGCCTCCAGACTCGAGATGGCCTCGACCAATTCGAGATTTGGACACAAGCCCCCTCGAATGTAGCAGTGAATGCCTCCGGCCTCAAATGGGAATTTCGCTTGCAGGTACGGTTGAGTCAAATACTGAGGGACACTCCCCAACTCGCGTTCCCACTTTTCGGCAATGGTTAAAATACCAATGCGAAGCGCCCCCACTGGTCGGGTAAAAACCAGCGGAAGTAGGTCTTCTCGAGAAGTGCCGTCGAAGAGTACAAGATTCATGGTCAAAGAAAATTAAGGCGTAAAAAAAGCCTGATTCAAAAAGGGTCTGAACTGCAAAGACCCGCTGCAAAAATGCACAGAGCATGAGTGTTCTCGATAAGGCTGAGCCCAAATAAAAAGCCCCTCGGCTCGAAAACCGGGGGGCGCTTCAACAAACAGAGCCGTTAACGCGAGAAAACGCGGAAATGGTCCCGAGTAAAAATCTTACTTCTTGAATTTCTCGTAACGGCTGCGGAATTTGTCAACCCGACCGGCGGTATCGATCAACTTCTGCTTGCCGGTGTAGAATGGGTGAGAGAAACCCGAAATTTCCATCTTGACCAAGGGGTAACTCACTCCATCGAGTTCCACGCTGTCTTTGGTTTCCACGCAAGAACGGGTGATGAATTGGTCGTTGGTGCCCATGTCTTTGAAAACAACGAGGCGGTAGTTTGCGGGGTGAATGTCCTTTTTCATGAATGCTATTTCGAGGGGCGCAAAGATAACAAACTGTTGGGCAACAATTCAAATCTAAAGCCGTTCAGAAGTCGAAATCGGCCTACGTCCTACCTTCGCGCTTTTACCAAGAATTTGAAACTCTCCAAAATTACGAGGCTCTTACTCGGCTTGGGGCTGGTCGCCGCCCTCGGATTTACCGCGGGTTGTTCCCGTGAACCCCTCGTTTTTTCGCCTGCGGTCGAATTGCGTTTTTCTACCGACACCGTCTTTCTCGATACCGTTTTTCAGACCATCGGATCTTCGACCCGACTCCTGAAGGTGTACAATCGCGGCGACGACAATATTCGGGTCGGGAAAATCAGGCTCGGACGCGGAGCCCAGAGCTTCTTTCGCTTTAATGCCGATGGAAAATCGGGGCCTGAAGTGAGCGATCTCGAAATTCTGGCCAAGGACAGTGCGTATATTTTTATTGAAGTTACCGCAGAGGTCAGCTCAGGCGTTGAGCTACTCTATGTCGACAGCCTGGTGTTTGAGCTCGGCTCGGGCGGTCTACAATGGGTTTCTCTGGTCACTCTGGCCAAGGACGCGTATTTCCACCTCTCCGATCAGTGGCTCGACCTCGGCAACGGTCAGGGCATTTCTTATTTCGAGGTGCCTTGCAACGAAACCTGGCCGGCAGACAAGCCCCACGTAGTCTATGGATATGCCTTGGTCGACAGCGGCTGTGCCCTTACGGTGGCCGCTTCGGCTGAGGTGCATTTTCATCTTGGTTCGGGGATTTGGGTATACCACGGTGGGAGTTTAAAAGTGGACCCGGGCAATGTGGGGACCTACGATCAGCCCGCTGTTTTTCAAGGAGATCGACTTGAACCGTTTTATGAAGACATCCCTGGGCAGTGGGGGGGTATTCTGGGGGGGGTCTTTTTTATGGGTGGAAGTCGCGACAATCTGATTCAGAACTTGGTGTTGAAGAATGCCTCGATCGGAATTCGGCTGGACAGTCTCGACGACCCAAATCCCAATGTCGTTTTGCGCAACGTCCGAATTTTCAATTCTTCACGAGTCGGTATTTACGGAGGTTTCGGGAGCCTGAAGGCCGAAAATGTGGTGATTGGCAACAGCGGTCTACACCATGTCTACGCGTTGGGCGGTCGATATCGATTCACGCATTGCAGCCTGGTGAACTACTGGTTTCAAAGTGGTCGAAATACCCCTTCGGTGGCGCTGTACAATTTCTTTGAAGACAATGTGGGGAATGTGCGCACCCGAGATCTTCTAGAATTCACTTTTGCCAATGGCATCATCGATGGGTCGCTTCGGTCGGAGCTGTTCGTCGGTAAAGCCGATGGAGCCGACCTTGAGTATGTGTTTCGAAACTGTGCGCTCAAGGGCAATAACGACCCAATCGACTTGGGGTACGATTTATCGGATCCGCTGCGCTTTCAGTCGATCTTGCTCAACGGTGAAATCGAATACGCTGACGTTGAAAACAACGACTATGAACTCGACAGTCTCAGCCCCGCCATCGACATGGGCAATGCCTCTGATGCAGCCCTTGTTCCGGTCGACATCAAGGGGCGCTTTCGACAAGGCGTGGCCGATTTAGGAGCTTTTGAGGTGAGGTGAGGAGATCGAACACCCCCTCCATTACGCGCCTACTCTTGAATTGTACAGCTCTAACCAATAAAAAAGCCCCTTGCGGGGCTCTTTTGAATAAAGTTCAACAGCTTACTTCCGCTTAATACTGCACCCCATTTGCTTGGTCTCTGCGGGAAAGACGGGCTTGCCGGCGACCGTATTGACAATGGCGTTCTGTAGGTAAAAATTCTTGGGCTTTTCGTCCTTCTGCTCGTATTTGTCGTTGATGGAACCCTTGTACACCAATTTCATGTCTTTGTCGAAGAAAAAGACATGAGGCGTGGTGATGGCTCCGAAGCGGTTGGCCAGTTCGCTTTTAGGATCGACCACGTAAGGAGTGTTGTACTTCTTTTCTTGAGCGTGCTTCACCATCTGCTCAAAACTGTCTTCGCCCGCGCGCTTGGCTTCGTTGCTGTTGACCAAAACCACGCCAAAATCGTTGCGAACGCCCAATGTGCCGAGATGTGGATATTGATCTTCCCAGCCCAAAACAAAAGGACAGGTGTTGCAGCTAAAAATGACGAGCAAGCCATTGCCTTTTTTAAGGTCGTTCAAACTGTACTCCACACCCGAAACGTCTTTCATCTTGACGTCGGCCATCGGCGCTTTCGAACCTATGGTCAAAGGTTTGTTTTCGGTTCCGGGCAAAGCCGCTGCGAGCGCCAAAACACTGAGAATCGTTACCAAATAGGTTGCCAAAAGCTTCATAGAGGATATGTGTGTTAAGTCGGTTTCAAGTTACGATGAACTTTTGATGTTCGAACGCAGATTTTGGCAAATTGTTGCGTTTCGAAGGATGTTACAAGAAAAAAAGACCCGAGTGAAACCCGGGCCTTTGTTCAATTCGAGCGAGGAGCTTAACGCCTGCGCACCAAGGTCATTTCGTCGATTAAGTGCTTGGCGCCCGCATACTTGTCGATAACGAACAGCGTATAGCGAACGTCTACCGAAATGGTTCGTTGGAGCTGATCCTCGAAGAAGATATCACCGCTCATGGCCTCCCAGTTGCCGTCGAAGGCGGTGCCGATCAATTCACCATAGGCATTGAGCACGGGGCTACCCGAGTTACCGCCCGTGATGTCGTTGTCTGAAATAAAATTCACCACCAATTGCCCTTGTTCGTCGGCATAGGGTCCGTAATCTCCGGCTAAAGCCAGCTCTTTGAGTCGAGCGGGAACCACAAACTCGTCGTTGTTGGGGTCCTCTTTTTGAATGATCCCATTTAAAGTGGTCGTGGTGTGGTATTTAATTCCGTCTTGGGGCTCGTAACTGCCCACTTTGCCGTAGCTCATCCGCAAGGTGCTGTTGGCGTCGGGGCTAAACCTTTGGTCGGGCATCATTTCGCGAAGACCCGCCGAAAACTTTCGGTACGCTTTTGCGAGCTTTTCCTCTTGTTCCGCAACCGCCGGAGCACCGTTTACATACAGATCGTAGGCCTCAGCGGCCATAGAAACGATCGGGTCTTTGCGCAATTTGTCGAAGTCGGGGTCTTTCAGGGCCTCATCAAAACGAGCCCGATCGGTGGCAATCGACTTTTTCCATGCTTTATCGACATACTTCTCGAATTTGCCCTTGTTTTTGGATACGAATTTGGGCTGCATCGAAGGGTCGATGTCTTGAGCATATAATTCGAGCACTTTGGCCAGCGACTCTTTCTCGAGCGGACTGTAGAAATCTTTGAAGTGTGCATCGGCCAACGCATTCAAACTATTGCGCGTGCTCTCTTCGACCTTGGCATAAGCTGCATCGGCTTCGGCGCGTTTTGCAGGGTCCTTGTCGGCTTTGTAAACCGCTTCTTTCTCGAGCAAGGCCTTTTCCCAGTTTCCAATCAAACGACCTGCGCGGAGTCCGAACAACACAGAGGAAGAACCGGTGAGAAGGGCTTCTCGATTGTATACATCAAAACGCTGATAAGGAGTAGTGGCCGCATAAGCCGAAACAAAGTCTTCGATCACATTGCCGTAGCGAGCCGTGCGGTCGGCATCAGCTTTGACCCAAGCTTCAAACCGATCTTCGAGGGCCTTTTTCTTGTCGTACACCTTGTTATTGACGAGTTGCTCTGTTTGCCCAATGTAATACTTCCAATAGTTCGCTACCTGAGCATAGGTGCTGGCATACTGAATGTTAACAGCGGGGTCGGCCTTCATGTACTTGCGCATGATCGACAGTTTGAGATCGCGGACCTTGACAACGGCCGGATTGTATTCGTCTATGGCCTGCTTCACCCCATGTGAGCTCAAATAGCGGTCGGTGCTGCCGGGAAAACCAAAGACCATAGAAAAGTCTTTTTCTTGCACTCCGTCTAAGCTAATGGGGAAGAAATGCTTGGGTTTGAGCGGAATATTGTCTTCCGAATACGCCGCGGGCTTGCCGTCGGGTCCGGTGTAAATGCGAAAAATCGAAAAATCGCCCGTGTGACGAGGCCACATCCAGTTGTCGGTATCGCCGCCAAACTTCCCGATGGAGCTCGGGGGAGCACCGACGAGGCGAACATCTTTATATGTCTCCATCACAAAAAGATAGAATTCGTTCCCATGAAAAAAGGCGCGAACAAAGCCGTTGTAGTGGGTTCCTTCGCACGCCTTGTCCGAGAGTCTTTTACCAACCTCCGCAATCTTAGCGTTGCGCTCGGTTTCTGTCATTCCATCGTTGAGCTCGGCCAGCATCTGAGTTGTAACATCTTCGATTCGAACAACAAAGCTGGCAGTGAGACCCTGGTTGGGAAGTTCAGCGGCGCGATCCATGGCCCAAAAACCGTCTTTGAGATAGTCGTTCTCGACCGTGCTGTGGTTCTGAATGGCATCATACCCGCAATGGTGATTGGTGAGGAGCAGACCCTCAGACGATATAATCTCTGCGGTGCAAAAACCACCGAGCGAAGCCACGGCATCTTTAATGCTCGACTGGTTGATGCTGTAGAGTTGTTCGGGAGTGAGCCGAAGACCCATGGCCTGCATATCGCTGTAATTAAGCGCTGCCATAAGCTGGGGCAACCATTTGCCTTCGTTGGCTCTGAGTTGAATCGAAAACAGAGCCAAGAAAAGAATGAAACTTTTCTTCATGAGGAATAAAGTTGGGTGGTTTGATGATTCGAAAGACAATGATAAGCAAGCGAGCCGTGCCCTCGATTCACTGCTACGCGACGGATTCAGCGAGGACGGTCAAACAATAGCTTAGCGTATTGACAATCATTTGTTCACACTCAAAACAAACCCTGGACAACTTTCATTTTAACGAATCTTTTAGACCTGAGATCTCCAAGAATCTCGAAGCGGACGTGCTCGACTTTGGACTACACGATGCCCAAGAGAGATCGGATCAGCGTTTTCGTTCAAAAAAAAGCTTGAGCAATTCCGCGCATTCCTCGGCCAAAACCCCTCCGTGCACTTCGGTTCGGGGGTGCAATTCCAGAGATTTCCACGACGAATATCCCCGCTTTTGATCGTAAGCACCGAAGACCACTCGGCCGATTTGGCTCCAAAAGAGGGCACCTGAACACATCACGCAAGGCTCGAGGGTAACATAGAGGGTGCAAGTCTGCAAGTATTTGCTTCCGAGCGAATTGCTGGCAGCCGTCAGAGCCTGCATCTCTGCGTGCGCAGTGACGTCCGTGAGCCTCTCGGTAAGGTTGTAGGTCCGCGCCACAATTCGCCCTCCACTCACCACTACTGCGCCCACGGGCACTTCGTCGGCGTCGAATGCGCTCTGGGCTTCTCGAAGAGCCTGCTGCATAAAATAAGAGTCGCTCTGAAAATCCATGAAGTCAATCTTGTAAATGCAGTGCAAAAAAAGAGCTTAAAGTCAAGAAGATGGAGAACTGTTTTGAGGTGTTTAGGATAGAGAGATCATGGTTTGTATGGGGCAAAACAAACGGATTGAAGCCTTGAAAAAATTTGGGGAACTTTTGATGTTGAAGCGATGGAAACTGCCTAAGGTGCACTAATTTAACAGATTCTGGATTCTGGATTCTGGATTCTGGATTCTGGATTCTGGATTCTGGATTCTGGATTCTGGATTCTGGATTCTGGATTCTGGATTCTGGATTCTGGATTCTGGATTCTGGATTCTGGATTCTGGATTCTGGAT
>JBGSOF010000052.1:0-90820 GCA_041739275.1 Schleiferiaceae bacterium | reverse complement strand
GCGCTCTCTTGTCCTACCCGCGTACGCTTTGGCCGAGGTCGCCGCCGCAGAATATTAAATAGGAAGTTGCGGCTGTTGTGCGACTCGGCGTCGCTTGCGGGTCCCGGAGTCGAGAGGCTTTAGGCACCTGGATATTCGGGCACCTCGTTGGTAAATATTGATACAATAAATTAATATTGAACCACTTAAATCAAATTTTCAAAAGTGGGGGGTAACATCCTCTCGATTTCTGTCGGACAAATCGGTTAAAAGATCTCAAGTCGATGTAAGGTCTCTATTGTCCCCAGAAATTTCCGCTGTCCTCAAAAAGGCGTAGATCGTATGTTGCGTTGATCCTCGACCCGGGCAAATCCGTGTGCTCATATTCCCCTCGATGGTCGAATTTTGATCATCCAAAGCAAGGCCGGCAAGTCTTGCACTCCCCCGATGAATCTCGACGAACACATCAGTCAACTCTTGCGCACTTTGCCCGAAAAGCCCGGGGTGTATCACCACCTCGACAAAGACGGCAAGATTCTGTATATCGGCAAGGCCAAGAACCTCAAGAAGAGGGTGTCGTCTTATTTCAACAAACAGCACGACAACGGGCGCATTGCCGTGATGGTCAAGAAGATCGTCAACATCAAGACAATTGTAACTGAGACCGAATACGAAGCGCTTTTGCTCGAGAATACCCTCATTAAACAGCATCAGCCGCGCTATAACGTAAGCCTGAAAGACGACAAGACCTATCCTTGGATCGTCATCAAAAAAGAGCCTTTTCCGAGGATTTTCTACACCCGAAAGAAAATCGACGACGGTTCAGAATACTTTGGCCCCTATGCCTCGGTGCGCTCGATGAAGGCTGTTTTGGAACTCATCAAACAAGTGCATCCGCTGCGCACCTGCAGCTTGAGTCTGCGCGAGGAAGCCATAGCCGCGCGCAAGTTTCAGAAGTGTCTCGAATACCATTTGGGCAATTGCCTTGCGCCCTGCGAAGGCCTCCAGAGCCGTGCGGAGTACGAGCACGAAATCGCCCTTGCCCGTGCGCTGATCGGCGGTCGGCTCGGACAAGTCAAAAAGCGGCTGCTCGACAAAATGCAGGTCGAGGCCGACGCATTGAGGTTTGAAGAGGCGCACAAGCTCAAACAAAGGATCGATTTACTCGATCGCTATCAGGCCAAGAGCACGGTGGTGAGCAACACACACGACGATCTCGATGTATTTACCGCGGCCATCGATGCTCAATTTGGCTATGTCAATTACTTGAAAGTCATCGACGGAGCCGTAGTCCACAGCCATACCCTGGAGTTCAGGCGAAAGCTCGAAGAAAGCCCCGAGGAACTCTTGAGCCTCGCCATTGCCGAAGTTCGCTCACTGGTTCGAAGCCAGGCCAAAGAGATTTTGGTCAATCACATGGTCGAACTCCCGCTCGAAGGCGTTCGCATTTCGCAGCCCGTGCGAGGAGAGAAAAAAGCTTTGATCGAGCTCAGCCTCAAAAATGCCCGCTCGTTTAGACTCGAAAAGCTTAAGAGCATACAAATTACAGATCCTGAACGACATACCCGTCGAATCATGGATCAAATGAAGCTCGATTTGCGCCTCTCGGTCGAACCTCGTCACATCGAGTGTTTTGACAATTCCAACACCCAAGGCAGCGACCCCGTGTCGGCCTGTGTTGTTTTTAGAGATGGAAAGCCCAGCAAGTCTGAATACCGCCATTTCAATGTGCGCGACATCGAAGGTCCCGATGATTTCGCCACCATGGAACAAGCTGTTTTTCGGCGCTACGACCGCTTGATTCGAGAAGGGTCTGAACTGCCGCAACTCGTGGTGGTCGATGGGGGCAAAGGGCAGTTGTCGGCCGCGCTGCGAAGCTTTGACGCCCTCGGCATTCGCGGAAAAGTGGCCATTTTGGGCATTGCCAAACGCCTCGAAGAACTCTATTATCCCAACGACCCCGTTCCGCTCTATCTCGACAAACGCTCTGAAACCCTGCGCATTATTCAGCAAATGCGCGACGAAGCACACCGTTTTGGGTTGACTCACCACCGCAAGCGCCTCAGCAAGACCAGTTTGGGTTCTACGCTTGAAGGCATCGACGGGGTGGGTTCCAAGACGGTCGACAAACTGCTCGCTCACTTCAAAAGTGCGCGCATGGCGGGCGAAGCGCAGATGGAAGACTTGATTTTGGTGATTGGAAAATCAAAAGCGGCCATAGTTCACGCGTATTTTCACCCGAGCGATGAAGGTTCATAGACACTTCGTTTGGGCAATTGCAATCTCGTTTATTGCGGGTCTGCGCGTCTGTGCGCAAAGCGACAGCCTTTGGCCCGAATCGGCTGTAGTTGACGATCCAAGACTCGGGCTTGTTTTGAGTGGAGGTGGAGCCAAAGCCTTAGCGCATATTGGCTTGTTAAAGGTGATGGAAGAAGAAGGCCTCAGGCCCGACCGAATTGCGGGGACGAGCATGGGTTCGGTGATCGGTGCACTTTTTGCCATCGGCTATTCCGCGTCCCAAATCGAAGAAGAGCTTCGCTCGATCGACTGGGTGCGGGTTTTGACCAACGATCAAACTTCAGAATACCTGCCTTTGATCGACAAAGGTGCCGAAGAACGCTATTTGTTGAGTTTCCCCATAGTCAAAGGCAGACTGCAGCTGCCCGATGGAATCAACTACGGTCAAAACATCCTCGTGCATCTTTCGAGGCTCTGCATTCCCACCCACGGTATTTCGGACTTTTCAAAATTTCCGATCCCCTTCAGTTGCTTGGCCACCGACCTCGAAACAGGCGAGGGCGTGGTGCTCGACACCGGTCGGCTATCGGATGCCTTGCGCGCCAGCACCTCTTTTCCAACTCTTTACAGCCCCTATCGACTCGGCAATCGGCTCTTAATCGACGGCGGATTGGTCAGCAATTTTCCGAGTGGTTTGCTCGCAGACTCCGTGGACATCATTATCGGCAGCGATGTTCAGGACGAGGCGTACACCGGCGAGGCGCTCCATTCCATGATTCGGGTTCTCGAACAGATCAGCAGTTTTGTGAACGCAGAGAACTACAGACGAGACACGGCACGCGCGGCGATTTTGGTTCGGCCGATGGTTCCGGGTGTGGGGATCACCACCTTCGACCTCTTCGATTCAATCGTTAGCGCAGGCTATCACGCTGCCGATCGACATAGGCTCGAAATCCGCGAACTCGCGAGGCGCAAGAAACCGAAACTCTGGACCACCTTACCCATTCCTCCGCCAAACCGAAAGTGGCCCATCGCTTCTGTTGAACTAGAAACCGGAAAGCCTTTGCCCGAGATCTACGGAAGACAAAAACTGGGGCTTCAAGTTCCCGATTCGCTGAACATCCGCGACATAGAACATTCGATTGACCGACTCTACGCCAGAGGTTTGTATCGAACCGTGGATTATCGAATTGCGCCCACCGATTCTTCGGGATATCGGCTTTTTGTGCGTCCGGGCGAACGCAATCCCCGCTCGCTGCTGCGCTTTGGCCTTCACTACGACCTCGATTTCCAAACAGCTCTTTTAGTCAATTACACCCATCGCGAATGGCTGTTCGACAGCGACCGTCTCAAATTCGATGTCGCTGTAGGAACCCTGCCCCGAATGTGGATCGATTACCGCCTCGACCGACAGTACATTCCGAGCGTAGGCTTTAAAATTCGTTCGCACCGAATGGCTCCGAGCCTTTACGCGGGAGGCAAGTCGTTTTTACAACTCGATTACTGGGATTTTTCGGCCAGTGTTTTCTTCCAAACCCTTGTGGCCAATCGCTTGTCTTTTGAAGGCGGGGCTCAGTACGAAAACATCTGGATCGACGACCCTTTGGATGCGTTTCTCGAGGCGGGTTACGAAAAATCGTATATCAATTATTATGGTGAAATCAAAATCGACTACCTCGACCGAGTGACTTTTCCGAGGCGTGGATTTCAGTTTAAGGCAGATTTTAGGATGTTCACCCAGACCAACGACTACACCGAAATGTTTGAGCCGGGCTCGATTATGGACATCCGATTTTTTCAAGCCCTTCGATTTGGCTCTCGTTGGTTTGCGCACTTAAACGCCGAATTGGCGACCACCATTGGCCCCGATCTCGACTACCCATACAATCTTTTCCTCGGGGGTTTAGGGCAGAATTATATTCAATATGTACGGCCTTTTGCAGGCTACCAATTCATGGAGCTCTTTGGGCGAAACAGCGCCACCGTGGCCATCGATCTGCACTGGGAGTTTGCGGCAGACCATTTGCTCATTGGCAAAGCGAATGTCGGCAAGCTCGAAAACAGCCTTCAGAGCTTGGAAAGTTCTGATGTTTTACTCGACGGATATGCGCTTTCGTACGCTTATTTGAGCCCTGTTGGGCCCCTTCAACTGAGTGTTCACGGTTCGACGAATCACCCTTGGGTGTACACCTACGTCAACCTCGGGTTTTGGTTTTGAATCGTACCTTGGACATATGGGTCACTCGTTCTGGTATTTCGACGACGTCAACCTCTTCGACGTCATGTGTCCGCACAAGCTGAAGGACTATCGGGCAGAAGGGCACTATAAAGAATACGGAAAAGGCGAGGTGATCTACTTCAGCGAGGACCCCGCAAATACCCTTTATTTGATTGCCGATGGCAAGGTAAAACTGCTGTCTTACACCGATTCGGGCGAAGAATCGGTGCGCCATATCCTCGGGCGAGGGGAACTATTCGGAGAAAGATCCTTGCTAGGCGAGACCATGCGCAATGAGATTGCCGAGGCCATGGTCGAGAAAACAGTGCTCTGTCCGGTCAAGGTCGAGGAAGTGCACGAGCTGATGAAGGACAACTCGGAGTTTTCCTTTAAGGTGTTTAAGTTTATCGGACTCAAGTTGAGTAAGTTAGAAAGGCGCGTAGAGTCTTTGGTGTTTAAGGATGTCCGGCAACGTTTGATCGAGTTTTTGGTCGAAATCGCTCAAGAGCGCGGACAGTCTGTGCAGGGTCGCACTCAACTCGAGCTAAAATTGACACACAAAGATATTGCGAGCCTCATCGGAACAAGCCGACAAACCGTGACCAGCTTGTTGAACGAATTGCGCGAAGAAGGTTTGATTGATTTTGATCGAAAGAGCTTTGTCATCGGCGATGTTAAAGCGCTCTCAAACGCACAAGGGGTACACTGAGGTCTACTCAGAAAAAGACGGCGATTTGCTCCAGATTTTTCCGCTTCAGATCCGGCACGGTGGCGCCATCTGCGGGATATCCGATCGGCAAGAGCAAAAAGGGTTTTTCGTTCGTCGGGCGTTCGAGTATTCCGCTCAAAAAGTTCATCGGGCTGGGCGTATGGGTCAAGGTGACCAAGCCGATTTGATGGATGGCTGCGATGAGAAAACCGCAGGAAATTCCGAGCGATTCTTGGGTGTAATAATGCTTGGAGCCATCGGGAGCCGTGCTTTGTCGGAACACAGCCACGAGCCAGGGAGCGTCTTCCAAAAAAGGTTTTTCCCAGTCGGTTCCCAAGGGACGAAGGTCGCGCAGCCATTCTTCGCCCGCTGCCGAATCATAAAAGTGCCGTTCTTCTGCTTCGGCGGCTATTCTGATTTCCCTCTTCTTTTCTGAATCCGAAATGGCCACAAAAGTCCAAGGCTGCTTGTGGGCTCCCGAAGGCGCCGTGCCCGCGATTAAAATCAGCTCTTCGATGAGTTCGCGCTCGACCTTGCGAGTCGAAAAAAAGCGCAAACTTCTGCGGGCCTCCATCACTTTTCGGTGCGTTTTTGCCGCTGCAAGTGCACCATGAGCAGGCTCGGGCAAGCCGATAAATTCAATGGGTTTGTAGATCGACTCGGGCATTAGCGCAGTTTTGCCGTGAGTTTTTCCATCACTTTTTGAGGGCTCTTTCCCTCGAACAAGATTCGGTACACGGCTTGAGCCACGGGCATTTTAATTTCGTGCTCAGCGCGGATTTCTTCGATCAGTCGGGTGGCGAAATATCCTTCGGCCACCATGTTCATTTCGAGCTGTGCAGACCGCACCGAATACCCTTTGCCGATCATGGTTCCGAATAGTCTATTTCTGCTGAATTGCGAATAGGCCGTCACGAGCAAATCTCCGAGGTAGGCCGAGCCGAGAATATTGCGTTTGATGGGATGCACCGAGCGCATAAATCGCTTGATTTCTCGGATGGAACTGCTCACCAAAACCGCCTGAAAATTATCTCCGTAGCCCAGCGCATGGCAAATGCCCACGGCTACGGCATAAATATTCTTGAGCACGGCCGAATATTCGGTGCCATAAATGTCGTCGCTCACCAAAGTCCGGATATACGGTCGCTTTAACATTTCGGCCAAGTTTCGAGCCAGCATCGGATTGACAGAAGCAATCGTTAGATAGCTCAGCTTTTCGAGCGCCACTTCTTCTGCATGGCATGGCCCGGTAATCACAGCAATGAAATCTTCGGGTATGGCATATTGCTGCTGAAAAAACTCTCCGACAATCAAGCGCTCGTCGGGTACAATCCCCTTAATGGCGCTGGCGATGAACTTTCCCTCCAAAGAGACGGTGAGGTTCGACAGAACTGGCTTGAGATAGGCCGAAGGAATGGCAAACAACAGCAAATCGGCCTCAGATACCAAGTGGTTGAGATCGGTCGAGAGGTCGATGTTTTCAGTGGCCAATTCCAAGCCGGGGAGGTAGCGAGGATTGTTGTGAAAGCGCTTGATGTGCATCACACTTTCTTCTGAGCGCATCCACCATCCCACGTAGTCGAGGTTCTCAGACAAAATCTTCACGAGCGCTGTAGCCCAGCTGCCCCCTCCAATCACCGCCACTTTCGGCATAGAGCCGCTCAAAATTCCACTTCGGTTTTCTGCTCTTTGCCCTCGCGTTCGTAAATCAATTCTGCGCGATCGCCACTCTTGAAGGCAGAAAGAGCCTTCATGTAGCTCATCATGTCGCGCACTCGAATTTCGCCGAGTTGAAGCACGACATCTCCAGTTTTCAAACCCGCTTTTGCGGCCGGTTTTCCATCGGTTACTCCGTCAATTCTCATGCCTTCGCCCGAATACAAGTAGTCGGGAACCACCCCCAGCGTAACGCTAAACTTGGGCGCTTTGTCGGAAGAGTCGTCTTTGGTCGCAGTAAAATCGATTTTCGGATACTCTTTCAAAGCGTCTATCCAGAACGCGATGTATTCGAGAACGCGCACTGTTCCTTCGACATTGATGTGGTCAAAATCGTCGCTGGGCTTGTGATAGTCGGCATGGGTTCCCGTAAAAAAGTGAAGAACCGGAATGTCTTTGTTGTAAAAACTGGTGTGATCTGAAGGTCCTCTTCCGCCCGGAGATGTCTTGATGGGATAGTCGAAGCAGCCTTTTTTCTCGGCAAATTCCGCAAAGACGGGACTGGTGCCCACCCCGCTCACCGCCAATCCTTTTTCTTCGGTCAAACGGCCGATCATATCCATATTGATCATATAGTTGATTTGTTCCGCAGGCAGCTTCATGTTTTTGACGAAATAATTGGAACCCAAAAGCCCCATTTCTTCGGCCGAGAAGCACACGAACAAATAATTGTGCGTTTTATCGGGTCGACTCGCGATCCATCGCGCCAATTCAATCACCCCTGCCGTGCCGCTGGCGTTGTCGTCGGCCCCGTTGTGGACGGCGGGTTCTCCCTTGTGCAAGGAGCCCTCGTCTCCCATGCCGAGGTGGTCAAAATGCGCCCCGATCACGATGGTACTTTCCGCCCCGTTATCGATGCCTCCAACAATGTTTACCGCATCTAAAAAGCGCTCGTCGACCTTGGCCGAGAGCTTTACCGTGTGTTTTTTTTGGAGTTTTTTGGCCGCCTTGGCATCGGAGACATAAACCACAGGCACAGGGCTGCGCATCAACTTTTTGAAGCGTTTGGCGGGAACTTGATCTCCTTTTTTGTTGATGATGATGACCGCAGCGGCTCCACGGCCGGCCAAGCGTTCGATTCGACCGAGCAGGTCGTGTTCTGAGGCATACTCGGAATGGGGGTGAATTCCATCGGGAGAGCCCGCGTCCATTACCGCTATTTTGCCGTTCAAGTCCTTTCTTTTGAGGTCGTCTCGCTTCTTGGCCTCGAGCACAATCCCGTATTTTACGTAAACGGTTTGTGCCTCGAGATGGCCATTTTTTGTGTAAGCCGTTGGGTAGAATTGCTCCCCGCGAACCAAGGCAATTCCATCGATCTCGAGTTTATTGCCCTGTCCGGCAACGGCCCAATCAGCAACTTGAAAGGGTTCGAACCAATTGTCTGAACCCATGGGCTGCAATCCGATTTGCCCGAACTGCTGGCTGATGTATTCCGCCGCGAGTTTTTCGCCTTTGGTGCCCGGAGAGCGTCCGCCGAGATCATCAGACGACAAATAGCGGATGTGCCTCGCCAAGGCGTCGACCGCGCCCGGCGCCAATCGCGGGCAATTTTGAGCCACGAGTCCATAGCTCGAAACGCTCGATGCGAGGAGGAGAAAAAGAAATGCAGGCCGTGAAATATTCATGCGTCTTTGGAAAATAGGAACCTCAAAAATACGACGGCACCTCCGCGGCTCGGTGCAAAACTACCTTTGTCGGATGTCCTTCATCGGCCAGCTCGCCAAACAAACCGCGTTGTACGGACTGAGCAGCATCCTCGGGCGGGTGCTCAACTTTTTGTTGGTGCCCCTTCACACAGGGGCTCTAGCCAAGTCCGAATACGGGGTAAATACCGATCTGTACACGCTGATTGCCTTTGCCATAGTGGTTTTGACCTACGGCATGGAAACGGCGTTTTTTCATTTTTCCGAGCAAAACAAAGAGCGCTCCGCTGCGGTGTTGTCCACTGCTTTGTGGGGGCTTCTCGGGGCCATCGGAGTTTTTGTGCTCTGCTTCGAGCTGGGTTTTGAGCCGCTTTCCCGGGTTTTGCGCTATTCGGATTCGCCCTTTTACCTGCGCGCAACGGCTTGGATCTTAATCTTGGACGTAGCCTCCGCCATTCCCTTCGCCAAGTTGAGAAGAGAGGAACGCGCTCTTCGATTTGTCTCTGTTAAAATGGTCTTGATCGGGGTGAATGTGCTCCTGAATCTCGATTTCTTTTTGTGGGGAACTATAGCCCGACTCTTCCCATTGCTGATCGAAATGGACGGGCCGTCCAAAATCTTGATCGCAAACTTGATTGCATCCGGGGTTATGCTCCTTTTGCTCCTGCCCGAATACAGGGCCTTGGGGCGATCCTCCTTCGACCGGAATTTGTGGCTCCGCATGGCCGCCTATGGTTTTCCGCTGATGCTGGCAGGTTTGGCGGGAATTGCCAACGAGTTGGCCGACCGACAATTCTTGAAGTTCCTACTTCCTCGCGACGAAGCCATGGAGCAACTCGGAGTATACGGGGCAGTCTACAAGATTTCCATTTTCTTGGTTTTGTTTATTCAAGCTTTTCGATATGCTGCCGAGCCCTTGTTTTTCAAACACGCAAAGCAAACAGGCGATCGCAGCATGCTGGCGAGGAGTTTGTTGCTCTTTACACTCCTTCTGGGAGGGGTCTTTGTCGCGCTCAATGCACTGATGCCCGTATTGCGCAATTTCATCGACGCTAAGTTTTGGGAAGGTCTCGATCTTGTATTCATCCTGCTAACAGCCAATCTTTTGCTTGGAGTCCATTCCGTGGCTTCCATGTGGTTTAAGCTTTCGGGCCAAACGCGATTCAGCCTTTTCATCACCCTGGCCGGTTTGGTTGTTACGATTGGTGTGAATTTGTATGCAATTCCTCGATATGGAATCGCGGGCTCGGCCTGGGCCACTTTGTTGTCGTACGCCACGATGTTGGCTGTAAATCTGGCACTCGGGCAAAAGCACTATCCGATCCCGTACGACTGGTCTAAACTCGGTCTTATTCTTGGGCTCAGTTTGGTTTTGGGCTACCTTGGCTGGGTCGTTCAAGAGCGTTTTGGTCTCGTGGCAATCGGGGTTTTGATCCCGTATGGATTCTTGGTATTCCGGCTCGAGGGCAAGGCGTTTTTTTCGAGTCTCAGCCGATGGAAACCGTAAACATTCGCATCCTAAACAAAGGAGCTCAGCCTCTACCTGCCTATGCCACCGCATTGAGTGCGGGCATGGACTTGCACGCCGATTTGCCCGAGACCATTCGACTGAGCCCTCTCGAACGCAAACTGGTTCCGACCGGTTTGAGCATCGAATTGCCCGCGGGTTTTGAAGCTCAGATTCGACCCAGAAGTGGCTTGGCCCTCAAAAAAGGCCTTGGACTCGTCAACAGCCCCGGGACCATCGACGCCGATTATCGCGGAGAAATCGGGGTTTTGTTGATCAACCTCTCCGATCAACCCATCGAAATAGCCCCCGGAGAGCGCATCGCTCAAATGGTGGTTGCGCGCTACGCATCTGTGCTTTGGATTCCTTCAAACGAACTCGACTCCAGCCTTCGCGGAAGCGGTGGTTTTGGAAGCACGGGTGTGGGAACTCTGCTCAAAGAATCTGACAATCCATCTATATCATGAAGATCATTGTGCCCATGGCGGGCAAAGGCAAGCGGATGCGTCCGCACACGCTGAGCACCCCGAAGCCTCTAATCCCCATCGCGGGCAAGCCCATCGTTCAGCGGCTGGTCGAGGACATCGTCTCGATTTGCCATCAAAAAGTAGAAGAAGTGGCCTTTATCATTGGCGATTTTGGGGCTGATGTAGAAAAAGACCTTATCGCCATCGCAGAGTCACAAGGAGCTAAAGCCAGCATTTACTATCAACACGAGCCCCTCGGCACGGCACATGCCATTTTGTGCGCCGGCCCAAGTCTCGAAGGCCCCTTGGTCGTGGCTTTTGCGGACACCCTTTTTGTCGCAGACTTTGTCCTTGATCCCGTCAGCGACGGGGTGATTTGGACCAAAGTGGTCGACGATCCGAGTGCTTTCGGCGTCGTTAAAAAAGACAGCGAAGGGGTGATTACCGATTTCGTCGAGAAGCCCAAAGAATTTGTTTCAGACGAAGCGATTATCGGCATTTACTATTTCCGAGATGGAGACAAGCTGAGGTCAGAACTCCAGTACCTGCTCGACCACGACATCAAAGACAAAGGCGAATACCAGCTCACCAACGCCCTCGAAAACATGAAGGTGCAAGGGATGCGCTTTACCTCGGGCAAGGTGGACGACTGGATGGACTGCGGAAACAAAGACATCACCGTCGATACCAATGCGCGAATGCTGGGCTACCTGCACGCCAAAGGATCACCGCTACGCGCCCTCGATGCGGTTGTAGAGAATTCTGAGATCGTCGAACCCTGCTATCTCGGTGCGGGTGCGGTGGTGCGCAATTCAAAGATCGGTCCGGGCGTTTCTATCGGGAACCGCAGCACTGTCGAAAACTGCACTTTGGAACGCGCTTTGATACGCGACGATGCACACTTGGTGGGTCTTCGGTTGAAGAATTCGATGATCGGTAGCCACGTGCGTTTCGACGGGGCGTTTACACAAGTCAGCATTGGAGATTACAGCACCTTGGAGGTTTAAGAGATCCTTCGCGCCGAAGTTCTGCGTCGCGTTTCTCGCGGCTTGGGTCGCGGTCGGCTCGAATAGGGCGTCGGCTCAGGCACCTACGGCCGGAGAGCAAGCCTATGAGGCGGGCTTTTGGAATGCTCAAAAATTCAAGATCACCGAGCGCTTCGACGAGGCCATTCGCGCATTCGAAGAGTGCGAACAGTTGCAGCCCCGTTTGGCTCTGCCCAAGGTCGAGCTCGCCAAACTGCACCACCGGCAGAAACGCGCCGACCTAGCCCTCGATTACAGCGCAAAGGCCGAAGCCACCGCCGATATCGATCCGAGGCAGCTCGCGGAGCTCGCCGAAATCCACAGTTCTCTGGGTTTGACCCGCTCTGCTGCAGGTTTGCTACAAAGGGCAGTCGACCTAAATCCAAACGATTTGGCTCTGCTCTACGAACTGGCCAGCGTTCAAATCGATGCGCGAATGCACCCTGAAGCATTGATCACGCTCGATCGAATTGAGGCGCGCGAGGGCCTCACACCTGAAGTAGGTCAAGAGAAAAAGAGGCTCTTTTTGCTCTCGGGAGATCTTGAAGCCGCAGCCAAGCAGCTCGACGCACTCGATAAAGCCTTTCCGGCCGGCCGGGTTTATTCGCTCGAAAAAGCCGATTTGTACCGCGCCAACGGACAAACCGACAAAGCCGTCAAAATTTGGAAAGACATCTTGAACCGGGAGCCTGAAAATGCCTTCGCACTCCTCGGTCTTGCGGCGGTCCAACAAGAGGAAGGGCAATACGAAGCCTCGTATTTGTCGCTCAAGCGCGCCATGAAGAGCCCCGAACTGAACATCGACGCCAAAATTTCCGTGCTCTTGAGTTTTTATCAAGCGTCTGAACAAAGCCCCGAGTTGCGCGACAGGGCACTCGAACTCCTCGCCATTGCCGAAGAAGTTCACCCGAGAGAGGCCAAGGTCTTTGCGATGAAGGGCGACTTCATGGTGAGAGACCGCCGTTGGCCCGAGGCGCGCGATGCCTATCGCAAAGCGGTTCAATTGCCCCAAGGTTCTCTATGGCCCATTTGGATGCAGTTGCTGAGCATCGAAGCGGAACTGCGCGATTGGGAGGCCCTTTACAATGAGTCTCAGACGGCGATCGCAGAACACCCCAATCAAGCTTGGGCATGGTTGTTTTTGGGGACGGCCGCTGAACAGAAAACACTCTATGCCGAAGCGCGCACAGCCTACGAAACAGGAAGCGATCTCGCCTTTGGGCAGCCCGAGTTGCTCTCTCGTTTTGAAATGGGTTTGGGCATGAGCTGCGACGCCTTGAAAGACTATCCGAGCTCCGACAAGCACTTCAAACGCGCCTTGCAGCTCGAACCCGACAATCCTCTGTACCTCAACAATTATGCTTGGGTGCTTTCCGAGCGTTCCGAGAATTTACAAGAGGCTTTGAAACTCTCGATCCGAGCAAATCAACTCGAGCCTCGAAATGCCAACTCCATGGATACCTGGGCATGGGTTCTTTTCAAACTCGGCGAGTACGAAAAGGCCCTCAATAAGATCGACGAAGCTTTGGCTCTTTCGAGCGATGCCGTTTTCTTGGAACATCGAGCCGCCATCCTTGAAAAGCTCGGTCGAACTCCAGAGGCCAAGCAGACATACGAGCAAGCCATTCAACTCATCAGATCTCAAGGCCGAGAGCCCGATCACGAATTGCTAAACCGGGCTAAAGCACTTACGCCGTGAAGCTTATGTCGCGTTTTGTCTATCGAGCTGCCCTTGTCGTTCTCGCAGTTTGGGCACTCTCATCGTGCGGCTCATTGCGAAAGTCCGGCTCCCCTGAACGAGTTTCCAAGCGATATGAAGTGGCTTCTGAGGTGTTTCGGGCGAAGCTCGATTCCGCTCGATTTCGGCCCGAGCAATACGGGTTCAAGGCCAAGGCCGTCTTGGTTCAGGGAGAACGCGAAACGCGATTTCGGATCGAAGTTCGAATTGAGCGCGGAAAGAGAATTTGGGTGAATGTCTCCGACCCTGTTCTCGGAATTTCGGTGGCGAGGTTGCTCTTGAGCCCTGATAGCGCGGTAATGTATAACAAACTCGAAAGGAGTTATTTGGCCGGGTCTCCCGAGGAATTGAGTCGCTCTTTGGGCTTGCATTTTTCGTATGGGGAAATCGAGGATTTACTGTTGGTCAATGTCCCGACCTTCGAAAAAGAAGCCGGTTGGCTCCAGGGCGAGGAGGGCCATTGGATGCTCGATTCGACTCGCCAAGGCGCGATTGCCCTCGAATCGGGACTGCTTCTGCGCTCGGCCGAAGTCGACGATCGGCTCCTCAGACCCGTAAAGTTGGCCTTTGTTCTCAAAGAGCCCCGAACCACTTTACATTGCTCTTTTTCAAAAGAGACGGCCCCATCCGACGCCCGTTTTCCACTCGACATCGCATATGCCATTGGCCTTCCGTATCGAACCGCTTTGCGCTTAGAAATCGAGGAAGTCCAAACCCGGGTTGCAGGCTTTCCCTTTGCTGTGCCCGAAGGTTATCGAAAGGGTCAATGAACGGGCGAATTCAAATTTTCGTCCTTGTGTTTTTCGCTCTTTTGACGGGCGTTGGAGAGCTCCATGCTCAAAATAAGAAAAAGCTCCTCGAACAAAAAGGCAAGCTTCAAAGCGAAATTGAGCTGGCCAATCGAATTCTCAAAGAAACACGCGCCAACGCTCAAGCCAATTCGGTGCAAGTCGAGGCTTTGGTGCAAAAAATTGATTTGAGAGAACGCTTGGTGGCAACGATCGATCGCGAAATCGATCTGCTCGAAGGCGAAATAGAGAGCAGTCGATCGGCTATTCGGGAGCGAGAACTCAAAATAGAAAAACTCAAGGCCGAATATGCCGAAATGATTCGCCGTGCCGAAAGCAGCCGATCTTCAGATACTCGGCTCTTGTTTTTGTTGTCGTCAGAGAGCTTTGCTCAGGCCTACCGCCGAATGGAGTATATGAAAGAGCTTGCGCGAGCCCGAAAAAGACAAATTGAAACCATCGAAAACGAGCGAAAAGCTCTCGAAGCGCATCGCGCCTTGCTCGAAAAACAAATGCTCGAAAAACAAGGCTTGAGAACCCAACGCGGAAGCGAACTCGCCCTGCTCGAGCGCGATCGCAAAAGCACAGAAACCACGCTCAAAGTATTAACCCAAAAAGAGAAGGATCTCCAACGGCAGATTTCGGAAAAGAAGGCGCAGCAGCAAAAGCTCGAGAAAGAGATTCAAAAAGCCATTGCGAACGAAATCAGAAAGGCTAAAGCTGCCGCGGAGCGCCAGTCGATTGAAGAACGCGCCACCCAAGCTGGGCTCAAAAAAGGAAAAGACTTTTCGGCCAAGACCACAAATGCGCAGCTGGAAAAGCTCATCGCAGCAAAAATAAAAGCAAGCGAAGGCACAGTAGCTGCAGCGCCCGCCAAGCCCGCAGAGAAAAAAACCGAGAGCTCCACCATGGCCTTGACCCCTGAGGGTAAGATCATTGCGAGCGGGTTTTCAAAAAACCGAGGAAGCTTGCCCTGGCCAGTCGAAAAGGGCTTGATTGTCTCAAATTTTGGCAGTCATCCGCACCCAATTGCCAAAAATGTGGTGGTCAACAACAACGGAATCGATCTGGCCACAGAATCGGGCAGCGACGCCAAAGCGGTCTACGAAGGCGAAGCCATTGTCATTCAAGTTCCCTATGGCAACAAGGCGGTGTTGTTAAAGCACGGCAACTTTTTTACCGTGTACGACAACCTCATCGAGGTCTATGTGAAGAATGGCGACAAAGTCAAAGCGCGTCAGTCGATCGGAAAGGTGCATACAGACCCGGCCGATGGCAGCACCAGACTGCATTTCGAGGTTTGGGAAAACGACAAAGTACAGAATCCACTCCCTTGGTTATCTAAAAAATAGAGTCATGAAAGCATACTTGGCCTTCTTTGCCTTGCCCATTCTTTTGGTTTCATGCCAAAGCCAAGAGACGAGCCCGGCGCCGGACACGAATGCCGAAGCGGCCCAACAAAGCGAATCTGCGTTGAAGAATAGTTATCAAGGCCCTGATGCCACGCGATTAAGTGAAGGTATTCAGTTCTTCGCCACGGGAAATGAGCCCTTTTGGTCTTTCGAAGTCTTAACCGACAAAATGTTGCGATTTAAGATGATCGACGGCACGGGCATCAACACCCCCTACGTCGAACCCGAAATCACCCTCAACCCGAAAGTTCTGCGCTACAAAGCCGAAGTCGAGTCGGGAAATCTTGAGGTGGAGATCACTTTGCAGAAATGCGAAAACAATATGTCGGGAGAGGCGTTTCCGTATGTCGTCAAGGTAACTACCAATGGCAAAACCTATTCGGGTTGTGGTCGATTTACAGCAGACGAGCGCATTCATGGCCGTGCATGGAAATTGCGCGCCATCAACGGAGATGAAGTCAAAGACGAGCAAACGATGCGGCCCGTAAGCATTCAGTTCGATCGAGAAAAGGCCATGGTCTACGGTCAAGACGGCTGCAATGGCTTTTTTGGACCGGGCGAAGTGCGCGGCCATCGGGCATTTATGGGCCCGAATTTGGCGGGAACGCTCATGGCTTGCCCCGAAATGCACTTGGGCGACCGATTCAAAAAGGCCATCGGTTTTGAAAAGGGGCTGGAGATCGGATTTCGCGACAAGGAACTCATCCTGCGCTCAGATTCTATCGAACTTCGGTTTGAAGAGTTTGTAGAAAGTTCTGAGAAACGGGATTAAATCGACTCGATTGGCCTGTCGAAGAGCAAAAACTTCGGTCGAAGGCCACTGCTCATCCCGGAAAAGAAAAGAGCACGTCCCTATTGTTTCCTCGGGACGCGCTCTCATTTATTACAAATTCACTCGAGCTGCCTTCGCCAAAGCTCAGTCCATGGGCGCATATGAAGACTGACCCCCTTTGCGGCGTTCGCTCATCTTTTTCGCATTCTCTTTGCGAATCTGTTGATATTGAACAAATTGTTCTTCAGTCAAGACGGTTTTCATCTCCGCCCCTTGTCGTTTGAAGAGGTCCATCATCGCTTCGCGATTGCCTTGGTTTTGTTCCCGCATCACCACGGCTTCTCTCGCATAACGCGTATTGATTTCGAGCACTTGCGCTTTTTGTTCCTCGCTGAGACCCAACTGTGTGGCCAGATGGTCGGTTTGACGCGCCGCCATTTCTTCAGGGTTTTTGACTCGATTGCCCCCGTTTTGAGCCTGAGACACGTTCGAGATAGCGAACATCGACAAGGCGATCATGGTCGCGAAAAGTGGAGTTTTCATGGTCTTGGATTTAGACCTTTTTGACGTATTCGCCGAGCTGGGGTTTAACCTGCATTTCGGAAAATCTTGCAGCGCTTCAATACTCGAGCAAAATCTTGAGCTTTTCGGCGAGTTTCAATGCATTGGGCAGCATCTCGGCTTCTAAACTCGAATTCAGCGGAACGGCGGGGACGTTTTCTGCCCCGAGTACGCGTACGGGAGCGTCAAGAGATTCAAAACACTCCTCTTGAATCCACCCCGCCACATTGCGCGCAAAACTGTTCAAGGCAGGTTCTTCTGTCAACACAAGTACGCGATGGTGCTTGTGGGTCAGTTTGCGCAGCGCTTCTTCGTCTAAGGGCGAAAGACTGCGCAAATCGAGAATTTCGATCCGCCCTTCGAACTGCTTGGCGGCTTCGAGAGCCCAGTATACGCCCATGCCGTATGCGACGATTCCCGCGCTGCTCTGTTCTTTTCCCTCATTGGCTGCGAGCACGGTTCGGGCTTTTCCGATAGGAATCACGTAATCGCTCGAAGGTTCAATCGTACGCGCGGCTTCAGTGCCTTTTATCTTGCTCCAGTACAGGCCTTTATGTTCGAGAACCAGAACGGGGTTGGGGTCGTAAAATGCCGCTTTCAGCAAGCCTTTCAAGTCAGCACCGGTACTCGGATACACCACTTTAATTCCCTTAATCGAGCAAAGCACCGTCTCAATCGATGAGCTGTGATAAGGCCCTCCAGAACCATAGGCCCCAATCGGCACGCGAATCACCGCCGAAACCGGCCATTTGCCGTTGCTCAGATAAAGCGATCGACTCAACTCGGTAAAGAGCTGATTGAGTCCGGGCCAGAGGTAATCGGCGAATTGAACTTCGACGATGGGTTTCAGCCCGACGGCACTCATGCCGACCGTGCTGCCGATAATAAAGGCTTCTTGAATCGGAGTGTTGAACACTCGATTGTCGCCAAACCGCTCGGCCAGGGTTGCGGCTTCGCGAAAAACACCACCGAGTCTGCGCCCGACATCTTGGCCATAAAGCAAGGCTTCGGGGTGCTCTTCAAGCAGCTCGCGAATGGCGAACAGTGCAGAGTCTACCATCACCGTTCGCTCTCGTCCCGCAGGGGCTCTTTCGCCCTTCTCTTCTAAAATTGGGGTCGGTGCCAGTGTGTGCGTGTAAAGATCTTCGGGCCGAGGATCTTCAGCGCTTGAGGCCTGAGCGTAGTCCGACTGCACCAAGTCTTCGGCTTCATCGCGCAAACGGTCGAGATCATTTGACGGAACACCCCTTTGCTCTAAGGCCATCCGAAGTTTTGGCAAGGGGTCGCGGTTGGAATGCTCTTCGAGATCGTCTCGATACCACTCCTTGCGCACCCCTGAAGTATGGTGCCCGAGCAAGGGAACGTCGGCGCGAATCAAAAAAGGGCCGGCTCCCTGACGCATGGCTTCCAATACCTCTTCAAGCACTGCCCAACATTGTTCAAAATCGCTGCCATCGACTTCTCTAATCCCCATTCCTTTAAAACCCACGGCAAACTCGGCTGCATTTTGGGCACGGGTTTCAGAAGCATCGGCCGAGATGTCCCAACCGTTGTCCTGAACGACAAACAGGAGCGGCAATTTTTTAAGCGCGGCCATTTGCAAGGCTTCAGAAACTTCTCCCTCCGTCATGGCGGCGTCGCCAATCGAGCAAACCGCCACGGGAGCTTCTCCGGCTTCCCAGCGATCGAGCCCTTGGTCGATGCGGTATTTAATCCCCATGGCCAGTCCTGCGGTTGGAATGGCTTGCATGCCTGTTGCCGAGCTTTGGTGAATGATTCGAGGCATCGAATCGCGATTGAGGCTGGGGTGAGAATAATAGGTTCGCCCGCCCGAAAAGGGATCGTCGCGCTTGGCCAACAGTTGCAACATGAGCTCGTAGGGGCGCAGTCCGATGCCGAGTAAAATCGAGTCGTCTCGATAGTACGGAGAAACCCAATCTTGTGGTTTGAGCTGAAGAGAAAGGGCCAGTTGGATGGCCTCGTGTCCGCGCGAACTGGCATGGACATATTTTGACGTCACTTCGCGTTGCGCCTCGTAAAGTGCCGCCATCGAAGCCGAAGTGCACATGAGCGAATAGGCCTTGAGAAGTACATCCGTCGCCGGTCTGTCGAGATTTTTCATGCCTGCAAATTAGGTCGACCGCTTAAACCGTCCGGTCAATTGTACGCGCAACGCACTCCTGTGCCCGAGCGATTTAGATTTCGAGATTGTCGATGAGCCGAACCCCTGAAGCGTATACCGCCGCGAACAATCTCCATCGCCCCGATCGAAGCCCGGGCTCTCCACTGTAAAGTGAAAAATCGGTGCTGTCGGCAATTTCGAGATACTCCGTTTCGAGATCTTCAAAACCATCGATGTACATGCGAGCCTTTTCTAATTCGGCTCGGTAATTGGTTTCGTTCAGCGCAGCGGAGAGTTGGCTGAGCGTTTTAAAAATTGCAGGCACTTGAGTGCGTGCACCGGCACTCAGTCGTGCATTTCTCGAGCTCATCGCCAATCCGTCGCGCTCTCGATATGTGGCTCCCCCCACAATCTTCAATTTGTGCCCTTCGGTTTCGACAAGTCTGCGAACCACGGCGAGCTGCTGAAAGTCTTTTTCGCCGAAAAAGGCCGATTCGGGCGCAATACGCGCAAAGAAGAGATCGAGAATTCGAGCAACTCCCTGAAAATGCCCCGGGCGGTGTGCGCCTTCAAGAGCGGTTTCAAGCTCCCCGAGTTCGTAGTGTTTCGAAGGGGTCTCCTTTTCGGACGTTCCGTAAACTTCTTCAACAGAAGGAATGAAGACGGCATCGCAGGGAGACTGTTCGAGCAAGAGCAAGTCGCTTTCTTCGGTTCGCGGGTAATTCTCGAGGTCTTCGGCCCGATTAAACTGGGCAGGGTTCACGAAAATGCTTGTCAAAACTCGATCGCTGTTCCGGTGGGCAAGCTCAATTAAAGAGAGATGCCCTTTGTGAAGCGCACCCATGGTGGGGACAAAACCGATGGAAAGCCCCTCTTTTTTCTGGGTCAAAAGCCAGTTTTCCAGCTCTTTCCATGTTCTAAAAACGCTTGACATAGGCCTGTTCGTGGGGGGTCAAAGCTAAGCCAGAGCATTCAGGCTCGCAGAAAAACCGTACCTTTGTATCTCCGCTCCTAAACGGGGGGGTTAGTCGTTCACAATCTTCCAACGCGCAGTCCAGATGGCCAAGAAACGTATCCTCTACGTCTCACAGGAAATCAACCCTTATCTCGAAGATTCCGATATAGCGCGCGCTTCTCTCGCTTTACCGAAAAAAATGAACGAACGCGGTCACGAAATCCGCGTGTTCATGCCTCGTTTTGGCGTGATTAACGAGCGCAGACATCAGTTGCACGAGGTGATTCGGTTGAGTGGAATCAACATCATCATCAACGATATGGATCAGCCGCTGATCATCAAGGTGGCTTCGGTCCCGGCGGCGCGGTTGCAGGTCTATTTTATCGACAACGACGAGTATTTCAAGCGCAAGGCTATCTTTTTCGACGACCGCGGTCAATTCTTCACCGACAACGACGAGCGCGCTCTGTTTTTCTGTCGCGGGGTGGTTGAGACCGTTCGCAAATTGGGATGGGCGCCAGACATCATCCATTGCCACGGCTGGATGACCTCTTTGTTGCCGCTCTATTTGAAGCGGTTTTATGCAGACGATCCGCTCTTTACCGATACCAAAGTGGTGACCAGTCTCTACAACTTTGATTATTGCGATCGCTTTAGCGACAACTTGCTCAAGAGCTTGGCTTTCGACGGCATTGCACAAGGGGACATCGACCATCTCGCTCAAGGCGATGTGGGCTGCATGAACCGGCTCGGGGTGTTGTACAGCGATGCTGTTTTGAGACACGGCAAGCTCCCGGTCGAACTCGAGCAATGGGTCGACGACAACCATCCGGATTCCCTCTTGGTGACGGATCTCAAAGAGCAAATGCCCGCCATCGAAGAGCTCTATGCTTCGGTGGGCGAGCGCGCCTTGGCCCTTTAACGCACCAAAACGCCAAGCGCAATCTGTTCCGAATGAAGGTGAAAAGCGGGTTTTACGCGTTGGCTCTGTCGGCTTTCGCTCTCCTGATGGCTTGTGAAAAGGATGGGGGCAATCTCGGCCTCGATTTGCTCGACGAAGAAAAAGCCGGAGTCGGGGTCTTGTTGAAGTTTCCCGTGATCGCCTACACGGTTGAGGACGACAGCATTTTAACCCGGAACCCGAGTGCCGGTTTGGCGGGCTCATATCAAGACCCCGAAACGGGTTTCCACAGCGCTTACTTTGTTACCCAAGTTCTGCTCCAAGCGGCTCAACCCGATTTTGGGGACAACCCAGTTTTGGACAGCGCTCGGTTGATCCTTCGATATTTGGCCGCTCATGGAGACACCAATCGCCCTATGAGCTTCAAGGTGTTTCGATTAGACGAATACATGGATCCCGATTTTGAGTCGGGTTATTATTCGAATAGAGATTGGCCGGTCGGCGATTTGATGGGTCAGGCAAACTACTCGGAATTCCGACCGCGCAAGAGCTTTATCGAAGATGGAGACACGCTGAGCCCGAGGCTGATCGTTCCCTTAGACGCCAATTACCTCCAGCAGGTTATTGTAGACGCATCTGCTTCGAATGCCGCCGATTTTGCAAACAACGATGCATTTATTCAGTACTTCAACGGTATCGTCGTCCAATCGGGGGGAGAGGACGGTTCGATTTTCGAGTTTGACATCAGCAGCGGAATCAGTCGAATACAGCTGTTTTATCACAACGACAGCGACACGGGGGTCTTTGACCTTCGCACCGATCAAAGTACAGAAGGAGCCAATCACTTTGAACACGATTACTCGTTGGCTTCTTTCGATCCGTCGAATCCCGATACGGTCAACGGGTCTCCCTTCGTGTATGTGCAGGCCATGGGGGGCTGTATTGCCGCGCTCGAGTTTCCGACTTTGGCCGATATTATCGACTCAAATTACCTGATCAATAAAGCGGAGTTAAATCTAACGGTCGAAATCGGTAGCGACGCCCAGTTCGAGGTTCCGCGATTCATGTTGATTTTGCAGCAGAACGACTCGGGTAAAGTGCTGATCAAAGACTACCTAACCGGAGGCCTTCAAGCGGAAGCCGTCCAGAAGGACGACTACCGTCAGAAGAAATATTCGTTTAACATTACACGACATATTTTTGAGACGCTTTACGAGCAAAACGGAAAGACCACGCTTTACCTCGTAAGTGCGAGCGGGGCGTCTACAGCGAATCGCGTGGTGTTGAATGGCAACGCGCATCCAGGTAACCCGTTAACCCTCGATTTGTACGTCAGCCAATCGCCTTAATCTCTTTTTCCTATGTGCGGTATTGTAGGCTATATCGGGACCAAGCAGGCTTATCCGATCGTCATTAGCGGCCTTAAAAGGCTCGAATACCGCGGCTACGATAGCGCGGGCATCGCTTTGCTCGAAGAGGGCGAACTCAAAGTATACAAGCGCAAGGGCAAAGTGGCGGAGCTCGAAGATCTGGCTTCGGGCAAAGACATCAAGGCTTCTTTGGGCATCGGTCATACGCGCTGGGCAACACACGGAGTTCCCAACGACGTAAACAGCCATCCTCATTTGAGTAAAAGTGGCCGATTGGCGTTGATTCACAATGGAATCATCGAGAACTTCTCTACGCTTAAAGAGGCCTTGATCGACCGCGGATTTGATTTTCGCAGCGAAACCGATACCGAGGTCTTGGTGAACCTGATTGAGGACATCATGAATGCAGAGGGTCTTCCGCTCGACCAGGCTGTTCGTGTGGCGCTCAATCAAGTGATTGGAGCCTACGCCATCTGTGTGATCGATCAAAAACAGCCCGATCGAATTGTGGTTGCAAAGAAGGGAAGCCCTTTGGTGATCGGCATCGGAGAAGGAGAGTACTTCATTGCTTCAGACGCGACACCCTTCTTGGAATACACCAAGAATGTAGTCTATTTGGAGGAAGAGGAAATGGCGGTGGTTCAACCGGGCAAGAGTTTAGAAATCCGCTCGGTGGGTTCGAATCGCATGGTCGATCCCTACATCCAGAAGCTTCAAATGGATTTGGAGTCGATTGAAAAAGGGGGATACGAGCATTTTATGCTCAAGGAGATCTACGAGCAACCGCGCTCGATTCGCGACTCCCTCCGCGGCCGTTTGCAGCCCGACAAGGGCTTGGTAAAAATGGGTGGGGTCAACGAGTACATTGAGAAATTTACCAAGGCCGAACGCATTCTTATCGTGGGTTGTGGCACGAGCTGGCACGCGGGTTTGGTGGCTGAATACATTTTCGAGGAACTCGCGCGCATCCCGGTGGAGGTGGAGTATGCTTCAGAATTTCGATATCGAAACCCGATCATCGGCGAAAAAGATGTGGTGATTGCGATTTCGCAGTCCGGAGAAACGGCTGATACCCTGGCGGCTATTAAGTTGGCCAAGAGCAAGGGTGCCACGATTTTTGGTATTTGCAATGTCGTGGGCTCTTCGATTGCGCGCGAGACGCATGCCGGAGCGTACACCCACGCCGGCCCTGAAATTGGAGTGGCCAGCACCAAGGCGTTTACGGCCCAGGTGGCGGTATTGAGCTTGATCGCGCTCCGCATTGCGCACGACCGAGGCGCCATTCGCGAGTCTGATTACCACCGTTTGCTGCAGGAGCTCGATTCGATTCCGGCGAAAATTGAAAAGATGCTCGAGAGCGATGTGCAGGTGTTGGAGATTGCACGTCGATTCAAAGATTCTCAACACTTTTTGTACCTCGGTCGGAGCTACAATTTCCCCGTGGCTTTGGAAGGGGCGCTTAAGCTAAAGGAAATCAGCTATATACACGCTGAGGGTTATCCCGCTGCTGAGATGAAGCACGGTCCGATTGCGCTGATCGACGAGAACATGCCTGTGGTGGTATTGGCGCCGCTCAATGCTCATTACGAGAAGATTGTGAGCAATGTCCAAGAGGTTAAAGCGCGGAATGGCCGGGTGATTTGCATTGTGAACAAGGGCGATACCGAGCTTCGCAAGCTTGCTGAATATGTGATTGAGATCGAGGACACCATGGATGTCTTTACCCCTCTTTTAACGACCATTCCACTCCAGCTTTTGGCCTACCACATCGCTGTGATGCGCGGTTGCAACGTCGACCAGCCCCGGAACCTAGCGAAGAGTGTGACGGTGGAGTGAGCGCGCCTTGGGGTTGCGCATATTCGATCTGACTCAATACCTTTCGGGAAGAAAATTTCCCCGAATGAAGCGCATCGAAGTGGTTGCGGGCATCGTCGAGAACAGCGGCCGGTTTTTGTGCGTGCAGCGAGGAGTCTCGAAATATGCGTACATCTCTGAAAAGTGGGAGTTCCCAGGAGGTAAGGTGGAACCGCTCGAAAGCCCGGAACAGGCCTTGATTCGCGAACTGCACGAAGAGCTTCGATTAGAAGTTGTGGTGGGGCCGCTCTTTTTGCGGGTCGAGCACGAATATCCCGATTTTGTGATCGGCATGGACGCTTATCTCTGCACCGCCCTAAATCCCGAGGGCCTTGTGCTCTCGGAACACCTCGACTTCGCCTGGCTCGAAAAGTCTGAAATTTCGACCCTCGACTGGGCCGCGGCTGATGTTCCGATTGTGGATAAGCTGCAACGGGAATAGTGCTGTACAATCACCCGGACTTCTTAAAGAGCCTCCACACTGGCTTTGTCGATCGCAACCACGCTTCGAACAAGCAGTGGCGACCGCAGTTGCTTACCAACGACAAACGCACGCATCAAAAGGTACTCACGACCTTGGAGAGCGAGCTTTTGAGCTGCGAGGAGTTTTGGTTTTCAGTGGCCTTCTTGACCACGAGTGGTTTGGCTGCGATTCAAAACGCACTGGCACAGTTGAGAGACAGAAACGTTCAGGGATGGATTCTGACCTCGCAATACTTAGAGTTTACGCAGCCAGAAGCCTTGCGAAAGATCCTTCTCTTTGACAATATCGATCTGCGCATTGCGACCAAAGAGAGTTTTCACGGCAAGGGTTACTTGTTCCGGAGAGGCGACTCGTACAATTTCATTGTAGGCAGCAGCAATCTTACTGGCAATGCGCTGTCTGTCAACAAAGAATGGAATCTCAAGGTCACCGCAGATCAAAAGAGTGAGATTGTCCAACAAACCATCGAAGCCTTTTGGGATGCCCACCATCGAGCGGCGGTAGTCGACGAAGCGTATTTGGACTATTATCAATATATCTACGGCCGTAAACAGCGATTTCGGCTCTTGGAAATCGACTCAGCACCCATCCGAGTTCAGATAGAGGCCAACTCGATGCAGAAGAAGGCCTTGGAAAACCTAAATAATCTGCGAAAAGTCGGGCAGAACAAGGCCTTGATCATTTCTGCGACAGGCACAGGGAAGACCTATTTGTCTGCTTTTGATGCCAAGCAGTTTGGCGCAAAGAAATTGCTCTTTGTTGTTCACAGAAGGAATATCGCTGAGGCCGCCATGAATTCTTTTAGGTCTATTGTGGACTCTAAGCTGAGACTGGGTCTATTATCGGGAGAAGAAAAGAGTGTAGAAAGCGATTTTATTTTTACAACAATTCAGACGATAACTCGCGAAGAGAATTATTCAAAGTTTGAAAAGGGTTATTTTGATTATATCGTCGTAGACGAGACCCATAGGGTAGAGGCCGATTCATATCAAAGAATTATTGATTATTTCAGTCCGAAGTTCTTACTGGGTATGACCGCAACACCCGAGCGAACAGATGGCAAAGACATTTTTAAAATCTTTAATAACAATGTAGCCTATGAAATTCGTTTAAATGATGCCTTAGAGGAAGACATGCTTTGCCCTTTTCACTATTATGGAATAAAAGATCTGAGTGTTGATGGTTTAGTGATATCAGATGAGAGTGCATTTAATCAGTTGACCCATAGTGAAAGAGTGCGGAATGTCATTGAGAAGTCGAGATTTTATGGAACAGACTCAGGCGTATACAGGTCCTTGATTTTTTGCAGCAGACAAGAGGAATGCAAAGGTTTGGCGAGCGAGTTCAACAAATTGGGTTACCGCAGTATTGCCCTCACGGGCGATTCAACCGAAGATCAGCGAAAAGAGGCCATCAGACGAATAGAGTCGGATGATGAACACGATCCGTTGGAGTACATATTTACCGTGGATATCTTCAACGAGGGTGTGGATATTCCTCGGATTAATCAAGTGATTATGCTTCGACCAACTCAGTCTGCGATCATCTTCATTCAGCAAATGGGACGCGGATTGAGAAAGGCAAAGGACAAAGAGTATTTAACCATAATCGATTTCATCGGAAATTACAAGAACAATTATTTGGTTCCGATCGCCTTGTATGGAGATCGATCGTACAATAAAGACTCGCTCAGGCGCCTTATTTCTACAGGCAGTCAATTTTTGCCGGGTTCCTCTACGGTCAATTTTGATCTCAAGACGAAAGAAGAAATTTACAAATCGATCGACAAAGCCAATTTAAAGACATTTAGAGATTTAGAGCGCGATTATAAGCTATTGAAGTTTCGACTTGGACGCAGCCCGTTGATGTGTGATTACCTGGAGTTTGGGCAAAGAGACCCATGGACTTTCGTGGAATATTCAGGCTCGTATTATGATTTTGTTCAAAAGGTCGAGGGTCAGGGCTTTGAACCTATGTCTGGCGAAGCACACCGAGTGCTGAAGAGCTATGCTCTTGAAATCAACAATGGAAAACGAGCGGAAGAGAGCCTCCTATTGAAATTGCTGTTGAATGAAGATCGCGTGCATTTGGGATTTTTTGGCGAAGAATTAGATAAAGAGCAAATTCATTACAATCTGAACGAAGAGAGCATAGGTTCGATTCTCGGAAATCTAAACCTGGAATTTGTAAAGATGCCGAGCGATTTAGTTGTATTAGAAGATGGTGGATTCCTGAAAACAGATAGACTAAAGGAGTGCTTAAAAAATCAGTATTTTGTTAAATATTTGCAGGATAGTTTTGAGTATTCATTGAGAAAATTCAAAGCGAATTATCGCATTGGTTCATATGACTCCGGCTTTGTTGTTGGTCAGAAATATTCGCGCAAAGATGTCTGCAGAATATTGAATTGGCCTCAGAATATAGAAAGTACGATTTATGGCTACAAGACGAAAAATGGCAAAACCCCGTGCTTCGTAACGTATCAAAAGAGCCATGATATCGGAGATAATACGAAATATTTAGATCGCTTTATAGATCAAAGAACATTTGAATGGGCTTCTCGGGCGAAACGGACCTTGTCGAGTCCAGAAATTCAAGCTGTAATCAATTCACATCTGGTCTTCCTCTTTGTGAAAAAGTCAGACGGGGAGGGTTCTGACTTTTATTGCTTGGGACAAGTTGATATTGACGCGAAATCAATTAAAGAGACCGTCATGCCTGTGACAAATGCACCGGTGGTTCATTTTATCTTCAATTTGCGTCATGAAGTGGATCAATCTCTATTCAACTATTTAATCTCTGATTAGGAATAGTGTGATTTGGAGTATGAGATCTTTCGAAGTTGGCGGATAGAAGATTTTATACGGTTCAGGACAACTTATTCACCCCTCTGTCCCTAGCAAGTAAGCTCGTGCTGGAGTGAATCGCGCGAATTCACCCGCACTCTTTATACCTTGATTTGTGCACCACACCCATTGCAAAACCGCGCGTCGGAGGGGTTTGCTTTGCCGCAATGCGTGCAAGTGGAAGATTTGCTTTGAAGGACGATCTCTGCCGAAACCATGCCCGTAGGGACGGCGATAATGGCGTACCCCAAGATCATCGCAACCGAGGAAATCAACTGACCTATAGGTGTTTGGGGTGTTAGGTCTCCGTAACCCACGGTGGTTACGGTAACAATGGCCCAATAGATGCCCTTCGGGATGCTGTCGAAGCCGTGTTCTGATCCCTCCACAACGTACATAATCGTTCCCAGAATGGTCACCAAGAACAGCACGGCCAGCATGAACACCGAAATCTTGGGAACACTGGATAGCAGCGCGTTCATCATCCGGCTGGCTTCGTGAGAAAACCGCACCACCCGCATAATTCGAAAAACGCGCAGCAGGCGGAGAATGCGCACCACGAGAACGTACTGATAGCCCACCAACACAAAACTCAAATACGTCGGCAGCAAGGCAATCAAATCGATCAATCCCCAAAAACTGAAGACATAAGACCGAGCCGAAGGACTGGACCAAAGGCGAAGGAAGTACTCGATGGTAAAAATCAACGTAAACCCCGCTTCGAGAGCCAGAAAAACCCGTCGATTGGCTTGTCCGATATGGGGAACGCTCTCGAGGACTACAGTAAAGACGCTCAGCAAGATCAGGAGCAAAAGAGCGATGTCGAACAGCCGGCCGGCACGCGTATCGGTGCCAAAAATGATGCGGGACACGCTGTTTCGAAGCCTCGAAGCGCCTTGATCTAAGCCCAATTTATCGGGATCGGGCGAAGAATGAACGGGCACTGGGGGCATAACACAAAATAACACCGATTCTTTATGTTCGAGTGTACAGCCCAACCCGCGAAATGACTTGGTTTTCTGAAGATCCTTCGCTTCACTTGAGCTAACTAAACTCGCGGGGATGCGACGAGCGCAGATGGTATTCAACAAAAAAGGCCGACCTGCGTCGACCTTATGCTCCTCCTCTTGGGCTCGAACCAAGGACCCTCTGATTAACAGTCAGATGCTCTAACCGACTGAGCTAAGGAGGAATTTATTTTACTGGGGTTGAAGGTCATTTCAGAATTCAACCCATAACGCCCTTAAAAGGGGCTGCAATATTAGCAAAAGCGAACGGCTTACACAATATCTTTCGGGCAGATACTCACACAACCGGAAACCTACCCGAGAATGAGCCTTTTAATTGTTGGAACCGTAGCATTCGACAGCATCGAAACCCCATTCGGCAGCCGCGAACGCATCTTAGGCGGAGCCGCCACGTATTGCGCGCTCAGCGCCTCGTATCTCTACAAAGACGTGCGCATGGTGAGTGTCGTAGGTCGCGATTTTCCCGAAGTTCATCTCGATTTGTTTCGAAGCAGGGGCATTGACATCCAAGGCATTCAAAAGAGAGCAGACCTCGATAGCTTCTTTTGGGCAGGGCGCTATCACCGCGATCTCAACACCCGAGACACCCTCGACACTCAACTCAATGTACTCGCCGAGTTCGAGCCGGTGGTACCCGAGGCATCGCGAAACTGCGACTACCTGATGCTGGGCAACTTGATGCCCTCGCTTCAACGAAAAGTTGTGGAACAGTTGACGTCTCGACCGAAAATTGTGGCCATGGACACCATGAATTTTTGGATGGAACACTGCTGGGACGACCTGCTCGAAACCCTCAAACTCGTCGACATTCTCACCGTAAACGACGAAGAAGCCCGGCAGCTTTCGGGAGAGCACTCTCTGGTAAAAGCCGCAAAAAAGATTCTCGAACTCGGCCCCAATGCGCTCATCATCAAAAAAGGAGAGCACGGAGCCATGCTCTTTGACGGAACCCGCATCTTCATCCTTCCCGCGCTCCCGCTCGAAGACGTCTTTGATCCGACCGGGGCAGGCGACTCATTTGCCGGAGGTTGGATTGGCTATTTGGCAAAAACCGGCTCCAGTGCGCACATCGAAATGAAGCGAGCCGTTGTGTACGGATCGGCTATGGCCTCGTTTACGGTCGAACAGTTTGGCACCGAACGCCTTATCTCTGTTCAAGCCGGGGAACTCGAAGAGCGACTCGCTCAATTTTCGGAGCTCACCCAATTCGAGCTTCCCTTCGCTCGATAAGGGCGAAGACTTACACCACTTAAAGAAGAAAATCAGCGCAATCCCCAACCCGATGCACCCTCTCTGCGTTACAAATACACAGTGGTTCAACGCATCATGGAAGCGCCTAAAAGCAATACGCCCATTCTTCGTACCTTACGCTTACCCGCACAAGGAAGCATGAAGGTCGAGGCCACACTCATTGAAGCCTGCCGCAAGCAGGAGCGCAAAGCGCAGCACGAGCTGTTCAAGAGGTGCTATTCGGGTTTGATGGGCATCTGTCTGCGCTACGAAAAGAACCGTGAAGACGCTGAAGCGCTGCTGAACCTCGCCTTTTTTAAGATTCTGACGCGCATGGATCAATACTCTGATGCCATTCCATTTGAAGCTTGGGCCAAAAGGGTAACCATCAACACAGTAATTGACGAGTTTCGCAAGAAGACACGAGATAAACTCGATTTTGTCGAGAGTTTCGACTACAGCATGCCGCTCGACGCCATGGACTTTAACGAGGCAGACCAACGGTTTGACGCCGGCGAACTCGAAGCGATGATTCGCACCTTGCCCCCGGTCAGTCAAAAAGTCTTTAACCTCTACATCGTCGACGGTTACAATCACAAAGAAATAGGCGAAATGCTTTCGATTTCAGAAGGCACTTCGAAGTGGCATTTGTCCACGGCACGCAAAACGCTGCAGGCGCTCCTGCGAAAAATGGTTCACAAGGTTGCTCTGTTTTAAAGATGACGGAATCAGAACTCCGAAAGCTCTTTAAGAGCAAATTTGAAAACCGCGAGCTGGCTCCTGATTCGGCCGCTTGGGATTCTATTTCGGCTGCGCTCGATCGCAGAAAAGCCCTTTTGTTTCGCAGAAAAATGACGATTGGGGGCTCTGCCGTCGCGGCGGTATCGGCCGTCGTATTGCTCGTCGTACAACCTTTTGGGGTCAAAACCCCGAGTTCAACTTCCGTTGAAGTTCCGCTCCTCGAACAGAGTGCGAGCCCTCGTCCAACGGAAACGCCTGTTTCTGAAGCATCGATGCAAGATGTATCGAATCAGAGTCGCTCTGAGCCAAATGCTTCTGAATCAAACGAAATGGCTAAAGGCGGATCCGATTCAGGTCGACGAACCGCCGAGAATAGCTCAAACCAAAAAAGCCCGTTGCGCTCTGATCGAATAGAGCACAGCCCACAAGCTGGGCCTCATTCACAATCGAGGGTTGGTTCTCAAAATTCCTCATCCACAGCCGGAGCGATCGGCGTTTTTCAAGGAAATGAAGAATGGCTCCGCTTGAAAACGCTTCCGAGACTCAGCTCAAGCGAATCTGCTCTGTTCTCGAGAAACGTGATTTCCAAACCGGACCAAGGGTTTATTCCGCAGAATTATAAGGATGAAAAAGCCATTGTAGCCCTCGAACCACACTGGAGCATTTCTTTGAATTCTCATTTGAGCATTGCTCGGGGAATGGGGAGTGCCGAGAGTGGAATTTCGGGATTTGGCCTCGGCCTGGGCATCGACAGGTATTTCGAAGGCGCCTGGTCTTTGAGCAGCGGAATCGGCTTCGACCGCCGGACCCAAATGGCCCTCGGCCACCGATTTGAGGGGGCGACCTACGGCTTTGGGGCAACTAGAGATGTGTTGGAAGTGCGTGCTCAGTCTTTCAACGCACTCGAAATACCGCTCACCCTGGGCCTCGGCCTGGGCGGTGGCCATCGAATTCGCGCGGGATGGTTTGCCGCGTGGCTTTTCGATTATGGTTCGGAATCTGCGCACTGGCATCAGGGAGAAGGCAGCGACGATTGGGTGCAAATTGCGTCTCCTGATTACGACATTTCGAGCTACTTCTCAGCGTTCGATCAAGGCGCGATCCTCGCTTGGGATTATGAAATAGGCGCCTGGGGTCTCGGCCTCGAATACAGACACGGTCTCGTTGATTTGTCCCGCGGTTTTGGTGCCGAAGGCTCAGAAGACTTCAACCGCGCCGTTCGGATCAACTTGAGTTTTGACCTCGATGAATAGAGCCATCGCTCGAAAGATTCTGGATTATAGAAGCGTTTCGGCGAAGGCGCTCGCATGCCTTGCGATCTCTTTCTCTGCTTCGTGCATCAAAGAGACCCTGCCCGACTTGCCTTTCGACAGCCCCGTCTTTACCGTCTTTGGGAGCGCCGATGGCGACACCCTGATTTTCGAAGCAGGCAATGCGGGTTACTACATGCATACCAGTGGAAGTACGGATCCACACGGCATGGAAGTCTTTTCGGGTCTTTTGGCTCGGAGTGAAAACGAACCGAAGCATGCGCTCAAAATCGATATTCGAAGCCTCAACATGCCCGGCAGCAGTCTGCACAGCGACATAGCCTCGCTTGCAGGCGGAAATAAGCCTCTGTTTCATCAGAGCAGCCAAACGACCCTTCCGGGGCGTTATCGAGTTGATTTTCAAATGAGTTACCCCCAGGGGGTGAGTGCTCAGCAGTGGAGCTACGGAAATGGAACTTTTACTGCAGCAAGCTCGCCCAGTGTTGTTTTTGACGAGAATGTGCAGCAGCAGTATCCCGTCCGTTTGAGCACGGTCAACTCGTCCTTGGGCTGCGGCGCGGCCGTGACGCACTACATCGACCTTTCTCAAGAAGATTGCCGCGGCACCTTTTGGATACAGCCCAGCAGCGGCTCTTCGTTTTTGATTACGAGTCAAGTGATTCAAGGCGGTTCGGCTGCAGTCGAATGGAGCCTCGATGGTCAGACATACGCTCAGGGCGCCACGTGTATGTTGAGCCTTTTGCCCGCGGGGGTGCACGAAATCTGCGCAGAGTTTATTTTTCAGAACGGATGTCGAAACATTGCATGCCGAAGCATCGTCGTCGATAATTTCGGGTTGTGGTCCGGGGCTTCTTGTCAGAACGATTTTACGTATCAGTTGGAGCCCGTATCTGTTTATGACAGCCTTCAAACAGGGGCCGTCGAGCTGATTTACTTTGACGAAGTCGGAGAGCGTTTCAGCACTTTTCAAGGTTCGACTTCGTCGGTTTTCGAAATCCTGAGTTCCGAGCCTTATCTGCAAGATCGAAACGGAAATCCCACCTACGAAGTGGAATTCCGCTTTGAGGGCATGCTGCGCTCTCAGTCAGGAGATTCGATTTTTTTATCGATCCCCCGAGCGCACATGGCCGTGGGAGCCCTCGAGTGAGTGCACATCCGCATCGAGCTTCGTAGATTCGGCCGCTCAGCCTCAATGCTGACGCACGCTCGATGCTCTTCGATTCTCTAGAGTTTCTCTTTTTTCTTCCGCTCGTTTTTGGGCTGTATGCTCTGTTCCCCAAGCGGAGCCGCTGGATGCTGCTGTTGGCAGCCAGCTATGTTTTTTACGGTTTTTGGAGAATCGACTATCTCGGCTTGATGTTGATATCAACTCTGGTCGACTGGCAGATCGGGTTGAGGCTTTCACGTTCAGAAAACCCTTCGAGGCGGAAAATGTGGTTGGCGCTGAGTCTTTTAGCGAACCTGGGGATGCTCGGTTACTTTAAATATGGCCGCTGGATTGTCGAGAACCTGAATTTCGTGCTGCCTCCCGAAAATGCACTTGGATTGCCCGATGTGCTCTTGCCCGTGGGGATATCGTTCTACACGTTCCAAACCCTTTCGTACACCCTCGACGTGTATTTCAAACGCGTGCAAGCCGAGAAGCATTTGGGTTGGTTCGCGCTTTACGTCGGGTATTTTCCGCAGTTGGTCGCGGGCCCCATCGAACGCTTCGACAGGCTCAGTCCTCAGCTCAAAGAATCCAAAAGCCCTTGCTGGACTGATGTTTCGGCGGGGCTGCGCCTCATTTTATTCGGACTTGTCTTGAAGAGTACTGTGGCCGATTCGCTGGCCCCTGCGGTCGACGCCTTCTATGCGAAACCGAACGACTTTGGCTCCACCGATGCCGCAATCGCCGCGCTGTTTTACGCCTTTCAGATCTATGCGGACTTCTCGGGCTATTCGCTAGTTGCTATTGGAAGTGCCAGGCTCTTTGGGGTTGAGTTGATGAACAATTTCGCGGCTCCGTATCGCGCGCTGTCGATCGCAAGTTTTTGGCAGAGGTGGCATATCTCGCTCTCGACTTGGTTTCGCGACTATGTGTATTTGCCCCTCGGCGGCAACCGCGCAAGCGCTATTCACTGGGCGAGGAATATACTTATTGTATTCGGCCTGAGCGGCTTATGGCATGGCGCCAACTGGACTTTCTCTATCTGGGGCCTAGGCCACGGCCTGCTCTATCTCCTGGAACGCCGCTTTTCGAATTTGCTCTCTAAAACCTCGAAATTCGTGCGATGGCTGGGGGTGCAGGTTTCCGTCGTCCTGCTTTGGATTTGGTTTCGGAGCCCCGATGCACAGACGGCCTACAATGTGTTTTCGCGATTTGGGCAACTACCTGATATCCCGAGGCTCCCGCTCGATTCCGTCGCTTTGTGGGCTTGGTTTGGCTTGGCGGCCTGGGAATGGGGGGCGGGAACGCAGAGGTTCGACGAACTCGTCGGCAAGGGCCCCATTTGGTTGCGCTGGTCGATCTACGCGGTTTTGATCTATGTGTTGATTGCGTTTTCGCGGCCCGGTGGAGCGGACTTTATATACTTCAGATTTTGAGCAGATGATCTCTAAAGTGCTCTTGAGGATGTTGTTGATGTCGGCGCTCCTTGTGGCTTTGAACTTCTTCTATGTCCGCTTTGGGCTGCCGAGAGACCTGAAGCGCTATTCGCCTATGGTGCTTCGCTTTGATTCTGTTTCTGCCCAAGCACAGTTGCTCTATTTGGGCGAGTCGTCGAACTGGACCACCGCTCCGGGCGATACCGATAAACGATCAATCAGCGATATGGCTTCAGCACAACTCGAACATGATCAACTGATCGATTTTACAGAACCGGCCACCCATGCATCTTTCTATCGACGGTTGCTCGAACGCATTCCCGAAGAGTCTGATGTGCATACCGTTGTGGTAACAATGAACTTGCGTTCGTTCGGGGCCGATTGGGTGCATTCGCGCTTGGAGCCTCAACTCGAACGTCAAATGTTTTTGGCAGAAATCAAGCCGAGTTTGTGGGCGCGTTTGCGCCTGGGCTTTGGCAGCAGCGTGCTCGATAGCCCCGAGCGCCAAGAACGGATACGCAATCGCTTGTGGGCGCTCGAAACGCTTCCCCCGGACATGCCTTACCCGAGCACCCGTCTTTGGGATCGGAATTTGAACGAACGCGGTTGGCTCGATGCAGCGCGCGTCAGGCGGCAAGACTCCACCGAATTGGCCTGTCATTACGTGAAGTCTTACGGATTTTCGATCGACACGGCCACCCATCCCCGCATACGCGATTTCGATGCGATCGCCGATTTGAGCCGCAGGCGAAATTGGCGGCTTGTATTTTTCATTTTGCCCGAGAATATCCGTCAAGCTGAAGCCCTTGCTGGTCCTGAATTGGCAGATTTGATGCGCAGAAATCGAGATTTGATCCGAGATCGCTACCAAAACCAAGGGGTTGAGGTGGTCGACCGACTCGAGGCTTTGCCGGTTTCGAATTTTATTGATCGAGACTGGACGACAGAACATTACACACTAGAAGGCCGTAAAACTGCAGCCGATGCTTTGGCGCTTCAACTTCGTTCAAAGCGCTGAACGGGAAGTAATTTAAGAGAACCGCTCCGATGTATTTCCACTCTCATGGCCGCCTACTGAATACTCTCGAGTACGGCCTGAGCAATTCGCTGGCGGTGATTCGGGTCTTGAAGTAGGCTCGGTTCGGCTTTAGAGCAGAATTCGAGCAAGATTGAAGGGGCAGGGTAGTGGTTCAAAGCAAAGAGGTTGTACTCCTCGCCTTGGCGCACATGCACGGGAGATATGGTACCAAAAGCGGAGTTCAGTTGGTCGGAAATGCGCTTTCCACCCGAGTCGTTTTTGTTGAGAAAGATTTGCAAACCCTCGTATTTGCTGTGTTCCGGGTCGTCGGTGTGCAGCGAGAGCACTCGGTCGGGTGCAATCTCGGCGATGCGCCGAGCGCGTTCTTTTAAGCTCAAGAATTCGTCGGTTTCTCGAAGCAAGACAATTTTTAAATCGGGGCGGGTATTGAGTTCGCGAATCATCAAAGCGATGTCGAGGACGATTTCTTTTTCCGAGAGTCCTTCTTCACACCAACCGATATCCATGCCTCCATGCGCCGGGTCGATCGCCACGACCATAACACCATCGCCTTGAGCCGAAGAAATCGGCCTCGAACCCGTTGTGAATAGAATAATGGCAACTAAAGACAGCAATTTGAAATTCATGGTGTATTGAATTGGTTGAGCTGAAATTACGTAAAATTAGAAGGACTTAAAGCCCTTGAACACCCGAGGCCATTTGTTATGAGCGGAGCATCCTCGACAACCCAAAATGTGAACGTCTATAAGTCGATGGTTATTGGACTTCCTCTACGATGGATTTCATTCCTATTCAGGCCACAATTTCTTTCATTTATCTTCAAAACAATCGGAACCCATCGAAATCAAAATTTCGAGTTTCCACCACTATCTAAGGCTCTTTTCTATCCCTTCAACTTTTCGTTGTTGGCATGTCGATCTCGGTCGCGAGCGCCTTTGGCAATCATTCTTCTGTTAAACGCCTCCTCCAGATTGGTCCCGGTTTGATTTGCGAGGCAGAGAACCACAAAAAGAACGTCGGCCAATTCTTCGCCCAGATCCTTCGACTTATCGCTTTCTTTTTCACTTTGTTCGCCATAACGCCTCGCGATAATCCGAGCCACTTCGCCCACCTCTTCAGAGAGCTGTGCCATATTGGTAAGCTCGTTGAAATAGCGAACGCCGAATTCGCGAATCCACTCATCCACCTCGAGCTGGAGTTGAGTAATCGGCGCGGAGTGCTGAGGCTGTTCCATGCTCATATCGTTGGTTTTTTAAATTTCCATCCACAAAGTAACCGGTCCATCGTTGACCAAGGCGACCTCCATATGCGCTCCGAAAACGCCCATTTCAATCGTTAAGCCTCTTTTGCGCAATGCGTTGGCCAACTCCTCATAGAGAAAGCGCGCTCGCTCGGGATCGGCAGCTTCGATATAACTCGGTCGGTTGCCCTTGCGCGTGTCCCCATACAGCGTAAACTGAGAAACCAAGAGCAGCGAACCGCCTACTTGCCGAATGTCTAAGTTCATTTTGCCCTCTGCGTCGCCAAAAATTCGAAGGCTCGCAAGTTTATCAGCCATTCGAACTACAGAGGATTCGTCATCGCCCCGCCCCACCCCAATCAAAACGAGCAATCCCCCTTCGATGCGCGAAACGGGCTCGCCATTTACGGCGACCGAAGCCTCCGATACCCGCTGAACAAGAGCCCTCATCCGTGATCGTCGTGTCGGTAAGCCGATTCGTCTTCGACCCCTGAAACCATTCGCAAATAGCTTTCGTAACGCGTCGGAGCCAGCAGCCCCGCATCGACCGCTTCAATCACCGCGCAATTGGGCTCTTCGGTATGCAAACAATTTCCAAAGCGGCAGTTTGATGAGAGTTTGAAAATCTCTGGAAAATAATGACTTATTTCCGCGGCTTCCATGTCGACCAAGCCAAAGCTCTTAATGCCGGGCGTATCGATAATTTCTGCCCAAATACCGCCTTCGTCGCTCAACTCGAAGAGCTCTGCAAAAGTGGTGGTGTGTTGCCCTTTGTTGTGCGCCGCGCTCAGCACCCCCGTGCGCAGCTCGAGCAGCGGGTTGAGTGCGTTGACCAAGCTCGATTTACCCACCCCTGAATTGCCGCTAATCAAACTCGTTTTGCCTCTCAGCAAAGACCTGAATTCCTCCATGCCTTCTCCGCTGAGGGCGCTCAGGCCAAAAACCGGATAACCTGCAGACTGATAGACCTTTTGCATGTACGCCCATTCCTCGGAATCGCGTTCTTCGTCAAATAGATCCATTTTGTTGACGGCCAACACACTTGGGATCGAATACGCTTCGGATGTCGCTAAAAATCGGTCGATAAAGCCGTACAGCGTGCGGGGAGGGGAAAGGCTGACCACGAGAATGCTCTGGTCTAAATTACACGCAATTACATGGGCTTCTTTACTGAGGTTCACCGACTTGCGGATGATGTAATTCTTCCGTTCCCCCCTTTCAGTAATCCACCCTTGGCCGTCTTTCAATTCGAACACCACCTCATCTCCTGCCGCCAACGGGCTGGTGGTGCGGAGCCCCTTCATCCGAAACTGCCCGGCCAAGCGACAGTCGAATATCGAGCGGTCTTCTGCCCGAACCTGAAACCAACTGCCCGTGGAGCGAATCACTTTACCTCGCATGGGTCGAAGGTAATCTGCGCTCAGCTCGCTTGCCATCGATCTGGCTTTAGAGCTCTTGTGAAAAAGGCGTTAAAGAGCTCTGAGTGCTTTCGAGTGTAAAAGGCTTGGGTATCTTTGGAATCTTGCGACCCATTCAGGGAGCAAAATCTCATTTTATCCATTTCAACAATGAAGCAGTATTTGCTGCCATTCGCTCTGCTGACGGGGCTCTCGCTCTCGGCTCAGAAAAAAGCGATCCAGTTTGAGGAATACACCCTCGACAACGGCTTGCACGTCATTCTCCACGAAGACCACACCACTCCTATTGTGGCGGTTACGGTGCTCTACCACGTGGGCTCCAAGAATGAGGTGGCCGGTCGCACGGGTTTTGCCCACTTTTTTGAGCACCTTCTCTTCGAAGGCAGCGAAAACATTGGCAGGGGCGAGTACATGAAGATTATCGCCAAAACAGGAGGTGCTTTGAACGCGAACACCACCCAAGACCGAACCTTTTATTACGAAGTACTTCCGAGCAATCAGCTCGAGCTCGGGCTTTGGATGGAATCAGAGCGGATGCTTCACGCCAAAATCAATGTTGAAGGTGTGGAAACTCAGCGCGAAGTGGTTAAAGAAGAGAAGCGGCAGCGCATAGACAATCAGCCGTACATGAGCTTTCAGGCCAAGATTTTTGATCATGCTTTTCCCGGAACCCCGTACGAATGGGTGCCGATCGGGAGCATGGACGATTTAAATGCCGCTCAATTGAGCGAGTTTATCGATTTCTACAAGAAGTTTTATGTGCCCAACAATGCGACTTTGAGCATCGCCGGAGACATCGACCCGAAACAGGCGAAGAAATGGATTGAAATGTACTTCGGAGGCATTCCCAAAGGCGCGCCCGTGGTTCAACCCGAATTGAGCATTCCACCGGTAAATCCGGGCGAAAACCGCGAGGTGGTGTACGACAACATCCAGCTTCCGGGCATTTTTATGGGATATCGCACACCCGGACAGACCGAAAACGATGCCTATGCGGTGTCCATGCTCGCGCAAGTTTTGGCGCAGGGGGCCAGCTCGCGCTTGTACAAGCGCTTGGTGGACGAAGAGCAAAGCGCAGTTACCGTCGTCGCTTTTCCCTATCAACTGGAAAAGGCGGGGATGTTGATCAGCTTGGCCTTGGCCAGCCAAGGGCACAGCATTGAAGAACTCGAAAAATCGATACTCGAAGAAGTTGAAAAACTCAAAAGCGAGCCCATCGGCGAGCGAGAGTTTCAAAAACTTCAGAATCAAATCGAGAATGGGTTTGTCTCGAGCAATAGCTCAATGGCGGGAATCGCGGAGAGCCTGGCCGATTATCACACCTATTACGGCGATGCGAATTTGATCAACACCGAGATCGATCGCTATCGCAAAATCACTCCTGCAGATCTGCAGCGCGTCGCACAGAAGTACTTCGTAGACGCGAACAAAGTGGTCTTAGAATACCGCCCCAATTCTGAAAAACCCGCTGAACTGTAATGGTAAAGCGAATCAAAAACGATCGAATCCAAATCATGAAGAACTTTTTCGCGAGCCTTGCGCTCGCCCTCTTTAGCCTTGGCCTCAGCGCCCAGGTCGACCGAAGTGTTCAGCCGTCGGCCCAAAAAGAAAAGCCGCTCAAAATTGGCAAAGCCGAGGAATTTGAACTCGACAATGGCTTAAAAGTCATCGTCGTAACCAACAAGAAATTGCCAAGGGTCAACTACCGATTGGTGATGAATCGCAAGCCCTACGATTTGGGCGACAAAGCTGGTTTAGACGAACTGCTCGGAGGCATGCTCTCTGAAGGAACGACCACGCGCACCAAGGCGCAGCTCGACGAAGAAATCGATTTTTTGGGCGCGCAAATCAATGTTTCAGCCAACGGAGCATCTGCTTCGGGTCTGAGCAAATCGAAAGAGCCCATCCTCGCCCTCATGGCCGACATGATGCTGCGGCCTGCGTTCTCGCCCGAGTCGTTTGAGAAGCTCGTCAAGCAGGCCAAGAGTGGTTTGGATGCCGAACAAGAAGACCCTCAGGCCATTTCAGACAAATTGAGCCGCAGTGTGGTCTTCGGTTCAAAGCACCCGTACGGCCAGATTACGACATCAGAGTCGATCGACCGCATTCAACTCGAAGATATCAAGGCATTGTACGCCAGAAACACCAGCCCGAACGAGACCTATCTCGCGATTGTAGGCGATATCTCGAAGAAGGAAGCCAAAAAGCTTGTAGAAAAGTACTTCGGAAATTGGAGCGGCCCGGTGGTCGAACAGCCTTTTCCCATGTACACCGGGGGGGCCAAGCAAAACACCGTGCACATTGTGAATCGCGAGAGTTCTGTGCAGAGCAACATCAACATTACCCATGCCATCGCTCTTCCCGAAGAAACTGACGACCACATGGCGGTTCGCGTGATGAATCAAATTCTGGGGGGCGGTAGCTCGGGGCGTTTGTTTCAGAACCTCAGAGAAGACAAAGCGTATACGTACGGTGCGTACAGCGATGTTCGAGCCGACCGATACGGGGCCGAATTCAGCGCCACGGCCGAGGTGCGCAACGAGGTTACCGACAGCGCGATCGAGCAGATCATGATCGAACTGCGCAAAATTTCGGAGGAGCCTGTTTCTGAAGACGAACTGCGCTTGGCGAAGGAATCGCTCAAGGGGGCCTTCGGTCGCTCGTTGGAAAACCCCGCAACCGTAGCCAATTTTGCCCTCAACGTAAAGCGCTATAACCTCGCGCCCGACTACTACAACAACTATTTGATCAAACTCGAAGCCATTACCGCTGCAGACGTTCAACGCGTTGCAAAGGAATATGCCACGGGAAGCGGACTCCAGATTACCGCTGTGGGTAAGGCGCGCGATATCGCTAAAAAGCTCGAGCGATTCGGCCCTGTGTCGTATTACGATTTTGAAGGAAAACCCACCGATCCACCGGTCGAATTTCCGGAAGGTTTGACTGCCGAAAAAGTGATCGAAGACTATTTGCTGGCCCTCGGAGGACGTCAAAAATTGGGAGCCTACAAGGAGCTTAAATTGGAACGCGAAGCCAGCATTCAGGGCTTCAGTATCAAGATGACCGACGCCTATGTATTCCCCGACAAAGCCTACAAGAGTCAAGATTTGGGGGCATTCGGCAAAGTGGAAATGATTCGCAAGGGTTCTGAATACAGAATGCTTCAGAATGGAGAGGCTGTTCCGCTTGAAGATGCCGACCGCAACGACTTAAAAAATCAGCTCCAATGGCTTCCGGAAATGAATTACACCGCCGCCCAATTGAAGCTCACCGGCATTCAAGAAGTACGCGGTCAAAAGGCGTATTTAGTTGAAATCAAGACCGGAGAAGAGACCAAAGTCGACTTTTTCGACGCAACGACCGGCCTCAAACTGCGCACTCAGATGAGTGAAACTGGCCCTGACGGAAAAGACATGGTTCAGAATATCGATTATCTCGATTACAAACTGTACGACGGTCTTCTTTTGCCCGAGTTGATTGCCGTGCCCATGGGCCCGATGAACGCCGAACTGAAACTCACGAAAGCGAGTGTCAATAAAGGGGTCGATCGCAAGGTTTTCGATCGGTAGACAGCCAATCTCTTAAATAGAAAACCGCCTTCCGAAAAGAGGGCGGTTTTTTTCTGCGATTAACTTCAAAATTCGCCTATTTCTCAAAAGCGCCCGTCGCCCATGCGACGAGTGCATTCTTTGTGAAGTGGCAGTGAAGCTGATTCTAAAATCGCGGAGTGTATTTATGGCAATAGGGGCGGCCTCCTTTGGTGTCGTAATAATCTTGATGATAGTCTTCGGCAGCCCAAAATTTTGAGGTGGGCAGGAGTACCGTCGCCACGTCGTTGCCCTTTGCTCTGAGCAGCCCGATGAGTTTCTCGGCTGTGGCTTTTTCGGCATCATTCGAATAAAATATGGCCGAACGATACTGCGGCCCAATGTCGGGTCCTTGGCCGTCTTGTTGATTCGGATCGTGCGTTTCAAAGAACAGTCGAGCGAGGGTTTCATAATCGACTTTCGAAGGGTCGTACTCGACCAGGGTCGCTTCGTAATGCCCTGTAGTTCCCGTACAAACCTGTTTATAGCTCGGGTTGGGGACTTCGCCACCGATATATCCTACCGTTGTGCTGAGCACCCCCTCTTGTCTTTTGAAGTAATATTCGGTACCCCAAAAACAACCCGTGGCATAAACGGCTTGAGCAGTGTTCATCGATTCATTTTTAAGTGTTAGATCTTCGGCGGCCTTTGGGCTTTGTTGTGCACAAGCAGGCGCAGTAAAGGCGAGCAGGGCGACAAAAATCGATTGTATGTGCCTTGGGATGTTTTTCATAACTCAAAATTCGAACCTTAACCAAGTTCTAAACGTCAGGGAGGCGACCTCGGTTCAGTTCGATTTTAAACCGAGCATCACTTCGAGGATCTGAACCGCATTTGTCGCTGCGCCTTTGCGCAGATTGTCTGCAGTAATGAACAAATTCAGGCCTCTGCTCGAATGCAAATCTTTGCGCATACGCCCTACAAAAACTTCGTCTTTGCCTTCGGCCAAAAGCGGCATGGGGTACTCCTGGAGTTCGGGAGAGTCTAAGACGCAGACACCCGGAAAGCCTTCGAGGACTTGACGCACTTCGCGTAGGTCAAAATCGCGTCCCAGCTCGATCGAAACACTTTCGGAGTGTCCGCCGGTTACGGGAACTCGAACGGCCGTCGCGGTGACTTGAACATTCGCGTCGCCTAAAATTTTCACTGTTTCAAGAGTCAGTTTCATCTCTTCTTTGGTGTATCCGTTGTCGAGAAAGAGATCGCACTGTGGGATCAAATTCCGGTCGATTCGATAGGGATAAACGGCGTCAACCTCAGAGCCCGAGCGCTCTGCATCCATTTGCTCGACAGCCTTTTGGCCCGTTCCCGTAATACTTTGATAGGTCGAGACGACCACCTTGCCGATCCCAAAAACGCGCCTCAGCGGCTCGAGGATCATCACCAATTGGATGGTAGAGCAATTTGGGTTGGCGATGATGAGATCCGAGGCATTGAGCATAGAGCCATTCACTTCGGGAACAATGAGTTTAACCTCAGGCTTCATTCTCCATGCCGAGCTATTGTCAATCACGACACAGCCGCTTTCTGCAAATCGAGGCGCCCAAAGCTCTGAGAGGGTTCCTCCCGCCGAAAACAAGGCGAAATCGGGCTTGGATTCAAGCGCTTTTTCAATGCTTAGGATATCAAACGCGCGGTCTTGAAACTTCAGTGAACGGCCGATCGAGCGCTCCGAGGCCGCAAGAAAGAGTTCGGGACGATGGCCTCGTTCTCCGAGAACGCGGAGCATGGTTGTGCCGACCAAGCCCGTGGCACCAACGATGGCTAATTTGTAATTGTACTTGCTTGCTGTCATTTTTGTATTACATTTGCGTTATGAAAGCATGGGGTGTGTTCTTGTGCGCAACGACGGCGGCCGCTCAGACTCAGTGGTCAGCGGGCTTTGATTCGGACGTGGAACGGTTGACGGATTGGAATGGGGACACGGCCAAGTACATTGTCAAATCTTCTGCCTTAAGCCTAGACGCACCCTCGCTTTCATCTCGCACATACGTGTACAGAACCAGTGGAGTTCAATGCGCCGCAGAATGGAGAGTCGACCTGAGACTCGACTTCAATCCTTCTTCAGCCAATTATGCAAAAGTATTCCTTTGGTCAGATGCCGAACATCCCGACTCTGCGCAGAACGGGCTTTGGTTGCGCATCGGGGGAAGTGCGGAAGATCGAATAAGCCTCTTCGAGCGCGCGGCGACAGTCGATCGCCTCGTGATCGAATCTCCGGCTGCGTTCCTGGACAAGGACAACAATCTCGTTAAGATCATTTTGCGCACCGATTCGAATGCTACGGCAGAACTCGAGGTCGACACCGGCTCAACGGCTGCGTTTGTATCGCTCGGTTTGGGCACTCTGTCAAGTACCACCAAAGAGCCGAGCTACTTTATTTGGTCGTGCATTTACACCTCGACGCGTTCCAAGGCCTTTCACGTCGATTCAATTTCGGCCATCGGCTCGGGCTGTTCAGACGAAGCCCCGCCTGAATTACTGAGCGTGCAAGCAATAGACAGTTTTAAGGTCGAGCTCTTCTTCGACGAAGAAATAGAAGAAACCGGCCTCGAGGAACCGTCCAACTACGCGCTTGCCGACGCGGATCGAACCGTTTCGCTCGCACTGGCCAAGCCCGACGGGCGTTCGGTTTTACTCTATTTGTCCGAACCATTGGAATACGGATCGTCCGATCAATTGACGTGCTCGAATCTCTCAGACATTTCGGGAAATGTCGCTCTTCCGCAAGCCCGGAGTTTCAGTTGGGGTGTTCCCGAACCCGGAGCGCTCGTGATTAACGAAATACATGCCGATCCGGAACCTGTGCGCGGGCTTCCCAACAGCGAATACCTAGAAATATTCAATCCTGCGCTCAAAGCTCAATCCACTCAATCTTGGAGTTTGACGATTGGAGAAGGCGAAATCGAACTGCCCGATCTCTTTCTCTTGCCCGGGGAGCATGCAGTACTTGTCGCAAAGGATCAATCGATTTCTTGGAGCACTGAGGTTTTTGAGATCGAAACCTCAGAACCCTTTCTGCCAAACAGCGGCACTCGAATTGAGCTGAGAAACCCTCAAGGCGAATTGATCGACCTCGTAGAGTACATTCCAGACTGGCATCAGACTTCAGATGCGAAAGAAGGCGGAATTAGCTTAGAACGAATCGATCCCAAGGCACTTTGCGAGCAGGACGGCAATTGGCAAAGCGCGCCTGCCTTGCCCGGAGGCAGTCCGGGAGCGCAGAACAAGGCTGGAATCTCAGGCCTGACCAATGATCAGATGCGGGCCCTGCTCTGGAAGTGGAGCGATATGGGCGAGCTGGAAATCCATTTTTCCAAGGGGCTTGGATTGAAAAATCAAGCTCTGCCTGTCTTTGAAATCACTCCCGACCCCGGTTCGTTTGATGTGCGCTGGAACGAAATGCACTCAAGGGCTGTGCTCTCCTTTGCTTTGCCGATGCTCCCTGAAGTGAAGTATACCCTCGAATGCGAATCAGATTTGATGGATTGTACCGGTCAGACCCATTCGTTCGAACCCCTTGTCTTCGGTCTTTCTGAACGACCTCAACGAGGGGATGTACTCGTAAGTGAACTCCATTTTGAACCGTCAGAGGACCAAAGCGAGTACGTTGAACTCTGGAATATCAGCGACAAAATTCTCGACCCAGCCGATTTGCGATTGGTGGAGCTCGATTTAATCGATTTAATGCCGCTTGAAGTGCATGCTCCGTTTGGCTCAGAAATCTGGCCTCCTTCCAGCTCATTGGTCTTTGGAATAGGCCATCCAAGGGGCTCGGCCAAGTCTTCGTGCCGAGACGAAAGTCGTTTTAGAGAATACGCATTGCCTTCGCTCGATAATGAATCGGGCTCATTTGGTTTGGTCGATGAATCTCTGGAGTATATCGATCGAGTAAGTTATTTGGATGATTTTCACTTTTTCAGGCTCGAGGAGACCCGTGGAGTTTCGCTCGAGCGCGTATCGACTTCGCCCGAGGCACACACAGCCGACCATTGGGCATCGTCTCGTTCGAATTGCGATTTTGTGAGTCCCGGTGTCTGGAACCCCTATCGAAAAGAGGCGTTTGCGGGCGTTCAGCTCTTCGCGCCCAATCTCAGTCCCAATTCTGACGGGTATCGCGACGAACTCATCATTCATGTTGCACTCGACGCTCAGCTTTACGAATTAGAATGGGAGGTGTTTGGACCCGACGGCAATTCAATCGCCCGCATTGACCAAAAACGATTGAGTTCGGGGAGCGATCTCATGGTTTGGGACGGGCGCATGGAATCGGGAACACTTGCACCGCCGGGTTTGTATTTGCTTCGAGTAAACGCGAGGAGTTCTTTGGAATCGTCGAAAGTTTGGTGGTTTTCGTTTGGTTTGATGCCTTGAGTTCTTTCTTTGGGCAAATCTTCGATCTCGATGAAGCTCCCCGAACTCCCTTCAGATTTCGACCCCAGTGGAATGGCTATGTCCGAGGGTCTCTTTGGCCTTCCTTTCAGTGTTGATGAGGCTCGGTTGGTGATCGTGCCCGTTCCCTGGGAAGCCACGGTTTCTTATCGAGAAGGCACGGCGAGGAGTTTAGGCGCGATCGTTGAAGCTTCGTGGCAAGTCGATTTGTATGATGCGACCAACCCCGACGGTTGGAAAAAAGGCATTGCCTTGACCGAGCCCAATGCCGAAATCGAGACTTTGGCAGACAAAACGAGGGCAAAAGCGATCAAGCACTTAGAACGACTGGCAAGGAAGAAGCCCGAAGGGACGCAGTTGAAAAAAGTCAACGAAGCCTGTGCGAACATGGTCGAGAATGTTCGAAAACAGTGCGTTGAACTCCTCGAAAAGGGTCATCAAGTTGGTTTGCTCGGGGGCGATCACAGCACTCCACTCGGTTTGCTCAAGGCACTGGCTGAAAGGCATTCACACTTCGGCATTCTGCAGATCGACGCGCACTTAGACCTCAGGCAGGCCTACGAGGGCTTTGAATTCTCTCATGCCTCCATTATGTACAACGCGCTGAAAATAAATGAGATCGAGAAACTCGTTCAGGTGGGAATTCGCGACTATTGCGATGAAGAGCTCGATATTGTCGCGCATCAAGCCGATCGAATTGCCGTCTTTTTTGATCGCGATTTAAAGCGCAGGCAGTTCGAAGGAAGCCGTTTTTCGGAAATCGCAGCCGAGATTGTCGCCTCGCTTCCCAACAAGGTGTACATCAGCTTTGACATCGATGGTCTGGAACCTTCGCTCTGCCCGAAAACAGGTACGCCCGTTCCCGGTGGATTGCGCTGGGACGAAGCGCTTTATCTACTTGAAAGTGTGGTTCAAAGCGGGAGGAGCATCATTGGGTTCGACCTCAACGAGGTGGTTGCGCAAACGGGCGAAGATTGGGATGCCATGGTCGGTGCGCGCTTGCTCTACCGATTGGCCAATCTCAGTCTTTTGGGCGAATAGTGCGTTCGAGTTGCTCGGCCCGCCAATTCTCGACCTGCCTCAAAAGCCCGTGTTTGTGAATGGCTTCAAAGATTTCTTGAAGCACCTCTCCCGAAAGCTGTACGTCTTTTCCCCAATCTTTGCGTGTCTTTAGAATTTCGAGCCAACGCTCAATCTGGAAAAGGGCCAATCCCTCTTCTTTTTTGATCGACGCAATGGGAGCGAGCAGTGAAAACCGCTTTCCGAGGAGTTCGACGATTTCTCGGTCGAGCCGGTCGATTTCGCGCCGAATGTCCTGCAGCTGAACCGGCAAGGCATCTAAAGTCGATTGGTCGTTTCGAACCTCGAGCGAATCGATAAACCGGCTAAAATCAGCCAGTGGCCATTGTTGCGCTGAATCGCTCAATGCGTGCTCCGGGTCGGGGTGTACCTCGATCAACAGGCCGTCGTAGCGCAGGTCGAGTGCAGTTTGAGCGACCTCTGCCACCCAAGAGCGCTTGCCCGAAATATGGCTCGGATCGCAAAGCAAAGGCAAGTCCGGCAGGCGCTCTCTCAGCGATACCGCCAATTCCCATTTGGGGTCGTTGCGCAATGCCCCGGTAGAAGTGCTGAAAAAACCTCGGTGCACTGCGGCCAATTCCTGAATACCTGCATGTTCAAGTCGCTCAATGGCGCCCATCCAGAGCCCGAGTTCGGGGTGCATGGGGTTCTTCACCATCACGGGAACATCTGCACCTCTCAAGGCCTCCGCAATTTCTTGAACGTAAAATGGATTCACGGTGGTTCGAGCTCCGAGCCACAACACGTCTATGCCCGCCCGCAAGGCTTCTTCGACATGTTCTGCGGTCGCCACTTCGGTAGAAGAAGCTAGGCCATTGTTCTTGGCAGCTTCCGCCAACCACTTGAGCGCCTTGTTTCCATACCCTTCAAAACTGCCCGGGCGTGTCCGCGGTTTCCAAATGCCCGCGCGCATCAATTTGACCTTGCCCGTGGCTGCTAGAGCCTGGGCGGTTTGTTCGAGTTGTTCGGGACTTTCGGCGCTGCATGGACCTGCACCGATAAAAACCGAGCCTTCGGGAGTTGAGAAAAAGCTCGAATGCTTGAGTACCATATTCTTAAAACCCTTAGGCTCTCTATAACCCTTCGGGGTCTGTTTGGTTTGGCCGAGTGGAATTTCGTCCGCCCAGCACCACAGCGATCTCGCCCTTTGGGGGATTGAGTTCAAAATAGGTCAGAAGGTCTGCGGCCGTTCCTCTGTGATAGTTTTCGTGCATTTTGCTTATTTCACGGGCGACGCAAATCGGGCGATCGGGCTCGCAAAGCTCTTCGAGTTCCGAAAGCAAGCGCAGAAGTCGATGAGGAGCTTCGTAGAAAACGGTGGTCCGATCGCTTTCGGCGATGGTCTGCAGTTTGGTTTTACGCCCTTTTTTGACGGGGAGAAATCCTTCAAAAGCAAAGCGATCGCAGGGTAAGCCCGATCCCACCAAGGCGGGAACAAAAGCCGTGGCACCGGGTAGGCACTCAATGGGAATTCCCTTTCGAATGCAGCCGCGAATCAACAAAAAGCCAGGATCGGAAATTCCCGGGGTTCCCGCGTCTGTGACCAAGGCCATGGAGGTGCCGCCTTCAATCTCAGATACGAGATCGTCGACCACCTTGTGCTCGTTGTGCATATGATACCTTCGCATACCGGTGGAGATGCCGTAATGCCTCAGCAGCAGACCCGTATTTCGGGTGTCTTCGGCCACGACGGCTCCGACCTCCTTCAGAATGCGCAATGCCCTCAAGGTGATATCTTCCCTATTTCCGACAGGTGTCGGGACAACAAAAAGCTTCATTGCGTCAAAGATGCGGCTGTTCGCTCTTTTGACCGTGTTCGGAGTTCGTTGCTTTGAATTGTCGGCTCAGCCTCAGGCAGATCCCGTGGCATTGGTCGTTTCGTTGATGTCCGGTGAGTTTGCCCCTCTTCCCGAAAATGCGATTCAAGTTTTGGAGAGCGCTCCCTGGGAGGCCCTCGCCTATGCCGATACGGCTACTTTGGCAAAAGTGGGCGGAGTGGATGCCGAAAGACTGCAAGAGGCTGTGCCTGATGTCTACCACTTTTCGGCAGGGGTGTTGAGTTTGAAACCGTTCAATCCCGATCCTTCGGCGAACCCGAACGGACCCATTGAGGTTTTTTATCGACAGAGCGGACGCCACATCATCTTGAGTGCCGAACCCGGCGGAGAAGAAATCGACCGCTGGGGCGTTCATTATCTGGATAGCCATTACCTCATCCTCGACTTCGGAGATCTCAGGCTTTTTCTCAGCCATCCTTAACCCTACGGACCTATCATGACCGCCGATCAACAAAACCTCAAAATCGCCGCACTTCAGCGCGAAATCGAATCGTATTTGTCTTTGGGAGACACGTCTTTGCTCTTTGAGTTTACTGAGGCCGATCGCGAAGTGCGGCTCAATTTAATCACCGTAAACCCGAGGCACAGGCAGAGCTTTCTCTTCCACTGGGTCGAGGGGCGCGATCGCCTCGATTGCCTTGAACAGATGTCTGAATACATCAAGACCTACCGAGATCGCCGAAATAGCTACACCATTCAGTGGTCGGGCAAGGGCGAGCACGAGCTGCACACTTCTTATTTCCGCGCTAAGGATATTCCCGAAGCCATTGAAAAACTTCATTTTGGACGCGACCCAAACAGCGTGGTCATCTTTAGCGTGGTGTTAAATCCGATCAGTTGAGCTTCGTACTGACTCGCTCAAAAGGCACTTTGGTGTTATAATAATTTCCGCTGACTGAATCGTTAACAAATTGATTTGGACAACTCTTTGACTTTCTCTAATTTTATTACGTCGCAAAGAAATGTTGGAAAACTTAAACACTGGAGTTATGGAACTGACAGACAAAACCAAAATGACCATTCAGATCGGAGGAGTCGTCGCTTTGATCGCTGCCATCGTGGCTTTCGCCATTATGGTCGCGGGAGTGTAAGCAGACCTTTCCGGGGATTCACAATCTCGACAAGTCTGCTTTAAGGCTTTTGAGATTGAGTGAATTGAATGATGGAATTTAAATAGCGGATATTTCCGCGCCGCACTCAAAGCGCCCTCGAGGCGCTTTTTTTATGCTCCCTTGAAACGGGTATTTTCATTTTTCGATCTCACTTTTTGATAGAGGTCTTCTCGAAGAGAGGTTTGCTTGAGTTTTCTTTGAATTCAGGGGCTGACAGGCAAAACACCGCTTGGCGGGCTTCACATCTTTGGTATCTTGCTTTTCTTTTCTATGTCGGAGTACATCAAATGGGTTGCGGGGGGATTGGGTTGGGCCGTCGGAGGACCGATCGGGGGTTTGCTGGGTTTGGTGCTCGGTGCTGCTGCTGAGAGTTCCTTTAAGAGAGAGCCTTTGGCTTCGGTTGAACCGTCTAAGGCCAATAGGCATACTCGGCCTGCCGATTTCGAGGCGAGCTTGCTCGTGCTGGCGGCCGTGGTGATTAAAGCGGATGGGAACAGCAGCCCGAAAGAAATTGAGTTTGTGCGCAGCTATTTTGTTCGGAGTTTTGGCCCCGAGCGAGCGCAAGAGAGTTTCAGGCTGTTTAAGAAATTGGCCGACCAGCGCATTCCGATGAGTTCGGTGTGTGCACAGATTCGCAAAAACATGCCTCATTCGGGCAGGCTGCAGTTGATGCACTTCTTGATTGGGATTGCCGAGTCGGATGGCAAGCTCGACGCGAGCGAGGTCAACATCTTAAAGACGATTGCGAGCTATCTCTACATCAGCGAGAAAGACTTTCTGGCGATGCGGGCTTTCTTTGCCACTGAGGGCACCCATCATTACGAGATTTTGGAGATCAGCCCGGAGGCGAGCAACGACGAGGTTAAAAAGGCCTACAGACGCATGGCGATGAAGTTTCACCCCGACCGACTTGAGGGTTATGGCACAGAGGTGAAACGCTCGGCTCAGGAACAGTTTGTCAAAGTGCAGCAAGCCTATCAAGCTGTATGCGCCGAGCGGGGAATCCAATAAACCGATTTACTGAATCCGGGCGCGCAGGTCTTCGCGAATTATTCTTTCTTCAACTTTTATCGGCTGAGATTTTGGGGTAAGTGCTGTTATCGATTCGGCATTCTATTTTATGTCTGTTCGTTGTCATTGTTTATCTTCTTTCTGTTTGCAATTCCGGTTATCAAAAAAGTCACGGATAGTATTATTAGAAAAGCTTTGAACCAACCGGAGTCACCATAAATTTCAGTAAATTCCATTACTAGGAATACCACAAAGAACATTCCTGCAAGAAAAAAGTAATTGGTTTGTTTATTCATAACTTTCAAAATGTTTGTCTGTTGTCATTTGCTTTTAAGTTTAGCGTAAATCTCTAAACTTATAAATTTTCCGTTTTTTATTTCATAATCTGTCATTTTCCCTTCGTGCGTGAAGTCAAGTTTTTTCGTTGCGTTTTTACAGTTCAAATTACCTGTTTCAACAAGTCCTACAATTCTGTGGAGTCCTAACTTGTCAAAACCGTAATTGCATATTACTGGCATTACTTCTGTCATTATGCCTTGTCACCAAAACTCTGTCAAAAGCCAAAATCCGATTTCTGCTTTTTTGTGTTCATTGTTTAAACTGTTTAGTCCGCCTGCGCCGTAAAAAGTTTTGTTGTCTAATGAGCAAACTGCCTACCAAATTCCTTTCCTTTCTTTTTCTAAGTCTGCAAAAAATTGCATTTGGGCTTTTGTGTCTTCAAGTGTCTTGTAACTTACTCTGTAATATTTTATGATTTCAGGGTCTGAAAGTCCTCTATAAACGAGCTCTAAATCACTCTCAACAAATTGTCTTAAAAAGAGTCTTTCTGTCTTAATTGTTGGAAAGTCTAAAACTGTCATTTATTTTCTAGTTCTTGTTTTTGTGGCGTCTCTTATGCTGACCGATAACGTTCAAGCTATGACCAGTAAGGGAAATCGGAGCAGCGTTAGTATCATCCGACATGAAATTTGATGCGAGTGATGCACTTGGAAAACCTATAAAACCCTTATTGGTTATAGCATTTGTTGGCATTTTGTTGTTTATTCTTCTTTATCACTTAATTCATTACTTGAACGATGACCAAGTTCTTTGGCATTTAAAGGACTTATTACACTATCACCAAGTTTTTTTTCTAATTCTTTTCTAGCATTACCTGCAACTGTCCCTCCTTTTCGTGCAATTATTTTATTTTCCATAAGTGTTTTGGGCTTATGCTTTTTTGAAAGTTCAGTTGTCGATGTTTCGGCCAACATGTTTAAAACCAATTCCAAATTGGTCATATTATCTCGCAAATTCTCCTTCTTTAGATCCTTAAATTCCCTATACTCTTTTGTCGTTAAACCAGCCCAAGCCTTTGTAATCTCGTCTGTGAGAATCGCATACTCAAGTCCTTTTTTAATTCCACGATTATCCCATTCATCAGTTAGCTCCTTTCTAACCTCGATACTTTTCAAACGCTGGTTTATCCAGTTTGAGGAATATCCTTTTTTAAGATAAGTTTCCATTGCCCTGTCAAATGCAATTTCGGGGTCTTCCGTTTCTTCTATGCGCTCATATCCAACTTTTGCCAACCAAACTTTAAATGGTTCTGCTTTGGGTGATGGTATAGATTGAATTAATCGTAAAAGCTGTTCTGTGTCTGCAACATCTGTCATGTAAAACTTACCATCGCCAGACTTCATTTTCAGTTGACTACATTTTGTAGTCAACTCACTTCCTTCTTGTTTTAATCTAGTTTTAAGGACACTCCAGTATTTTCTGGGGTTAGGGCTTTCAGTTAGTATCCCAACAATATCAACAATTGAAAAGAACCATTTCTCTTTTTCACTATCCCATTGTACTCTAACCTTTTGATCCTGAAATAATCTAATCGCACTTTCCTCGGTCATATTTTTTAAATTATTAATCCCAAAGATAAAAAATCTTTTCTAATATGCTGTCACCGCGTTGTGCAGATTTTACAATGAATGCCAACGGTTTGCGGCTATGCCCAGTAACCATTTTTCGGGCTTTATCACTGTCACCCGCTACCAGTTTTCTGCGGGGCGCTGCTGTTTCAATTTGCTCTTTCAATGGCTATTGGGCATAGGTGCTGTTAGCTGGCGTTAATTCAATCTAAATCTTATTGGTGTACTAAAATTCACCCTTACGTTTTTACCATTATGCATAGCAGGTTTCCACTTTGGAAGATTTTCGATTATTCTTTTTGCTTCATCATCCAGATAATGATTAATCCCTTCTATTACTTTGAGATCAACGACATTCCCACTTTCGTCAATCACAAAATATACTAATACACGCCCTTCAAGTTTTTTTGCCATTCCTACATCTGGGTACTTAGTATTTTCTGCAATATAATTCGACAAACTTTTCGCGCTTTTATTAGGTTTCTTCTCATTTCCAAAGAGTGGAGGTATGTCAACATCTTCGCAATTGTACAACTGATTTCCCTTTTCATCCCAATATTTCCAATCTGTTCCAATGGTGTCCTTATAGAATCCTTGCGATTCCATCTGACCAGAAGGATACCAGAAAGTCCATAAACTATCCTTCAAACCGTTTTTATAATATCCCTCGCACCATTTTGCATCATTCTTATACCACCAGACAGCTTTACCGTGTTGACTTCCATTATAAATATTTTTCAAGGAATGTTTTTGTCCTGTCAAATAAAAATAATTTTCGACACCACAATAGTTTTTATCAAGGTCTTTAAGGCCATAATAAAATGCCAAATCTCTTTCACATTCCTTCCAGTTTTTGTCATAATAGAAAGTATCTGCCTTTTGTCCAAATATGAAAAGTGGAGCAAAAAAAGTAATTGTCAAGATTAGATTTCGTTTCATTGTTTTTCCTTTTTAATGCCAGCAAACTTACTTATCTGCGAAGTTTTCCTATCCCTAAACGCACCTGTTTGTTGTGTCGGTCTAATTTTTGTTCTCTTTTGTAAGGACTACACATTATCAGCCAAATTCTCGCTTAATGGACCTTAGGTAGAATCACTGGCCTTTGACCTTACTCGCTTTAAAGCAGCACCTAAACAAAGCTGTCCATTCCGAACTAAAAGTACGCAACGGCTCGACATCAGAAAAGCACGCTCTTGGAACCTGCCCCCCTGGGCGTTGGCTCTGTCTACGTCCTTGTTTTGCCGTAGCCTCCGGGATGCGATATACCATCTGTCCTAGAAAATGTTGGTCAGCTGGAGCTGCCCGCAAAAGTCCGGCCTAGGCTGGAGCCAAGGCCGAGTGCAGGAGAACCGTCCAATCCCCGTTCGCCCTTCCCCCGGCACATCCGCTAGCCCCCTCAATCCCCATCCCCCTCGAAATCCGTCTTCAAAACCCGGGCGTCTTTGCCCCGTTCTCGCCAAAAACGCGCGAAGATCTCAGAATAGCCGTGGGTGGCGTCAATTCGTTCCGCCTCGCTCAGCAACACAGCGCGGTTGAGCGCTTTCCAGTCTGCGTGGTCGCTGATCACAAAACCCATTTCAAAACCACTGCGGCGGCGCATCCCGCGAATGGCCATCCAGCCCGACGCCATGGCCACCGAAGGCTCGACTTTTTGAGCAAACTTGAGCGAACGCAAAGCCCCCGGAGGAGCCAAGAAAAGACAGGGCCCTTGAAACGAAGCATTTGATCGAAACACCTCGCTTTCGGGCAATGTCAAGCCCGAACTCGCATACGCCTTGTTCAGAACGTCAATGGTAGGGTGCACAAAAAAGCGCGCGCGATTTTCGAGCAACTTCATCACCCTCTGCGCCTTGCCCAGCGAATAAACCGAAAGCAAGCTGGGTTTGTCTTCAGCCGCATTCCGCTCAATCCAATCGAGCATCTCCAAGGCCACTTCTTCAGGATCAGGCCAGCGAAAAACAGGCATTCCAAAAGTGCATTCCGTAATAAATCGATGGCATTGAACCGGTTCGAACGGCTCCGAAAGACCATCGTGTTGCAGCTTGTAGTCGCCCGTAAACACGCAGACCTCTCCCTTGTATTCCAGCCGAATCTGAGCCGAACCCGGGATATGGCCCGCAGGATGAAGGCTGAGCGACACCGAATTCAATAAGATGGTTTCGCCCCACTTTAAGGTTTGAATGGCCGCCCCGAGAATCCGCGACTTGAGCACCGGAGCCGTTCGTTCTGAGCATAAATAGGAACCGTGCCCCGGGCGGGCGTGGTCGGAATGCGCATGCGTAATCACCGCCTTTTCTACCGGCCGCCACGGATCGAGCCAAACCCCCGCGGGTTCACAAAAAAGCCCTTTGTCTTCGAGCCGTACCCAATCCATATGCTTCCGTCGGTTCGCGCTAATTTCGCCCAAAAGCAAGCGTATGTCTGATCTTCTCAACAGTTCTCGCGCTCCAAAGGCCGTTGGCGCGTACCCTCATGCAAGAAAGGTCGGGAATCTCTTGTTTTTGTCGGGCGTCGGCCCTCGGATTGCCGGCAGCGGCTCGGGAGATTCCGCAGTGCCCGGGCTCCAAACCAATGCCTCAGGGCACTTTGTGCAATTCGATTTCGAAGCCCAAGTTCATTCGGTATTTGCCAATGTAAAGGCCATACTCGAAGAGGCCGGGGGGCGCTGGGAAGACCTCGTCGACATCACCGTCTTTTTGGTCGACATGAAGCGCGACTTCCCCACCTTCAATCGGATCTACGCCGAGTACTTCACTACGGCCCAGCCCTGCCGCACCACCCTTGAAATCAACGCTTTGCCCACCCCCATTTCCATCGAGCTCAAATGCATCGCCGCTTTAAATTCATAGTTTCATCCCTCTAAATTTCGTTGATTATGGACCCCGAAATGCTCGAAAAACTCAGCGATCAGGCCCTAGCCGCGGTCGTCTTGAACGGACCCAAAGTGCTTTTGGCTATTTTGCTGTTGGTGGTGGGTATTCGGCTCATCAATGGCTTTGTCAACGTCATGAGCAAGGTTTTCGAGCGTCGCGAACTCGACGAAACCTTGAGGCCTTTTATCGCAACCTTGGTTAAATGGGGGCTCACCGCCATGCTGGTGATCTCAGTGGCTTCGATGATCGGGATCGAAACCACCAGCTTTGTCGCCGTGCTGGGTGCTGCGGGTTTGGCCGTGGGCCTCGCACTTCAAGGCACGCTTCAAAACTTTGCCTCGGGGGTGATGCTCCTCATTTTCAAGCCGATGAAGGTGGGCGATCTCGTCGAAGTCGCGGGTCATACGGGTTTTGTACAACACATTGAGATTTTCGTCACCAAGTTGCTGACGCTTCAAAATCGCCTGATCATTATTCCAAATAGCGCGGTAGGAGCTGCGAGCATTATCAACTATTCGTCTATGGAAACCGCACGGGTCGATTACAAGATTTCCGTGGCGTACAAAAGCGATCTCATGGCGGTCAAAAACCTTCTTTTTGAAGTTGGATCGAGCGATCCGAGGGTTCTTCAAGACCCTGCACCCTTTATTGGTTTGGAGAAAATGTCTGAAAGCTCGCTCGATTTTGTCGTTCGTCTTTGGGTCGCCACTCCCGATTATTGGGGGGTGTATTTTGATTTGAACGAGCGCTTCAAACTCGAGCTCGACAAAGCGGGCATCGAAATCCCCTTCCCTCACAGAGTGGTTCACATGGTGCAGTCCTGAGCGGCTAAGCCCATTTCACTGAATTACTTTTGCACGCGGCAGAGTGGCACGTAGCCATTCGGCCATTTTTCTATTGATCCAAATGAACCATCCGTTTCCCGAATATTCCGAACTCGATTTGGTGCGTGTGCACACCGAAATGCTCGAGCAGTGGAAGCGCGAAAACTGCTTTGAACAATCGCTCGAAAAGAGGAAAGGAGCTCCGGCTTTTGTCTTTTACGAAGGGCCGCCATCGGCGAATGGGCTGCCGGGCATTCACCACGTGCTTTCGCGAACGCTCAAGGATCTTTTTTGCCGTTTTCAATCGCAAAAGGGCTTCAGAGTAGAGCGGAAAGCGGGTTGGGACACCCACGGTCTCCCGGTCGAATTGGGCGTAGAGCGCGAATTGGGCATCACCAAAGAAGACATTGGCAAGACTATTGGGATTGCCGAGTACAACGACGCCTGTAAAAAAGCCGTCATGCGGTTTACGGGTCGTTGGAACGATTTGACAGAGCGAATTGGTTATTGGGTTGATTTGGAGGATCCCTACATCACCTATCGCAGCAAGTACATCGAAACGGTTTGGTGGTTGATCGCCCAGTTTAACCGCAAAGGTTTGCTTTACAAGGGGTATACCGTGCAGCCCTATTCGCCCAAGGCAGGTACGGGGCTCAGCAGCCACGAGCTCAACCAGCCCGGTTGTTATCGCGATGTTACCGACACCACCGTTACAGCTCAGTTTCGTTTGCTGGAGGGCGAAGAGAAGCAAGCCCTTTTTGGAGCGGAACAAGTGGATGTACTTGCCTGGACCACAACTCCTTGGACACTCCCAGCAAATACAGCTCTGGCGCTCGGCAAAGACATCGAGTACGCCTTGGTCGAAACGGTCAATCCATATGTGGGCGGTCGAATCGTTGTGCTCGCTGCAAAAGATGCGCTGTCGAGGTATTTTAAAGAAGAGGGAAAAGGCTTGGAACCCGGCGGGTATAAAGTGGGAGATAAGACCTTGCCTTGGACGGTTTTACGCAGCGTCAAAGGGTCGGAGCTCTTCGGTTTGGCCTACCAGCCTTTGTTCGATTGGATCCGCCCGATGCGCGATGCAGAGAATGCCTATCGATTGATTCCGGGAGATTACGTCAGCACCGAAGACGGCACGGGAATCGTTCACATCGCGCCCACTTTTGGAGCCGACGATGCCCGGGTGGCGCGAGACGCGGGCATTCCGCCCATGTTGATTGCCGATGCTCAAGGCCAGCCCGTTCCGATTGTCGATTTGCAGGGACGCTATCAACCTCAGCTCGGCAAATGGGCGGGCTTGTACGTGAAAAACGAATACTACGAAGCCGGCCATGCCCCCGAGCGTTCTCTGGACGTCGAGATTGCCATCGACCTCAAAGAGCGCGGAGTAGCTTTTAAAGTGGAGAAATACGTCCACAGCTATCCGCATTGTTGGCGCACCGACAAGCCCGTTTTGTACTACCCCCTCGACTCTTGGTTTATCAAGGCTTCAGAAAAGCGCGACGATTTGTTGGAGTACAATGCGCAGATCAAGTGGAAGCCCAAATCGACCGGAGAAGGGCGTTTCGCCAATTGGCTTCAAAACCTCAACGACTGGAACTTGAGCCGGTCTCGTTTTTGGGGAATCCCCTTGCCCATTTGGTCGACCGAAGACGGTTCGGAGGTTCGTGTTTTCGGTTCGATCGAAGAACTCAAGTTGGCCTGCGAAGACTCTGTGCGCGCAGGTTTGATGAAGTCGAATCCGCTCGGACATTTTGAAGTGGGCAACATGAGCGACTCGAATTACGATTCGGTCGACCTCCACAGGCCGTACGCTGACGAGATCGTTTTGGTCTCAACTGATGGACGCGAAATGCGCCGAGAGCCCGATTTGATTGATGTTTGGTTCGACTCGGGCAGCATGCCTTACGCCCAGTGGCACTATCCCTTTGAAAACAAACAACGCTTTGAAGAGAATTTCCCCGCCGATTTTATTGCGGAGGGGGTCGACCAAACCCGGGGCTGGTTTTACACCTTGCACGCCATCGCGGGGATGATCTTTGATAGCCCGGCCTATAAGACGGTGGTATCGAACGGATTGGTGCTCGACAAAAACGGTCAGAAAATGTCGAAACGCCTGGGCAATGCCGTGGAGCCCTTCGAGGTGCTCGATCGAAGCGGAGCCGATGCGCTTCGCTGGTATATGCTGACCAATGCGCAGCCTTGGGAGAACTTGCGCTTTGATGTCGAAGGCATTGCCGAAGTCCAGCGCAAGTTTTTTGGCACCCTTCATCACACCTACTCTTTTTTTGCGCTTTATGCCAATGTCGACGGCTACGACCCGCAGAAGAGCGCATGGCCTGAAGAAGCTCTAAACGAGCTCGATCTCTGGATTCTGAGCGAGCTCAATCAGTTGATTTCAGACGTTGACGCCTCGCTTTCAGACTACGAACCTACCAAAGCTGCGCGCGCCATTCAAGAGTTTGCTATCGATAAATTGAGCAATTGGTATGTGCGGCTCAGCAGGCGGAGGTTTTGGAAAGACGGTGCGGGAGCCGACAAACAGGCCGCCTTTGGCACCTTGTACCGATGTCTGGAGACCGTGGCGCGTTTGAGTGCTCCCTTCGCCCCGTTTTATGCTGATCGGCTCTTCCGCGATTTGACGCGCTCGACCGAATCGGTGCATTGGAGCGATTATCCCCAATGTGAAATGCGCCGAATCGACGCTTCCTTGATGTGGAGAATGCGCCGCGCACAGCAGGTGGTATCCTTGGCACTAGCCATTCGAAAAAAGGAGAAGATTCGCGTTCGGCAACCGCTCCCGAGGTTGGCCATGCCCGTTCTCGACCCTTCGGAACGCTCAGAAATGGAGCGGGTCGCCGAGTTGATCCGTGCTGAGGTCAACGTAAAGAGCGTGGAGTGGCTCGATCGGGATTCAGATTTAATCGTTAAAAAAGCCAAGCCGAATTTCAAGCGCTTGGGCGCCCGAATCGGCCCGAGGATGAAGGCGCTCGGAGAGGCCATCGCTCAGCTGGACGCCGCTCAATTGAGCTTTTTCGAACAAAATGGAAGCTTGTCCATCGCATTGCCGGGGGGCGATTTTGAACTCGAACGAGAAGACCTCGAACTCTTTGCACAAGATGTGCCGGGCTGGCAAGTGGCGAGCGATTCCGGAATCACGGTGGCACTCGATCTCAGGCTTTCAGAAGACCTGCTCGACGAGGGTTTGAGCCGGGAATTGATCAACCGAATCCAAAACCTGCGCAAAGACCGCAAACTCGAGGTCACCGATCGAATCGCACTGAGCGTCATGGCTCCGGACGAAGCCATTCGGGCGTTTTCGAAGTTCCGCAGCTTGATTGCGACCGAAGTTTTGGCGGTTGAATTTTCGATCAACCGAGAACCGCTCGAACCGATGGTGTCGGCAGACTTGGAAGATTGCAATGTTCTGCTCGGAATAGAGCTTCGAGACAAGGCGCCGAACGCAGTCTAATTCGCTTATTTTTGCGGGCTTTCAGTAACACCCCTGCAATGGCAGAACCGAAATTGAGATATAGCGACGAAGAGCTCGACGAGTTTCGCGCGCTGATTTTGGACAAGATCGAAAAAGCCGAGGCCGACTTGTTGGTCTTGAAAGAGAACTTCGCCAACGACCGCAACAACGGCACCGACGATACTTCGCCCACCTTCAAGGCCTTTGAAGAAGGTTCGGACACCATGAGCAAGGAAGCCAATTCTCAACTCGCGGCCCGGCAAGAGAAGTTTATCAGAGACTTGCGCAGCGCCATGGTTCGCATCGAGAACAAGACCTATGGCATTTGCCGGATTACGGGCAATTTGATTCCAAAGGATCGCCTTCGCCTGGTTCCGCACGCCACTTTGAGCATCGAGGCCAAGAATAGACAGTGAAGCTCCGCCTCGCCCTCGCGCTCTGCTTTGGATTGCTCCTGCTCGACCAGATTTCAAAATTCTGGATCAAGACGCATCTGATGCTCGGTGAAGAAATCAGGATCGCCAACTGGTTCATTATTCATTTTACCGAGAACCCCGGAATGGCTTTTGGCTTTGAGCTCGGCGGGAGTTGGGGAAAGTTGGCCCTGAGCATTTTTCGGATCGCGGCCGTCGGCTTTATCGCAAATTGGCTGGTTCTGGTCTGCAGGCGCAACGCATCGGGAGTGGCTGTGGCCAGCTTGGCTTTGATTTTGGCGGGTGCCGCGGGCAACCTCATCGACAGTGCGTTTTACGGCCTTGTGTTCGACCACAGCTATGGGCAAGTGGCCACTTGGATGCCCGAAACCGGTGGATATGCGGGATTTCTCAAGGGCAAGGTGGTGGACATGCTCTACTTTCCGTTGATCGACAGCCATTGGCCTCAGTGGATCCCTTATTTCGGGGGTAAGGCATTGCGCTTTTTCGAGCCCATTTTCAACATTGCGGATGCCAGTATTTCCGTCGGAATCGGTTTGATGATTCTGCGCCAGAGAGAACTCTTTCCCAAAGAAGAAGAAGAGCGCAAAGACTCGGGGCAATCGAGCTCAGAAGACGCTTCTGAAGCAACTACGACAAAGTCTGCTTAAAAACGGGAACGGACGAACACGCTTCGCCAAAGGCTAAGCTCTTGACCATGGGCATCAAGCGTTCAATGACCCGAACGTAAAGAGCCACGGGGATCGATTCCGAACAACCCTTCACCATCACTTTCGCTCCGCGCTGCGCTTCGAGATCCATTCGATCGAATGATTCCAAGAGCAGCTGTTCGCGCACGTTTGAACGGCTCCCGTAGATCGAACGGTAGCCCAGTGCTCGGAGGCGGGCAGCCAAAAGCATCCAACTCCACAGCGGGACAATGGCGTCGGCAGAGCAGATCAGCGCGGCCACGGCATCGGTTGGTGAATCGGGCATCCATGTCTTGAGCGCTTCTCGGAAGACTCTTTCCCTGAGGATGATGCGCTCTTCGAGAAAGTCGGCGAGATCGACTTCAAACACTTCAGGCGCTTTGAGCATTGCCTCCAGATCGAGTGTGATCAGGCCGCTCTCTTCTACTTTATTGCGGATATCAGGGGTTTCCATCACAACAACCCCAGCTCCAACTGGGCTTCTTCGCTCATCATGTCCTTGGTCCAAGGCGGGTCGAACGTAATCTCCACTTCGACTTGTTTTACCGAGTCGAGGCTGCGTACCCGCTCCTCCACCTCCCTCGGAAGGCTTTCGGCGACCGGGCAGTTGGGCGAAGTCAGGGTCATCAAGACGTGAACATCTCGGACTTCGCTCACTTTGAGATCGTAAATAAGCCCCAACTCGTATATGTTCACGGGTATTTCAGGGTCGTAAATACCCCGGAGAACTTCGACGATTTCTTCGCCGATATGTTGCATTTCAAGCTCGTCGATCATTTCAGATGGGTTGGTTTATCCAGATCCGGGCGAGACGAAAAGGCCAGGGCATCGTATTTCATTTGCTTCAACATACTCAAAAGGCCATTGGCCCGCGTGGGCGAAAGATGCTCTCGAAGGCCGATTTGGTCGATAAACTCCAGTTCGGCTGAAACAATGTCTGTCGGCGCCGAGCCGTCGAACGAGCGAATCAAGAGTGCAATAATCCCCTTAGTAATGATGGCGTCGCTGTCGGCCGTATATCGAATCAAGCCCGCGCGGAGTTCAGAAGCCATCCAAACTCGGCTTTGGCACCCGCGAATCAGATGGGTGTCGTCTTTCAATTTTGGGTCGATCAAAGGCAAGGAACGCCCCAGCTCTATGAGGTATTCGTATTTGGCAGACCAGTCGTCGAACATGGAGAATTCCTCGACAATTTCTGCCTGTCGCCTTGCGATTTCTCGTGCGCCTTCTGTGTGATTTTCAATCATGCGACCAGCATTTGTGCGGCTTTGCGGACTGCGCGTTCAAAAACATCCAACTCCGAGGTGCTGTTGTACACGGCGAACGAAGCCCGAGCTGTTCCCGGAATTCCGAGCCGCTCCATCAAGGGTTGTGTACAGTGATGACCGGTTCGAATGGCAATGCCTTGGTGGTCGAGCAAAACACCGGCGTCGTACGGGTGCGTATCGCCAATCAAAAAAGAGAGTACGGAAGCTTTGTGCGCGGCGGTGCCGACCACTCGAAGATCTTCAATGTGCGAGAGCCGTTCAGTCGCTTCGCGGAGCAAGGCATTTTCGTGTGCGGCAATTCGATCGATTCCCAGCGAGTTTACGAAGTTTAATGCCGCCGCAAGCCCCACCGCGCCTGCGATGTTGGGCGTTCCGGCCTCGAATTTAAACGGGGGCTCAGCATAGGTCGAACTCTGAAAACTCACGGTTTTTATCATATCCCCACCCCCTTGATAAGCGGGCAATTGATCGAGTCGTTCGCGCTTTCCGTACAAAATCCCGATGCCTGTGGGCCCGTATATTTTGTGTCCGCTCAAGGTGTAGTAGTCGACATCGAGCGCCCGCACATCAATAGAAAGATGAGGCCCGCTTTGCGCTCCGTCTACGAGCAGGGCCGTTCCATTTTCACGGCAATTGCGGGCGATGAGTTCAATCGGATTGATGGTTCCGAGGGCGTTGCTGACATGGTTTACGGCGACGATACGCGTATTCGGACCGAGCAGGGTTCGATTCCAGAGCAAAGTTCCGCTGTCGTCTATTGGAATTACTTTGATGCTGGCTCCACTTCGGGCGCAGGCCATCTGCCACGGAACAATATTGCTGTGGTGTTCAAGGGACGAGATCAACACCTCGTCCCCGGGCTTCAGCAGGGTCGAGTATCCCGAAGCCACGGTGTTGATGGCGTCGGTGCAGCCTTTTGTGAAGATGATTTCAGAGCTGTCGAAGGCGTTGATGTGCGTTCGAACTGTTTCGCGCGCGCGCTCGAAGGCATCGGTTGCTTTTTGGCTGAGATAATGCACGCCGCGGTGCACATTGCTGTGCGATTCTCGGTAATAGCGATCCATGGCATCGAGAACCGGCGTGGGTTTTTGGGTGCTCGCCGCATTGTCGAAATAAATCAAAGGCTTGCCGTGCACTGTTGTCGAGAGAATCGGAAACATCTCTCGAATTTCGGCCAGCTCAGAGGAACTCAAAAAAGAAGGGGGGGTCACGCGATGGATGTGTTTACGCTATAAACCCTCAAGAGGATTGCGTTGTTTGGAATGATTCTGAAGGGCAAAGTTAGTCGCCGCTTTCGTCTTGGCTTCCATTCCACTTTCGACGAGTCGAAGATCAGCTCAGCCCGACATCCAAACTCATCATCACCACAAAGCCGGCGATAAAGCCGAGTGTGGCCGTATCGGTAAATCGATCTCTTTGAGTTTCGGGCACCACCTCTTCAATCACCACATAAATCATAGCCCCTGCAGCAAACGAGAGCGCATAGGGCAATATGGGTTGCATATAGACCACGGCTAAGGCGCCTGCGACTCCCGCAATGGGTTCGACAATGGCCGAAAGCTGCCCGTACCAAAAGCTCTTAAAAGGCGAAACTCCGCCGCGCCTCAGAGGCATAGACACCGCCAGACCTTCGGGGAAATTTTGAAGACCAATGCCAATGGCCAAGGCAAGTGCTGCCCCGAGATCGGCCCCGGGTATTCCGGCCGCTACAGCCCCAAATGCCACGCCCACGGCCAAACCTTCGGGAATGTTGTGCAAGGCGATGGCCAGCACCATCAGCGTCGTCCGGTGCCAGTCGGTTTTGACGCCTTCTTTTTCTTCAACGCCGAAGTTGAGGTGGAGGTGGGGCACCCATTTGTCGAGGAAATACAAAAAAAGAGCACCGGTGACAAAGCCTACCGCAGGGGGAAACCACGGCCAGACCCCTTGAGCTTCGCTGAGTTCGATGGCGGGTGCCAGCAAACTCCAATACGAAGCGGCGATCATCACACCCCCGGTGATTCCGAGCATACCATCGAGCCATTTGCGCGACATGTCCTTGAAGAAGAACACGAGCGAGGCCCCGAGAGCCGTGATGAGCCAGGTAAAAGTCGTTGCCAAGAATGCCTGGAGAACCGGTGGTCTCGACATGAACCACGGCCCGAGAATCGCTTCAGCGTCCATTTTCGGGTTGATTTAGATCGCGATCTTTCCAATCGCTGCGATTTTTGCGGAGCAAGTCGCCCATGCGCGATAGAACATCGAGCCGGCCGCCATAGGCCTCGTCGAGGTGTTCGGCCTTGAGCACTTCTTCGGTGGGCCCACAGGCGATCAGGCGGGTTCGAAGGAGCACCAAATGGTCAAAGAAGCGCTGCGCCGTCTGCAAATCGTGGTGCACAATCACGACTGATTTTCCCCGATCTCGAAGTCGTGTGAGCAGTCTCAAGATGGCATCTTCGGTGGCTGCGTCAACCCCGGCAAAGGGTTCGTCCATCAAGAACAGCTCCGGCTGGCGCGCAATGGCCCTAGCCAGAAAAACGCGCTGTTGCTGTCCGCCCGACAGCTCGCCGATTTGCCTCTTGGCGAATTCTTTTAAACCCACTTCGGCCATGGCTTCGTCGGCAATGCGGTGGTCGTCTTTGCTCAGCCTCCCGAACAAATTCGATTTCTTGTATCGACCCATCAGGACGACGTCTTGAACTCGAGCCGGAAAATCCCAGTCAACACTTTCTCGCTGAGGTACATAACTCAACATGCTCCGCGCTGCTTCGGGCGATTTGCCGAAGATGCGCACCGTTCCCGAGTCGGGTTTCAGCAGGCCCATCAAGGTTTTTAGAAATGTGGTCTTACCCGATCCGTTGGGTCCGATAATGCCGATCATTTTTCCGCGAGGGAGCTCGAAGTCCAAATTCCAGAGCACGGGCTTGTAGTGATAGCTCACGGTCAGCGATTTGGATTCAATCAGTGGGGCGTTCATGTCGGTCTAAAGTCGTTCGAGACGTTTTTTTTCTGAAGGTTTAGCGCTCCGAATTTCGCAGCGCGCACCGATAAAGTATTCTCGCCCGTGCCCTGTGGCATAGGCGTAAGAAGTATCGAAGTACGGGCTAAAACCAACAGCCGCATTCGGGTCGTTGTAGCCCGTGAGCGGAGATACCGATTGGAGTTCGTCAAATAGGTTTTGAATGCCCGCGTACAAAGTCCAAGATTTCTTTGTCTCCCATTGAATTTGAATGTTATGACGAGCGGTAATGGGAGATCTCAGGGGTCTGGATTCCGCTAGGGGGATTCCATTTTCGTCTAAGTCGTACACCTCGGGCAGCTTCATCGGCCCGGTCAAATTCGCGCTGTAGCCCAAACTCAAACCCCATCTGGAGATTCGGTAGTTGATCGTCGCTACCGACGACCAGTCAGGCGCAAACTCCAGCGGCTGAGTCTCGAGCCGTCCTTCGGTGTTTTCTTCCTGAATCACCGCTCTTTGAACCAGGCCTCCGAGCGTAAAGCTCAAGGGGAAGGCAAAACTCTGACTCCAGTTCAAGGCGAAGCCCGAGGTCCGTGCGAAGCCTTGCGAATTGCCGTAAACGATTTTTGCGGGGTCGCTGTAATCCGGGGCGATCTTGTTGAAGAAGTGGGTGTAATATAGGTCTGCATCAATGCTGCCATAGCCCGAGCCAAGGCTGTATCTGCGGTTGAAGTTGAGATTGCCGCTCACGCTTCGCTCCGGAGACAAATCGCCTTCAATTTCGAGTGCTCGTTGCCCCGAGATAAACGCGTGATCTTCGGCAAAGAGGTTGACGATTCTAAAGCCTGTGCCGACATTGAGTCGAACCGTCGATTCAGAGTCTGCCGCGTATTTGACGTTGACTCGGGGCGACAGAATCACGCCGTGGAGGCGGTAATAATCCATTCGAAGTCCGCTCAACAGCTGCCATTTTTGGCCGAGGGTCCACTCGTCTTCTGCAAAGACGGCAGGGATGTGTTGAACCTCTGCTCGATCGGCTCCCTCCGGGTTTTGAGTTGCGGGGGTGTTGTCGTTGTAGGCCTGGTAGCGATAGCCCAGCCCTGTCAAGATCCGATGATTTCCCAGCGGCCTGTTCCTAGTTAAATTCACGAATAAAATGTCTTGAGCAGCAGTGTAATTGTCTGAACCATAATAGCTGTCCTGATCGTGACGGCTGGCACTGAAGTCGAGTTTCACGTTTTGAGCCTTCCACAATACGGCACTTCCGAAGAGCTCCCACCGACGGGTGTAAATGCTCTCACCATAAATTGAGTCGTCTCCGCGCAATTGTTGATATCCGCGTCGGTCCAAAAAGGGCTTGACACCGTTTCGGCGGTCCTCCCACAAAAAACGAGCGGCAATGTGAACAGGGCTTTGATTCGCCCCTTTAAAACTCGCCTTTGTAAAAACACTGTGGCGGTCGATATGGGGAGCGTCGCTGAAACCATCGCGGTCTCGGTCTTCAAAATGATCGGCGTAGAGGCCGTTATACGACAACAAGAAGTTCGCGGCGCCCAGTCGTGTGGCGGTGCTCATTCCCGTAAATAACTCGGCATGCGAAGTCAAGAGGGCGTCTGTGCTCAGCAAGGGCTGTTTTTCAGGTGTTTTGGTGATAATATTGACAATGCCCGCCAAAGCTTCTGAGCCATACAGCGTGGAATTGGGGCCTTTGGTCACCTCGATTCGATCGATGGCCGAAGCGGGGATGCCATTGAGGCCGTAGACGGAAGCGAGATTGCCGTAAATCGGCATTCCGTCGATTAAAATGGCGGTATAGGGCCCCGGCAATCCGTTGATGCTGATGGAATTGGTTCCGCAAACTCCACAAGCCACCACTTCGCGCACTCCGTTGATTAGTTGTATGGCATCGACCAAACTCGAAGAGACCGGAGGCATGAACAGCTCGATGCGCTTCGAAGACAAGACTTCAACTTTTACGGCGGCATCGCGGACGTTCACTTCGTTTAAGGTCCCCGTGATGGTAACCGTCTCGAGGTCGGAATTCGATTTCAATTCGAACTCATAGGCTTTCGAAGCGGGAACTTCAATCGAAAACCGCGCAGTTTCGTAGCCGACCATCGAGACCATCACTGTATAAGTTCCGGGGGGCAGTGTGCCAGGGTCGTAGACTCCTTGAGCATTGGTAAACCCCGCGCCGCCGAGCGATTCGATCCAAACCTGTGCGCCTTCTACAGCTTGATCGCCCGAAAAAACCTTCATTTGATTCTGCGCAAAGCTCGAAACACAGAAACCGACCGAGGCCAGAGTCATCCAAAGATGGCCGGTGCGGATGCTTTCCGGTAAAAAGGCAAAACGGAGTCTGAGAGATCGACTCGAAAAGAGAGACATTTGCGTTGATTTGGTTGTGCAAAGATATTATGTTAGTCAAGACTAACAATATTTATTTGATGGAATGAATTCACTTCCTCCCTTGAGCGCTGCAGAGGAGAACTATCTCAAGGCGCTTTTTTATCTCACCTCTGATCAAAAAGAGTCAGAAACGGGCACCAATCGGTTGGCGGCCCATCTGGGTCTGAGTCCCGCTTCGGTGAACGCCATGCTCAAAAAGCTCAAAGAGAAAAATTTGGTGGAGTACGAGCGCTACGGAAAGTTGAGGCTCTCAGACGAAGGGCATCGCTGTGCCTTGATTTTGCTCCGCAAGCACCGCCTGTGGGAAACCTTTTTATACCGCCATTTGGGCTTTGGCTGGGACGAGATTCACGAAGTGGCCGAACAACTCGAACACATTCGCTCGCCCAAACTCATCGAAGAGCTCGATCGCTTTATGGGCCGTCCGCGCTTTGACCCGCATGGCGATGCCATCCCCGACGAGTTTGGCGGCTATTTGCCCGCAGAGAAGAAAACCCTCGATTCGCTCGAGGTGGGCACGCGTTGTCGAATAGCCTCGGTTCGCGACAGTTCTGCAGCATTCCTGCAACATTTGAGCGAGCTGGGTTTGGGTTTGAGGAGCGAGATGGAGCTCGTTGAACGCAAGACATTCGACCGAACGCTGGTGTTGCGCATCGACGGCCGGACCGCTACGGTTTCAGAGCGATTTGCGCAAAATGTCTTCGTTATCGAGTCTTCGCCCGATTGAGGCGCTCGCATTCGATTTCGGCCTCGCGGAGATTTTTATGCCATTTGTAGGTGGGGACGTATATCCACAAATAGCGCTGGTAGATGAGAAAGGGAAATACACCTGCCATTTCGGGGTCCGAACGGTTTGAGTCGGCGACATAACTTCCCCAAGTTGGCTTTAAACGGCTCATTTAGTGAGGAATAATTCGAGTTCTTGGCAAGAGAAACGGTGGTCTATCCGGAATTCCTACGGATATTCAAGTTGTTGAGAAACGATGGGCTGAACCACAATATTTGTTTGTGAATTACAAGTGGGATGATTATTTTTAGACCATGTCTGAAACCCATACTCCACCTGAAACTCAGAGCAGCGAACGCGCCTACCGGGCGCCGCATCGAATCCGGCTTTTGAGAGAGACTTTGGGCTACAGTCAGGAGTATGTGGCCGGTAAGTTGAACATTAGTCAACAGGCATACAGTAACTTAGAGAAGAATCCGGATTCGATTTCGCTCAAACGTCTTCGGGAATTGGGGCAAGTGCTCAACAGCCCTTTGGCCGCGGTGATTGGTGAGGACGATTCGTTTGTTCAACAGAATTTCCACCAGCAAGGCGGTCAAGCGAGCACGGTGATGTATGTGCACGGTTTGGGCGAAACCGAACGCAAGGCGTTTGAAGAGCACATTCGGAGTTTGAAATCAGAGATTGAGGTGTTGCGGGAGTTGCTTTTGCGGAAACACATTTGATTTGCTGAGAGGGGATGTGACCGCAGCATTTCAACCAAGGCATTGCCCCAGTCGCTCGCTTTCAGCGAGTGACGACTATTTCGCGGGAAAAGAGGCTGAGGCCGCGTCCGCACAACGTCCAAAACCCCTTCTTTGAATCGGTCCTTTCCGAGTTGAAAACTCGGACGATGGGGGTCACTCAGCACAGCCGAGCGACTGAATGAACGGAACTTTTTTACTTCCCTAAGCGAAAGTCGAAGGACATCGGGGTTTTCTGAATCACACGAATTCTTCGGGCGTCTGGATGAATGGGATTGATGAGATAGTTGAATTCCTGCGGAACAATCGCACTGGGCACTTTGAGCACGGCGCTTTCATTTTGGACCGAAAAATCGTCTCCGATCATCTGGGTGACGCGGATCGGGGGTTTGGCATCCCAAGCCCGAGGAAGATCCTCCATCCGCACTTCCATTAGAGTGATGTCCTCGGGAATTTCAATTTCTACATACCATCGATCGCTGGGGAGATCCTGACTTAAATCGAGGTGGACCGCCACTTCAAGCGTGGCCAAGGCCCTGCTATCGGCCGTATAAACGAGCCTTGTGTTGAGACTGTTCCATCGATAACCCTTGGCCAAAGAAGCACCGATCCCCGTGAGCGTCGTTTCCAAGAATTTTTGTCGCTCTACCCGAAAAACCCGCATTAGGCCAAATTTCCGTACTCGATTCGATTGAGACAGAAGTATACTTCATCCATACCTGAAATCGTATCGAACATACTGATCGGCGCCCGCCCCCCCAACGAAAGATTCGGCTTTTGCAACCAGCGTTGAAACTTCTCATGCTCCTCATTAAAGACCTCCTGCCCATAGTCCATGAGCTCGGTCATCAATACGATTAACTCACTGTCTCGCGTGTCCAATAATGCCAATTCACTTTTCTTCTTGTTGTAGGTCGTTTGGGGTATACCCACGATGGTCAGCACCGATTTTACCGGTCGATTCAGTCTCTTGCTAATGACTTCGATCGCGTGGTAGGGTATGCCACGTCGAACTATCTCTACGCGCTCCATTCTGTTGGACCAAGTATATTTTTTCCCATCAGATTCGATCATCCAAGGATCCTTGCCTGCGATTCCTGCACTCGCCTTGCGAACGCTTTTTTTTGTGTCGAAAGGGTTTGTTTTGATGGTGCCACTACCCATGGTATAACCGTTTTGCTACAAAGCTACAACACGATTGCTGCGAAGGGGCGCGCCCTTCGAAAAGCGCTGCGAGTGGGTACATCGACCTCAAAATTTGCAGTCTACTTGCGCTTTATCGGTGCCAAAAGCAAATAGAAAATCCAGGCAAACCATGAAATAAAGAAAACGGCCAAGATCCACGCCAATTTCTCGCTCCCTGATGTTTTCCGAGAAGAGACGATCATCAATACAGGCAACAACCAAATAAACCCCGCAATCGCCAGAAGTAAGATTGACAAAGCACCTAAACTGTCCATTTTCGAATAATTTGAATGATTTCAACACAGACTTTGCGTACGTCCCGTGGGCCATAAATTCAACCCACCCGATGAATACCCATTCATTCCACCTCACTCATACACTTGATTTAAAGGTATAAAGGAGAATTGAAATGATTCCTAGTCCCAAGGATCGGCCAAACCTTTATTGGGTCAATTCTCGGCACTATTCAACAAAGAAAACAGCAACAACAAAGCCATTTTCCGCCTCTCATCGATACCGCGTCGCAGCACCTTTGAGCGCTGGGTACATCTTCGCGTTTGGCATTTACGACGGATTCCGCATCCGATGGAAGAAAAAGAAAGGGGTCGAGCCGCACGGTGTATTTGTGCCGTCCTGAAATTGGATGGGTGGGCGGTGGGGTGGGCCGATTCTTTTGACGAAGTCGCTTTGGCGAACGCTGCGGCCCAGAACCGCGAAAACCCTAGGGGGGAGGATGCACCGCTCAAAATTTAGCTGGAGATGCACTTGTCTCGGGAACGAAGCCCCCTCTGTGAGAACGCTTAAAAAACTTTAGAAGCAGCGTTATCCCATCAGCCGTTCTCGGCGGACGCCACGAGATGTCCGTCCGGATCGCGCACATACGCGACCGTATAACTCCAATCCCGAAGCACAAATTCAGAAAGACTTGTGCCCCCGGCCAACAGGGCTCGATGGCACAAGGCGCGAGCATCGGGTCGGAGCAGATACAGTTCGGCCTCCGGAAAGGTCGGTCTGTTTTCCCTATCAGCCAACGACAACAAACGGCGAATCCCACTTTTGCGCATCAGACCCAAAACACAACCCGGCTGCAACTCAAATTCGACCATGGCCGGCGAGAAGAGTCGGGGTGGCTTATCCAAGACCTGCCGGTAAAAAACAGCGGACTGCTCTGGGCCTTCAACAAACCAAATCCACTCAACCTCGGCTTTCATCGCGCGGTTTGTTCCACAATCCAGTGGTAGAGCGGCATTCCGAGCGTGATGTTGAATGGAAAGGTCAGGCCGAGCGCCATGGGCACGTAGAGTCCGGGATCGGCCTTCGGAGCGGCGATGCGCATGGCCGCGGGCACGGCAATATAGCTGGCGCTGGCTGCCAAGATGGCGAACACAAAGCGATCTCCCTCTGCTGCGGTGATCCACCCGCTGAGCCAGGCGGTCAAACTCCCGTTTATGGCGGGGATTAAGATCCCCATGGCGATGGCGAAGGCCCCGTACTGAACAAAGGCTTTAAATCGACGGGCCGTAACCATCCCCATGTCCAGCAAGAAAATCGCGAGGAAGCCTTTGAAGATGTCCGTTGTAAACGGTTTGATTCCTTCGGCTTGCTTGGTATCGGCCACGTAGCCAATCACCAAACTGCCCAAAACCATTAAAACACTTCCGTTGGTCAGGGCATGGGCCGAAATCTTTCGCAAACTCGGCCTTGGGTCGAGGTCGGGTTCGTAGCGCATCAACAAAATCATCCCCACCACGATGGCCGGTGCTTCCATAAGCGCCATCACCGCAACCATATGACCGCCAAAGTCGAGATTGAGCGTTTCCAAATACGAAATGGCAGCGACAAAAGTCACAGCGCTCACCGAACCGTAAGCCGCGGCCGTGGCGCCTGCATCGCTGGGCCCCATTCGGGTGCGCAGGACAAAAAATACCCAAATCGGTATGGCGATGGCCAGGGCGACACCGAACATCAACGACCAACCGATGACCGGCTCCCATGCACTGTGCGCGAGTTCTTGCCCGCCTCGGAAGCCAATCGAAAAAAGGAGGTACAGCGCGATAAAACGAGCTGAAGTTTGGGGAATCTCGAGGTCGCTTTTCACAGCTACGGCCAAAATGCCGAGTGCGAAAAAGAGCAAAGTCGGGTTGGTGAGGTTCGAAACGAGTATGTGAAAATCCACTTTTTTTGCCTCAAAACTAAGTTTGGGCGCCCTAAATCAAAGGCGATGTTTTAAATCTTGCCCTCTTCTGCAGAAGTCAGCGCTTTTTTCATGTCTGTGTAGCCGAGATAGCCTTTGTGGCTCCATACTTCATCTCCGGCAACGTAAATCCGAAGTTCCGGAAGCGCCTCCACGCCTAACTGTGCACAGAGAGCACGGCTGGCATCGGCATCTACCCGAACTACACGATAACGCCCACCGGCTTCTTTCTCAAGCCGTTCAAGATCGGGTTTCATTTTTTGACAGGGTGCGCACCATTCTGCATAAAAGTCAATCAAGACGGGCAATTCGCTCGAAGTGATTCGATTGAAGGCCTCGGGCGCCGTGCCTCCTCCCGAACCTGTTCCTTCTTCAGGCAGTGAATGGGCTCGCCAAGACATCATCCCACCGCGCAACTCGACGACTTCCAAAAAACCCATTTTACGGAGTTTCGCGGCCGCTGAACGACTTCTCGGCCCGCTCAAACAATAGACGAAGACTTTCTTGTTGCGATCGAGGCGGGCAACCTGATTTTCAAAATCATTCGAATTCCAATCGACATTGCTTGCTCCGGCGATATGGCCTGTTTTGAACTCCTCGGGCGTGCGAACATCTAAAAGAGACGCATCTACCTGGGCTTCGAGCTGCGATTTGAATTCTGCGGGCTCGAGGCTGTTTTCAGACGGCTGCTGACAAGAGGCCAAGCCGAAAAATCCAAAAGCGAGAACGGCCAGCCTTTCTGGGAGTCGAGTTCTCATTGCCCCGCTTGAATGGAGCGGTTCAAAGCCGACCAGCCGCCCCCATTGTACACTTCGGCAAAGCCCTTGCTCTTGAGCATGGAAAGAGCCGAAGCACTCCTCATGCCGCTGGCGCAACAGGTGATAATGGGTTTTTTGGGCAGGCTCGAAATTCGACCGCTCAATTGATCGAGCGGGATGTTGATCGATCCTTTGATGTGCCCGGAAGCGAACTCGCCTTTGGTGCGCACATCGACAATAACCGCGCCTTTTCCGAGCAATTCCTTGTAGTCTACGCCGGAGCCGCCCGACAACCACTTTTTAATGCGATTCCACATCAGATTAAAGAGTTTGAAGGTAATGAACGTCCAGCCAAGATCCTCCGTTTATGCACTCTACGCCCTGTTGATTGAGGTATTGCGCGGCCGCACCGCTGCGAGCTCCGGACGCGCAACAAAGCACGAGAGGAGTTTGCATGGCGCGCAGTTCTTCGATGCGATCTGCAACTTCCTGAAGTGGAATGTTTTGTGAACCTTCAGCATGTCCTCCGCGATATTCGGCGGGGGTGCGTACATCGACAATTGTACCGCGTTGGTTTTTAATGAGCTCAGCAATGTCCATGATGTCTGTTGTTTTGCCTTGTTTGTTTTGTGGATTGTGGAGGCTTGAATCAGCGGGACGAGCCGCCTCCGAGCTCGCCGTTTCTTGCACAGGCTTGCTATTTCGCAGCCTCGGCAAAAGTTTTTACCGCTACACTCAAGTCGTGCACTTTCCGTTTGGGGTGGGCAGAGCGAAGAATGCTCGAACCCGCGGCACTTCGGTAACCCGCGGCACAGTGCACCAAAATGGGCTTGCCTTCGGGCAGTTCTCGTGCGCGTTCTCGTAGCTCGTGCAGCGGAATGTTGATGGAGTTTTCAAAGATGGGCTGACTCGTAGCCTCGGAGGCATTTCGAACATCGCAAACGATATACTCGCCCGGAAACAAGCCTTCTGCCTTGAATTCTTCTGCTTGGGTATCGCCTTCTTCAATTCCGGTTTTGACCGAAATCGCATCCACTTGAGCTTCGTACCCAATGCGGGCGATGCGCTCGAGCAGTTGCTCGACTTTTTCGGCATTTTCGACCATCAGGGTGAACCGTTCGCCGGGATGAACGATGCTCCCCAGCCATGTCTCGAAGCGCAGGTCGTCCATTAAGTGAATGGCGCCCGGACGATGACCTGCGCGAAAGGCTTCGCGGCTGCGCGTATCGACCGCCAAGCTTTGATTTCTGTTTTCAGAGTTTCCGCGGGCTACCCTGGCAAGCGATGGAGCCAAATCGGGAGCTCCTTTTTTGTTGAGGGCCACATCGTGCACGAAATACTTGGGAATGAACGGTTGATCGCTCAACAATGCGCGAACGAATTCATCTTCGCTTTGGGGCTGAAGACTCCAATTGCTTTCGCGCTCTTGCCCGAGTGTGCTACTCGATTCGGCACTCAAACCCTTACCGCACAAACTGCCTGCTCCGTGTGCCGGGTAGACGAGTACATCGTCGGGAAGTGCGGCAAATGCCTCGCGCAGAGACTGGTACATTTTCTTGGCCAGGTCTTCTCTCAGAGCGGTTATGGCGCCGGCGCTTTCGCGCAAATCGGGTCGTCCGCAATCGCCGATAAACAAAGTATCTCCCGTAAAGACGGCTTTGGGCGCCCCGCTTTCGTTATAGGCCACGATGCTGATGCTGTCGGGCGAATGTCCGGGTGTGTTGATCGATGCGAGTTCAATGGCTCCCAAACGGATTCGATCTCCCGTATCGAAGCTCTCGTGCGGATACTCTGCTCCGAGCAATCGGCTGCAATGGATGGCAGCGCCTTCGGTGCGATGAAGTTCGAGATGCGAACTCACAAAGTCGGCATGGGGGTGCGTTTCGATGATATGCTCAATCCGAGCACCCCGCTCGAGGGCGAGTTCGCGATAAGCGCTTGCGTTTCGCGCCGGATCGATCAACGCCATCGACTTTTCGCTGATGATGGCGTACGAAAAATGAGACAGGTTTTTGTCTTCGAATTGAACGATTTCCATGTTGAATCTCTCAGTCGGTTAAGCAGTTGTAGCCTCCCGCGAGCCTGTTCTTTAAGCTTGCTCGCTTGGATGATGCAAAGTTCGGGGGCTTGTTTGAAAGGGTTCGCAACTCTTGTTACGAATGGGGCTTTAGGTCGGTTTGGCCCCGACCCAAATTCTGATCGCGAGCAAAAGCAGCATGGCCGCGAATATTTTTTTGAGCAAGATTTGCGGAACATGAGTGGCGAGCCGTGCACCAAAATAGCCCGCCACAAAAAAGAATGCCGCCATGATTAACGAGACCTTCAACTCGACAAATCCATTGCGGTGGTATTCCCATGCCGCCAAGGCACCGGTAGGCAAAACCATCATCATCAGCGCGGTGCCCTGCGCTTGAGGTTGAGAATATCCGAGAAAAAAGACAAGTGCCGGAACGATGACAATCGCTCCTCCCAAGCCGAGTAATCCGCCGAGCAAGCCCGCTCCCGCGCCAATTAAGGCGGCGAGTATCCACTGATCCATGCGCATTTTTTGAGGGGAATGGAGTGCCCTAAGCTCTTTTCTTTCTCAGGGTAGAAAGTCCGAAGGGCAGATACAAGGGGCAAAAGCTCATAAAGCTCGTAGCCACGAAAATTCCTGCAAGGGCGAACAGACCAATGGCCCATCCCATCGGCAGTACTCCGGCAAAGTACATTCCGACAATGGCCAAAGCGAGAATCACCCGAACAATTCGGTCGGTGTTTCCCATATTTTTTTGGACGTTCAACATGTCTCTTGAGTTTTAGAGTGCAAAGTTGAACGAAGTACAGCGCTTATCCCGCTACCAATGTTACACGAGTTCGATCTTGCCCCTTCCCAGTCGAAGCTGTCCCTCGTGTTCCATTTCCTTGAGCAAGCGCGACACGACCACACGGGCTGTGCCGAGTTCTTGAGCAATTTGCTCGTGTGTCAATTCGATCGTTTTTGTCTTGCTCACTTCTGCGCGCCTTCGAAGAAAATCTCCGAGTCGTTCGTCCATGCGCTTAAAGGCCACCGCGTTTACGGCATCGAGCAGCTCTTCGAAACGTTTTTGGTACAAGCGAAATATGTAATCGAGCCATTCGGGTTGTTCGCGAACCAGGCGGCTGATTTCTTCGGCCGGTACGATGAGCACTTCGGCGGTGTCGTCAACAACTGCGCGAATTTTGCTCCGATCTCGGTTCAAGCCGCCGAGAAAAGACATAATGCAGCTCTCGCCGGCCTGGATATAATACAGCAGGATTTCTCGACCGTCTTCGTCGGTTCGCATCACGCGGATGCTGCCCGAAATCACCAAAGGCAAAGACCGGATGTAGGCATTTTCTTCGAGGAGCACTTCGCCCCGCTCGAAGTGTTTTACCGTTCCGATCTCGAGCAACCGCTTTTTGAGCGCAGCGCCCAAGGACGGGTCGAGGGCATCGATTTGATTTTCCAAGGAATTCGAGTTATTCCGAAACGACGGCTGCGCGCAGATATTCGCGGTTCATCCGCGCGATGTTCTCGAGAGAAATCCCCTTTGGGCATTCAACTTCACACGCACCGGTATTGGTGCAACTTCCAAAACCTTCGGCGTCCATTTGAGCCACCATATTCAAGACCCGGTCTGCCGCTTCGACCTGACCTTGGGGAAGCAAGGCGAACTGACTCACTTTTGCAGAGACAAAGAGCATGGCCGAACTGTTTTTGCACGAGGCGACACATGCGCCGCAACCAATGCACGTCGCTGCGTCAAATGCCTTGTCGGCATCGTCTTTCGGAACGGGTATAGCATTGGCATCGAGGGTATTCCCCGATGTGTTGACGCTGATATACCCCCCTGCGGCAATGATGCGGTCAAAGGAGCTTCGATCGACCATCAAATCTTTGATCACGGGGAATGCCTTGGCTCTCCACGGCTCGATATAGATCGTATCACCGTCTTTGAACGTGCGCATGTGCAGTTGGCAAGTGGTGATGCCGCGGCCCGGACCGTGCGCCTCGCCATTGATGTAGAGCGAGCAGCTACCGCAGATTCCTTCGCGGCAGTCGTGGTCGAACACTACGGGCTCTTCTCCCTTTAAAACGAGTTGTTCGTTCAAGACATCGAGCATTTCCAGAAAGCTCATATCGGGTTCAATGTCCGCAACGGCGTACGACTTCATGGCACCTTGAGCTTTGGGCCCTGATTGACGCCATATTTTGAGGGTGAGGTTCATGGGTGAGTGCTATTGAGCGGTTCGATTGGAAATGAGATGTCGCGTTTCGTTGGTCTGAAGGGAACTCAGAAGATTTTCCTCATAGCGTAAACCGATGGCTTTTGCGCTTGTTCGAGCCCGATCGGCGACCCGTAGAGTGAAAAATCTCTGGTAATCATTCTCAAGGGAGGTCCATTACTTGTAGCTTCTCGTTTTGACTTCGACAAACTCAAAGTTCAGGGTTTCTTTGTGCAAAACAGAGGTCGAAGGGTCGCCGGTGTACTCCCAAGCCGAGACGTAATTGAAGTTTGCGTCATCGCGAAGAGCTTCTCCTTCAGGAGTTTGATACTCTAATCTAAAGTGGCCACCGCAACTTTCGTTTCGATCGAGGGCATCCTTGCACATCAATTCTCCCAGCTCTAAAAAGTCGGCCACTCTGAGCGCCTTTTCCAACTCGGGATTCACTCCATCGGCTCGTCCGGGAACCAACACCTCTCTGTAGAATTCCTCGCGCAGGGCTCTGATGTCGACGATGGCCTTTTTCAGGCCTTCTTCGCTGCGCGCCATGCCACATTCGTTCCACATAATCTTGCCCAGCTTTTTGTGAAAGCTGTCGACGGTTTTCGAGCCTTTGTTGTTCAAAAAGTGATCGATTTGCCCACGCACCGAGGCTTCGGCTTCGGCGAATTCGGCGCTGTCGGTTGAAACCGCTCCGCTGCGAATTTCATCAGACAAATAATCGCCCACGGTATAGGGCGCTACGAAATATCCGTCGGCCAAGCCCTGCATCAAAGCTGAGGCTCCGAGGCGGTTGGCCCCGTGATCTGAAAAATTTGCCTCGCCCAAAGCATAACAGCCGGGCACGGTAGTCATCAAATTGTAATCGACCCACAATCCCCCCATGGTGTAGTGCACCGCGGGATAAATTTTCATGGGCGTTTCGTAGGGGTTGTCGTCGACAATCTTCTCGTACATCTGGAAGAGGTTGCCGTATTTCGATTCAACTACTTTTTTGCCGAGATCCAATATCTGCGCCTTGCTCGGGTTTTCGATGCCCTTGATGTTGGCTTCGGTTTTTCCATAGCGTTCGATGGCCGCCGAAAAGTCGAGATAAACGGCTTCTCCCGTGGCGTTTACGCCCAAACCTTCGTCGCAGCGTTCCTTGGCCGCTCTCGACGCGACGTCTCTCGGAACGAGATTCCCGAATGCGGGATATCGGCGTTCGAGGTAGTAATCTCGGCGCTCTTCGGGCAAATCGGTCGGTTTGAGTTCGCCTTTTCTGATTTTCTCAGCGTCCTCTTTGTGCGCGGGGACCCAAATTCGGCCATCGTTGCGAAGCGATTCCGACATCAAAGTCAGCTTGCTTTGCAATTCTCCACTCACGGGGATGCAGGTGGGGTGAATTTGTGTAAAGCAGGGGTTTGCGAACAAGGCGCCTTTTTTGTGCGCTTTCCACACTGCGGTGGTGTTGGAACCCATCGCATTGGTCGATAAGAAAAAGACGTTTCCGTAGCCGCCTGTGCAGAGCAAAACGGCATGAGCTCCGTGCCTCTCGAGCTCTCCGGTCACCAAATTCCGGGCAATGATTCCCCGCGCTTTTCCGTCGACGAGCACCAAATCGAGCATTTCGTGACGCGCGTACATCTTGACCGTACCCTTGGCTACTTGGCGCTCCAGAGCCGAATATGCTCCGAGCAAAAGTTGTTGTCCGGTTTGTCCTTTGGCGTAAAAAGTCCGGCTCACTTGTACGCCGCCAAACGAGCGATTGTCGAGCAGACCTCCGTATTCGCGGGCAAAGGGAACCCCTTGAGCGACGCATTGGTCGATGATGCTGGTCGAAACTTCGGCGAGGCGATAGACATTGGCCTCGCGCGAGCGATAGTCGCCTCCCTTGATGGTGTCGTAAAACAGCCGATACGTCGAGTCGCCGTCGTTTTGGTAGTTTTTTGCCGCGTTAATTCCGCCTTGGGCAGCGATGGAGTGCGCGCGGCGAGGTGAATCTTGAAAGCAGAATGCTTTGACTTTGTATCCCATTTCGGCCAGAGAAGCTGCCGCAGACGCCCCCGCCAATCCGGTTCCGACCACAATCACCTCAATATGGCGCTTGTTGGCCGGGTTGACTAAGCGTACGTTCGACTTGTGCGCGGTCCACTTTTCTTCAAGCGGGCCTTTGGGAATTCGTGCTTCGAGTTTCATAAAAGAGAGTTCAGCCGGTTTTCGTTCGGTTTAAGTGAGGGCGATGATCAGCGGAATCAGCGCGAAAAGCGCGGGCACCGCGATGGAGAAAAACGAACCTACAGACCGAATGATTGGAGTATAGCGCGGGTGGTTCACCCCAAGTGTCTGGAAGGCGCTTTGAAAGCCGTGCCACAAGTGAAAGCCCATCGCCGCCATCGAAAAGGCATAAAAGGCCACTCCGAGCCAGCCCAGGACGGGTCTTCTAAAAAAGACCGTCACCACTTCGTATAAATCTTTGTTGCCGGAGGCATCGGTTCCGATGGTTCCAAAATGCATCACATACCAGAATTGATACATGTGCGAAACGATAAAAACCAAGAGCAAGGTGCCGAGAAGCCCCATATTGCGCGAAGCCCATCCCGAATTGGCTGAGGGCTTATTGTACGCATAGTTCTGCGGGCGAGCGGCTTTGTTGCGTACTTCGAGCATAATTCCCCAAACGGCGTGGAAGAGAATGCTGAAATACAAGAGATAAGAAATGATCTTAATCAGCGGAAAGCTCGTCATGAAATGGGCGTATGCGTTGAACGCTTCTCGGGCGTGCGCTTCGTCTCCGAGCAGTTTGGTGTTGCCAATGAGGTGCACCACCAAAAAGCTGCATAAAAACAAACCCGTGAGCGACATCCACACCTTTCGGACAATGGAAGAATTGAAGATGGACTTTTTTTCGGCCATAGTTCTCAAGCGTTGATCTGACGGGCTGCGGCACTTACCGCTCCCTTTATCTTTGGGCAAAAATAAGGTCGGACTCGAAGCATAATCTGCGAGACCTGCTTATTTGGAATCGTTCCGAACCATGCGATACACTCCTGCTCCCGCTGCATTGTACATCAGAAACCGCGAACGCTTTGCGAAGTTCACCAAATCGAATGCGCTGGCGGTCTTCGTCTCAAACGATATTTTGCCGACCAATGCCGACGGCACCTTCAAATTTGTTCAAAACAGCGACCTGCTCTATTTGACCGGAATCGACCAAGAAGAGAGCACTTTGATTTTGTTCCCCGGGGCTTTTCTCAAAGAACACCGCGAAATTCTATTCTTGAGAGAAACCAACGAAACCCTTGCGCGCTGGGAGGGAGAAAAGCTGAGCAAGGAACGCGCCTCAGAAATTTCGGGCATTGAGACTGTGCTCTGGCAAAGCGAGTTCGAAGCCATTTTTAAGAATCTCATGAGCCAATGTGAGGCTGTATACCTCAATCGGAACGAGCATCTCAGAGCTCGGGTTGCCATCCAAACCCAAGAAGACCGCTTTGCCGAGCGCTGTATAAAAGAGTATCCTTTGCACCGTTTCGAGCGCTCTGCGCCCATCATGCACAAGCTTCGATCGGTAAAGCAGGGCGAAGAGCTCGATCTGATGCGCGAATCGGCCCGGATCAACGCTGATGCCTACGATCGAATTCTCTCGGTTTTGAAACCCGGAATCAAAGAGTTTGAACTCGAAGCCGAATTTGCCCACGAATACCTCAAACAAAGAGCGGAGGGCTTTGCATACACGCCCATTATCGCCTCAGGAGCCTCGGCCTGCATTCTCCATTATATAGAGAACGACAAACCGGTTTTGGATGGTGATTTAGTGTTGTTCGACGTCGGATGCAGTTATGCCCATTACGCTTCGGACGTCACTCGATGCTTTCCGTCCAACGGCAAATTTGGCGAGCGGCAGAAACAGGTTTATGAATCCGTGCTCCGCGTGCAAAAAGCAGCCATGGAGATGCTGCGCCCCGGAAATCAACTGCACGAGTATACTGCGGAGGTAGGTAAGCTTATGGAGTTTGAGTTAATCGGTTTGGGCTTGATCGATCGAGAAGACATCAAGCGTCAAAACCCCAAATGGCCGGCCTACAAAAAGTATTTTATGCACGGCACCAGCCATTATCTCGGTTTGGATGTGCATGATGTGGGGCTTTGGACCGAAAAAATGGAAGTGGGACAAGTCTTTACCGTCGAGCCGGGCATTTACATTCCCGAAGAGGGCATTGGCGTGCGGATCGAAGACAATATCGCGATCGGAGAGCAGGTCAACGAAAACCTTACTGCTCGCATTCCGAAGGAGGTGGAAGAAATCGAGGCTCTGATGAATCGCTGAGTTCTTTCGAGCATCGGCGAGTGAGTGAAAGGCGAGACATGCCTTCCTGAAAAGCAATTGGATTAGTTTTAATACTACATGAATTCGCAGATTTGTGAATTCAATGGAATTAAATATATTGCTGTGAATCAATTAATTGATCTTGTATTTAGACATTTGGAAAGAATTATCTGTACACAAAATTCAAAAAATTGTAAAACATTGTAAGAATATAGTATAGATTTGTGGTAACCAAACCAACACAATCATGAAATCTCCAATCTTACTCTTCCTCTTGGGTTGTTGGGGGCTGAATGCTCAAGTGCAGCCGTTCCATATCGGAAGTCGAGCACAAACAGGCAATACGCCCTACCCCACCGACGACGAAGCCATTCACGCGCTTCAAAAGCTATCGAGCATTCCGAGCATTCAACTCAACGAAGACGAAAGCCCGGAATCGAATTTCGATTTGCAGGTGTACACCCGATTGTACATGATGGCCGACACAACCCGCAATAAGTTGATTAACAATTATCTGGCGGCAAAAAGTGAATTGCTCATGGATTTCGAAGATTCCGACAAAGGAACCGAAGCCGTCAACGCACTTCGTCATCAGCTGCTGGATCTCGAAACTGAGCACCTGCGCAAACTCGATCAACTCGAGCGCATTGATGCCATTGCAGAGGAGTTTCGCTATCGGCATATTGCGTGTGGAAAGCTCGCCTGGCTCCCCGCTTCCAAGACGACGCACACCGAGTTGTTCTACCTCGGGCAGCGCCTTGGAGACCCGCACCGTTTCTTGAAATCTGCTTTTCTCTCATACAACCCGTCCACCGAGCAGTATTCTGTGGGAATTGAAGCCTACACGGTCTATTCGGGCCCGTTGAGAATCAGCGTAGGGACAGCGCTTTCGACCATGAACAGCGAACGCAATCCGAATCAGGCGCTCAAAAACGACGGACAGGTGGTGGCGCGCCAAGATGCGATTCATCGACTTTCTTCAGCCGGAGCCAACCTCACAGGGCAGATCTCTTATCCGCTCGCGAGTTATTGCGCCAATCACGGTCGTTTGAATGCTCGGCTCGAAGGCATCGGCCGATTCGGTCTCGACATGCCTGTGATCGGCGCCGACCGTCAAGAGGTGGGTCTCATGCACGAAGCGGCGCTCGGAGCCACCTTTTTTTACGCGGATATGGTACCGGGTTTGAGCTTTTTTGCGAGCAATCGATTCGGAGTTTTTGGCGGAAATGCCGCTTTTTACGATAATTTGGGCAAGGCCGATGCCGATGCCTTTGTGTTGAACCAGCTGAGCGTTGGATTCGCCCTTCATTCGAAATTCAGACTGCATTGGAATTATTACGCGGGAAGTCCTTTTGTGAATCAAGCCTTTACTCCAACCTTGGGGCTGACCATCATGACCGACTGAACCCCTCGAATTCGTGAGTTTCGCGAATTCTGAAAGGGTCGTTTTGATTTCCGCGCTCCTCGGTGGACGCGATCACCTCTGCGAACAGCCCAGTCGAAAGAACCTCGACTGGGTTTGTTTTTGTGATGAATCTGTGCAGGTTTCTCCCTATCGGAGGGTCGCGTTTGTCGATTTTCTCGCAGACCCGAGGAGGAGTACCCGAGATATTAAAATCCGTCCTCATCGCTATTTGCCCGATGCGGATATTTCAATTTGGCACGATGCCAATATTCAGTTTTTGAGTTTGGATCTCGTCGACGAGCTCTGCTTTGCCCTCGAGTTGAATCCGATCGTCTTCACGCGGCATTCAGAGCGCGATTGTGCCTATCGAGAAGCTGAGTGGTGCCTACGAGAAGGCAAGGACAGCAAGGTTCAAATCGATCGAACGGTTCAAAGGCTGCGCGCAGAAGGGCATCCCGAACGAGCCGGATTGTTGAACGGCGGTTTGATCGCTCGGCGCAATCGAGATCCTCAAGTGATTCGCTTTAACGAGATTTGGTGGGATTTGTATTCAAACGGCAGCGAACGAGATCAGATCAGCTTGGTTCACGCTTTGAACTCGGCCGAAATCACCCCCGGAATTTTAAATTCAGATCGTCTGGCCCCTCCTTTTGTCAAGGTAAATCCGCATCGAACGACATGAGCATTCAACGAGAAAAATTGGTTCTGCTTCACGGTTTTCTCGGATGCCCTGCGATTTGGGAATATTGGATATCCAAGCTCGAAACTCGTTTTGAGATTTTTTGTCCGTCTCTTCCCGGGCATTGCGGCAGAGAAGTGTTGCAGAACGGCCACGAGATGGATTCCTTGGCCGATTGGGTTTTGCAGCAGTACCATCTCGAATATGGCGATTCCAGGGCGCATTGGGTGGGACACAGCATGGGGGGGTATGTCGGATTGGCCGCCTTGGCTCGTTCGCCCGAGCGAGTGGAGTCGCTGTCTTTGGTGAATTCGAGCCCGTTTGCAGATGGGTCTGAACGGCGAGCGCACAGACTGAGGTCGATAGATGCGGCCAAGAGCCATAAAGAAACCTATGTGGCACAGACCGTTAAAGCGCTTTTTGACACTGAATTCGCAAATTCGAGTCCGGAAATGGTCAATCGCGCCGTCGAATGGGGTAAAAAGGCCTCCACCGAAGGCATTGTGTCGAGTTTGTCCGGAATGCTCGCGCGACCTGATCGTGGCGATTTGGTTCTAGAAAACAAGCGATTGATTCGCTTTATTCAAGGGGCGAACGACCCGGTTATTTCAAGCGAAGACCGCCATCGGATGGGCGCCTTTGGTTGCCCGGTGGCTGAGCTCCCCACAGGCCATATGTCGATGCTCGAAGCTCCTGAAGAGAGCCTTGAGGTTTTTCTGGAAATGTTGAAATGAAACAGGCTTTTTTGAAAGTGCCGGCTCAAAAAGCTCACTGAGAATCCATTGCCTTTTGCGTGCTCACGGCTCGACTCAGCCAAATCAAATCCGACACAAACGCGCGCGCATTTCGTTCGAGGCGTTCGGAAACCATAGCTCCTGTTGGGTCGAATGCTTTGTCAACCTCGCTGACCATGAGTCTTTTATTCGAGATGTACGCACCGACATAGCTCGCAAAATCGATCATTTGATGCAGTGCGTTGATCCCGCCCATCGAACCTGAACTCACCGAAACCAAGCCCATGGGTTTTCGCTCGTATTCTCTTCGGTAGAAATCGAGCAAGTTTTTCAACGAACCGGCCATCCCTCCGTTGTATTCGGGGCTCACCAAGACAATGGCGTCCGATTGGCTCAGTAAGTCGCCTACCGAGTCTATGTGTGCCGCTTGTTCGACGGTCAAGCGTCCGTGGTCTTCGTACATCGGAATCCGCGGGTCGGAGGCGTCGATCCAGTTCAAAGCCTTCACTTCGTCTTGAGCGAGGATGAACTCAGAGAGATAGCGCGCAACCAAGGCCGATTGACTCCTGCTGCGATGCGCTCCCGAAATCAAAGCTATTTGCAAAGTTTTCATCTCAAAAGAACCCAAGAATTGAACTAAGAGTTCGAGCGTTCTGAATCGAGTAAGGCATTCCAGCCTTGTGCCCTGAGTGCCACCATTTCTTTTGCGGTGGTGATGAGGAACATGCCTTCTTCAACAGGCGTCGTTTCTCCAATAATCGACAGCAGCGGACTGGTTTTTAACAAATCGTAATGAAGCGCATCCACCGAAAAGAGCAATTCGTAGTCTTCGCCACCGTTGAGCGCCACCGTCGGGGCGTTTAAGTTAAATTCTTCGCAGGCCGTAAAGACTTCTTCGGCAATGGGTAAGCGCTCTTCGTAGACCCGGCATCCCACGCCACTGGAGCGGCAGATGTGGATCAGTTCGCTGCTCAGACCGTCGGAAACATCGATCATGGCCGAAGGGACAATCTCTTTTTCACGCAGCCATTCAACGACATCCACGCGCGCCTCGGGTTTGAGCAAACGGCCGATGCAGTAGGCATAAGGTTCAAGCTGAGGTTGCTGTCCTTCGGAGCCTCCAAAAGCGGCTTTCTCGCGTTCCAGAACCTGCAAGCCCATAAATGCGCCGCCTAGATCGCCGCTGACCACCAAGAGTTGATTTGGTTTTGCTCCGGAACGGCGAATCGCTTTGCCCGGAGCACAGCTCCCGATCGCCGTCCCATTGATCATCAATCCCGAAACACTGCTGCTGGTATCGCCCCCGACCAGATCGACCGAATAATGGTCGCAGGCGCGCGCAACTCCCTCAAAAAAGGCGTCAAATGCCTCGAGGCCGAAGCGATTCGAAAGGGCTATGGATATCAAAAGTTGGCGGGGTTCTGCCCCCATTGCCGCGATGTCTGAAAAGTTGACAACGGCCGATTTATACCCCAAATGTTGCAGGGGGGTATAGCTGAGGTCGAAATGCACGCCTTCGACCAGAATGTCTGTGCTGACCAGCATTTCGCCTTCGGTCTCGAGAATAGCTGCATCGTCTCCGATGCCGAGCACGGTCTCTATTCGATGAGGTCCGAACAGAGGCGCAATTCGTTCAATTAAACCAAACTCGCCCAGATTGGACAAAGGGGTTATCGCGGGGTTCTTCATCTGATGAGAATCAGCGAACCGCGCTGGCTGCGGAAGCTTGGATCGATTCCATTTCGGCTGTAGCGGTAGTTCGCGACCCAATGATACAAACCGAGCGGAACCTGAGTGCCATCCACTTCACCGTTCCACTCAAAATTCGGGTCGACGGTGCGGTACAGCAGGCCTCCATGTCGGTCAAAAATCAAAAACTCGAATTCTTTCAGAGTACAGCTATGTCCTATGTTGAACTGCTCGTTTACCCCGTCAGAATTTGGGGTAAAGCTTTCCGGTACAAATAGTTGGCAATCGCAGTCTACGAATTTTGCCTCGAACCGACCGGGGCTTCCTCCACAGGCATTGTACCGCGTGAATTCGTAAATGCCGGGAGCCATAAAAGTCCGCTCATTGCTGCGAACCCCGTCGAACCAAACCAAGGAGTCGCCTTCAGCAGGGATTTCGACGAAAAGAACCGAGTCGCGACACGCATCTCCGCTCAGAAGCAGTTCCTCAAGCGGAGCGACGTAATCGACGCGAATGGTGTCTCCATAAGTCCCGCAAGTGTTGGATATCCAGCATCGGTACGTGCCCGAAGACCCAATTTGAAGGCTTCTTCCATATCCGCCGTTCGACCAGTAAACATCGGCCCCCGCATCGAGAGTCAAAGTTTCGCCTTGGCAAAGAAGGGTATCCCCCCCAAAATCTATAGGAACCGCACTGTCGGGGACGACCGAGATGGTGTCTACCCAGAAATAGCACCCATTTCCCACTCTGAGCCAATACGTACCCGGTTGATTGATCGATTCTTGCTGTGTTGTCGTGCCGGTACTCCACTCGTAGCTCGACATGCCGGGAGGTCCGAAAATGGTTACAGGTTCACCGCCTGCGCAGACGGGAAGGGCCGATCCCAAGCTAAAGACAGGATCGCCGAGGAAGTCCACATCAATCGAATCTGTGGCTGCATTGCAAAAGCCTTGAATGGTCACGGAATAGTTGCCGGGAGCAAAGACTTCGAGAAATCTTCCCGTGGCTCCTGTATTCCACAACTGGCTTAGATTTCCGTCGCCCGCATCGAGCACCAAGGTGTCTCCCAGACAAAGAATTTGGTCGGAGCCCAAATCGACCGAAACCGGGTCGTAGAATTGCAGGTCGAAGCTGTCCACAAGCGTTCCGCAAAGGTTGGTAATCTGAACCCAGTAGCTGCCTGCCGAAGTAAACGAACCGACTCCGCTCGTGTTTCCGTCGCTCCACAAATAGGCGCTCAATGTTTGAGTAACGTCAATGTTAAGGGTACTTCCATTGCAAAAAACGAGAACCGGGGGTATGTTGGTTACCGGAAACTGAAGTAGATCGACATGCACCGTGTCGTAGGATGTTTGACAGAAGTTACTCACCTGAACCCAATAGGTCCCCGAGGCGGTGGCCAGTAAACTGCCCGAGGTTTGTCCGTTCGACCAAAGGTGATTCACCGTACCACCCAAACCCGTTGTCAGGACGACCGATCCTCCGCAAGCGGCCACCGGACCACCTAAATCGAAATTCGGCAAGGCTTGTTCCGCGACCACGTAAAAACTGTCGACCAAAGAACCACAGGCGTTGAATAAACTAACTCGATGCCAACCACTACTGCTCACCGTATTCTGAATTCCCGAACTCCCGTCGAACCAGTGAACGGAATCGGCGGTGCTGCCGGCCACCGAAACCACGGCAGATTGCCCCAAGCAAACAAAAACGCTGTCGGCCACCACGTCCATCGGGGGAATGCCCGGGGCCACAGTAAAAGTGTCGGTCACTGTGCCGCAGCTATTTGTAAGGCTTAGAATGAAGGTGCCCGGCAGAGCGGTCCAAAATCTCCGGCCGGTGATGCCATTGCTCCAGCTCGCATCAGAATTTGGAATAAGGCTGTCGAGTTCTATGAAGAACGTATCTCCGGGACACAAGGAATAATTCGCAGATAGATTGGGAATGGGATAGGGCGAAACGGGGACGATATACACAGTGTCTGACAGGGTGTCGCAGACCGAAGAAACTTGCACCCAGTGAGCCCCCAAAGCGTTAAAGACCGTCTGGTTCGAAGTAGATCCGTTGCTCCACAAATACGAAGCGAAGGGTCGAAAAGGCACGCTCAACGGAATCGCTTGTCCTTGGCACGATTCAATCGTATCGGGCAAGGTGATGGCGGGGGGAATGCTCGTAGTGAAGCTCACGGTGTCGACATCTGTACCACAGCCGTTGGTGACGCTCACCCAAAATGTGCCGTTCAAGACCTTGATGCTGTCGGCGGTCGAGCCTGTGCTCCAGATAATTTGGTTGTAATTGCTCTGTGCGGGTTTGATCCAGATTCGTTCGCAAAGCACAGTGTCGAGCCCCAAGTCTGCGTTCGGCGGGCCACTGCTCACCACCGGGTATGTCATTGAAATGCTGCCACAGTCGTTTGTGGCTGTAGCCGTGTAGATTCCATCTTGTACAAAGGCAACGTTGGTGCCCGTCAGAGCGGGGTCGCTCCAACTCACGGTGGTTCCCGGTTGAGCCGGGATTGAAAAATTTAGTGCAGAGCCCGCACACCGATACAAGGTGTCTATCGCGGGCAGTGAAGGCGCAATTGTGCGGATGAACTCGATGGTATCGGTACCCGAAGAGCAGTTTGAACTGTAGGTTACCCAATAAGTTCCTGTTTGATGTATGTATACACTATCGCTCGTATTGCCGTTGTTCCAAGTGTACTGGAGACCGGGAATATTTGAAACCCAGAGCAGTGCGCTGTCGCAGCTCGCTACATCGGGGCCTAAGTCGACGGATATTATCGGTTCTACGATCACCTCCACGGTATCGGAATATGAACCGCAAGGTCCTGAATAAGAAAGCCAAACGCTGCCGCTCTGCTGCACATTGATGCTTGAGGAAGTACTGCCGGTGCTCCAGAGATAGCTGCCGGGGGGCAAGCCCGGATCGATGGTTCCGAAACCGTTCTGACACAAATAGGCCACCTCGGGCAAGAGATTGGAGGGGTTCGGCAAGCGGCGCACGAAGGTTGAAGCCGTGGAACTCCCGCACGGATTGCTCACAACCACGCTGTAGATGCCTGTATCTAAAACGGAAATGGAGGCCGAACTTTCTCCTGTACTCCAGAGCACATTGTCGTAAGGCCCGACAGAAACGGACAACACAAGCCCCGCTCCCGCGCAAAGCCACGACTCGTTCGGCAAGGAGATTGAAGGAGCGCTCAAGCCGAGCACTTCGATGGTATCTCGGCTGATTCCGCAGCTGTTCGAACGTTGAACCCAATAGGTTCCGGCTGCGGAAATGCTTGTGCTCAAGGCCGAAGAGCCCGTACTCCAAAGCGTGGTGACTCCAGCTTGAGCGCCAACGCTCAGGCCGATGCTTTGTCCGGGACAGAGAAATGTATCCGGTCCGAGTGAGGCATTGGGGGCGGGCAACACAGTAACCTGTACTGAATCGGTGGTCGAGCCGCAGGCATTGGTGACGGTGACGTACACCAAACCGGTGTTTGATGCGGTGTAGGTGGGAGATGTGCTGCCGTTTTGCCACAAATAGGTGCTGTTCGGATTGCTCGCGCTCAGGGTGACCGAAGATCCCTGACAAATAAAAATTTGCGTTCCTAGGCTTACAACCGGGACACAGGCTGACAGACGAACTCCCCAACAAAAAAGGAGTGCGAGCAAGGCGAGTCCAAATCGTCTCGTTCTCTGCATTTTATTCCGTCGGAAAGCAAGTCTGTCCACGCAATGCAAGCATCACATAGTCAGTCGATAAATCCCTTTTTCGAAGTTTCGAAGGTAGACAGATTTTTGAAACCAAAACGGCTCTGATGCATAAGGCTTTACAGAACCGAAGGCCGATCGTTACACTCTTAATAAGGTTAATTGATTGTAAACTTAATATGTAGAATTAATGAAGATTTAACACAGATTGGTTAGCTCATTATGAGACAAAATCTCAGGTCGAGAACCCATGTGTTTTTGGGGTCACAGAGTATTTCTGGGGAAGTGACTTGGTTTTCTTGCAAACATTTAGATGACACTGGAGACAGAATGAATGAAATGCACTGATCTCTTTTCTAGTCCGATTTTTGTTTACATAAGTCTTGAAATCGATGTTTTCCGGCTTCGTCGATGAGCATTGTGTAGTGCCGCGATGCATCGCGGCGGTGCGATTTAAAGGTAGGAGTGGATATAGGCCTTCGCTGTTCATTCCCTCTCTACGACCTTGATGTTCACCCCGCACAATCGTGCGGGGCTACATGTGTCCCTTGGTGTTAAAACGTCGCGGAGGCCTTCTTTCTTTGCTGCTCAAAAGAAAGAGTAGAGCCACGATGGCTCGTGGCTCTGTCGGAGATCCAACCTTGAATCTTTTCTACCGGTCGCGCTCTCTTGTCCTACCCGCGTACGCTTTGGCCGAGGTCGCCGCCGCAGAATATTAAAAAGGAAGTTGCGGCTGTTGTGCGACTCGGCGTCGCTTGCGGGTCCCGGAGTCGAGAGGCTTTA
>JBGSOF010000004.1:0-163712 GCA_041739275.1 Schleiferiaceae bacterium | reverse complement strand
TTGTTCGATATATGGGTGGCTCGATTCGACACGAATTTGAATCTCCTTTGGGAAACGGTCATCGCCGATAGTGTGGTAAACCAGCCCTACGGAGACTATGGCACATCGATCCTTGTGGATGGGAACGGACATGTTGTTGTTGCGGGAAACACATACCGTCCTTTCACTGTATTTTACTTCTCATCCCATGCGACAAGGCTAGATCAAGTCACCGGCGAGGTGAAATGGACCAGGACCTATCCTTTTCAGTTTGGAGGCTCGGGGATGTTTGTGGTCAGCGATAGCACAGGCGGCTACTCCTATGTCTCTCAGAACTGGACGAACTCCCCGGGTGTCAACGTAATCAACGTGGGTAGGCTGGACACAGCCACGGGTGATGTGCTGAGCCAGGCCGTACTCACAGACCCCGGTCGGCTACAAGCACCAAGGGACGTTTTGCGCTCTCGCGATGGCAGCATACTCATCGCGGGTATAGGATACTATCGAACTCAATACGGTTTTCTGCTCAGAACAAATGAGATGGGCGATACGATTGCCTATAGAGAGTTGAGCTTGGAAGACACTGTGGGTGTCCGTGAACACAACGTGGAGAGCCTGATCGAGCGGGAAGACGGGTCCATTGTGATTGGAGGATCCCACTTTGATCCCTTCAATGGCGGATGGAGGTACTGGCTGGTGGGGCTGGATCAGTACGGCTGCGATACCGCCGATTGCTCCATCGGTCTGGAGGATGCGGCTTGGGTGGAGCACCCGCAGTTGCTGGCGTACCCCAACCCTGTTGTGGAGGACGTACTCACGATCCGGTTGAGTGGGATGCGGTCATCGGAATCCTGCACGTGGGCGCTGTACAACGCCACAGGACAGACCCTGCTAAAGGGTGCGGTCCAGGCATCACAGGAGCTGCTCGAGCTATCCCTTCACGGCTTCTCTAAAGGACTCTACCACTTTGTCCTGCTCAATGGTAACGGTGCTATGGTAAGGGAGAAGATCCTCCTCCCATAAGCGACCCGGCCGAATATTTATATTGCTGCCCTCGAATCGCCGCGTCCCCAACATCTGATGTCATCGAAAAAGAAAAGGGAAGTAAAGGCTACGGGTTTTGTAGCAGGCTTGCGCGAGACTAGAGGCCGGCGTCAACGGTCGTTTCCGAAATCAGCTCCGCGTACAAACAGGGCAGTGCTCTTTTGAGGAGTTAAGTACCAGGCAATTCGGTTCCTCGATTGTTCGGCAGTACTTGAGAGACGTTGTCCAAACGCCCCAATGCCAGCAGTGCCTGATCGAATTTAAACCGAAGTTCAGGGCTCCATTCGATCGGTGGCTTCGGCGGTAATGGGAAGGGCACATATGCCTCGACTCTTTCTCCAATCGTCGATATGGCGATATAATTTCCCTGCGGTCCTCTCTTCATGTGTACCTATTGCCTCGGCTCTTGAGCCTGTTATTTTAATTTAATACAATATGCTAAAATAACCGATCCCATTGTTTTAAGATGGATCTGGCGCAAGCCTCCGGCTCGTGCCAATCCAATCCCAGCGAGATCCTCTTGCTCGCGCCAATCATAAAACCCATAAACAATCCATAAAAAAACCCGCCTCTTTTCAGAAACGGGTTGTGGGTGGTGGAGAATATCGGAGTCGAACCGATGACCTCTTGCATGCCATGCAAGCGCTCTAGCCAGCTGAGCTAATCCCCCAGATGCCTGCTTTCACGAGAAAAGCGGGGGGCAAAGGTACACACCCAAACCGCGAGTAGCCAAATATTGCTTCATCGCTTCGCGACTTTGTGCGCAAACTCAATCGAGCCCACCTCTGCCATTCAGAGGTTCGGGAGCTCAAAAAGACCGAACTTTAAACAAACATTGTTTTGTTTAGATTAGCAAAGTGTGAAATCGACACCAACCGCCCTATGAACCGAATTCTACGCCGTACACTCCTCCTTTCTGTTTTCGTTGCAGGACGACTGCTCCACGGGCAGAACGCCATCACCACCATCCCCACTTTTGTCGACCCCCAAGACAGCTTAACGGTAATTGTTGACCTCAACTTACTGGACGCCACACCTATACACGTTCAGAATCTAATTGCAGACGCACAAGCGGGGCTCGACATGTACATCTGGACATGGAACCCCAGAGAACATTTGGCAGGACATCCCTACGTCAACGGCACCGGAGCCCAACCGTGGAAAAACTCGAACAATGCCCTAAAAATGACCTCATTGGGCAATCTCGTGTACTCCTACACCTTTACCCCCGATCTCGTTTCTTGGTATGCCACCGACACGGCCACAGCCTACGACAACGGGCTCTCTTTTCTGGTAAAACCCAAAGACGGCGGCGGCTACGGGGCTCCTGACCGCAAGTCAGACGACATTAACATCCCCATCCCCCGAGCAGGACTCACCGCAGAAATTATCAGCCACACCTACGATTTCAGCTTTGCCCTGCCCACAGACGTCTTCAACCTCTCCGGCGCCACGACACTCGACGCCGACCTCAGCTTTAGCTTAGACGGGCAAATCGTCGCCAGCACCAACGACACCAACCATTTGGCTTATGCCCTCAGCGCACTCGACACCGGCTTGCACCTGCTCGTCTTTACGGCGACTCAAGGAACGGCCACCGACAGCGACACCATTCGATATCTCGTTCGCGGAGCTACCCCCACCGCATTTACCCCTGCCGGAGCCGAAGAAGGCATCACCTATCTGGCCAACGACAAAGTGTATTTGCAGCTCCGGGCCCCCTTTAAGCAGTTTGTGTACGTGGTCGGCGACTTCAACAACTGGACCCCCGACCCTCGCTACGAAATGAAAAAAACCCCCAACGGGCCGTTTTTCTGGATCGAACTCGACAGTTTGGTGCCCGGGCAGAAGTACAGATTTCAGTACCACATCGATGCTGAAGGAATGCGCGTGGCCGATCCGTACTCGACTTTGATTCTGGACGAGTGGAACGACCCCTGGATCGACGCTTCGACCTATCCCGGCCTGATGCCCTATCCCGTGGGCAAAACCAGCCATCCCGTGGGTGTGCTGCAGCCCGGCAAAACCCCCTACGCCTGGGATACGAGCATCAATTACAGCATGCCCGACCGCAATGATTTGATCGTTTACGAATTGCACCTGCGCGACTTCGACAGCCGCCACAGTTTCGAGTCGGTGATCGACCGGCTTGACTATCTCGAAAAGCTCGGGATCAACGCAGTTCAATTGATGCCGATTATGGAGTTCGAAGGCAACGATAGCTGGGGCTACAACCCCATGTTTATGTTCGCCGTAGACAAGTATTACGGCCCCGAAGAGACCTTTAAAGCACTGGTCGACGAATGCCACCGCCGCGGAATGGCTGTGCTGCTCGACATCGTCTTGAATCACCAATTCGGACAGAGCCCCTTGGTGCGCATGTACTTCGACCCTTCGGCGGGTCAGTACGGTCAAACCACCGCGCAAAACCCATGGTTCAACCCTGTGGCCAAGCACGACTTTAACGTGGGCTATGATATGAACCACGAAAGCGGCGCCACCGACTACTTCAGCAAAAAGGTAATGGATTACTGGCTCGATGAGTTCAAAATCGACGGTTTCCGCTTCGACCTCAGCAAAGGCTTCACCCAAAACAACACTTTGGGCAACACCGGCGCCTGGGGCCAATACGACGCCAGCCGAGTGGCCATTTGGCAGGATTACGGCAACCACGTTTGGCAGAATCACCCCCAAACACTGATGGTTCTCGAACACTTTGCCGACAATTCTGAGGAACAAGCGCTTTCTCAAATGGGATTTATGGTGTGGGGGAATATCAACTTCCAAAGCGCCGAAGCATCGATGGGTTATGCCAGCAATTTGAGCAGTGCGTATGCCCCGAACCGAGGCTGGAACGAGCCGCATCTGATCAGTTATATGGAGAGCCACGACGAAGAGCGGGTGATGTTCAAAAACCTGCAGTTCGGGCGAGTTGTCGGTTCGTACAACATCAAGAGTTTGCCCACGGCCCTCGATCGCGCAGCTTTGACTGCAGCCGTCTTTTTGTCGATTCCGGGGCCCAAAATGATCTGGCAATTTGGAGAGTTGGGCTATGACGTTTCGATCGACGACCCCTGCCGCATCTGCGTAAAGCCCATCAAATGGGAGTATTTGAACGAAGCCGATCGCCGCGATTTGTTTGCTGTATATCAAGCGGTTAATCGACTTAAGCGCGATCATTCGAATGTCATGCGAAAGGCGCCGAGCATTATGAGCCTCAACGGCTTTCTCAAATACATCAAACTCGAAGACAACGGAGAGCACGTCTTGGTCTACGGCAATTTTGACGCGACCTCGACCAACGTTCAGCCATTCTTTCCGACCGCGGGTTGGTGGTACGATCTAATTTCGGGCGACAGCCTCTTGGTGAGCGATGTGAATATGAGCATCTCCTATGCCCCCGGCGAGTTCCACATCTACACCAACCAAAACTGGCATCAATCGGCAGACGTTCCCTTGAGTTCCGGCGACAACGCCTTGGCCGACCATGAAGTTTTGGTGTATCCGAACCCCTTTGGTTCGAGCGTTCGCTTCGATTTGAATGGACTCGATCGAGAAGGTGTCACTATTGAAGTTTTCGATACCTATGGACGCAAGGTTTGGGCTGCCGACAAGGCTGATCTTCGCTCCGGAACTGTAGAAATGTCGGCGCACTCGCTGTCTGCAGGAGTGTACGTGTACAAGATTTCGGTCGAAGGCAAGGTGCGGATGGGCAAATTGATCAAATCGGGTCTCAAAAATTGACATGTGTCATAGCGACACATACACACTGCTTTTACATTTGCTTAACAACCTGAACGAAAACGGATGATGAACGCGTACACGAGAATGGGTGCCAAGAGAGCGCTTCGCCTCTGTATATGGGCCCTGTGTAGTTGGACCGCGGCTGCTCAAGCGCAGACGATTAAGGGTCGAGTTTTGGACGAGACACAACTCGGCCTGCCCGGAGCTTCGGTGGTGGTCGCGTCTCAAGGAACCGGAGGAACCACCGACAACAACGGAAATTTTGCAATCGCGGTTCGTCCTGCAGACAACATCACTGTAGAGATCCGATCGCTGGGATACACTACCCAAAAGCGCGTAGTGAGCGTAGCTAAGGGACAAACGGTCGACCTCGGAAGCATTTCTCTAAAGCCTGAGCAGAGCAACCTCGACGAGGTCGTGGTGGTGGGTTATGGGGTACAGCGCCGCCGAGAAGTGACCGGCTCGATTGTCAAACTCGACGCCAAGAAACTCGACGATATGCCCACGCCTTCGTTCGAAAGTGCGATTCAAGGCAAAGCCGCCGGGGTTCAGGTCATTACGGGTTCGGGTGTGGCGGGTTCGGGCTCTTTGATCCGCGTGCGCGGAGTGGCCTCGGTCTCATCTGGGGGCGACCCATTGTATGTAGTCGACGGGATTCCGATTACCCAAGACTATTTCATTACGGGCAATGGAGGAGCGTTCAACAACAACCCCTTGGCTTCATTGAACCCGAACGACATCGAAAACATCGAGATTCTGAAAGACGCCGCCTCCACTTCGATCTATGGCTCTCGCGGGGCGAACGGAGTTATTTTGATCACCACCAAACGAGGAAAGGGCGACAAACTCAGCTGGAATTTCAGCACCCGACTGGGCACTTCCGATCCCACCAAGCGGCCGGAAATGCTCAACAGCGCAGAATGGCTTCAGTTGTACAAAGAGGCGTGGACGAACGACGGTCGAGTGGGTACTCCGGAGTTGCCCGCCAACCTGACCTGGGAAGAAGCTCAGGCCACGAATACCGACTGGGTCGATCAGACCATCACCACCGGCTTCAAACAGCGCTACGACTTGAGCGTTCAAAAAGCCACTAAGAAATACAACCTGTACGGCGGCGTTAGCTACGATCTCAACGACAGCTATTTGCGCGGAAACAGCTACGAGCGTCTCTCGGGCAGGGTGAATGGTGATTACAAGTTAAGTGAGAAGCTTGCGATCGGTTTGGGCAGCTCGCTTTCTCGAGGACGAAACAATCGCGTAGACAATGCGTGGTCCGGAGGTTTAGGAGCGGCCATGAGCACAGCACTTCCCATTTACCCCATCTACAACCCCGACGGCACTTTTTGGCTCGACGCCGGAGCGAACAATAACCCGGTGGCCGTGCGAGAACTCAAAACTTGGAGAATCCAAGAACTGCGTTCGATCACCAATGCCAGTGTTACATACAATCCGATCAAGCCCTTGACCATCAAGGCCACCGGAGGTTACGATTACATGAACCTCACAGAAGACGTTTTCGAGCCGGGAACATTCTCAAATCAAGCCACATCGGGCACCTCCACGAGAACACCGCGCCACGTGCGAAACTGGAATGCCAATCTCACAGCGGCTTATCTCCATCGCCTCGATTCCTCGAATGTTTTAACCTACTTGGTGGGTACCGAAACCCAGTCTTATTACCGATTCCGCGAAGCGTTTAGCACCGGAAACGGCACCACCAGCAACAGCATTCAGAATGCTACGGGCACTTTTTACGAAGACGACGCCATTCGCAACGACAATCCCTTCGACACAGTAATCCCTGAAGAGCGATACACCTTCGCATCGTGGTTTGGACGCGTAAACTACAGTTATAAAGACAAATACCTTGCTCAACTCGTCGTCCGCGCAGACGGTTCTTCCAAGTTTGGTCCGAATAAGCGGATTGGGTTTTTCCCTTCGATTTCAGCAGGGTGGATCATGAGTGAAGAGGGCTTTATGAAGTCTGTTGAGTGGTTGAACTACCTCAAATTCAAGGCGAGCTACGGATTTACAGGCAATGCGGCTTTCCCAGGAGATCAGTGGAGGGGTACTTGGGGGCGCGGAACTGTAGGATATAATGGAAGCCCCATTCTCTACCCGACCAACTACGAAAACCCCAACTTGCAGTGGGAGAACAGCCGAGTGATTGACTTTGGATTTGAATTTGGAATGTTTAAAGACCGCGTCACCGGCGAAATTGCCTATTACGACCGCTTTAGCGACGAAATCTTGCTCTCGATCAGCGTTCCTCGCTCCACAGGTTTTGCCAACTATTGGGATAACGTGGCCGAAATTGTCAACCGAGGGGTAGAATTCAACTTTAAAACGAGGAACCTCGTCGGCAATCTGGGCTGGACGACAGAGTTCAACATCGCGAGCAACTACAACGAGCTCTTGAGCATTGGGGGGTACAGCGCCGATGCCGTGGGCGGTGGAACCAACGACACCCGGGTAATCGTCGGAGAACCCGTGGGTACCAACTACCTCGTTCGCTTTAGTCATGTAGACCCCGAAAATGGCCGTCCGGTGTATCTCGACATCAATGGCGATCCCACCTATACTTGGACTCCGGACGATCGGGTAGCCGTTGGCAATGTATTGCCCGATGCCGTGGGCGGTGTCAACAACACCTTTACGTATGGAGGTTTTGATTTCAGCTTCTTGTTTGCCTTTGTGATCGGGGGCGATATCTACGACAGCTCGAGCAAGCGCCAATTGGGTTCGATGAGCTTGGGCGATGGCTTGTGGAACCACACCCCTCACATTTACGACCGCTGGCAGCAGCCCGGAGATCAGTCGAAGTATCCCAAGCTCACGACATTAAACTCTGAATTGGGTTCAACCACTCCTTGGATCAACACCAACTTATGGCTACACGACGGCAGCTATCTCCGGTTGAGAAACGTGCAACTGGGCTATAACTTCCCGACCGAACAAGTCAATCGCTGGAAACTCGATCGGATGCGGGTGTATGTGGTGGCCACCAATCTGTTGACGTTCACCAAATACCCCGGGCTCGACCCCGAAATCGCCCGCGACTTCGAGAACGCCACAGACCGGAACATGAGCCCGAATATCACCTTCTTGACGGCTCCTCAAGAGCGGACGTTCAGCATCGGAGTTGACCTCAGCTTTTAATCGCCACAGCAAAACACTATGAAACGAATTCTTTTCTCCCTGTTTGCCGCTTTGGCACTGGTTTCGTGCGAAGATTTTCTCGATGTGCCGCCCCAAGGCGTCCTCCTCGAAGACGAAGCCTTAGAGACGGCCCAGGACTATGAGGAGCTTCTCAATAGCTGCTATGACGTAACCGCCAACACCTACAACGGCCGGCTGCAAAACCTGTTTGAACTGCTGGGCGACCACCTCGCGGCGCCGAACAATAATTCCGACTACAACGAGGTGTACAACCGCGACATGCTGTTCTTCAACAGCACCATTGGCAGCACCTACGGAGAGCCCTACATCATTATTTATCGCGCAAACACATTGATCGAGCGCGTGCCCTCATCTCCGCTCAGCGACGATCGCAAAACAAGCGTGTCCGGAGAAGCGCACTTCTTGCGCGGAATGGCTCATTTTGAACTCGTGCGCGGTTGGGCCCAACCGTTTGGTTTTTCGCCCGACAACAGCCATGTGGGCATTCAAATCAAAACGAGCTCGGAGCCCGTCTTGGGGGGCCGCAACACCGTTGCTGAGGTGTACAGCCAGGTATTAAGCGACCTGCTTCGCGCCGAAATTGAACTGCCCGACAACAACGGGTCTTATGCCACCAAGTCGGCGGCCCAGGCGCTGCTGGCCAAGGTGTATTTCCAGATGAACGACTACGCCAAAGCGGCGGAATACGCCAACAAAGTGATCAATTCGGGGCTGTATGCGCTCGAAGACTCCACCGACCGATTCTTGCAGAACGTCGTGAGCTCAGAGGCCATCTTCAGCACCATTTCTCGCTTCGAAGACCAGCGCAGCGGAACACTTGCAGGCAACTACCGCTCTGACCTCTCCAACGCCAACCCCACACTTCGCGCTTCTCTGGAATTCTACAACACCTACGGTTTGGATACGTCTGATTTGCGCAGCCGCTGGATCGAACTGAGAAACGCCGGACAACCCAATCAATACGTGGCGGTGACCAAGTTCAACAAAGACTATTTCAACATCCCTGTGTTGCACCTCACCGACATCAAGCTGATTCGCGCCGAGTCTCTTGCCATCTTAAATCAAGACCTGACGACGGCTATTCAAGACATCAACGACCTCCGGGAGCGGGCGTTCGGAAACTCAAGCCGCAATTTGAATTCGTCCGTGGGTGCGGGAACCGTTCTCGAAGCCGCGCGCTACGAACGCCGCATTGAAATGCTTGGCGAGGGCGATCGGGTGCAGGACCTCAAAAGGCTCGGTGCCTCAGGCCAAATCACAGAAATTCGCAATTCGCCTTGGAACTGCCCGGGCATGGTGCTCCAGTTCCCCATTAGCGAGCAAACAGATTTGTTCGAATTGAACGAAACAGGCGGATGCAACTAACAGACCTCACAAAGACTTCGAAACACATGAAAAACATTGCTGCGGCCCTTGGGGCCCTCCTGCTCTTGGCGGCTTGCCAGCCTGACCCCTTTAAAGAAATCGGCCCCGATTATTCGCTGGTCGAAGGAGTTACAGGACAGTGGGTCCTCAGCGCGATGGAGCTGACCGACGAGACTCAGCCCGTACCCGAAACCCAAGATGTGAGCGCGGTCTTTTTGCAAGACCCCATGAGTGTGCAATTCAATTACAACGATGGCACATACGCGGTAACCGAACCGGGCTATGGCAGCGATTGGATCGGCAACGACGGCAACTTTTCCTTCGACAACCCGGAGTTTCCCTCAGCGATGAGTCTGTATCCCACTTCGGGCGATTCCATCGTGGTAGAGCTCACTCAAATGGTGCGTCCCATCGACAACCAAATGGGTTTTAAACTCCATTCTGATTTGTGCGGTGCTGCCAACTTGACCTACACCTACAGCTTTATTCGTCAATGAAATCGACTCGAATCCTCTCGATCGGCGCACTTTGCGCTTCAGCCTTGGCGCTCAACGCACAAGTGACTACCATTCCCGAAAAAGTCGACCCAAACGACAGCCTTGTCATCGAGGTTGATTTGAATGCACTCGACCAATCTCAAGAATACGTTCAAAACCTCGTGGCCGACGCCGATGCCGGTTTGGACATCCACATTTGGACTTGGAGACCCGCAGAGCACCCCGCAGGGCATCCCCTCGAAAACGGACAGGGAACTACCCCTTGGAAAAATTCGAACGACCTGCTCAAAATGACCAAAGTCGCCGAACGCAAATACCGTTTTACATTCAAGCCGACCCTGATCGCTTGGTATGAAACCGACGCGGCCACGGCTTATGCCAACGACCTGTTCTTTTTGGTCAAGCCCAAAGACGGCGGAGGATATGGTGCCCCGGACCGCAAATCGGACGACCTCAGCGTGCCCATTGACCCACCTGCAACCGACCGATTGCCTGCTTGGAAGTTCCCGGCGCTGCCGCAGCAGGAAGACGCCGTCATCATCACCTACGAGAACTTTAGAGAAGACTCTGTATCCATGCAAAACCTCGCTCCGGACGATTGCTACCTCTACGTCGAATGCACCGATAGCGCCGGCGTAGTGTATCGCCCTTCGGCTTACCTCCAAGTGGGCAACAACCCTGATTTGCAAATGGAATACCTCGGAGGTGGGGTTTTTCAGAAAATCTTCATTCTTGAGGAAATTTTTAACTTTTCGAGCCCGGTTTCAATTAAAAGTTATAAATTCATTGTGCGACGCAAAAACTTCGCTTTTGGTGAGGAACGCGTGGCCTACGACATTGCCGGGGAGGTAGGTTGCCCCTAAACCACTCCAAACAAGGCGAAAGAAGGGGGTAAATAGTCGGTCGTTTTCCAACGCCGGCTATCAGGGCTGCACCTCGGTGCGGCCCTGTCTTTTTTATTTCACTTGACACCCCCCCTTCAGAAACCGTACTTTTGCACCCCCTTTAATCCCAAGCCCGGATTGTTATGAAAATGAAGCTGTCTCATTTTATGTATGAGCTGCCGACCGAACTGATCGCGCAACACCCCACGATCAATCGCGACGACAGCCGGCTGCTCGTATTGCATCGCGACAGTGGAAAAATCGAACACCGGATGTTTCACGAAGTCCTCGACTACTTTCAAGAGGGCGACGTGATGGTGATGAACGACTCCTTGGTTTTCCCGGCGCGGATGTACGGCAACAAAGAAAAAACCGGTGCCCAAATCGAAGTTTTCCTGCTTCGCGAACTCAATTCCGAAAGTCGTCTGTGGGACGTACTCGTAGACCCCGCTCGAAAAATCAGAATCGGAAATAAGCTCTATTTCGGCGAAGACGATGAATTGGTGGCCGAGGTCATCGACAACACCACTTCTCGGGGCCGCACCCTGAGGTTCTTGTTTGACGGGCCTTATGACGCCTTCCGCCAAAAACTAAAAGATCTAGGCGAAACGCCTATCCCCAAATACATCACCCGGCCCGTGGAGCCCGAAGATGCCGAGCGTTATCAGAGCATCTTCGCCAAGCACGAAGGAGCCGTCGCCGCACCCGTGGCCAGTTTGCACTTCAGCAAGCAGTTGGTCAAGCGCATGGAAATCAAAGGGGTCAACTTTGCAATGATCACCATGCACGTCGGTCTCGGCACCTTCAAGCAGGTAGAAGTCGAAGATTTGAGCAAGCATAAAATGGACTCGGAGCAGTTCTGGATGACGCGCGAAAACACCGACATTATCAACAAGAGCATTATTGCGAAAAAGCAGGTGTGCGCCGTGGGATCAACGGTCGTGAGGGCGCTCGAGAGCAGCGTTTCGACCACCAAGACAGTGAACCCTTACGACGGTTGGACCAGCCGTTTTATCTTTCCTCCATACGAATTCAACATCCCCACCTCGCTGATTACCAACTTCCAAGAGCCACAATCAACACTGTTGATGCTCAAGGCAGCCTTTTGCGGACACGAAGTGATTATGCACGCCTACCAAGAAGCCATTAAAGAAAAATACCGCTTTTTGGCCTACGGCGACGCCATGTTGATTCTGTAAATCACACTTCGACTGCTTAACTTCTCGGCCGATTCAAAGCTGCCGATGCCCAAACAGTCGATGTGCACTCTGCGGAGACCTCGTTTGCGCGAGAAGATCTCGCTCCTTGCCGCTTTGCTCTTCGGGCAACTGTGTTCATTCGCCCAAAGCGCGGCCCCGGTCGAAGTATCGGGCCGGGTGGTCGACTCCAAAGATCTGAGCCCGATCCCATTTGCTTATGTCTTGATCGAAGGGCAAAAAGGTGGAACCATGACCGACATCGACGGGCTGTTTTCACTCAAAGTTCCCGATGCATCCAGCAAGCTCACCGTGAGCTACGTCGGCTATAAACGCAAAACCTTGCCCGCCAATCAGGCCTCGGTGGTAAAGCTCGAGCGGGCTGAAGAAGTTCTCGACGACATTGTGATTACGGCCGGCGAAAATCCCGCTTTGCGCATCATTCGTCAAACCGAAAAACACAGAGCCCAAAACAATCCCCTCGGACTGGAGAGCTTTCAGTATTCGAGCTACAACAAGCTCCTGCTTACCATCAACGTCGATTCGCTCAAAACAGAAGACGAACAGGGTCAGCCCGATAGCTCGGCCATTGCGACAAAGAGATTTATCGATCGCAGCCATTTGTTTTTGATGGAGAGCATCACAGAGCGCAACTACATCAAGGGCAGCCGAGACAACGAACGCGTTTTGGCCTCTCGAATTTCCGGATTGCAGCGCGCCGATTTCGCCCTGATCGGCACCCAGCTTCAATCGCTTTCCTTCTATCCCGACGAGCTCGAAATCCTGTTTACCCGCTTCATCAACCCCATCGGACCAGGGGCGGGCAAGCACTACTGGTATCAAATTCGCGACAGTTTGATCGGCAACATCACCCTTGACCCCGAAGGAGCCGGAGCGGCCATTTCGGTTCCGGACACCGTTTATGGAATCGAGTTTGCGCCCATCGATCCGAATCGAACAGACCTGATGCGCGGCTACCTCTCGATTGGCTCGGCTGATTGGTCGCTGCGCAATGCCAAAGCTCAAGTTGAAGACACTTCGGGCTTTTCGATTAAGCTCCAGCAGAGGTACGAGCGCTTTGGAAAGACTTGGTTCACCACGCAACTCTTGACAGACATGGAGCTCTCTGCCGTGAGCGTTAATAAGGCACCACTCGTGGGCATTGGAAGAACCTATCTCAGCGATATTCGAATCAATCCCGAACTCGTCAAAAAAGACATTCCCAGAGTCGAGCTCAGCCTCGACGATGCCAGCACCAAGCGAGAAGACGAATTTTGGCAACGATATCGCACCCAGCCGCTCGATTCGGTCGAACGCGGCACGTATACCTTCATCGACAGTGTAGGGCAAGAACTCAATCTCGATCGTTGGGTGATGTTCGGCCAAGCACTGTTTGAAAAGAAAGTCCGTCTTGGCTCTATCGACTTCGAAATCAATCGATTGCTTCGGTTCAATGTCTTTGAGTTGGTGCGTCTCGGCGCGGGACTCCGAACCAATCGCCAATTCTCTACTCGGTGGACGCTCGGTGGCTTCGCGGGATATGGCTTTGGAGATCAGGCGTGGAAGGCGGGTCTCGACGCGAGGTTCAGCCCGGCTCCCGACGGGGTTTTCAGTTTTGGAATCGCTTGGAAACAAGAAATTGAAGTGACAGGTGCCGCCCGCTACGCCTTGGAGCGAGAACGCGGATTGTTAGACTTTACCAATAGCGCATACACTGCCGAGTTATACGACCGCATTCAGCGTTGGACCGGCGATTTGAGCTGGGAAATCCTTCCCAACGTGCACACGCGGCTCAGCGCTTCTTGGGAAGTGCGCATCAACAGTTTCGACCGATATTTTGAACCGCCCGAAAATCCGGTTGAACTGCGCTCGACCTTCTACTCCACTTCTTTCGATCTCCACTGGGCGCCCGCCGACCGCTATGCACAAGGGCCCTATGGCCGCAGGCGCATACGCAAAGGATATCCCGTCTGGGATGTGTCGCTTTCGTATGCGACGCCCGATATCTCCGCTGGCCAACAAGCGCTGAATGAGAACGTTCTAACCGCCTGGGCACAGTATCAAATGCTGTGGAAAAACCTGCGTTGGGGCGATACACGGCTCCATGTGGCCGCAGGAGCCGTCGATCTGGGCAATGCACCCTATGGTTTTCTGCTCGCGGCCAACTCTAATTTTCGAGCGAGCAATCCGAGCCGCTTCGGACTGGGCAGCCCAATGTCGTTTGAGGCCATGGTCAACAACGAATTCATGCTCGAGCGCATCGTTCAGGTTCATCTGAGACACGATGCCCCGGGGCGATGGACCAAGTGGGGCTCCTGGGAGCCCACCATCGGTCTGGCTCAAGGAATTGGCCTGGGCTGGCTGAACCGAAATTCAGATCAAACGATTGGCTTCAAATCGATGGATTCGGGCTATTTCGAGACGGGTTTGGAGTTGAACAACCTGTTTTCGGGCAGCGGAGTGGGCATTTATTATCGCTATGGAGCCTACACTTTGCCCGAACCCATCGACAATTGGGCCTTTAAATTGACTTACGCGCCGCCCTTTTAATCTTTTTAGTGTCGCGCTTGTCTTTACTTTGATGTCTTCGACTTGTGCGAACCCGAATGATGTGGACTAAAGCAGCGCGAATTATTCTCAAAAATCGCTGGCTCTTGTTGAGCCTGGTCGCGGGCTCGACGGCTCTCATGGTTTGGCATGGACGCTCGGTGCGGGTGTCGTATAAGTTTTCGCGCATCCTGCCGCTCACCGATTCGACGCATTTGGCCTACGAGGATTTTAAAAACACCTACGGCGATGTTGGAAATGCTGTCGTGGTTGGAATCGAGGGTGAGGAGATTTTTGAGAGCCGGAACCTCAACTTATGGCGTTCCTTTTCAGATAGTTTACAGCGAATCGAGGGGATCGAATCGGTCTTGGGAATCACCTCTTTCTACAATTTCGAAAAAACCGATTCGGGGCAGCTCAGACTCGAAAACATTCACCCAAACAGGCCGTACAACACTCGATCGGCGGCGCGCTTAAAAGAACAGATGGAAGAACTGCCCTTTTACAAGGGCTTGCTCGTCGACGACCGCGCTCGCTCGACCTTGTTGATGGTTCAAGTTGAAAAAGAACGGCTCTATACCTCTGAGGTGCTTCGAATTGTCGAAGAAATCAAAGAGCGCTCGCGGGTATTTGAACGAACCACGGGCTTGGATGTCAAAATAAGCGGATTGCCCTACATCCGCATGGCAAATGTGTTGAAAATTCAGCGCGAGGTCTTCTTGTTTATCGGGCTGGCCATGGGGGTAACCGCTTTGTTGATGTACCTCTTCCTCAGGAGTTTCCGAGCAATGTTGATCTCCATGCTCGTGGTCATTCTCGGGGTGGTTTGGTCGTTCGGCCTCATCGGCTTGTTCGATTTTGAAATCACCATCTTGAGCTCCATCATCCCGCCATTGATCATCGTGATCGGTGTTCCGAACTGCATTTTCCTCATCAACAAATACCACCAAGAATTTAAACAGCACGGCAATCAAATCTTGTCGCTTCAGCGCACCATTATCAAGGTCGGAAATGCGACCATGATGACCAATGCGACCACAGCGCTCGGCTTTGCTTCTTTTACGCTCACAGAAAGCGTCATTCTTCGAGAATTCGGTCTGGTCGCCGCGATTAATGTCATGGTGATGTTCATCTTGAGCGTTATTGTGATCCCCATTGTCTACACCTTCATCAGCCCCCCGCTCAGCAGGCACTACCAACACTTCGAGAGGCCCTGGGTGCGAGGGATGAATCGGATGCTCATCAACTTGATTACGCACAAGCGACTTTGGGTCTACGGGGTGACCCTCGGGATTTTAGTGCTCGGCTACATTGGAATCCTCAAAATACAGGTTACCGGAAAGCTCACAGACGACTTTCAAAGACACGACCCGGTGTACAAGGATCTCAAGTTCTTTGAATCGAACTATCGCGGAGTGGTTCCGCTTGAAATCGACATCAAAAGCGATCGAGAGGGCGGGATGAAAACGCTCGCGAGCATTCGAAAGATGGAGCGCCTGCAGCGTTCGCTCGACTCCTTGCCCGAATTGAGCAGAAGTCTGTCTGCAGCCGATTTGCTCAAATTCGCCCGACAGGGGTATTACAATGGGGATGCCTCCTTTTATGGACTTCCCGACGAGCTCGACCGAGATTGGGTGCTCTCGGCTTTGCCTCGGGAGGAGACCGGCGGTGGAGTGCTGCCCGGAATGATGGATTCCACGGGGAGCAGGGGGCGCATCAGCGTGCAAGTGGCCGACATCGGAACCCCGGAAATGAATTCGCTCAGAGCATCGATCGAAACAAAGCTGGCGCGTGTTTTTCCGGCCGACCGCTTCGAGACCGTTGTGACAGGCGCTTCGGTGGTGTTTCTGCAGGGCACTACTTATCTCATCAAAAATCTCATTCTTAGTCTGTTGCTGGCCATCGCGGTGATTGCACTGATCATGGCCGTGTTGTTTCGCTCGGCGCGGATGATCGTCATTAGCCTTGTCCCGAATCTGGTTCCCCTCATCTTGACGGCAGCCATTATGGGATATGCCGGGATTCCGCTCAAACCCAGCACCATATTGGTCTTCAGCATTGCCTTCGGGATTTCGGTGGACGACACCATTCACTTCTTGTCGAAATACCGACAAGAACTTCAGAAGAACCAATGGAACATGAAGATTTCCATATTGAACACCATTCGCGAAACGAGTGTCAGCATGTTCTATACCTCGATTGTGCTCTTTTTTGGCTTTAGTATTTTTCTCGCATCCGAATTCGGCGGAACCCAGGCACTCGGCGCTTTGGTGGGCATCACCCTATTCATTGCCATGCTGTCGAATTTGATTTTGTTGCCGAGTTTGCTGATGAGTCTCGATAAGCTCATCACCGCTCGGAGCTTCTTAAAGCCGACCATCGAGCTGAACGTCAAAGACGGAGGAGCCTCGGCAGACGAAGCAGACTGAACAAGTCGTGATTCGCGGGTGCCTCGGGGGCGTTTATCTTCGCGCAAAACCTTCAAGCTCTCATTGTGAAAGGCATTATTCTCGCCGGAGGCTCAGGAACCCGTCTGCATCCCTTGACGCTCGCAGTGAGCAAGCAGCTCATGCCGGTCTACGACAAGCCGATGATTTATTATCCCCTGTCGACCTTGCTTCAAGCCGGGATTCGAGAGATTCTGATCATCAGCACTCCGCACGACATGCCGCTGTTTCAAAAGCTGCTCGGCGACGGTTCGCGACTGGGCTGCCATTTTGAGTATACCGTTCAGCACGAGCCCAATGGCCTTGCACAAGCCTTTGTTTTGGGCGCCGACTTTATCGGCTCCAGCGCCTCGGCTCTTATTCTAGGCGACAATATTTTTTATGGCTCCGAGATGGAAGACTTGCTGAAGTCGAGCCGAGAGCCTCAAGGTGGTGTGGTCTTTGCCTATCGCGTCAGCGACCCGGAGCGGTATGGGGTGGTCGAATTCGACAAGAATATGAAGGCCATTTCGATCGAGGAAAAACCCGTGAACCCCAAGTCGCGCTATGCTGTTCCAGGATTGTATTTCTACGATTCAGATGTGGTGCGCATCGCCAGAGAGCTCAAGCCATCGGCCAGAGGTGAGTACGAAATCACCGACGTCAATCGGGCATATCTGGAAGCCGGCCGGCTCAAAGTGGGTGTCTTGGACCGCGGAACGGCCTGGCTCGACACCGGCACCTTTGCCTCGCTGATGCAAGCCGCTCAATTTGTGGAGGTTATCGAGGAGCGTCAAGGCCTCAAAATCGGATGTATCGAAGAAGTCGCTTGGCGTCAAGGCTTTATCGACGATGCCCAACTGGAACGCTTGGCCACGCCCTTGCTCAAGAGCGGCTACGGTGCGTATTTAATGGAGCTTCTGCGCGAAACGCGATGAATGAGTTTTCGTTCGACTTTTTTCGCGCCGAATTCGAGCGCTATCGAGTCGATCACCCCGTAGGCACGGCTCCTAAAGGGCTCTACGACCCGGCCATGCATTTGTTCGGATTGGGGGGCAAGCGACAGAGACCGGTTTTGACCCTCGCAGCCTGCGCGCTCTGCGGTGGAGATTATCGAAAGGCCTTGCCGGCCGCCTTGGCCATCGAGACCTTTCACACCTTTAGCCTGGTGCACGACGACATCATGGATGCCGCACCTCTGCGCCGAGGCCAACCCACGGTGCACGCCCAATGGGGAATTGCCTCTGCCATTTTATCGGGCGATGCCCTGCTTGTCGAGGCCTATCGACTGCTCGCCTTAAGTCCGGAGTCTGTTCTCAAACCCGTGCTTGACTCGTTTAATCAAATGGGCAGACGCTTGTGCGAAGGCCAGCAGCTGGACATGGACTCTGAAGCCGATGCCATCGATGCTGAAAAGGCCTATTTCGACATGATCGAGGCAAAAACGGGGGTGTTGATCGGTTGTGCGCTTGAAATTGGAGCATTGATCGGCGGGGCTTCACCCGAGCGCGCTTCGGCCTTTAAAGCCTTCGGAATCGAGCTGGGCATTGCTTTTCAGTTGATGGACGACTGGTTGGATTGCTTTGGAAGCCAAGACTTGATCGGCAAGGAAATCGGAGGCGATTTGCGCGAGGGCAAGCGCACTTGGTTAATGATTCAACTCGAAGCGCTTTCGCCTGAATCTTATCATGCGCTGATTCGTCTTGAAAGCGCTGAGCGCGTAGAAAAGGGCTTGGAACTCTTGCGCGCTTACCATTTGGATTCCGGCCTAAGGCTGCTCGCCGAAGACTGGCTCAAGCTCGCGCTGAATCGGCTCGATCAAACAGGGCTCGATGCTTTGCAAAGCGCTCCCCTTCGGGAGTTTGCGCTTCAATTGGTGCACAGAAGTCGTTGATTGCCGCAAAGAAAATTCGATTGCGGTCTTTTCATAGAAACCCCGGAGTCAATCGGTAAAATCTTGCCGAAGCCTCCTGTTCATACGGGGAAGGGCATAAGTGCCAACAAATTCTCAAGCGATTCAAATCTCGCTTTTTCCGGTAATTAAATGGATAAACCCCACGATTCCCAAAGCTTCAACCTAATGAGGCAGAGGGAATCGATCCTCTAAAAGAATAGGAAATAACCATGCAAATTGAAACGCTCGCTTTCAAAATGCACGGTTAATCCAAACGCTCTTTCGTAACGACCATGGACGGTTCGATGGGGAACGCCGTCAACAATACGGCCGAATGCCTCAATATAAGTCTATTGCGCAGCGGCTAAAAGAACTCTGAGCCGTCGAAACGCCGTTTAGCAGTATTCCTCGAAAGCCTGCGCAAGATTTTCGGCAATCATTTGAGCCGGACGGCCTTCGATGTGATGGCGCTCGATCATGTGCACCAATTCGCCATTCCGGAACAAAGCCATAGACGGTGACGAAGGCGGGAACGGAGCCATCAACTCGCGCGCCTTGTTCACGGCATCCACATCGTTGCCAGCAAAAGCCGTCACCAAGAGGTTCGGTTTTTTGTGTGCATGCTCCAGCGCCATTCGAACTGCGGGGCGCGCATTGGCCGCGGCACAACCGCACACCGAATTAATGACCACCAAGGTGGTTCCTTCAGATTGTTTTATGGCTTCTTCTGCACTGTTGGCATCTTTTATTTCGTTGAAGCCCAACGCAGTAAGCTCTCCTCGCATGGGGGCGATCAAATTCTCGGGATACATGGTCTGTTTTTTGCAAAATTAGGCACGAGGTTCGAGCAGAACCGAATTCATTTAAACGGCGCGCTATTTCCAATCACGATGAAAAACACCTCAAAAACCCTCCGGGTTCGCAGCTCAATGGGTCTGCTTGCCCTCGTTCTGGTTTTGATGACCACCCCCGCGTGTAAGTCCAAGCCCGTTGCCGAAGATCCGCATCAAAAAATCGACAAGGCGCATCAAGACCACATGGACCGAAATAAGGAAGAATACAAAAAGGAGCCGCGCTGAAGTCCACGGGATATTGCCGGCGCGCTGGGCTGTAAATGACGTAGTTACTTCTAGTTGAGCGGATTGTTTGGTGGAAATTTGCGGATACCTTTGACTCGTTTATCCGAAATGTTTCCCTCAAACTGAGTCTATGTTCCGTTTTCTAAAAAATTCTGCACTGCCCTTAGCGACGGTCATCTTCGCCCTGATAATCATCCAAGGCTGCAGCCCGAAAAGCGAGTCCCGGGCGTCAGAGAAATCTGCTGAAGCAGTCGACACGCTCGCTGTGATTCGCGAGGCCTATGCCTTTGGTCTTCCGTTGATGTTGATGGACCTCACTCGGCAGCAGTTGCTCCATCCAAAATCACCGATGTACGCGCCGATCAACCAGTTTAAACATGTGAGCTATTTTCCGGACGCCAGCTTTCGAAGCGTCGTTCGCCCGAATGTAGACACTTATTATTCAAGCGCTTGGCTCGACTTGTCCCAAGGGCCTATCGCGCTTGAAGTGCCCGACACCAAAGGTCGTTATTACATGCTCCCCATGCTCGATGCGTATACCAACATTTTTGCATCTCCGGGAACGCGCACCACGGGCAACGGTGCCAAGGTGTTCTTGATTTCCGGTCCGGGATGGTCCGGTTCAGTGCCTGAAGGAATGGAGCAAATTCAGGCCCCCACCCCTATGGTTTGGATCATCGGACGCACCCAAGTGAACAGCGCAGCCGACGGAGCACAATCGGTCGTCCCTCTTCAAAAACAATTCGTCTTGAAGGCCCTAAACCCGACCCAAGTCGAAGAGGCCGCTTCGACGGAGGCTCCTCCCACCCAAGACCCCAACAGCACAGTACGGGGAATGGCCGTCGAAGATTACTTCAACAAGCTCAACCAGCTCTTGGCGAGCAATCAACCCGCCATGGCCGACAGCACATTGGTAAATCAAATGAAGTTGCTCGGAATCGGCGCAGGCTTGCGTTTTTCAACCGAAGCTTATTCCGCCTCGAAGGTGGCCGCTTTAAAACAGTTGCCCGAGGCGACCTTCGCGTCCTTTGAAGAGGGTAAAGCCATGGGAACGAATGCCGTCAATGGATGGTCTCTCGGCCATCCCATGACCGGCAAATTTGGAACAGATTATACCGGACGTGCAGGTATTGCTGTTTTTGGTCTGGGCGCCAACTTGTTCGCAGATGCCGTTTACCCTGTTTGCGGAGTCGATCAAGAGGGAGTTGCGCTCGATGGCACGAATCGTTATACCCTTCGTTTTGAAGAAGGCAAAACACCACCGGCAAATGCATTCTGGTCTCTGACCTTATACGATTCTGAGGGCTTCTTTGCCCCGAACGCGATAAATCGCTATTCGTTGGGCGACCGGAGCGGACTTAAAAAATCGCCCGACGGTGCTATCGAAATCTACATTCAATCGAAATCGCCCGGGAAAGACAAGGAGGCGAATTGGCTTCCCTGCCCTGAGGGCCCTTTCAATTTGCTGATGCGCGTCTATTGGCCTAAAGAGGAAATGTTAGAAGGTGCATATGCTCCCCCCGCCGTTGTAAAACAACCCTGAGACCCCAAAGGCTCCAAGAGACATTTGGACAGGAGTCTTGCCGCGTACCCGCCGTATTTTTGCGGTTCCAAACCCCGCGGATGAGCGATCATTTGACCCATGAATGTGGCATTGCGATGATTCGGCTGTTGAAGCCCCTTTCGCACTACCTCGAAAAATACGGCACGGCACTTTACGGCATCCACAAGATGTACCTCTTGATGGAAAAGCAGCACAACCGAGGTCAAGACGGGGCCGGGCTCGCGAACATCAAGTTTGATGTCGAGCCGGGGCAGCGCTACATCAGCCGGTATCGCTCGGTCGAAAGCCAGCCCATTCAAGACATTTTCGACCGCATCCAACACCGAGTGGACGAAGCGGTTAAAGACCGGCCAGAGAAGTTAAACGATCCCGAATGGCTCAAAACAAACCTTCCGTTTACGGGCGAATTGTTCTTGGGTCATTTGCGCTACGGAACCTATGGAGGCAATTCCATTGAAAACTGTCATCCGTTTCTGCGACAGAACAATTGGATGACCCGGAATCTGGTCTTGGCGGGCAATTTCAACATGACCAATGTCGACCTCTTGTTTCAGCAATTGGTCGATTTGGGGCAACACCCGAAGGCCAAGGCCGATACCGTGACCATTCTCGAGCGAATCGGGCATTTTCTGGACGAGGAAAACGAGGAAATCTACAAAGAGCTCAAGCGCGTGGGCTTTGGCAAAGCGGAGAGCAGTCAGCGGATTGCGAAAAAGATTAACGTCGCTCGAATTTTGCGCAAATCCGCCAAAAAATGGGACGGCGGTTATGCCATGGCCGGTCTCTTCGGACATGGGGATGCCTTTGTTCTGAGAGACCCCTCGGGAATTCGCCCGGCATTCTACTACGCAGACGACGAAGTGGTCGTCGTGGCTTCGGAGCGGCCCGTAATTCAAACGGCTTTTGCGGTTTCGGGAGACTTGGTTCGAGAAATTGAACCGGGCTGCGCACTCATCGTCAAGAAAAGCGGAAAAATTAAACACGCTCGAATCAAGGACGCACTTGAAAAAAAATCCTGCTCGTTTGAGCGCATTTACTTTTCAAGAGGCAGCGATGCCGATGTCTACAGAGAACGCATTGAACTGGGGCGCAGACTCGTGCCGGCGGTGCTTCGATCGGTCGAAAACGATTTGGACCACACGGTGTTCAGCTTTATTCCAAACACCGCGGAGGTGGCTTTCTACGGAATGGTGAAAGGCATCGAAGATTGGTTGGACATTTCGAAAGCTGAAAAAATCCGCGCCTTGGGATCGTCGCTTGACGAGCAGGCGCTGAAACAAATCTTATCGGTTCGGCCGCGCGCCGAAAAAGTGGCCTGGAAGGACGTCAAAATGCGAACCTTTATCAGCTCAGATCAAAGCCGAGACGAGTTGGTGAGCCACGTTTACGACATTACCTACGGTTCGGTAAAGCCCGGCGACCGCTTGGTGGTGATCGACGACAGCATCGTTCGAGGCACGACGCTTAAAAAGAGCATTCTTCGCATTCTCGCGAGGCTTGAACCTCGGTCGATCGCGATTGTGTCTTCAGCTCCGCAAATTCGATATCCCGACTGCTACGGAATCGATATGGCGCGAATGGGCGATTTAATTGCCTTTCAGGCGGTGGATTCGCTTCATCGAGAACGCGGAACCCGAGATCAACTCTTTGCCGAGGTATACGAGGACGCCAAAAGAGTGGTAGAGGACGATAGCGCGGAACGCATCAACCACGTTCAACGGATTTACGAAGCCTTTAGCGACGAAGAAATCTCTGCCAAAATCGCGCAATTGTTGACCCCTGAAGGCTTTAAACCCAAGTTGGAGCTTCTCTTTCAAACGGTGGGCGATTTACACGCGGCTTGCCCCGATCACAAGGGCGACTGGTATTTTACCGGCAATTATCCCACCCCCGGAGGAACTCGGGTGGCCAACAAGGCGTTTGTGTATTACATGGAAGGGCGCAAAGAGCGAGCATACTAAGTCGCACGCTGTTTTTTTGCATTGGAAAACAATCGAAGCGCAATAAAAATTTCGAGACTTTGTCGTTTTTTCACGACCGTGATTTTCAATTTCTTCGGTTGGACAACTTTATAGTTCGGAGTTTATGAAAATCTACACGCGCACAGGCGATCAGGGTTCTACAGGCTTGTTTGGGGGAGGGCGCGTCCCCAAACACGATTTGCGCATTGAGGCCTACGGCAGCCTCGACGAATTGAATGCGTGGATTGGCATGCTTCGCTCGGTCGGTGGCGACTCGCTCGACGGAGAACTGGCTTTGATTCAGTCGTATCTGTTCACGCTGGGCTCCCACTTGGCCACCGAGGAAGAATCGCTCCGCAGCAAATTGCCTCCGCTCTTGCACGAACCCGAAGCCCGACTCGAATCGGCCATCGATCGCATGGACGCAGAACTCGAACCGCTCCGAAATTTTATTCTCCCCACCGGCACGCCCTTGGTGGCCCACTGCCACGTTGCCCGAACCGTTTGCCGCCGCGCCGAAAGACGCACCGCGGCTCTCGCAGAAGAGCAGTCGTTAGACGGATCGATCTTGAGATACCTCAACCGACTCTCCGATTACCTCTTTGTGCTCGCGCGCTGGGCATCAAAAAGCACTCAAAGTCCTGAACAAATTTGGACGCCCTGACCTTCAAGTAATTACGTTTAACCATCATCGCGCTCGGAATCTTACTTTTGCGCAAATCTGAAAACGCCTGCCCATGTACTGGACTTTGGAATTGGCTTCCTACTTAAGCGATGCCCCTTGGCCGGCCACGAAAGACGAATTAGTCGACTACGCCATTCGCACCGGAGCACCGCTCGAGGTGGTCGAAAACCTACAAGCCATCGAAGACGACGATGGCGAGGCCTATGAATCGATCGAAGAAATCTGGCCCGACTATCCGAGCGAGGAAGATTTTCTTTGGAACGAAGACGAGTATTAACCCACAAAAAAGCCGCTTCCAAAAGCGGCTTTTTCTTTGAGCGTCGAAAGGTAAAACCAGACAATAACTGCGTCAGTGCACCTGCCCGATCTTGAGCGTATTGGTCATGCCCATTTCCGCGATCGGCATCGACGCAATTTTGACGACTAAATCTCCTTTTCGAACAATTTCTTTCTCAACCACCATCGAGAGAATTTCTTTAAAGGTCTCGTCGGTCGACGTGTGGTTGTCGTAATAAAACCCGTGTACACCCCAAATCAGACTCAGGGTATTCAAAATGGTGCGGTTTGCCGTGAATACCAAGATGTTGGTTCTCGGTCGGTGAGACGAAATTCGAAAAGCGGTATACCCCGACTGGGTCATGGTTAAAATGCCTGCCGCCCCAATTTGATCGGCGATCTTGCTGGCATTGTAGCAGATCGAATCGGTCACATAGCGATCGTTCCGATAGCGCGGAACATTTTCTACCCGATTTCGCGACTCGCTGGTCTCTTCAATGTGGGCGATGATTTTGTACATGGTGCGGATCACTTCGACCGGATATTGCCCCACAGAAGTCTCACCGCTCAGCATCATGGCGTCGGCTCCGTCTAAAACCGAATTGGCCACGTCGTTCACTTCTGCCCGGGTAGGCGTCATGCTCGTAATCATGGTCTCCATCATCTGGGTGGCAATAATCACGGGTTTGGCTGCCTTGTGACACTTGCTCACAATCATTTTTTGGATCAGCGGCACCCCTTGCATGGGCACTTCCACGCCCAAATCGCCTCGGGCCACCATCACCCCGTCGGTAGCCTCGATAATGTTGTCGATGTCGACCACGGCCTCGGGCTTTTCAATCTTGGCAATAATTCTCGAATGAGCGCCCTTTTGATCGATCAGCGACCGGAGTTCGTACACATCCTGTGCATTGCGAACAAAGGACAAGCCGATCCACTCCACGCCCATTTCGAGGGCCACCTCGAGGTCCGCGAGGTCTTTTTCGGTTAAACACGGCAGAGAAATGCGCGTATTCGGCAAGTTGACCCCTTTTTTACTCTTGAGTGGGCCGCCTTGAATGACCTCGGCCACGACTTCGTCGACACCATTGGTTTCCACAACTTTAAGCAAGAGCTTTCCGTCGTCGAGCAAGACATTCTCGCCCACTTTCACATCCTGCGGAAACAGCTCGTAAGTCATGTACACCCTTTTGTTCGTGCCCATTCCCGGGGTGTTCGTAAAGCTCAATCGGTCTCCGGGCTGCAACAAGGCCCCCTCTTCGACCATTCCGATTCGAAGTTTTGGCCCCTGTAAATCAGCTAAAATGGCCAAGTGTCTCTGCGTCTCGGCGTCCACTTGCCGGATTCGTCGAACGATTTCTCGCGCTTCTTCGTGGGTGCCGTGCGAAAAATTGATTCGGAATACATTGACTCCTGCCATGGTCAGTTCTCGGAGCTTTTCGAGCGAATCGCTCGCCGGACCGAGTGTGGCGACTATTTTGGTTTTGTTGAAGTGCATGAGGGGTTCAAAAAGGTTGGTGCATCAAAGGTCGAACATCAAACGCTCGAGATCGCGCTGTAGGACGGGTTCGTAGTTAAAAACCGCCTCCACTCCGGGGCACTGCCTCGCCCAGGCCTGCCAGCGTTCGATGTCTGAGGAGTCGGCGTCTTCAAAACAGAGCAAATAATCGGCAATATTTCGGTCTCTCAACAGTCCAATCTCCGAAACTTGGGTCAACTCTTGGGTTGTGAATAGAGTGTTGGAATCGGTCGTCGGAATCGCGCTTTCGGCTCGGCCTCTGGTTTCAATCAAGAAAACGGGATTGCCACTGAGCGCATCAGAGCCGCGAAACAGCGCAAAACAAGCCCGATAGCCGCGCTCTTCAACCGAATGATCGGCCTTGAGGCGTTCAAAAGCCGCTCCGCTCAATTGGTGAAGGCGAAAGGCGAGGGTGAAATTCTCGAGCGGACTTCGCAGCCCGAGATACTTCTGTGCCTCGAGATCTGCAGACCAATCGAGCCAGAGCTTTTTCACTCAATTCCCAATTTGACAAAGGCGAGCCCGGCAGCTTTTTCTTCAGCTTTCTTTTTGGAGCCCGCACCGGCAGTGGCCACGACTTCGCCATCGAGCCGGATGTCGCATCGAAACTTGGGTCTGTCGGGGCGCGAACCTTCTTCGGGGTCTACCGAAATCCGGAGAGTTTTCTTGTGCTTCTGCGCCCATTCGATCAGCTTGCCCTTATAGCTGATCACCTGCTGATCGAGCTCTTCAAAATTGATAAAGCGCTCGATAATCCGCTCTACCACAAACCCTCGGGCGGTTTCAAAGCCCTTGTCGATATAAATGGCTCCAATCAGTGCTTCGAGCGTATCTCCGAGCATGGACTCTCCTTTTTCGGGATTCCGCAAACGGCTTTCAATCCAGTGGTTGAGCTGCATCTTGGCCGCGATTTCGTTCAAGCTCTTACGGCTCACGATCTTCGAACGCATCTGCGTCAAATAGCCTTCGTTGCGGCCGGGCAAGCGCTGATAGAGATAATCGGCCACCGCAGCCCCTAAAATGGCATCTCCGAGATACTCGAGCCGTTGGTTGTTCAAAATGCCGTTGGCCGAGTCGGTCGAGGAACTGTGCCTGAAGGCGATGCGATAGATTTCGGGTTTGCCCGCCCTAAAGCCGAGCAACCGATTAATCTCTGCGGCAGGGCGGGGAGGCCGCGCATCGAATTTCGAGCTTTTCGAGCGAGGCGCCGAGTTGTTTGGCGCGGGGCGACTGAGCTTTACCGGGTGTTTTGTCCTCGGATCCGACTTAAAAATCGAGGTCCAGAGCCTCTTGAGATTCACCGCTCTTCGTACTTCTTGAAGAGAACCGAAGCATTGTGACCGCCAAAACCAAAGGTGTTGCTAATCGCCGCCTTGAGCTCGCGAGCTTGTGCGCGATTAAACGTCAAGTTGAGCCCGGGGTCAATTTCGGGGTCGTCGGTAAAATGGTTAATGGTCGGGGGCACGAGACCCTCCACGAGAGACATCACCACGGCCGAAGCTTCTAGGGCACCCGCCGCTCCGAGCAAATGACCCGTCATCGATTTGGTGCTGCTAATATTCAAGCCGTAGGCATGAGCTCCAAAAATCTCTTTGATCGCCTTAATCTCGGCGATATCACCCAAGGGGGTGCTGGTTCCGTGTACGTTGATGTAATCGATGTCTTCGGGACGCATTTCGGCATCTTCGAGCACTCGCTTCATCACCAGTTTGGCTCCCAAGCCCTCCGGGTGAGGCGCGGTAAGGTGATGCGCGTCTGCCGACATCCCTCCGCCCGCTAATTCGGCATAGATCCGAGCGCCTCTTTTCTTGGCGTGTTCGAGTTCTTCGAGTATCAAACAGGCGCCGCCCTCTCCCGAAACAAAGCCATCGCGGTCTTTGTCGAAGGGACGCGAAGCTGTTTTTGGGTCGTCGTTGCGGGTTGACAGCGCGTGCATGGCGTTAAAACCCCCCACTCCGGCTTCGGTTACCGATGCTTCTGAACCGCCGGCGACAATCACTTCAGCCTTTCCGAGTCTGATGTAATTGAGCCCGTCAATCAAGGCATTGGTGCTCGATGCGCAGGCAGAAACCGTGGCGAAATTCATGCCACGGAATTCGTTGCGAATGCTGATCATTCCCGGCGCGATGTCTGAAATGACCTTGGGGATAAAGAAGGGATTGAAGCGGGGTATTTTATGGCCCTCAACATAAGAGGTCGCCTCGGTTAAGAACGTGTCCAAACCGCCAATGCCCGCTCCCCAGATCACCCCAACTCTGTCTTTGTCGATTTCTCCCGGGGCAAACCGGGCATCTCGAATGGCTTCGTCGCTTGCCGCGATGGCGAAATGGGTGAATCGATCCATTTTGCGCACCTCTTTTTTATCGAAGTAATCAAGTGGATCGAAGCCCTTGACTTCGCAGGCAAAGCGCGTTTTGAAGTGCGTGGCGTCGAATAGAGTGATCGGCCCCGCACCTGAAGTGCCGGCGATCAAAGCCTTCCAAAACGCATCCAGCGAATTTCCGAGCGGGCTAATCACGCCCATCCCGGTAACAACCACGCGCTTCAAAAACATCGCAATTAGCCTTTGGTGGCTTCTTCGATATACGAAACCGCCTGACCGACCGAAGCGATATTTTCCGCTTGATCGTCTGGAATTTGAATGTCGAATTCTTTTTCGAATTCCATGATCAGCTCCACAGTGTCCAGGGAATCGGCTCCGAGGTCGTTGGTGAAACTGGCTTCATGAGTCACCTCGTTCTCGTCTACGCCGAGTTTTTCTACGATAATGGCTTTTACGCGCGATGCGATATCAGACATGCCGTTGTAGGAATTGGTTATTACAGCCGACAAAGAAAGCGAATCAAAGGCCATCGCCCAATGTTTTAGGTTCGCAGCTTCGACTATTTTTGATGCGTACCTCTAAGAGACGCACAGGACTTTGGGAATGAAGCGCATCGCCATATTCGGTTCCGGCAAGGGAACCAACGCCGAGAACATCATCAGACACTTCGCAGACAGCGATGTGGCTCGGGTAAATCTCGTGCTCTGCAACCGAAAGGATGCGGGGATTTTAAAACGAGCCAAAGAGAACTCCATCCCGGGGGTGTATTTCAGCATGGCCGAATTACAGGACGGCACCGTGCTCGCCAAGCTCAAAGCGAGCGGCATCGATTTGATTGTCCTCGCGGGTTTTTTAAAGAAGATCCCCCTCGAGATTCTCGATGCTTTTGAGGGCCGCGTCATCAATATTCACCCGGCCCTCTTGCCCGATTACGGGGGCGAAGGCATGTACGGGATGAATGTGCACCGAGCGGTGGTCGATAACGAAGAGAGCGAAACCGGCATCACCATTCACTACGTCAACGGTGAATACGACGAGGGCGAAATCGTTTTTCAAGATTCCATCGAAATCGATCCGGGCGACAGTCCTGAGGAAGTGGCCTACAAAGTTCAAGAGCTCGAACACCGTCACTATCCTTCTGTGATCGAATGGGTTGTGAGTGAACTCGAGGCCGAAGATTGATCGTTCTCTACACCGACGGCAGTGCGCTGGGCAACCCGGGACCCGGGGGGTATGCGTGCATTCTGACCTTTGGACACAAGGAAAAAGAAATCTGCGGTGCCTATCGACACACCACCAACAACCGAATGGAACTGATGGCGGTGATCGCGGGTCTCGAGGCCATCAAGACCACCGAATTCACGGTTGAAGTGGTGAGCGATTCTCGATACGTGGTCGATTCGATCACCAAGCGCTGGGTTTTTGGCTGGGAAACGAAGGGCTTTGTCGGCAAGGCCAATTCCGACCTATGGATGCGTTACTTGGTGGTTCACCGAAAGCTCAAGCCCGTGTTTCGATGGATTCGCGGACACTCCGGACACCCCTTCAACGAGCGATGCGATAAGCTAGCGGTAGAGGCAGCGCGGGGAGCTCATCTTCCGCCCGACACCGGCTACGAGCGAGAACATCCCTATTCGGCCACGCGCTGAATCTTCTCGAGAGCATCGGCGATCTTCCGATCGTTTGCCAAGCGGGGGAGTTTGTTTTGCCCTCCCAGCTTTCCCTCGCTTTTCATGTATTCTGAAAAAGCCGTTCGACCCACCGAGCGAATCACTGCGGGCCTCAGAATGGCCCCATCGATCAGGTCTCGGTAATAGCTGTTTTTCTCGCACAATTTCCGATCGACTTCGGCGGCAAAAAGCGATAAATCGGCCGGAGGCGAATCAAAGGCGACAAACCATTCGTGATACGGCAAACCCTCTGAGGGCGCGACTTGGGGAGCCACCGTAAACTCCAAAACCCGGGCGCCGCTGCGTTCGCAACCCGCCTGAATAGCGGCTTCGACCTCACTTCCGATAACGTGTTCTCCAAAGGCGGAAATGAAGTGCTTGGTTCGGCCGCTCACGCGAATTCGATAGGGATTGAGCGAGACAAATTCGACGGTATCGCCGATTTCGTAGGCCCATAAACCGGCGTTGGTACTCATCACGAGGGCATAATTCCGGCCCAACTCCACTTCGCCCAAACTCAGACGAACTGCTCGAGGGTCGCCCACCTGCTCTGCGGCGACGAATTCGTAATAAATGCCATGGTCGGCCAAAAGGAGCAATCCGGGCTCGCCGCTGGAATCGTCGAAGGCAATAAAACCCTCGGAGGCCGGGTACGTTTCGACTCGGTCGATGGGTACGCCGATCAACCGCTCCATGCCTGCGCGATAAGGTTCGTACGCCACCCCACCCGTCACGAAAAGGCTCAGATTTGGAAAGACTTCGAGCACCGTTGAACGCCCCGTGTGTTCGAGCAGTCGTTCAAAATACATCTGAACCCAAGGCGGAATGCCCGAAATCAAGCGCAAATCGCGTTCAGAAGTCTCGCGGACAATGGCTTCGACCTTGGCCTCCCAGTCTTCGATGCAATTGGTTTCCCAACTCGGAAGCCGGTTTTTTTGCAAATAGGGCGGAATGTGGTGGGCGACGATTCCGGACAGGCGACCGGTGAGCACGCCCTCCGTTCGATACATTTCGGGGCTGCCCTGCAAAAAAATCATCTGGCCTTCGGTAAATCGCGTATTTCCCGATCGAAGTATGTACTCGAGCAAGGCTTCTCTTGCCGACCGAATATGGTACGGCATGCTTTCGTTTGAAATGGGGATATACTTGGTGCCCGATGTCGTGCCCGATGTTTTGGCATAGTAAAGCGGACGGCCGGGCCACAAAACGGAGGACTCTCCGGCCACGACGCGCTCTACCCAAGGTTTGAGTGCTTCGTAGTCTCTGCTGGGCACATTGCGCCCAAAGTCGGCGCCGCTGCGGATGGTTTCAAAACCGTGGGTTCGGCCAAAATCTGTTTTCGCGGCTTGAGCCAGCAACAACTGACGCCATTTTTCTTGTGCTTCGACCGCCCGAAATTTCCAAGCGTCGATTTTTCCGTGATTCCAGCGCGCATAACCCGCGGCGGCGGCTCTTCGAATCCATCCCATTTCAGAATCGCATCAAGGCTTCGGGGTTCAGTGCGTACCCCTTGTGCCACAGTTCAAAATGCAAGTGTGGGCCATTGGTCTGTTCGCCCGAATTTCCAATAATGGCCACGGGTTCGCCCGCTCGAACCGGATCGCCCTGCCGCTTGAGCAAGGCACTGTTGTGCTTGTAGGCGCTCAAAAGTTCGTTTTCGTGTTGAATGATAAGGACATAACCCGTCTCGGCCGTCCATTCGGCCAAAATCACCACCCCGTCTAAACAGGACTTAACCGTGGCGTTTTTGTCGGAGAGAATATCAATTCCTACATGTTTGCTCGAAGCGTCGAATTTGCGCGAAACAATTCCTTTGACCGGGCTGAAAAAGGACAAATTTTCAATGGCCTGATTCGCCGTCTTCGGACTGATCGTGTAGCGGTCTTCGCGCTCCACCCATTGCCTGAGGTTCGAGTCTTTGGTCCCGGGGACGAGATTTTTCTCGTCGGGAATGGCCGCGGGGGTCGAGACGAGGGCAGGTACCGTGTCGAGCGGTTTCTGTTCAATAATTCGCCTCAGTGTGTAGAGATATTGCTCGGTTTGCACGTAATGAGTTTCCAGTGAGTCTGTGCGCGCGGCAATTTGACGCGCTTTTCGCCTCAATGCCGCCGAGGAATAGCCCGGTATGTACTCGCGCAGGGGGGTGTATGCGATCAAGAGGGTTGTTCCCGCAATCAAGCTCGCAACGATCAAACCGACGGCGACAAACACATTCAAACGGCTCAATTTGAACGAGAGCTTCTCTTCGAAAGTCTCGTCGTTGAGCACCACGAGTCGATACTTGTTTCGGAGCCTTTTAAAAACGTGAATTCGCGGCCTGCGTCTCATCGCCTCAAATATCTGCCATCTGCGCTTGAGGGACGCCCTGTGGTTTAACTTTGGTGGCAAACACAAAGATTTTTTCAATTATGGCTTTCGAACTCGCCCCCCTGCCCTACGCAACCAACGCCCTCGAGCCGCATATCGATGCGCGCACCATGGAAATTCACCACGGCAAGCACCACGCGGCCTACACCACCAACCTGAACAACGCCATTGCAGGTAGCCCGATGGAGTCAAAATCGATCGAAACCCTGCTCCGCGAACACAGCGATGTACCTGCGGTGCGAAACAACGGAGGTGGATTCTACAACCACAATCTGTTCTGGAGCATTATGGCTCCCGGTGCGGGCGGTACGCCGAGCGGAGAGCTCGCCGCCGCCATCGACCGCGACCTCGGCGGCTTTGATTCTTTCAAAGAGGCTTTCGCAAAAGCTGCGGCAACGCGTTTCGGCTCCGGCTGGGCTTGGCTGTGTGTTCACAAAGGCGGTAAACTCGAAGTGTGTAGCACCCCGAACCAAGACAATCCGCTGATGCCCAACTCCGGATGCACCGGAATGCCCATTTTGGGTCTGGATGTATGGGAGCACGCCTACTATTTGATGTACCAAAACCGCAGGCCCGACTACATCGCCGCCTTTTGGAATGTCGTCAACTGGACGGCCGTTGCAAATCTCTATGCTGCGAATCGCTGAGACGCGACACCCATAGAATCGAGGGACGAATCTTCGTCGGTAACCGGAATTGAAGATTTGCCCCTCGCTTTTTTCTATTCAGATTGAAGAAGAGCTTTTTCATTTCTGACCTCCACCTCGGGGCCCCCGATCGCGCGCACAGCCTTGAGCGCGAGAGAGCGTTTACGCGTTGGCTCGATCAAATTGCACCCCAAGCAGAGGCGCTTTATTTGGTTGGCGATCTGTTCGATTTCTGGTTTGAATACAAAAAAGCCGTGCCCAAAGGCGGAGTGCGGGCGCTCGGCAAACTGGCCGAACTTGCCGACCAAGGACTTCGAATAGAGCTTTTTACAGGAAACCACGACCTCTGGATTTTCGATTATTTGCCCACAGAAATTGGCTGCGCTTTGCACCGAGAGCCCATTCAGCGCCACGTTCAAGGGCTCGAACTGATGATTGGGCACGGAGATGGACTCGGCCCCGGCGATTCGGGGTATAAGTTTTTAAAGCGCATCTTCGAAAACCGATTTTTTCAGTGGTGTTTCGAGCGGCTGCACCCCAATTTTGGAATAGGGCTGGCCGATCGTTCCAGCCGGCTGAGTCGCTCTCATACAGGCAGTTCTGACGACCATTTTCTGGGTCCCGAACGCGAATGGTTGGTGCAGTATGCCCTTCAAGAACTCGAAACCCGATCGGTAGATGCCTTTATCTTCGGGCACCGACATTTACCCATCGATCTAAAGCTCAGTGCTTCGAGCAGGTATATCAACTTGGGAGATTGGATCAAATACCGAACCTATGCCGTGCTCGATCAAGGCCAACTCAGCCTTAAAATTCACCGAGATCTTTTGGAAACCGACCCCGATTATCCGGCAATGAACAGCCAAACCGCTCAATCGAACGCATATGGATAAGCAAAGCGCCATCATTCAGTTGCGCGGCATTCGCAGGAGTTTTCCGATGGGAGGAGAAATGCTGGAAGTGCTCAAGGGCATCGACCTCGACATCGAGCGAAACGAGTACATCGCGCTTATGGGGCCCTCGGGAAGTGGAAAGAGCACCTTGATGAACCTCATCGGCTGTTTAGACACCCCGACCTCCGGCAGTTATGTGCTGAACAATCAGGACGTGAGCTCCATGTCTGACAACGAACTCGCAGGAGTTCGAAACCGCGAAATCGGCTTTGTTTTTCAGACGTTTAACCTATTGCCTCGGTCGACCGCACTCGAGAATGTCGCCTTGCCCTTGGTTTATGCCGGGGTGGGAAGAGAAGAACGCCTCGAAAGAGCGAAAGAAATGCTCGGAATGGTCGGGCTTTCCGATCGAATGGATCACCGGCCCAATCAACTGAGCGGAGGCCAGAGACAAAGGGTTGCCGTTGCTCGAGCCCTGGTCAACAAACCATCGATTATTTTGGCCGACGAGCCCACGGGCAACCTCGACACCAAGACCTCTATCGAGATTATGGGCTTGGTTCGCGACATACACGAAGCGGGCAACACCATTATCGTAGTGACGCACGAAGAGGACATCGCAGCACTTGCGCGGCGAGTGGTCCGGATGCGCGATGGTCTGATTGAATCTTGAACAACATCACAAGCGAAATGCGCAATTTTCAGAATTATGTGCTCGGTTCGTGGCAGAGCGGAGCGGGTACCGAGATTGAGTTTCGGCATGCCATCAGCGGTCAGGTGTTTGGCACGGCGTCCTCGGCGGGAATCGATCCGGCATCTGTGCTCGACTACGGTCGCAGAGTGGGCGGGCCAGCTCTGAGAAAAATGACCTTTCACGAACGCGGGCGCATGCTCAAAGCCTTGGCCCTGCATTTGACCGAAGAAAAGGAGGTTTTCTATGCCTTGAGCGCCGCTACGGGTGCGACCCGAGTCGATTCGTGGATCGATATCGAGGGCGGAATTGGCAACTTATTCGCCAACGCCTCGCTCCGCAAACAGTTTCCCGATCTGCCTTATGCCTACGAAGGCGAAGCGGTTCCCCTATCTAAAGGCGGCAGCTTTATCGGGCACCATTTGTTGGTTCCCCGAAGAGGTGTCGCATTGCACATCAACGCCTTCAACTTTCCCGTTTGGGGGATGCTCGAAAAAATTGCCGTCAATCTCTTGGCCGGTGTTCCTGCTGTAGTGAAGCCTTCGGAATACACGTGCTTTTTGACCGAAGAAGTGGTTCGCTCGATCGTTCGCTCGGGAATTTTGCCCGAAGGCGCTCTTCAAGTGGTTTGTGGATTGGGAAGAGGGTTTGTTGAAGAACTGCGAAGCGGTGATCTGGCCACGTTTACGGGATCCGCACAAACCGGTCAACGGCTTCGGGCTTTGCCCAATCTCAACTCAGAAAGCGTTCCGTTTAACCTCGAAGCCGATTCGCTCAACGCAACCGTCTTGGGCCCCGATGTTCAAGCGGGTTCGGCCGAATTCGACCTGTTCGTAAAAGAGGTTCACAAAGAGATGGTGGTCAAGGCAGGCCAAAAGTGCACCGCCGTGCGGAGAATTCTCGTGCCCATAAACCAAATCGACGCGGTTCAAGACGCGTTGATCAACCGGCTGGCGCAAACCCGCATGGGCGACCCTTCGATCGAAGGCGTTCGAATGGGGGCTCTGGCCAATCGCGTGCAGCTCGAGCGGGTTGCCGAGCGAGTTGCCATGCTGTCTACCGAACTTGAATCGGTGTTCGCACCCGTCGATTTCGAAGTCGTCGGAGCCGATCGAGCCCATGGCTGCTTTTTTGCCCCGGTTCTGTTCAGAAACGATCGACCCTTCGAAAAGCTCTTGGTTCACGAACTCGAGGCCTTCGGCCCCGTAGCCACCCTCATGCCCTACGATTCCTTGGCTGAAGCCGCCGCTATTGCCGCTCTGGGCAAGGGCTCGCTGGTGAGTTCCATTGTGACGGCGAGTGCGCAACACGCTGAGGAATACATACTTGAAGCGGCCCCAATGCACGGGCGCATCTTGGTGCTCGATGCCCAATGTGCCAAAGAGAGTACGGGTCATGGATCGCCCATGCCGCTGCTCACCCACGGAGGTCCCGGTAGGGCGGGGGGAGGAGAAGAGATGGGGGGTATTCGCGGGGTGAAGCACTATTTGCAGCGCACGGCCATCCAAGGACATCCCAATGTGATTACCCACATTACCCGAGCGTATCAAAAAGGAGCCGATCGGCCCGAAGCCCATCCTCATCTGTTTCGACAACACTTTGAAGATTTGAAGATTGGCGACACCGTGTACACGCATAAACACACAGTGAGCGAGGCCGACATTACCAATTTCGCCAATGTGAGCGGAGATAATTTCTACGCGCACATGGACGCCACTTCGCTCGAGGGGACGGTGTTTACCGCTCGTGTGGCGCACGGATACTTTGTGCTGAGCAAGGCGGCCGGCTTGTTTGTCGACCCCGGCAAAGGGCCGGTTCTCTTGAATTACGGCATTGAAGACGCTCGTTTTACCAAGCCCGTTTATCCCGGTGCCACTTTAGGGGTACGGTTTACGGTTAAGGAAAAAATCGATCAAGAAAAGCGAAGCGAGGACGATATTCCGCGCGGCATTGTCAAATTCCTGGTCGATGTGTACGACGAAACCGGCGATACGGTGGCGCTTGCCACGATTTTAACCCAAGTTCGAAAGCGGAACTAAATCCGACTTCGTCCCAATCGACCTCCCGAATTTTTCAGCATCCATCCCCATTTCTATGAGCTCCGAACCCTACGTACGCATCGACCGAGCCGACGGCATCGGTTCGATCGAATTCTTCCACCCCCAGAGCAACAGCATGCCCGGGGCTCAGCTGCAGCGATTGGCCGAAGCCTTTGACGAACTCGGTGCCGACCCTTCAGTTCGGGTCGTGGTACTCCGCAGCGCGGGTGAGCGGGCGTTTTGCGGGGGCGCAAGCTTCGACGAGCTCACCGCCATTGCCGACGAAGCCCAAGGCCTCGCGTTTTTCAGCGGTTTTGCGCGGGTTATTTTGGCGATGCGCCGCTGCCCCAAATTCGTGGTGGCCTTGGTGCAGGGGCGCTGTGTTGGAGGGGGAGTGGGCTTAGCCGCTTCGGCCGACTATTGCCTAGCCCTGCAGAGCGCCTCGGTCAAACTGAGCGAATTGGCCGTCGGCATCGGTCCCTTTGTGGTCGGCCCCGCCGTAGAGCGCAAAGTCGGGGTCTCAGGGTTCTCAGAACTCGCCATCGATGCCGCCTCTTGGCGCGATGCCGAATGGGCGCGGAACCGAGGCTTGTTCAACGCTTTGGTCGCCACCCGCGACGAACTCGAAACCGAAACAGAACGCTTGACCCGCTCCTTGAATCAATCCAATCCCGAAGCCATGAGTGCTCTGAAACAGGCGTTGTGGTTCGGGACCAATCACTGGGAAACCCTGTTGTACGAACGCGCGGCCATCTCCGGTCGTCTCGTGCTTTCGGATTTTACGCGTCAGGCGATCGCCCGGTTCAAGGCTTCGTAGTCCGAAGGCCGTTCACACACCAAATTGCCCCACAAAGCGCACATCGCTCTCGAAAAACCAGCGCAAATCGGTAACCCCGTATAGATTCATGGCGATGCGCTCAATGCCAATGCCGAAGGCGAAGCCACTGTAGACTTCAGGATCGATCCCGCAATTGAGCAACACCTGAGGATCGAGCATTCCGCATCCCAAAATTTCAAGCCAACCGGTTCCCTTGGTTATTCGGTGGTCCGCTTCGGTTTCGAGCCCCCACCAAACGTCCATTTCCGCACTGGGCTCGGTAAAGGGAAAGTATGAAGGGCGCAATCGGATTTTGGCGTTGGGACCAAACAATTCGCGCGCAAACATCAACAAGGTTTGCTTGAGGTCGGCAAAACTCACGTCGCGATCGACGTACAAGCCCTCAATTTGATGAAAAATGCAATGAGACCTCGACGAGATGGCCTCGTTTCGAAAGACCCGCCCCGGAGAAATCGTGCGAATCGGGGGTTTTTGACTTTCCATGGCGCGCACCTGTACACTCGAAGTATGTGTTCTGAGTGCAAGAGGAGGATTGGTCGCAACAAAAAAAGTGTCCTGCATATCTCGGGCAGGATGCTCTTCGGGAAAGTTCAGCGCACTGAAATTGTGCCAATCATCTTCGATTTCGGGACCTTCGGACAATCCGAAACCCATTTTTTTAAAGATTTCTGAGATGCGCTCCATGGTGAGCGAAACCGGGTGCCTGCTCCCCCCGAATGCGAGCTGAACGGGCCGAGTTAGATCGACTGCCGACCCCGTGTTGTCAGAGGCATCCGAGAACTGTGTTTTGAACTCTTCTATACGCTCTTCTGCCCTGTTTTTCAGAACGTTGATCTTTTGACCAAAGGCTCTTTTTTCTTCGGAACCCAGCGTTTTGAACCAGTCAAAAATGGCCGCGAATTCGCCTTTTCGACCGAGCCAGGCCACCCGAAATTCTTCGGATTGCCGCGCGTTTTCGGGACGGGCATTTTCTATTTCCTGGCTCAATCGATCGATCCTTTCGCTAAAACTCATAGATTGGGGCTGGTTGAACACGGATGCAGTGCAGAGTTCGGTTAATTTTGAGCAAATTTGGTCAATTCCCCCCGATGAATCCCCTTAACGGTCTGTTTCGTTTTTTGAGTCGCATGAGTTTCGGCTTTTCGGCCTTGGCCCTGATCACTCTGAGCTCTTGCGAAAAAAAGACGCAGGGCCCCTACGATATTCAGGTTCTGGTCGTTAACGACGACGGCCTCCCGATTCAAAACTGCTTAATCCGCATGTACGCTCCTGTAGGTGCCGACGGAACGATCAACGCCTACGCCAAGACCGGTTTCGACGGTCAAGCGCTTTTTAGTTACTCCTATCCAGCTTATCTCCAGCTAGATGCGGTAAAGGGAAGTTGGAAGGGTTGCGGGTTTGCAGAACTGCGCGACCAGAATTTGGTCGAAACCACGATTGTCATCAAGCCCTTTAGCGATCCGAACAATGGCTGTCCACCGATTTAATCGAACGATTCGTTTCTTGAGTATAGATATGAAAAAGGCACTGTTCATCGCGTTTTTGGCTCTCGGTTTTGGCTGGGGCTGCACCAAAGAAGAGGCTCGGAATTATCCGTTCGTGATTCAAGTGATGACCGAAGACGGGCGACCGGCCCAAAATGTTCTCGTCAAGGTGAATGCCGACGTGCCCAACGCCATTCCCGATTTTCTGGGAAACACCGACTTGTTCGGAGAGGTGCGCTTCGAATACCAATACGAAGCCGTGCTCAAGGTTCAGGCCACGCGCGGAAATCCGCCTTCGTGGATCGGTTGCGGCTTCATTCGGCTCGAAAACAACAGCGAAGTGCGAAAGATTATCGTCATTCAGCCCTACGATCCTTCAGTGGGCGGTTGCTGATCGCCAAACCAACCGTTTTTTTCAAAATAGCTCAAAACGGCTTGTTTCACGAGATAGCTCTGCTCTCCGGGCTTGAGCGGCGGCAGTTCTTCGAGCAAGCGATAATGCGGCCAGCCGTCGGGGTCGAAGCCCTCAAACTCATAGTAACCAAAGGGTTCGAGCACCCTGCACAAGGCGATGTGCATCAGGTCGAGCTTTTCGTCTTTCTTGAATTTTCGCGCGCCTTGTCCGGATTCCTGAAGCCCAATCAAGAATAAGACCCCGGTCAAATCGAGCGGTTCGCCCTCTGCAAACCGATGTCCGAGGCCTTTGACCAATTCCTCCCAGCGCCCTTTCGTACTTTCGCTCATCCGTGAATGTTCTCGATGTTTTTATTGCTCTGCCCTTGGTTTACGGGGCTGTACACGGTTGGCACAGAGGCTTGATCCGCGAGGCGCTGTCTTTGATCGGTGTGGGGGTGTCCTTTTTTATCGCCAACACCTATCACCCGCTCCTTCACAAAAAAATGCTTGAAGCACTCGGAGACGCCGTCTACACCCATTCGGCCGTGGCATATGGGCTGTGCTTTGCGGCTTCGATCGTGGCCATGAATATCGTGGCGCGCCTGCTTTCGAAACTCGCTGAGAAGGTCGACCTGGGCTCGTACAATGCGTTCTTCGGCTCGCTCTTTGGCCTTTCGAAATGGTTGTTGCTGATGGCCTTTCTGTTGGTCGGCGCGGGTATGCTCCAAAGAAAACTCGAGTGGCCCGACACGCGCCATTTCGAAGACTCTGTGCTGTTTAGACCCGTCGAATCGCTTGGAGAATTGATGATTCACCGCGCACCCGATTCTCTCGAAGAACAGGTTCAAGAAGCAATTCCCGAATGGGCAAGCACGGCATCGATGCCCGGAAGTCCGCGACCTTCCAAGTACTCGAGCATCGCTCCACCCCCCGTGCTCACATAGGACACTCCGTCTTCGAGGTGAAACTGCTTGGCCGCAGCGACCGAATCTCCGCCTCCGACCAAACTAAACGCACCTTTTTGGGTAGCCTCGACAATCGCCTGCCCGATGGTGCGGGTTCCGCTTTCAAAGGCGGGCATTTCGAAAACACCCAGCGGCCCGTTCCACAAGATCACCTTGCTCGACGAGATCGATTTGCTGTAGCGTTCAATCGTTTCAGGTCCGATATCGAGCCCCATCCATCCGTCGGGGATCTCCATTGCGCTGCTCACCGCCTTTTGCGCATCGTCTGCAAAGCGATCGGCATTGAGGCTGTCGCTTGGCAGGAGGATTTCTACGCCGGCCTCTTTTGCCTTTCGGAGAATGCTTTCGGCGGTAGAGATATAGTCTTCTTCTATCAAGGAATTGCCCGTTTTCGCCCCTTGAGCACGCAAGAAGGTAAAGGCCATACCTCCGCCGATTAAAAGGACGTCAACCTTGGGAAGCAAATTCTCGATAATCGAAATTTTCGAAGAGACCTTGGCGCCTCCGATCACTGCCAAAACAGGATGGTCGGTACTGGCCAAAACCTTGCCGACATTTTCAATCTCGGCGGCCATCACGTACCCAAAACCGCATCTTTTTTCAAAAAACTGAGCAATCACCGCAGTTGATGCGTGCGCTCGATGCGCGGTTCCAAAAGCGTCGTTCAAGTAAATATCGCCGAGACGGGCCAGTTTCGAAGCAAAGTCAAGGTCGCCGGCTTCTTCTTCAGGGTGAAATCTCAAGTTCTCCAGAAGCACCACCTCGCCCGGCTTGAGCCCAGAGCACATCGCTTCGGCCTCTGCACCGATGCAATCGTTCGAAAAATAGATCGATTGCCCGAGCATTTGCTCAATGGCGGGGACGATATGCTTTAGAGAATACTTGTCTTCGGGCCCCGACTTCGGCCGCCCGAAGTGGGACATCAACACGGCGCTTCCGCCCGAATCGAGCACGGTGCGGATGGTTCGAAGCGTGGCGCGAATGCGCGTATCGTCGGCAATGTGAAAAGCCTCGTCGAGAGGGACGTTGTAATCGACTCGGATTAAGGCTCTTTGGCCATTCCAATCAAAAGATTCAGGGGTGCGCATCCGGTTTTCGATTTTGTTTCAAAAATAACCGCTACAAAGCCGATTCTTTAGACTTTTGACACAGCAGTGTATTTCGCAAACCTTCCCGACAATCCGGCCTTTTACGATGCTTTGCGCGGCTCGAGCCGCAGCGGCAAAGTGGCGCATGCCCATTTCTTCGCCGAGCGCGGTTCGTTTGGCGCCCTTCCAACCGCGTTTGCCTTTGCGCGATACCTTCTCTGCAGAGCTCCTTCAGATTTCGATGCCTGTGGTCAATGCGATTCGTGTGTGTTGCTCGACCGCGGCGGGCACCCCGACTTGCACTGGATTTATCCGATGGCGGGTAACGAAAAAGAACGGCGCGACACCGATTGGGAAGGCTTGTGGCGAAGTGTCCTGCTCGAAAATCCGTGGATGGAGTTACAGGAGTTCCTTCAACGCGCGGAGCTCGGAAACAAGCAGGGATTGATTGGGGCGGGTGAGGCTGAGAAAATCAGGCACACGGCTTCTCTGAAATCCTTCAGTGGCGGATTGCGCATTGTGTTGATGTGGATGCCGGTCAAAATGAACCTCAGCGCTTCAAACAAGCTGCTGAAATTGCTCGAAGAACCCGAACCCGGATTGGTCTTTCTGCTGGCGGGTGGGGCTGTTGAAGAACTCTTGCCCACTGTATTGAGCCGCTGCCAGGTACACGTACTGGCTCCATTCGCCCCTTCTGAAATCGAATCGTGGCTCACCCGCTCAGGGCATGTCGCAGGTTCTGCTCCGCGTTGGTGCGATGGATCTCCGGGCAGGGCGCTCGAGTTGGTTACGGGAAGTGTTTCCCATCGCGATTCCGCAAAACACTTTGCCCGGTGGATGCGCTTTTGTGCCACGCGCAATTCTGCAGAGATGTTGCGATTTGCTGAACTGATGGCCGGCTGGGGGCGAGAAGAAATCAAAACGTTTCTCGAGTTGTGCTCTCGCTGGATTCGAGATGCCGTGCGCGCGCGTTTGTTCGGAGAAATCGAAGCTCCGCCTGAGTTGGCCGATGCAGGTCTTCAGTGGGATCGATTCATCGGATTTTTCGATGCCGATCGAACCGACCATATTTTGACTGCTATGGATCGAGCACTTCGAGACATTGAGCGCAACCTCTATCTCAAGCTCCTGCTTTTCGACCTCAGTTTGGAGATCTCTGAGCGCTTGTTGAAAAAAACACAGCGCGCTTAAGCGATTTGTACGCCGTTACGCTCATTTTTCGACCCCTTTTATTTGCGGTCTGAGCCGAGATCTTTCTGCCGGAGGGGTGCTGTGCCCGCGAGGGGGGTTTTTCGGTTTAAGGGCAATTATTCGGGCTTCTTTGCAAACCAAATCATGCTCGAGCCTTCTTTCGTGTGTTTCGATCGATTTTTGCTCACCCACCCCCGAAAGACACCGGAAATCCACCAAATGGGGTTTTTGCGATTTCGCTCGCTCAACATCGAAATGTAAAATGAATCGAAGGGCATGGGAACTTCTCCCGCCACTTCAAAACCCTTGCGCTCAAAGAGCCTTCGAATGCTCAGTCGCTGAAAATGCCATAGGTGGATCGGCACATCCCATGCCGCCCAATGCGCTCTGTAAAATGAACGATCGTACGAGGCGGTATTTGGAACCGCAATCAACAATATGCCCCCGGGCCGAAGCGCTTTATAAAAATCAGATAGGCGCTGATCGAGATCGGGTAAGTGCTCGAGAACGTGCCAGAGTGTGATGAGATCGAATCGGTCGGGTTCGGGCTTCCAGAGGTCGGGGGAGCGCACTTCGGTCGACAAGCGCTCAGAGGCAATTCGCGCCGCATTGGAATCGATCTCCACGCCCTCTACCGTCCACGAACGCTCCTGCATGAAATGCGCAAAACTCCCGGCCCCGCATCCGTAGTCGAGCAGTCGACCGGGCCTTTGGCGACCGGAGATCACGCGGTGCTTGAACACCAAATTGCGCTGCTGAACCGCAAAATACACGCGGTCGAACAAGCTCTTCGGCTTGGCTTGATGCGAAACGTAATCGGCTTTCGGATAATAATTGCCCAACTCGGAATCGCCAGGGCGGGGGCTCGTTATTCCCAAGCCACATTGAATGCATTTTACAATTGTAAAGCGCTCTTGTGAACCCCTAAAATCGCTTGCTTGAATCCAAGCTTCCAATTGACCCGAGCCGCAGCAAGGGCAAGTCGTTGTGTGTACCACTTCGTAAAAATGAGAATAATTACACTCAGCGACCGAGCCGCACCATTAAAACTTGAATGTCGGCAGGAGACACCCCACTTATTCTCGAGGCTTGTCCGAGGGTTGCCGGACGAATGCGCCCCAGCTTTTGGCGCGATTCAATGCTTAGGGCGGTCACCAAGTCGAAGTCAAATCGATCGGGAATCCGCAAATCTTCCAAGCTTCGTACCCTTTCGGCGTTGATTCGCTCTCGCTCAATGTATCCCGAGTATTTATACCCGATTTCGAGCTGTTCGAGCACCTCGTTCTCGAGCTCCTCATCAGCGTGGAACGAAACCCGCCAATCTCTCAGAAAGCGTTCGACAGGCTCGCATTGCCCGAGGGTTTTCCAGCCAATTCCGGGGCGACCCAACAGCCCCAAGGCTCGAATGCGCTGGTCTACCGGGGCGCTCTCTTGCGATTCTAAAACGGGATTGATTTCTGCGGGTTCCAGGCCCAGCTCCGACAAGCCTTTTTCGAGATCTGCCACACCGCGCTCTTTTTTCTGCAGCCGCTGCAAGCGAGCATCGCTTGCTAAACCGATCGAGCGCCCCAAGGGAGTCAACCTCCGGTCGGCATTGTCTTGTCTGAGCAAGATTCGAAACTCAGCCCTTGAGGTAAACATGCGATAAGGCTCTTCGGTACCCTTGGTGATGAGGTCGTCGATGAGCACGCCGATATACGCTTGATCTCTGCCGAGTTCGACCGAGTCGAGCCCGAGAATCTTGCGGTGTGCATTGATTCCCGCCATCAAACCTTGACCTGCGGCCTCTTCGTAACCCGTGGTTCCGTTGATTTGCCCCGCGAAATACAGACCCGAAATCAACTTGGTCTCCAAGCTGTGCTTGAGCTGGATTGGGGGGAAGTAATCGTATTCTATGGCATATCCCGGCCGAAACAATCGAACGCGCTCAAAACCGGGAATCTGGCGGAGCGCCTCGATCTGCACTTCCTGAGGAAGACTGGTCGAAAAGCCGTTCAAGTAGACTTCGATGGTGCGCCAACCTTCGGGTTCTACGAACAGTTGGTGTCGGTCTTTGTCGGCAAATCGATCGATTTTGTCTTCAATACTCGGGCAGTATCGCGGCCCCAAACCTTGAATTCGGCCCGAAAACATAGGCGACCGATCAAACCCTGTTCTCAGAATCTCGTGCACCTCCGGACCCGTATAGGCGATCCAGCAACTCAGCTGATCTTTGGGTTTGTCGGAAGGCAAAAAAGAGAATTTACCCGGATCGACGTCTCCCTTTTGCTCTTCAAATTTTGAGTAATCCAAGCTTCTCCCGTCGATTCTCGGAGGTGTTCCGGTCTTCATGCGCCCGGTTTCGAAGCCCAAGGAACTCAGTTGTTCGGTTAAGCCCGTTGCCGGGCGCTCAGCGGCGCGACCGCCTTTAAAATTGCGTTCGCCTATGTGCATCAAACCGTTCAAAAACGTGCCGTTGGTCAGCACGACGGCTTTGCATTCGAAGTACATCCCAGTGGCCGTGTACACTCCGCAGACAGCCTCTGACTTGATCTCAAGCGAAACAACTGTGTCTTGATAAAAAGACAACTGCTCAATAGCTTCAAGCTCGAGTCTCCATTCTTCGGCAAACCGCCAGCGGTCGTTCTGGGTTCTGGGCGACCACATGGCGGGACCCTTGGAACGATTCAGCATTCTGAACTGTACGGCTGTTCGATCGGCAATAATTCCCGACAGCCCGCCCAGTGCGTCGATTTCTCGAACGATTTGACCTTTGGCGACCCCACCCATGGCCGGGTTGCAGCTCATCTGCCCGATGGTCTGAAGATTCATGGTGATCATCAGAGTTTTCGACCCCATTCGCGCAGCGGCCGCCGCGGCCTCGCAGCCCGCGTGCCCGGCTCCAACCACAATTACATCGTAGGTTTCGCTCTTCATTGTTCCACGTGAAACATTTGCTCGTATAAATCTATCGCTCGACCCTCTTTCGTCCTCATTGCTAGGCGATCCGACAAGAGTTTGTCGGTCATGCCCGAAAGGTGATAAAGCCCATGTGCCATCACCCTTAACCATTCATTCTTTTCTGAAATGCCGCGCTTCAAAGCGTTGTCTCGAATTCGATCTAAACTAATCCACACTTCTCCTTCGATGACGCCATCTGCTGAGGCATAGCTAAAACTCAAGACATCTGTGTAGTCTGAATGCTCCAAGAAAGCCTGGTTCTTTTCGAGCAGTTCGTCGTCAGACACCGCGCAGAACACCAAGCGCTTGAGACGAAATGCTTCGCTTGCGCACAAGGCATGCAGCCAAGAAGTATAGCTCAAAAGCGGGTGATTCGACCAAAGTTCCGGCGGCGTCCACTCAATTTTAACTCGACTCATCGCTCGGTTTGCCACTCTAAAATTCGCTCTCTGTAATAAGGACTAAAGCGAATGGGGTCGAGTTTCAATCCTTCGAGCTCATCTAGAGATTGCGGGTCTTTTTCTTTCCAAGAACTGCCCGCTTCCTGTTGCACTTGACCCTCTTTGCTCTCGCGCTTTTCGTCTTCTCCGCGACTGCGCTCGGCTTTCTCGCTTTCGAGCAATCGACTCATAATCTCTTTTTGACGGCTCAGCGAACGGGGCTGCAGTCTTTGTTCTGCGAGTTCTCGTTCGCTCTCTTTCATCATCTCGAGCATTTTTTGCCCCGTGCTTCCATTGATCCCCGCTTCTTCTGATTCGAGCAGCGATTCGAGCATCCGGCGGAGTTCTTCTTGCTGCCGTAGCAGTTCTCCATACTCGCCGGCACTTTTCGACTGAGACCTCCGGCCCTTGCCTTTCTCTCCTTTGCCCTCTTCACCATCCTCCCCTTCCTTGCCCTTTTGACCCTCCATGCCCTTCATCAGTTGCTCTTGCAATGCTTTCATCTTCGATGGGCTCGGCTTGTTCGATTGCCCGGGACTCGGCTTAGAGCCTCCCGGTTTGCTGCATTGCCCTTTACCCGACGACTCCTGCATCATGCTCTGCATGTTTTGAAGGCTTTGATCGAGCATCACAGCCAGCTCGTTCGCAGCAGTCATGGCGTAACGGGTACTCGACGACGCCCGTGCAATTTCTCGCTCGGCCATTTCTTCAGCCGATCGCTGGGCCGCTTGATCCATCTTTCCCAACTCCTCGAAGATCTTTTGACCCACCATAGGCGTTCGCTTCGCCAGTGCCTGCAAACTGTCTTGAATAATTCTCGAGCCCTGTATCAAACGCTGCTCTTCGGCCATGGAGCGCTCGAGACCGGGTTCAGACGGACTCATCCGCTGAAGCTTGGCAGACAAGGCTTCTTGACCGCGGCTGTACACCAGCAGATTGTCCAGAATCTGCTTGAGATCCTGAATATTTTCCATTTGAGCGGCCGCATCCATGCTGGCAGACATCGCGTCCATCTGTTCGGCCAATTTCTCGAGACTTTCCGCACTCTCTTTTTGCATCTTATTCTCGCTGCCGTCTCCTTTTTTAGACTGTTCCGCCGCCTCTTTCATTTTTTGCTCCGCCTCTAACCGATCGCCTTTGAGCTCTTCGATCTCGAACGGCTTTTCGAGCGAACGATTCTCTTGAAGCAACTCTTCGTATTTCGCATTCACATCCTCCATTCGCCGTTTGAGAGCCTCCTGCGCTTCTTGCTCTTTGGCACCGGCGCTCTCTTCTGAAAGCTTGCGCTCTTCGACCGATAAAGCACGCACCTCCTCGCGCAAGGCGCCAAACTGGGCGTCGACAGATTCGCGCTTGAGCAACTCCAGCAAGCGTTCTTCAGACATCCGCTCCTCCTCTGCTTTTTGTCGCTCTTCTGAGAGCTTTTTCAACATCTCTGCCGCCCGTTCTTTTTGCTTTTCGAGCTGTTCTCGGCTCAAGTCGCGATCCAAAGACTCCGAAGCTCTCTGCATTTCTTCCCTGAGCTCTTTATCTCGTTCATCTTCTGCCCTGGTCTTATCGATCTCATCGAGTGCTTTTGCCATGTTCTCCAGCCTTTGCGCGCGCTGTTCGCGTTCCTTGCGCAGAGCCTCTCTCTGTTCGACCACCGCGTTCTTTTGCTTCCAATTGAGGGCAGAAACGCTCTCCATCTTGAGCCCTTGTTCCAGTTGCTCTGCCTTGTCTTCGGCGTCTTTACTCTCCTTGTTGGCAGAAGACCAAGTCCCCATAGATTGAGATGCCCGATCTAAGCGTTCGAGATCGTCGATGATCTCAAAGACAAACCAAGGGCTTTTGCTCTCTTTAAAACCCGAAATCGCATCGTTGTCCTCGAGAACAAAACGAAGAGACTTTGTGGAAGACCGGAGCAATTCTTCGATTGAAAACTCTAAAACAGCCTCACCCGACAAACCCGAAGGCTTGCGTACAAGCTCGCGCAACGGCTCTTGATCGGCCCGCTCAAACTCGACATATAGGCCCCTAAATCCATAATCGTCGGCAAACCGAAGGACATATCTTGACGAATCACTCGAACGCGTTTCAATCACATCAATGCGGGGCGGTTCGTCGCCGATGACCTCGATATCCTGGTGCAGGGAATTTCCCTTTTGACCATAGGCACCTTCGTACGAAAACACCACCCGCCCACGGTCCAGAACCTGTTTTCGAGACGAGATTTCTTTGGGTCCGAACTCGTCTTCCCATAACATCGTGCTCAAAACAACATTCCGCGTTTCGACGATCCAATCAATCTGTGTTCCACGTGGAACCACAACAGCCGATTCAAAGGCACCGACGCGCGACTCCATGCCCGTATAGGCCGGGAAACGATATCGAACCTCCTGAACCCACAAACCAGCTTCGCCAAAAACTTCAACAGAGCGCGGTTCTGACTTTATATGCTCGGTCTCCAAACGAATCTCATGGGTGCCTGTGCGCGCGGTCCAACTGGCCTCGTACGTGCCCGTAGAAGTGGCCTTCATCAGTACCCGCTCGCCCTGAGACACCGAAAACCACAATCGATCGGGCAGGCTCCGTCCGCTCAAGCGCGCCACGATATGCACCTTCTCTCCTTCAATGGCATGCTGGGGAAGACCGATCGAATCAAAAACAAATGGGGGCGGAGCGAGGGGGCGGTTGTAGGCCAAGACACTCTGAGACCCGGTGCGCAAAACCTCCCAACGCCCACTCAACTGAATCAAGAGGAGCGCGCCGAGTGGAAGAACCAGCCAAAGAGCATCCTTGCGCAATTCTCGCAGGGCATACTCACGCTTCCACGGCAGACTCGATACAGACGCGCCACGCTCCTCGACCGCCTTCGCCAACAAGGGGCTTTTTTCTTTGCCCAAACTGAGGTCTAAGTCAACCAAATTGGCGGCCTCCTCCGCGACGCCCGGCTGCCGTTGCCCGGCCCAACGCGCCCAAAGCTTAAAATCGGCTCTGGATCGAACACGAAACCAATTTGCCAACGGATTTCCCATCGAACCGATGAACAGGGCCAAAGCCCCCAGAAGACCAACACCAAACAAGACTCTGCGCCAAGCAAAAGACTCGAGCCCCGCATACCCGAGAATCGCCAGCGTCATCCAACCCACTCCGCCAATCCAAAGCAGGCGAATGGCCGACCTCAGCAAATCTTGCCTCACGCGCCTGTGAGCGACCGTCTTGAGCGCGTGTTTCCAATCTTCCATAATGGATCAAATTTACCACAGCCTTCGCGGACTGTTCGGCTGTTTGGCGCGCCTATCTTTGTGCGCCCACAACACATTTATGTCTGTTAACAACGCCCTAGACCGCCGGGTTCGTGTGCGCTTTGCGCCGAGCCCGACCGGACCTCTCCATATGGGAGGAGTTCGCACCGCACTGTACAACTATCTATTTGCCCGGAAACACGGAGGTGACTTCTTGCTCCGCATCGAAGATACAGACCAAAATCGCTTTGTCCCGGGAGCCGAGGAATACATCCGGCAATCGCTCGAATGGTGTGGGCTGATTCCCGACGAATCTCCTTGGGTCGGCGGTCCCCATCAACCCTATCGGCAGTCGGAGCGCAGCGAAATTTACAAGCCCCAGGTTGAACGCCTCTTGGCAACGGGCAAGGCCTATTACGCATTTGATACCGAAGAAGAGCTCGAGTCTCTTCGGGCCCGGGCGGCCGCTTCGGGGCATCCCAATTTTCAATACAATCAAATTACTCGCGCTTCGCTCAAGAACTCTTTGAGCCTCTCGCCTTCAGAAGTCAATAGTCGAATTGCGGACGGCGCCTCATTTGTGGTGCGACTCAAACTCGAACGCAACGAAGAGGTGCGCTTTCACGATCGCATTCGCGGGTGGGTAAGTGTCAACACTCAAAATATGGACGACAAAGTCCTGTTCAAAAGCGACGGACTGCCTACGTATCACCTCGCGAATGTGGTGGACGACTTCCATATGGAAATCTCGCATGTGATTCGAGGAGAAGAGTGGCTGCCCTCTGCGCCGCTTCACGTTTTGTTGTACCGCTCTTTGGGATGGGAGGATGTCATGCCCGAATTCGCCCATCTCCCGCTTTTGTTGCGCCCCGATGGCCACGGCAAGTTGAGCAAGAGGGACGGCGATCGGCTCGGCTTTCCTGTTTTTCCACTTTTTTGGGAGAACAAGGAAACGGGCGAAACCGCGAACGGCTATCGCGAAATGGGCTTCTATGCCGAAGGGTTTGTCAATATGATCGCCTTTTTGGGATGGAACCCGGGGGGCGAACGCGAAATATTCTCGCTCGCTGAACTTGTCGATGCCTTTGATCTCGACCGGGTGAGCAAATCAGGTGCTCGTTTCGACTTCGAAAAGGCGCGCTGGTTTAATCAACAGCACCTCCGCTCCAGAACGAACGAACAACTGGCGAAAGACATCGCCCCACAACTCGCGCAAAAGGAGCTTGACACGCCCGATCGACTGGCCGATATCTGTGGCTTGATCAAAGAGCGCGCATACTTGAAAGACGACTTGCTCAAAGAGGGACTTTACTTTTTTGAAGACCGCGTTCCATATGACGGCGATGCCATTAAGGCCAAGTGGAAAGCCGATTCGGGAGATCATTTGACGGAGTTGCTCCATAGGTACGAATCCATCGAGTCGGAGCTCTTTAAATCTGAACTGCTCGAGCAGACCTTTAAAGATGTATTGGCCGATCGCGGCATTGGCTTCGGGGTATTGGGACCCATTCTCCGCATCGCATTGACAGGGGGAACCACCGGGCCCTCGGCCTTTGCCATAGCCGAACTGCTCGGCAAGACAAAAAGTGAATCGCGAATTCACGATGCCATTCAAAACCTGCCTTTGTGAAGCGCCCCGGCCATATTGAGATTATCGGACTTCGATGCCATGCGTTCCACGGCTGCTTGCCCGAAGAGGCTGTGATCGGAACAGAATATGTGGTGAACTTGAGCATCCGAACCGATTTCGCGCCTTCTATTGCGACCGACGCCCTCGAAGACACCGTAGATTACGTGCTCTTGCACGACATTGTCCGATCTGAGCTCATCATTCGAAGCCAATTGATTGAGCATGTGGCCGGACGCATCATTGCGCGCCTGTTTAAAGAAGAACCTCGAATTGAGTGGCTCCGCATAGAACTCCTCAAAAAGAATCCGCCGATCGGTGGCGACATCGCGAATGTGGCCGTCATCTTAGAAGAAAGTCGATCGCGCTGAGCGAGGACAATCGCCTTATCTTTGATGCCCATTTCTTCGAAATCAGCTTTTGGCATTTGCCATTCTCAATCGCCTTGTTTTTCTAAAAGGATTGGCGTTCTATTTGAAATTGGCGTTCTATCTGAAATAGGGTCCCGTGGCCGAGTGGCTAGGCAGAGGTCTGCAAAACCTCGTACAGCGGTTCGAATCCGCTCGGGACCTCTCATCGAAGTCCTTTAGTTGCCGGCCGGCGCCGAATGAGGTGCCCTCCCCTGGCTTCTCTTTAACCATTGGGCGGGCAATCCTTTCTGAGGATGAACCACCCATCCCGACACATAAAAAATTAAAGCCGCGCTGCTCATGCAGGCCGCAATCGAACTGTCCAACCATACTGCCAAGTAGTAGCCCGCGACGCTCGAAGCGACTCCCGACGTGATGGCAATCCACAACATCCTCTTCAAGCTGCCATAAGACCAAAAGTGTCCGATGGCCGGCGGAATCACCAAAAAGGAGACCACTAAAATGGCGCCGACGGCTTCAAAAGAAAAGACCGTGGCCAGCGATACCCCTCCCATTAACGCCCAGTGCCATGCGGCAATGGAAATTCCCGTGGACGCTGCAAAAACACCGTCGAACGCAAGCAGCTGCATCCCCTTGAACCCCTTCCATAGGAGCACCCCCACGACCAAGTCGAGACCGAAGAGCAGGGCGAAGTGTCGCGGACCCATTTCGAATCCATTCCACGACCAAGTGTCGAAAGGCAAGAGCCCGATTTCGCCGTAGAGAACGCAATCTGCATCGATGTCGACCCGGCTCGCCCAGAGCGACACAAGCACAATGCCCAAGCTAAAAAGCAAGGTGAAGCTCAGCCCAATCGATGCGTCCTGTTGCATTCCAGCGCGATGGGTCAGCCAATCGATCAAAAAAGTGACCAAGAGTCCAAAAACGGCCGCGCCCACGAGCAGAGCTGTCGCGTTGCGCTCTCCTGCCCACAGATAGGCGATGACGATTCCGGGCAGTACGGCATGCGACACAGCGTCTCCCAACATACTGAGTTTCCGCAAATACAAAAAAGTGCCCAGAGCCGCGCACAATCCCGCTACGAGGCTCCCGATGGCCATGATCCAGAGAGCGTCCATGTTATGATTTTGAGGGATTTGCGACAGCAAGTGCGGAATGTATTTCCACCCTCGGGGCAAAATTCTCGCACAATCCCAGCTCGTAGAGAATATCTCGTTCGAGCTCGGGGGTCAAAAGATGTTCGATGACCTCGGCCGATTCGTGCACTCTATTGAGGGGTACACCCGCTTTGCGATTTAAGTAAACCTCCCAAAGCCGATGGAGGCGGTTGATTCTGCGCCCTTCTAACCATCCGGTTTCCGTGAGCCTAAAACCGTTGACCGCCGGATACACCCATGCTGCAGCGACGCTTCGCCTCAGGTTTCGATAATAAGACACGCGGTTAAGCCCGTACTTCAAACGAAACTCCGCCCCATTTACTGTGGAGTTTTCCGGGTTTTCTTCAAGCCATTGTCCGGCCCATTTGATGAAATTCTCTCGCTCGCTTCTCGAAGCTCTCCTTTTTTGGAGAAACAACCTCCCGAGCATTCCTCTTTCGGGTGCAAAAACGACGCTGAACATGGCAATGCCCGACAGCGAGAGCACGGTGAGTGGCCCTGTGGGAAGGGAACCCGAAGTGTTGCTCCACAAGGTGCCGAACAAGCCGCCCAAGGCGCCCAACATGGCCGATAAACCTATCAAGCGATCGAGGCGATGTGTCCAGTAGCGAGCCGCTGCCGCCGGAATGACCAAAAGCGCTGCCATGAGCACTATTCCAACCGCCCGTATTCCCGAAGCGATGGCCAAGATGCTCAGTGCAGACATCATCCATTCGTATCGCCGCACCTTCCATCCGATGCTTTGCGCATAATCGGGATTAAACGCAACCAAGCCCATGGATCGAGAACCCAGCGCAACCGCCATCAGGACAAGCGCAGCCAGACCTCCAAAAACGGCAATGTCTTCGGGCAACATGGCCGCTGCCCGCCCAAAGAGCACTTGGTCCAAGCCACTGTGGTCTGAGCCTCCTCTGTTCTGGATGAAGGTGAGCAAAACGATGCCGATGCCGTAGAACCCGCTGAGCGCGATGGCCAGTGCCGCATCGGGTCGCGGACCCGAGAACTTCCGAATCCATCGAATAAAGCCCAAGCTCAGAGCGCCGGAAATCACTGAACCGACCAACAACACGAGCGGGTTCTTGGATCCGCTGATCAAAAAGGCCAAGCCGATGCCGGGCAACATGCTGTGCGCCACCGTTTCTCCGACCAAACTACTCTTTCTCAAAAAGCCAAAAACCCCGACCGCCCCTGCCGCCGCCCCGAGCAACACGGAACCCGAGATCACGTATACCAGATTTGGATTCACTGTTGAATGCGTCTACTGAACGGTCGACTGAGTCTCGAGCGCCTTCACCAAAACCGCGGTGTTCAAGGCAATCATTTCGATGTAGTTCTCGGCTTCACTCCCTGCCGGACCCAGGGCATCGGTGTAAAACGACCCGCCGAGTTTTACGGGATATCCCTGGCTTTCGCAGCCTTGAATGACCGCATCTAAGGACCTCGACGAAACGATGTTCTCCACAAAAACCGCAGGAATCTTGCGCTCAATGATAAAATTTACGAGTTCTGTAATGTCGCGCACGCCAAAGTCGGCTGCGGTTGAAAAACCCTGTAGACTGCGCACTTCCAAATCGTAATGCGCGGCGTAATAATTCAGCGCGTCGTGGGTTGTCACGATGACTCTGCGATTGGCCGGCAAAACAGCGATCTGCAAGGCGACGGCGCGGTCGAGCGAATCCAGACGTCCCAAATAGTGTTTGAGCTTGAGTGCAATCTGTTCTGAATGCGCCGGATAGTCCTCCGAAAAAACTCTCGCCAGCTCTTTAGCAGACTGAGCCCACAGCACGGGGTCCATCCAAAAGTGTGGATCGAAGCCGTCGGCAAAACCTTGGCTGTTGATTAGCGCCAGAGAGTCGAGCCCAGCACTCAGCTCGACCACGGTCTTTTGCTTGTTCTGACCCCCAAAAACCTCGCCCAGCTTGCCCTCGAGCCGCAGACCGGTATACACCAAGGCATCGGCAGACCTCATGGCTCGAATATCGCCTTCGGTGCTTTTGTACAAATGCGGATCTGTGCCCGGACCCATCAGCCCGGCGACATGGAATTCCGATGGCAGGACATTGCGCGCCAAATCGGCTGCGAGCCCTGTGGTCGCCAAGACCTGAATCTGGTTGTCCGAGCTTTTTTGCGCCTGCTGACATCCGGCGTTGAGCACGCATAGCGACACGGCTATAGCCACTTTTTGGAGGAATGCCGGATTCTGTGATTTTAATCTTTCCATCTACGTGCCAAAAGTAACCGAGGGCACCTGAGTTTTGCTTTTTATTTGGATTCATTCTAGCTTAATCGCTCGCTTACTTTGCACAAAATTTTCTACCCATGCCTTCCTCGAACACCGTATTGACTGTCGCCGGACAATCTGTGAGCTCGATTCTCGAAAAACTCGAAATCGCCGCCGAAAATCCCGGAACATCGGGGCAGAGCTGGTCGCTCGATTCCGCAGACGTGCTTACGAGTCGTTCGCCTGTAGACGGTCGAGAAATTGCCACGGTTCGCTCGACATCTCGCGAAGGCTACGACCGAATCGTCGGCGATGCCCAAAAGGCATTTGAATTTTGGAGAACGGTTCCCGCTCCGAAACGGGGCGAATTGGTGCGCCAATTTGGAGACGAACTGCGCGCATTGAAGGGCGAACTCGGTGCCTTGGTCTCCTACGAAATGGGAAAATCGCTGCAAGAAGGCCTGGGTGAGGTTCAGGAAATGATCGATATCTGCGACTTTGCCACCGGTCTTTCGCGGCAACTCTATGGACTCACAATGCCCTCTGAGCGCTTGGAGCACAGCATGCGCGAGCAGTGGCACCCTCTGGGCCCCGTCGGTATTGTCTCCGCTTTCAACTTTCCCGTGGCTGTCTGGGCTTGGAATACCGCTCTGGCCTGGGTGTGTGGGGATGTCACCATTTGGAAGCCCAGCGAAAAAGTGCCTTTGTGCGGCATTGCATGTCAGCGAATCATTCACCGGGTGTTGGAGCGCAATGGCTATCCCAAGGCCATCTCGTGCTTGATCAACGGAGATGCCAAAGTCGGACAATGGCTGAGCAAGGACACCCGCATTCCGTTGATTTCGGCCACGGGTTCCGTTCGCATGGGTCGCGCAGTCGGCGTGGCCGTTGCAGAGCGCTTTGGCAAGAGCATACTCGAACTCGGAGGCAACAACGCCATTATTGTGGCTCCCGATGCCAACCTGGCCATGACCACTCTGGCTGTGGTCTTTGGTGCCGTGGGAACTGCCGGTCAGCGATGCACTTCGACTCGCCGTTTAATCGTTCACGAGTCCATCTTTGAGCAGGTCAAGGAAATCTTGGTGAAGGCCTATGGCCAACTCAAAATTGGAAATCCGCTCGATCCGAGTAATCACGTGGGTCCGCTCATCGACCGCGACGCCGTGCAGCTCTACTTAAACGCGCTGGATCGCATTCAAACTCAAGGCGGGCGCATCGTGGTTCCCGGCGGGGTGCTGAAGGGCGAGGGATATGAAAGCGGCTGTTACGTGAAACCCGCGATTGCCGAGGCCGAAAATCACTTCGAAACCGTTCAGACAGAAACTTTTGCCCCCATTTTGTACCTCATCAAATACCGCGAACTTGACGAGGCCATTCAATTGCAAAACGGGGTGCCTCAGGGCCTGAGTTCGGCCATCATGACTTCAGATTTCCGAACGGCTCAACGCTTTGTTTCGGCGACCGGTTCAGATTGTGGAATCGCCAACGTCAACATCGGTACCTCGGGTGCGGAAATCGGCGGGGCCTTTGGTGGGGAAAAAGAAACCGGTGGAGGTCGAGAATCGGGCTCAGACTCGTGGAAAGCTTATATGCGCAGGCAGACGAACACCCTGAACTACGGTTTGAGTTTGCCCTTGGCTCAAGGCATTGAGTTCAATCTTTAAGGCTGTTCGTAGACCATCAAGCGATAGCGCAAAACCGCCGCTACCGTGAGACTGTCGTGAACCTCTCCGCTCAAAACCATTTGATACAACTCGTCGAAAGAGAGTTTCCGAACCGTCAATTGTTCGGTGTCCTCGGGTTCTGAATCCGTAAAGCTCAAATCTTCGGCCAGATAAATCAAGGCGCGTTCGTCGGAGACGCTATTGCTCAGGCTCATGGTTTGAATCAGCGTCCATCGCTCTGCCCGTATTCCGCACTCTTCGAGCAATTCGCGCTTGGCCGAATCAACCGGATCCTGCTGAAGAGCTCCCCCGCCTTCAGGGATTTCCCAACTGTACTCGCCCAGCGGGAATCGATACTGACCGACAATCCACGTATTGCCTTCTCGATCGATGGGCAAGATGCCGATGGCCAGATTCTTAAAGCGAACGACTCCGTAAATCCCGGCGCCCCCGGCCGGATTTAAAACTTCGTGGTGATCTACTTGAATCCACGGATTTTCATAAACCGTCTTCAGGTTTTTGATCGTCCACGGATTCGCGCTCAACGCGTCTTCCATACTTCAATTTTATTCCGTTGTAGCGAATCTCGCGGCCGCTGTTGTCGTATTCTACGGTGAGGTAGCGCTGCCCATCGGCATTAAAATACTCCCACAAATCGCGTTTGCTGCCGTTCGACCACCGCTCTCGTCGTTGAATATTTCCGTTGGGATGATAATATTGATGGAGCCCATCGGGTTGGCCATTCAAATAAGACCCTTCAAAGCGAAGTCGATCGTCGTCGGCATACCAGTGTTTCCAAAGCCCTTGGCGCTCTCCTTCAAAATAGTTCCCCTCTTCGCGATAATCTCCGTAGGTCCATACCCACCTTCCTTCCTTGAGACCTTCGATGTATTCTCCTTGGGTAATGACCGTTCCATCGGGTGCGTATTCCACAGAAGGTCCATCTTCTAAGCCCGCGACAAACTCTTCTTCGCGCCATATCGCTCCCCCCGGATAATACCATGTCCAAGTGCCCTCGGGCTGATCGTTTCTGTAGGAACCGGTTTGTTCTAAAACACTGTCTTCAAAAAAATACTTCCACACTCCCGAACGCTTGTCGTCGACGTATTCTCCTTCGTGCATCACAGCGGAGGATGCGTAAAACCGCTTCCATTTGCCCTGTTTTCTGCCTTGCTCGTCGATGATCCCCCCTTCTTCAAGGATTCTGCCGCGCACATAAATTGCCGAGCGCAGAGGCAGTCCCTGATCGTCGAAGTAATTGTGCGTTCCATTGGGTTTTCCATCCAAATAAGCCCCAATCGATCGAATCTTGCCCGTGTTCGGATCTATTTCTCTTTGGATTTCAACTTTGGCCGTTTGCGGTGCATCCTCCACCAGGACACCTTGATCCCAGAGCTCCGTTCGAATCAAATTGCCGTTTGCCCTATAGTATTTCCAATAGCCGTGTTTGAGGTCGTTTTGATAGGTTCCCTCGATCATGGTGCTGCGGTCGGGGTAGAATTCAATCCAACTGCCCTGTTTTCGAGACAGTCGGTCGCTGCGGTTGATGGGTTGTTTGCGAACCAACACACCTGACTTGTACGTCATTAGGGTGATGATGGTCTTGTTTCGCCACTCATATCCCAAACCTTGTTCGCGATCTTCCACATAGGGAATCTCTGCCGACAGCTCGCCCAAACTGTCGTACTCCAAGACCATTCCTTGCTTTTGATCTTGTACAAAGAGCTCTATTCGCACCAATTGACCTTCGGCATACGTACGCCTTTCCCCTTGTTTGACCCCATCGACATACTCAATACTCACACTCAATTGACCCTCTTCATCGTAGAACTTCCAAATTCCGTCAAGCTTGAAATTCAGCCGGTTGCCCTCGGTTTTGAGTTTTGAATTGAGGTGATAACTCTTCCAGTAGCCGTCGGGCTGTCCGTCTCTGAGCACACCTTTGGCGCTGAGGGCCCCGTTCTCGTGGTAATAGCGAACCGTATCTGTGCTCAGTTGCTCGCTTGCACTCAACGGGAGAACGAAGAGCAACAGCGTTCCGATCACAAGGCTTTGAAGAACTCTTCCCAATGAATTATAGTATTTGTATTCTTTTTTAATTGAAAAGAGTATAGTGATATTCATAGTCGGTTAACACTGTGGGTATTTTTAGGAAACATTCCTTGGATTTTTGCCTCAAGGCGTTCCGCAAACAACATACCAACGCAACAAAGCGCAGAATCGCACACAGAAACAAAGGTATAGCTCGTTTGTAAACAGTTTTGAAAGGGCTGTTGAAGAAGGGATAAGTTCATAAGTTCAACCGCATCGGTTGTTTGAAACAAAGCTGTTTTTGGTTCATGAACGGCTCACAAGCGCTCATAAGTAAAAGCCCGTCGTTCCAAAGATGTTCGGCTTAGGTGATTTTCTCGCTCAAAGCAAGCATTTGTTATCGCCCGTTATCAGCTCGTTTGTGGGAGTAGGCAGAATTCAAGGTGAATAAACAACTCCTCAAAATCAGGGCTTCATAAAATTCATCAACAAGCTTTCAACCGAAGTATCGAACTTCGGCCATTCAAAAAACTTTAATTTCTATGGTACTCGCCTTTTCTTCTGACCACGCGGGCTTTGAGCTCAAGCAGCACTTAATCGAATACGCCAAAGAACAGGGACATTCAATTGTCGACCTCGGAGCGCATTCCACAGAAAGTGTGGATTACCCCGACTATGGTCATGCCTTGGCCGCTGTGGTTTTGAGAAAAGAAGCCGAACTCGGAATTGCGATCTGTGGGTCGGGCAACGGCATCAACATTGCCTTGAATCGCCATCGTGGAATTCGCGCAATCCTAGCGTGGAATTCAGAAATGGCTCGCTTAGGTCGACTGCATAACCATGCCAATGTATTGAGCTTGCCCGGGCGCTTTATGGACAAGGCAGAAGGAGAGCGCAGCCTGAACGCCTTTGTTCAAACTTCATTTGAGGGAGGAAGGCACCAGGGACGCGTAGAAAAATTAGAAGACTTGTCTGCGTCGAATTAAGAAGGAACGTTCACTGCAGTCGGACTGCCCATAATGCGTTTGAAAGGAGCTCCCAAGAAAGGTTCGATCTCCTTCCATTCGAGCATAAACTCGATTTGCCCCATCGAATATGGCGCAATCTCGTATTGACCGTATTGAAAATGAACCCCTTTTTCGGACAAGAAAAAATTGCGACTCGCATAGAACCGATCTTCTTCGAACCAAAACCCAGCTTTGTTCAAACTCGCTGAGTCCACTTGATTTTGCGCGCGAAAGGCAGTTTCGGCCACTTTTTCAAAATCGACCAAACGCGAGAGGTCGATGAGATCTGAAAATCCCAAAGAATCGCCCGTCGATAAATCGAATACGCGGTGCAAACTGGCCGAATTTCCGTGGGCTCCGCCGGTATAGGCATAGGTTAAGATGGTATAACCGAAATAACCGCGCTGATTATAATGAACCGAAGCGGTGATGTCGAGCTCCCAGGGCGTGATAAAATCGGGCATGTCTCGGCACACTTGTTCGTACTCGTCGATGAACATGGCCGCGGTGCGTTCGGCTCCTTCCATGTCGGCGAATCTGCTCCGAGCGCTGTCTTCGGGTTGGATCGATCCGCCGATGTCGCTCAAAAGTTGCCTGTTGACGCGCATCCATACAGAATCTCCGGGCGTAGAGAGGGCTTCGAAAAAAGCAATGCTCACTTTGACACAAGGCGCCGTACTGAGCGAATCGCATTCTCCGACTGTTTTTTCGAGCATTCGATCTTCGAATTCAAGGCTGTCGCGTACCGAGGAAATTTCATTTTGCGAACCGCAGGAGTTGCAAGAAGTGCTCAGGCCGAGAATCAATAAGGCCGACAAAAGCCAAAGGATGTAGCTGCGAATCATCGTTTATATTGCTTGGAGATTACAAAGGTCTCGAAAAGCCTCTCGAAACGAATCACTCATTTTATGAAAGTGCACAGCCTGAATACGGGACACTTTAAACTCGACGGAGGAGCCATGTTTGGCGTCGTTCCCAAGACGCTTTGGCAGCGCAGCAACCCGCCCGACGAGAACAACCTTTGCTCTTGGGCCATGCGTTGTCTGCTTATCGAATCGGGCTCTCGACTCATTTTGGTCGATACGGGAATCGGAAACAAGCAAGACGAGAAGTTCTTTGGTCATTACCACCTCCACGGCAGCGACAGCTTGGATGGGAATCTCAAAAAGTTGGGGTTTCACCGAAGCGAAATCACCGATGTTTTCTTGACGCACTTGCATTTCGACCATTGCGGAGGCGCAATTGAACGCAGTGGCGAACGTCTGCTTCCGGCCTTTGAAAATGCTCGTTTTTGGTCGAATTCAGCACATTGGAATTGGGCGACCCGGCCGAATGCCCGAGAAAAAGCCAGTTTTTTAACCGAGAACATTCTCCCCATCGAGGAGTCCGGGCAACTGAACTTTTTGGAGATAAACCGTTTGATGCCGGGCCTGACACGCGTTCCGACGGAGCTTGGCTTCGACTTTTTGGTCGTGGACGGGCATACGGAGGGAATGATGCTGCCCATTTTCGAAGTGAACGGAAAGACCGTGGTGTACTTGGCCGACCTTATACCGAGCGCGGGTCATTTGCCCTTAGCCTGGGTGATGGGCTATGATACGCGTCCACTTTTGACACTGGAAGAAAAATCTCTCTTCCTGAAAAGTGCTGCGGAGAATGACTGGATTTTGTTCTTTGAACACGATCCGGTCTTGGAGTGTGCCCGGGTAGAACAGACAGAAAAAGGGGCTCGGTTTTTGGCGGGCGGTCGTTTAAACGAGTTTCTATGAATGTGCGTATTGTGAATAATTCTATGCTGATGCGCATCTTTTTGCCCGTTGCTTTATTGGTGATCGCTCAGATACACGTTTGGGCACAGCGCCCCGAAGCCGACTACACCATAGAAGTTTCTCTGAACTCTTCCACGCATCGTTTGTCGGGAATTCAGCGCATCGAATACCGCCCGAATAGCTCAGACACTTTGAACGAGCTGTTTTTTCATTTGTATTTCAACGCATTTCAGCCAAACAGCTCTATGGCGGAGCGAACCGCGGCACTTCCGGACCCCGATGGCCGGATGAAAGGGCGTTTCGAAACGTTGTCGCCCTCAGAACAAGGCTGGTCAAAACTCGATCGCGTGCTTGTAAACGGCCGCCCACAGCGCATTGAGGTTCGAGAAACGACGGCCAAGATCTTTCTCGACCGACCCATACTCCCGGGAGAATCGGTCGCCATCGAAACCAAGTTCGAAGCGCAAGTGCCCGTACAAATCCGGAGAACGGGCAGGGACAACAAAGAGGGTGTCGACTATACCATGACTCAGTGGTATCCCAAGCTCGCTCAAAGAGATCGCTATGGCTGGAAGACCTTGCCTTACGTAAACCGAGAGTTCTTCGGAATCTTCGGCACTTTCGATGTGCGCATCAAGACCGATGCGAACATGATCTTGGCGGGTACGGGTGTTTTGGTGAACGCATGCTCTATCGAATCTCGGCTCAGCCAAGCGCATTGCTCGGAGGCGCAACGCCTTAAAACCACTAAAACCGATTTGGTCGAGTGGCATTTTAAAGCCGAAAACGTACACGATTTTGCTTGGGCGGCAGACCGCGATTTTCGAATCGATCGCAACCAGAGCGCCGGAGGAGTCGATTTGTTCTTTGCGCGCGCAAAAAAATCAGACGGCCGAACGTGGAATGCACTGCAGAGCTACACCATTCGATTTTTCGATGCCATGGACACCTTGATCGGGCCCTATCCCTATCCTCGTTTTAGCGTGATTCAAGGGGGAGACGGAGGCATGGAATACCCCATGTGCACTATGGTGCTCGGCGCTTCAGAGCCCGATCAAATCGAGGGTTTTGTCGGATTGATGGTTCACGAAGCCGCGCACAATTGGTTTTACGGTGTCATTGCGACCGACGAACAGCGTTATCCGTGGGTTGACGAGGGCTTTACGAGCTATGCCGAGTCGGTGGTGATGAGCGAGCTCTTTCCGTCAGATCGCCTTCATCCCCATGTAGATGCGCTTCAGGCCTACCGAAACCGCATTTCATCAAAATCGACCGAACCGCTGAGCACCCCGGCTGATTTTTATACCACAAACCGCGCATACGGCGTAGGGGCCTATGTTCAAGGAGAGTTGTTTTTGTGGCAGCTCGAAGGCATGGTCGGCACGCGAGTGATGCGCGAATCGCTGCGCGCCTTTTTTCGCGAATATGCTTTTGCCCACCCCGAACCCGCCGATCTGATCCGCATTTTGGAACGACGTTCCGGGATGCAACTCCAGTGGTTTAGCGATTTGTGGATTGGCACCACGCAAACCGTCGACCACGGCATTGCCTCTGTCCGCGCCACCGGAAGAGATCAAATCGAGATTTCTCTCTATCGAAAAGGCGGAATTCCCATGCCGGTAGATGTGGAACTCAACTTCAAAGACGGCAGCCGCAGAACGGTGCACATACCTCTCGATTGGTGTTTTGGAAGCAGAGTGCGCGGAAACGAGGCTGCTCCTGAATGGAAGGGCTACGCGCCCAAATATCAGACCGTACTTCGCGCAGAATATGCCCAACTCAAGAGCGTTCGACTCGACCCGGGGCAACAAACTGCAGACATCGACCTTTCGAACAACGACTGGGTCGCGCCTTAATCGGCTTCGGCAAATCGGGCCTTGCGTCCGTAAGGGTCGTCGAGTTCGAGGTCTATTTGACGCTTCTCGACATCTACTTTTCGAACCCGGATGCTCAGCGAATCGCCCAGGCGGTAGCTTTTTCCTTTCGCGTCGCCGACGATGCAGTAATTCTTTTCGTCAAAGACGTAATAGTCGTCTTTAAAGTCGCGAATGCGAACCATGCCTTCGCATTGGGTTTCGGTGATCTCCACGTAAACACCCCAGTCGGTGACGCCCGTAATGATGCCCGTAAAGCTCTGCCCCACGCGGTCGGCCATGAATTTGGCTTGCATGTATTTGATCGAGGCGCGCTCGGCTTCGGCGGCCACTTTTTCGCGCTCCGAGCTGTGCTTGCAGAGGTTCTGCCAAGGTTCTGCCGGGGGGCTGCTCTTGCCTTCGAGATAGTGTTGCAGCAGTCGGTGCGCCATGACGTCGGGATAGCGTCGAATGGGAGAAGTAAAGTGCGTGTAGTATTCGAAGGCGAGGCCGTAGTGGCCCAGGTTTTTGGTGCTGTACTCGGCTTTTGCCATGCTCCGGAGCGCCAGGGTTTCAATCATGCGGGCCTCGCCCTTTCCCTTGACTTCTGCCAGCATTTGATTGAGGCTGTCTGTGGTGCTCTTTCGGCTTCCCAAGCGCAGCTGATACCCGAATTGCTTGACAAAGTTGTTCAGGTCGAGCAGTTTGCCCGGATCCGGATCGTCGTGCACTCGATACACAAAGGTCTTGTCGCTCGGCGCCCCGTCGCGATTCTTGCCAATGTGTTCGGCCACTTCGCGATTGGCGAGCAGCATAAATTCTTCAATGAGGTGGTTGGCCTCTTTCGACATCTTGAAGTAGATGCCCAGAGGGTTTCCCAAATCGTCTAATTTGAATTTAACTTCTTCTCGATCAAACAAGAGCGCTCCTTTTTGAATGCGCTTTTGTCGGAGTAAGGTCGCCAACCGATGGAGTTCGAGCACTTCTTCTTTGAGCTCGTGTTCGCCCCCTTCGATAATGGCTTGTGCGTCTTCGTAGGCAAAGCGGTGATTCGAGTGAATCAAAGTCCTTCCAAACCAGCGCTTTTTGACTTTGGCTTGATCGTCGATTTCGAACACAGCGGAATAACAGCATTTGTCTTCCAAGGGCCTGAGCGAACACAGGTCGTTGCTCAAAACTTCGGGCAACATGGGCACCACGCGATCCACCAAATACACCGAAGTGCCCCGGCGTTCGGCTTCGCGTTCGAGTTCGCTTCCGGGCTGCAGATAGTGAGTTACGTCGGCAATGTGCACCCCGATTTCGACCGTGCCGTTGTGGAGCTTCCGAATCGAGAGTGCGTCGTCGAAATCTTTGGCGTCTACCGGGTCGATCGTAAAAGTGGTAATCGACCGGAAATCTCTTCGGCGCGCCACTTCTTCAGCGGTTATTTCACGTGGAATATTTTGTGCCTCGGCCTCGACTTCTGCTGTAAACTCGTACGGAAGACCGAATTCTGCCAAAATGGAATGAATCTCCACCTGATGCTCTCCGGGTTGTCCGAGCACTTGGATGATTTCTCCGAAGGGCGAGCTGGCTTTTTCGGGCCAATCGGTGATTTTGGCCAGACATTTTTGTCCGTCTTGGGCTCCGTTTAGGCCTTCTTTGGGGATGTAGATGTCGACGATCATCTTGCGGTTGTCGGGAACGAGAAAGCCGAATGAGCCACTCATTTGAAGAATTCCGACAAACTCCATTTTCTTTCTCTCGACGATATCTACAATTTCGCCTTCGGGTTTTTGTCCCTTCCTGCGGGCGTAGAGCAGCACTTTTACCGTGTCTCCGTGCAAGGCGCGGCGCACTCGCCTCGGGGGGATGTAGATGTCTTCGGCACTGCCTTCGCACACCACATAAGCCGCACCGGTTGAGGTCATTTCGACGCGGCCCACCAAGTGCTGATCGGTCGTCATGAGCTGATAACGACCTTCAGAAAGTCTTTTGACTCGGTTTTCAAGGGCGAGTTGCTCGAGCGCGTGCGCCGTTTTTTCGAGACTTTTGGGTTCGGTCGATCCCAGAATTTGAGCGATTTGGGTGGCTTGCCCCGTGGCTTCAGCAAGTCGCCCGAGGGCAGAGAGAACATCGTGTTTAAAAGACTCTCCGAGTTTCTTTTGCGACTTCGGTGCGCGAAACGGTTGTTTGCTTTTTGCCATCGAAGCGAAGGTACAAAGCGACCCGTCCCCTCAATTAAATCAAAGTTTCTGTATAAGAGAGATTTATGAAAAAGATCGTCTATTTGTTTCGCGTCAGGCAACGCAGAGACCTCCAAATGTGTCTTTAGGGTAGAGAGCCGTTTCGAGCGATGAACAAGACAAACCGCAACTTTTTTACAGAATGCGCTTGCGCCAACTAGTTCCCCAAGCCCGCGATTTGATTGAGCGCTGCCTGAGAGGCGATCGGCGGGCACAGCGGCTCTTTTGCGAAGGTCATGCACCCCAAATGCTGGCCGTGTGTCAACGCTATCTGCGGAATCTCGAAGACGCTGAAGAGGTCCTTCAAAATGCCTTGCTCAAGGCATTGGACAAACTCGCGGAGCTCGAAAACAGAGATCGCCCCGAGCCTTGGCTCAAGAGGATTGCCGCGCGTGAAGCGCTGAATTTTATCCGCCAAAAACGCAACGTCTTTGTGGAACTCGACGAGTCTTCTGAAGAGATTGCAACGGGCGAAACAGATTTTCCCAAGGGCTTTGAAGCGGAAGAGCTCATGCGATTAATTCGGGCTCTGCCCATGGGCTATCGAGTGGTGTTTAACCTCTATGCCATCGAGGGCTACGAGCACCAAGAAATCGCCGAACTCCTCGGAATCGATCCGGCGACCTCTCGCAGCCAGCTACACAAGGCGCGAAAGCAACTTCAGTCTCAGATACAGAACAGGATGCTCCACATCCGATAAGCTGAAAAAAATGGAAAACACAGATCACAAAAACCCAGTGGACTCCTACTTCAGAGAGGGTTTAACAGACCACCGAGCCTCGGTTCGCCCCGAGTTTTGGGAGCGATTGGCGGGCGAGCTCGAGTCTAAAAAGCGCTTGCCGTGGGGCTTTGGCCTCAAGGTTGCCGCGAGCCTTTTGTTGATGGCCGCCCTCGGAACATGGTGGGTGAGCCGCTCGGGTCAAGTGGCGCTCCCGCTCGGCGAATCCAATTCTGGGGCCGATGTTGTTCAAATCGCACCGGTATCGGAGGATGTAAAAAATCCACAGGCTCAACCGTCAACGCCTGCCGTCGCTCGAACCCCGGTTCTCAGCTCGGCACCCCCAACGGGCCTCAAAAAAAGACAGAGAAATCGCGAAGTCTCATCCGAAAGCCATGCTTCAGCGGGGGCAGAAAAAGCATCCGCCCTGAGATCTGAACCCGTGGTCGCACTTTCAAATCACGGTTTGCCGCCGGTCGCAGAATACAGCCCCGAAATGCGGATCAAATTCGTTCTTCCTCCCGCAGACCGACTCATCGATCCGTTGATCGAGCAAACTCAACCGCCGTTGCCCTACGACGAACAACTCAAAGCATATGCGGCGGCCTCTGTAAAGCATTGGATCAGAGGAGAACCATTGTCGGAACTCCCAAAGCCCAAGCTCCCGATTCAAGAATTCAAAAAGCCCGTTGAAGACATCTTCGCCCTTGGCGACGATCTCGGAAAATGGTTCAACGAACCCCGGGTCAAACCCGGTCAACCTCAAAACAAACCCCAACAATGAACCTCATCAAACAGCCATTTGGAGCGCTTGCGATTCTCACACTCACGGCATGGCCAATAATCTCCCGCGCCCAAGTGGACAGTTCGACGGCTGTAGAACCCGATCGCGAGATCACCGTGCAGTCGAACGACGCCAAGGAACTCGAGCTGCTCGCCGAGAGCATGCGCCAGTACGCTCAAGAAATGCAGAAAGTGGTGGCCTCTCAGAACGCCCAAATGGCCGAACTCAATCGAAAATTGGCAGAGGGGGCGGTGAGTTCCGAAGATGCTCAAAAAGAGCGAGCTCGCATTGTCGCCGAAACCGAAAAGGAATTGGAGCGCATCGAAGAAGAGATGGAAAAGCGCGCAGACCAGATTGAAAGCAAAACGGAACGACTCAGCGAAACCGATGCGTGGAAGGAAAACTGGGAAGACGAAGCGCGTCGATACGAACAATCCGATTCGACCCTCACCGACAAAGACTTCGACTTTGAATTTGACGACGACGACTTTGAATGGGATTGGTACGATAAAAAGCGCAGCCCAAAAAAGACTAACGTGATGGTTGATTTCCACTTCGGCTTCAACAATCTCTACGACTCAGACTTTAAGCCGATCGCGGGCAATGGAGAACTCGATGTGTGGAAATCGAATATCTACGAATTCGGTGTGCACTGGAAAACAAGGCTCGGAAAGCCGGAGAGCAAAATGTATATCAAATACGGCCTGTCGTATACCTGGCACGACTTTACGCTGCGCGGAAAGAATGTGATTTCCAAGGCTCAGGACAGCGTTTACTTTACCGAGGCCCCGAGTGAGTACAATGTCAAACACACAGAATACCGCAATGGATATCTGAATTTGCCTGTGATGCTCCAGCTCGATCTCAGCGATGAGGGAATGGACAATGGCTTTACGCTCGGGCTCGGCGGATATGGAGGAATCTGCACCTATTTTAAACGCGACATCAAGTTTTCGGATGCTCAAAACGATGATGCGCGCGAAGAATTGTCGGGTTCATTTTACGCCAACCCCTGGCGATATGGCTTGCTAGCACAAATTGGGTACAACAGCTTTAAGTTGACTGCCCAATACGATCTGAACGACTTTTTTGACACCGCGAAGTCGCCTTCATATCGCAATCTCGCATTGACGATGGGCTTTTCTTTTTGAGAAACGCGGAGTACACATGTTGCCGAGCCCTGCCTTTGAGGCGGGGCTTCGTAATTTTGATCCCATGCAGTCTGAGGATTTTCACCTTCCTGTTTTTCGCGCGTTCGGCGAACTCAGTCCGGCTGAAATTCACGCGTACTACGCACTCAGACAAAGAGTCTTTGTCTTTGAACAGAACAGCCCGTACATCGATGCCGATGTCTTTGACTCCGTGGCGTTTCACGCTTGGCTGGGCGACCCTCCTTTCGTGTGCGCACGGGTTCTCCCGCCTGGAACTCAATATGAAGCTGCTTCAATCGGACGAATCGCAGTGGCCCCGGAAGCTCGAGGCAGGCAGTGGGCCAAGAAAATAACCCGGGCAGCCCTCCGAGAGGTTGAACGGCGATTTGGGGCCGTGGATGTTCAGATTCTTGCGCAGAATTACCTCTTGGAGTTTTACGCCGAGTTTGGTTTTGAGGTGATTTCAGAGCCCGTGATGGAAGACGGCATAAGGCATCGAAAAATGCTTAGACCCGGGGTGAGGTTCCACGGGGAACAGATCTAAGAAGGGTCAGAAGCCCAGCGCCTTGCGTACTCTATCCAAGACCTCGTCCGCAATGAGGCTCGCTTTTCTTGCGCCTGTGTGCAAGATCTCTTCGAGCCCGCTCGGGTCGTTCATCCAAGTGTCAAAACTGCTGCGGGCAGGGCCGAAACGATCGAGAATCAAAGAAAATAGCTCGTTTTTGGCATGGCCATAGCCGAAGTTGCCCCCGAGGTATCGCGCTCGAAGCGCTTCGCTTTCGCTCGGAGTTGAAATTAAAGAGTAGAGCGCAAAAACCGTATCGGCCTCGGGGTCTTTCGGTTCTTCGAGCGGAGTGCTGTCGGTGACAATCGAACCAATCTGTTTTTTGAGCTCTTTTTCGGGGGCAAAAACGTCGATGACATTCCCGTAACTCTTGCTCATTTTTTGGCCATCGGTTCCCGGCACCGATTTGCTGGCATCCCGAACGCGCGCCTCGGGGAGTTTCAGCACTTCCGAGCCCAAACTGCGATTCAGGGCTGAAGCAATGTCTCGCGTAATTTCCAGATGTTGAATTTGGTCTTTTCCGACCGGGACCACATCGGCATCGTAGAGGAGAATATCGGCAGCCATGAGCACCGGATACGTAAACAGCCCGGCATTGACGTCGCTTAGCCGCTCGCTTTTGTCCTTGAAGGAGTGGGCGTTGGCCAACATCGGAAAGGGAGTGAAACACCCGAGATACCACGCCAACTCAGACACCATGGGGACGTCGCTCTGCCGATAGAACAAATTCTTGTCGGGGTCAAAACCACAGGCGAGCCATGCGGCAGCTACGGCCAGTCCGTTTGATTTGCGCAATTCGGGATTTTTGATCGTGGTCACCGAGTGCAAATCGGCCACAAAAAAGAAGGACTCATTCCCGGCGAGCTTGCTTTCTTCGATGGCGGGGATGATGGCGCCCAGCAAGTTGCCCAAATGAGGCCTGCCCGTGCTTTGAATACCTGTGAGGATGCGTTTCATAAAATCAGAGGCGATGCGCTCAAAAGTAAGCCGCGCCCGCTCGAACCGACTAATTTTGGGCGGTGAACCGCATAAAGGGCCTTGCTGTACTTATTTGGAAGGGATGGTTCGTCTTGCTCAACGGTTTGGTGATTCTGGCCATGCTACCTTTGCTTTTTGCATCGAGCATTCGAGAGAAAGACTATCCATGGTTTTACAGACTGTGCCGCGTATGGGCTCGAATTGTGCTCGCGGGCATGGGCTGGCGTCTGCACCCCGAAGTGGCCAAAGCAGCCCGAGAAAAGCGTGCTTGGATTGTGGTGGCCAACCACACTTCCATGATCGACATCCTGTGCACATTCATCCTCGTGCCGTCTCCTTTTTTGTTTATCGGCAAAACAGAGTTGGCGAAAATCCCGCTCTTTGGCTTCTTTTATCGCCGGACAAACATTCTGGTCGACCGCAGTTCGCTATCGTCCAAACACAAGAGTTTTACAGAGGCCGACCGCCGGCTAAGCCAGGGGTTGGGGGTGTGTGTCTATCCCGAAGGCGGGGTTCCGGAGCCCGAAATTCATTTGGCGCCCTTTAAAGACGGGGCCTTTAGGCTCGCCGTTCGAAACGGCATCCCCATTCTCCCCATTACCTTTGCAGACAACAAAAAGGCCTTCCCCTATGCGCTTTTCGAGGGCCGGCCCATGGCGTTGCGAGCGCGGGTCGGAGAACCTCAATGGCCTTCGGGCGCAGACTCTGCCGCGGTTTCCGAACTCCGACTGCGGGTGAGGCAAATGATAGAAAAAAACTTAAACGAACTTCAATGAGGCTCGAACGATCGGATGTCGAAAAATTGGCGCGGCTTGCTCGACTCGAGTTTACCGAAGCAGAGCTCGATGCGATGCTCGGCGACCTCGACAAGATGCTCGGCTTTGTTCAGAAAATTCAAACTCTTGACCTTGAAGGAGTGGAGCCCTTGGTGTACCTCCAGACCGAGCCCGGAGCGATGCGCGAAGACCGAGCGGCAGAACCTATGGATCCCGCAGATGCGCTGCGTCCCTCAGCCGATGCCGACGGAGGCTATTTTAGAGTTCCCAAGGTGCTTTGAATCAACCCGCCGCGTTGTACCGGCTCATGGCATTCGACAATCCCTCGAGCACAAAGCTCTGAACGCACAGGCCTGCGCGATCAATGGCCGCGGGCATCGAGCTGCGCTCTTCGCTGCCCCACTCGCCCAAGACGTAGTCTACTTGACCTCCGCGGCCGAATTCAGAACCGATTCCGAATCGCAGACGAGCAAATGCCCGGGTTCCCAATTCTGCCTCTATGCTCTTGAGCCCGTTATGGCCCCCGTCGCTCCCTTGAGCCCGGAGCCGAAGCTTGCCGAAAGGCAGCGCCAGATCGTCGGTAATCACCAACAAGCGCTCGGTTTCGATCTTGAGGTCTTGAAGGTGAAAGCGTACGGCCTTGCCGCTTAAATTCATGTATGTGTTGGGTTTGAGAAGTCGGATAGAGCGTCCTTTCAAACGCCATTCGGCAGACCACCCATGCCTGCACACCGAAAAAAAAGTGCCGGATGCCCCCGAGAGGGAATCCAGCACCTTGAAGCCAATATTGTGTCTCGTTTCTTCGTATTCAGGCCCCGGATTGCCCAGGCCGACTACCAAAAAGCGCTCCACCTAAAATCAAGCCTCTGCCGAAGCCTCAGCGGCGGGAGCTTCTGCCGCATCGTCTTCGTCGGCCACAGCGGTACGCGAGGTTTTGATGCTCACGATCACTGCGCCACCCGAATTCTTGATTTCATAACCTTCAGGCTTGACATCTTCTACCTTGATGCTCTGACCAATGCGCAAGTTTGAGATGTCGATCGAGATGTCGTCGGGCAGGTGAGCGGGAAGTGCGCGAACCGTGAGTTTGCGCATGTTCTGCTTGAGCTTTCCCCCGGAGCGAACGCCGCGCGCATTTCCGAGCAAGCGAATCGGAACTTCCATATTGATCGGTTTATCGTCGACCAAACGCATAAAATCGGCGTGCAGAATGTGGTCTCTCACCGGGTCGAACTGCAAATCTTGAAGCACGGTGCGATAGGTTTGTTCGCCGAGAACGATGTGCACCTCATACACCTCGGGGGTGTAGGCGAGGGTGCGGAAGCTGCTGGCGTCGGTCGTAAAATGAACGGCTTGTCCGTCTCCGTAAATAACGCAGGGAACTTGTTGTTCGCGACGAAGGCGGACGGCTTCTTTAGTGCCGAGCTCTTCTCGAATTTGGCCTTGAATCTGGAGCGATTTCATGATTCGGGTTTTCTGTGGAAGTGGAACGTTTGTTAAAGGATAAAGTGAGAGCTGATCGATTCGTGTTGGTGAACCTTCTGCATCACTTCTGCGAAATGACGAGCAACCGAGATGACTTTGATCTTCGGGCTCGGGTGTTTTAAAGGAATGGTATCGGTCACGACCAATTCGGTGAGTTGCGACTCCTCGATACGGTCGTATGCCTTGCCAGAGAGCACGGGATGGGTGCAGTAGGCCATCACACTGGCCGCACCTTCGTCCATCAACATGTCTGCCGCCTTGGTCAAAGTGCCCGCGGTATCGATCATGTCGTCGACCAAAATCACATTGCGTCCGCGAACGTCGCCAATCACCGTCATCTTGTCGATGACGTTGGCCTCTTTGCGCTGCTTGTAACAGATAATCATTTCTGAACCAAGCATTTTGGCGTACGAATTGGCTCGCTTTGAACCTCCGATGTCCGGAGATCCGATGGTGAGCTTTTCGATTTTTCGCTCTTGAATGTGCGGGACAAAAAGAGAGGAAACGAAGAGGTGGTCGACGGGAACTTCAAAAAACCCCTGAATTTGATCGGCGTGGAGGTCCATGGTCATCACCCGGGTGGCTCCTGCGGCGGTCAACAAATTGGCCACGAGCTTGGCGCCGATCGGCACTCGACTCTTGTCTTTTCGGTCTTGCCGAGCCCAGCCGAAGTAGGGAATTACTGCGGTGATGTGCTTGGCTGAAGCCCGCTTGGCCGCATCGCACATCAACAAGAGCTCCATCAAATTCGAGGTGGGTTGATGCGTGCTCCCAATTAAAAAAACACGGCCTCCCCGAACGGTTTCTTCGAAGGATGGCTGAAACTCGCCGTCCGAAAAATCGGTCATTTCGACTTTTCCGAGGTCTTGACCGTAGGCCTTGGCAATCCGCTCAGCGAGATCGACCGAACCCCGTCCCGAAAAAATTTTGGCTTTTGGCTCCATGGAGATTCAGACAGTGTCCTTTGCCGGAGGGCGAACGAGCAAAAAAGCGAGAAAAACACAGTGCGCTCGCTCGGCAAAAGGGCTGCAAATCTAATGAAATTTCGATTCGATTTCAGGCAGTTGACACGCAATTTATACAAATGGTGTACAGCGAGGCTCCTCATCACTTAAATTTGCCCTCCGCTTTGCCCAGGTGGCGGAATAGGTAGACGCGCTGGTCTCAAACACCAGTGAGGCAACTCGTACCGGTTCGACCCCGGTCCTGGGTACTAAGGCAAAACAGAATTCCCCCGATCGGCTTGTTCGTAGCTCGATCGGGGGTTTTTATCTTTAGGGTCTATGTCAAATCCAAAAACGCGTGCGTCAAAGTAAAATACTGCTCAAAGGAATCTGTTGGACCTTGGCCGCGACCGCTTTGCTCTCGACCCCGCTGAGGGCGCAAGTCTACCTCGAAATCCAATCCATCCCGTCAAACACCCCCGCAAACGATCCCATTTTTGTGGCGGGCAACTTCAACGCCTGGAATCCGGGGAGCCCGGCATGGCAATTGGCACTCGACACAACAAATGCCGTGTATCGAATCGCGGTTTCTTCGCCCTTGGATACGCTTAAATTCAAGTTTACGCGCGGTTCGTGGGCAACGGTGGAAGGAAATGCCGTAGGTCAATTTTTGCCCGATCGAAAACACCCGAATACAGCCGGAGATACTTTGGTTTTGAATATTGCGAGTTGGGAAGGAAACACTCCCCAAACGACGGCATCGCCTCAAGTGAGCCGAATTGAGGGCTTCTTTATGGCTCCCCTCAACCGCAGCCGCAGAATTTGGATCTGGCTCCCCGCCGATTATGCCAGCTCAACCGATCGATATCCGGTTCTCTACATGCACGACGGGCAAAATCTCTTCGATCAATACACCTCTTATGCGGGGGAGTGGGCGGTAGACGAAGCGCTCGAGCAGAGAGAGCAAGCGGGTTTGCCCGTGCCCATCGTGGTCGGCATCGACAACGGCGGTGCGAATCGCACTTCTGAATATATCGCTTGGGACTGGACTTCTCAGACTCAAACCGTTCAGGCCGAAGGAGACCTCTACTTAGATTTTCTCGAGCAGTATTTGAAACCGTACATCGATTCGAGCTATCGCAGCCTCACGGGCCCCGAGAACACGGGGATGATGGGCAGCTCGCTCGGCGCCCTGATCAGTTCTTATGCCGCGGCGAGGCGTCCGAATATTTGGGGAAAAGTCGGCTTGTTTTCACCGGCTTATTGGATAAACCCTCAAATCTATTCATACGTACAAACCGCAGGCGTGGGATCAAGTGCTCAGCGGTTTTACGCGGTTGCCGGCCAATCCGAAGGCCAGGGTTCCGTGGCGAGCAATGTCCAACAAATGGTTCAAAGCCTCGGCGCGGCAGGACATTCATCGAGCAATGTCTTTTCGATAATTCATTCAGACGGGCAGCACGCCGAGTGGTATTGGCGCAGAGAATTCGAGCCCGCATACGACTGGTTGTTTAGTTCGGCTTCAAATCTTTCTGATCATATTCTGACCGGCCCATCGGTTTGGTTCGACAGCAGTGCGCAAGCGTGGGTGGTGGTTCCGACTTCGGCTTGGAAACAATGGAGTTTGATCGATCTACAAGGCAGACGCCTCGCTTCTTCGAGCTCAGACGCCGACCGATCGGGCGCGAGCTTCCGAATTCCCGCCACGGGTCTTCGCAGCGGATGCTATGTTCTGCTCTATTCAGATGCCGACGGACGTATGGCGGGCGTAAAGTTGGTTCGATGAACCGGCCCGAATCTCAAGCGCGCGAAGGCATCAAGGTCGAAAAGCAACTTCAGTACGACCGCGCGTATCTGCGCATGGCGGTCGAGTGGTCAAAACTTTCTTACTGCCGCCGTAGGCAAGTTGGCTCTTTGATTGTTAAAGATCGCATGATCATCAGCGATGGCTACAACGGCACACCTTCGGGTTTTGAGAATCAGTGCGAAGATGAGGCGGGCTTAACCCAGTGGTATGTGCTTCATGCAGAGGCAAACGCGATTCTCAAAGTGGCGGGGAGTACCCATAGTTGCCGCGATGCGACGCTTTATTTGACCCTTTCGCCCTGCCGAGATTGCAGTAAGTTGATTCATCAGGCCGGCATCGTTCGCGTCGTTTTTTTGGAAGAGTACAAAGACTCTTCAGGGCTCGACTTTTTGAGGAAAGCGGGCGTTGAGGTAGAGCAAATTGCACTCGGTTGAAGCCGCGCTACCTCGTCCCCTTGCTTTTTCTGACCCTTGCCTTGGGTGTGTCGCTCGGAATGATCCTTCAAAGAGAAAAGCCCCGTCAGACTCCGGGCCAACGAGCCGAGCGCATCGGAGAACTCCTGGATCTCATCGAGCGCGACTACTTTGAAGAGGTAGACGTCGATAGTTTGCTCGACGAGATTCTGGCCCAGACGTTGCACAGCCTCGATCCGCACAGCGACTATTTGTCGGGCACTCGGCTCGACGACGCCTCGGACGAACTCCAAGGTTCTTTCGGCGGAATTGGAATAGAGTTTGGTTTTTACAAAGACACCCTTATTGTATTGAACGTCGTTTCCGGCGGGCCGGCCGAAAAGTCAGGCCTTGAGGCCGGAGACCGCATTTACAAGGTCAATGGCGAGCCTTTTGGGGGCGCGGAGTTTCGAGAAGATTGGGTTCGCAAGCTCAAAGGAGATCCGGGCAGCGCGCTGACCTTAGACGTGCGAAGGGTTCGCCCCGGCAAATTCGAAACCCTCAAGCTGCGAAGAGGCCTTATTTCAAATCCAAGTGTACCCGTTGCGCTCATGCTCGCCGATCAACTGGCTTATGTGCGCATCGATCGCTTTGCCGAAAGCACGCACAAAGAGTTGAGGCGGGAACTCGAAAGGCTTCTCCACCTCGGAATGAAGAGCTTAGTACTCGACATGAGGGGTAATCCGGGGGGGCTCATGGCACAGGCCCAAGCCGTAGCCGACGAATTTCTCGCGGCTGATTTACTGATTGTTCGCACGGTCGACCGAAATGGTCAAAACGAGTCCTTTCACGCCACCCATCGAGGGCTTTTTGAAGCGGGCGAAATGGTTGTTTTGCTCGATCAAGAGAGTGCCTCGGCCAGCGAAGTTGTTGCGGGAGCCCTTCAAGATCACAAGCGGGCGCTGGTGGTGGGGCGAAGGAGTTTTGGCAAAGGTTTGGTGCAAGAAGAGGTGGTGCTCAACGACGGCTCTGTTGTTCGATTGACGGCCTTTCGCTATTTCACGCCCTCGGGCAAAAGCCTGCAGCGGTCTTATTCCGGGGGGCTTGAGGACTACTATAACCAGTCTCAGAGCGAGCGTTTTTCGAACGACGACGAAAACAACGCGGGCATTCGACCCGACTACTTTGTTTCGGACACCTTGAGTCTTGAAGAGCGCTTGTTTTATGGACGCGTTTCAAGCGATAGTTTATACTTGTTCGCTTTGGGTTTTTGGGACCGACATCGCGAGCGACTTGCGAGAACAGGTCCCGAGGGCTGGATGAAATTTACCGCGAATGATATTCAAGCTTGGGAGGGAGAAGCGGTCGAATTATTGAATTTCTCGCCTCGGGAAGAACAGACCCGGTTAGCACTGGATCTCTTCAAAAAAGAAGTTCTAAATCTGGCTTTTCCGCGTGCCCTTCGAGTGAAATGGACGCTTATGGCGGACCCGGATGTTCAAAAGGCCGGCGAATTGTTAATAAAAATCGGGAGTTAAAAAGCCTGCGATCCATGCGATTTGCTCGGACGAATCTCAGAAGCGCGAAGTGATCAGCCGCCAAAGAGAAGCCGTTGGGCCCTAATCGCACAAAAAAAAAGGAGGCCGCCACCTGAGAGACAACCTCCGTTTAAACTCGCTGAACTCGCTTAGTGAGCTCCTCCGTCTGTGTGAGCGGCGGTAGAATCCATTGCGGTGGTGTCGGCAGCGGCAGCGGCAGCGGCAGCAGCAGCTTCTGCTTCGTAAGCAGCCATTGAGTCAGCCTTGGCAACAGCGGCCAAAGAGTCGGCGGTAGCTTGAGCAGCAGCTTCAGAATCAGCAGCAGAGTTTCCGCAAGCAACGGCGAAGCCGAGACCGGCAACGAGCAAGAACAGGTTGAACTTTTTCATGTGGTGTGAGTGGTGTTAAACAGGGTGCAAAATTATATCAAAAAACCAATTGAAAACAAGCCCCCGACAATAAATGTTAAAGCGCCCTGAACCACGCCTGATAACCGCATTTTTCGCGCAAATACTCTGACAGTTCCGAACGGTGAATCCGCTCTTGAGCCATGCTGTCTCGCTCGCGAACCGTCAGACTTCCGTCTTCGATCGACTGGTTGTCGATGGTTGCACAATAGGGAGTGCCGATGGCATCTTGTCTTCGATATCTCCTTCCGATGGCGTCTTTGTCGTCGTATTGCACACTCAAGTCGAGCGAGAGCTCTTTGAAGATCTCCATGGCCATTTCGGGAAGTCCGTCCTTTTTGACCAAGGGCAAAACGGCCACCTTGACCGGTGCCAAAGGCGCGGGAATGCGCAGCGTCGTCCGTTCGCTTCCGTCTTCGAGGGTTTCTTCTGAATAAGAGGCACTCATAACCGCCAGAAACAAGCGATCGAGACCGACAGAGGTCTCCACCACATAAGGCACGTAATTCTCTCCGAGTTCGGGGTCGAAATACTGCAGTTTCTTACCCGAAAACTGCTGATGTCGAGATAAATCGAAATCAGTTCGAGAGTGGATTCCCTCGAGTTCCTTGAAGCCAAAGGGGAATTTAAATTCGATGTCGCAGGCGGCGTTGGCGTAGTGCGCCAGTTTTTCGTGGTCGTGAAAGCGATAATTCTGCTCGCCCAGCCCCAAGGAGTAGTGCCACTTCATCCGAGCCTCTTTCCAGTGTTCGTACCAGCTGAGTTCTTGGCCGGGCCGCACAAAAAACTGCATTTCCATTTGCTCGAACTCTCGCATTCGAAAAATGAACTGGCGCGCGACAATCTCGTTTCGAAACGCCTTGCCGGTTTGAGCGATTCCAAAGGGCAGCCGCATTCGGGCGCTCTTTTGGACATTTAGAAAATTGACAAAAATGCCTTGAGCCGTTTCGGGCCTCAGGAATAAATCGAGCGAGTCTTCTGCCACGGAACCGAGTTTGGTGCCGAACATCAAATTGAACTGCCGCACTTCTGTCCAATTGCGGCTACCCGACACCGGACACACAATTTCTTCGTCTATGATGATCTGCCGTAGCGCTTCGAGATTCGACTGTTCGAGCGCTTCCGCAAAACGAGTGTGGAGCGCCTCGCCTTTGCCTTTGAGTTCCAAGACGCGCGCGTTGGTCTGGGCAAATAGAATTGGATCAAAAGAGTCTCCAAATCGCTTGGCGGCTTTTTCGACCTCCTTCTCTATTTTTTGCTCATAGCTCGAGATTCGCTCTTCGATCAAGACATCGGCTCGATAGCGCTTTTTGGAGTCCTTGTTGTCAATGAGCGGATCGTTAAAAGCGTCGACATGGCCTGAGGCCTTCCAAACCGTGGGGTGCATAAAGATGGCGCTGTCGAGCCCGACAATGTCTGCGCGCAACTGAACCATCGACTTCCACCAATATTCTCGAAGATTCTTTTTGAGCTCAACTCCATAGGGACCAAAATCGTAGACGGCCGCTAATCCATCGTAGACCTCGCTGCTCTGAAAGACAAAGCCATACTCTTTGCAGTGCGATACAACCTTTTTAAACAAATCGTCCATGGTGAGCGCTTTTTTGAGCTTGGGCAGCAAAAGTAGCGCGAGAAGCTGCCCAGCGACTTATGCAGCGCCATGGCTTGGGTTGAAAAAACCCGAACCCCCGCAAGGGAGGGCTCGGGAACCTCAAAGGATCGGCAACAGATCCCAGCCGCACTTCCGCTGATTTCGAAAAAAGGAAAGGGTAAGAACGTACTTCAGTGCGAAGCGTGAAAAGCGGAAGGCAGAAGTTCAAAAGACACGATTTTCGACGAGTTTGGACATCGCTTGAATCGGGTATTTTTAAGCCGCAAAAACACGGCCCTATGGAATGGATTGGCCCCGACTTTATGGAGTTTTTTATAGAATTGGCCGGGAACAATCACAAAGAGTGGTTTGACGCAAATCGAAAGCGCTACGAGAAATCGGTCAAGGCTCCATTTGAAAATGCGGTGAGCCAGATTGTTGGCCTGCTGAAATCCGAGGATGCAGCCTACGATGTCGACCCGAAGAAGACCATTTTTAGGATCAATCGCGATATCCGATTTTCAAAAGACAAATCGCCCTACAAACTCCAAATGGGGGCTTCGATCAATCCGGGTGGGCAAAAAACCGACCGAATTCCGGGTTTGTATTTTGAAATCGGCCCCGGGGGGTTCAACATCGGGGGAGGCAACTATTTTCTCGAGAAACCCGACCAAGAGCTCGTGTGGAGACATGTGTCGGAAAACGAAAAGCGCTGGATTCAAGCGAACGAGTTGGCCGAATTTCGCCGGTTGTACCCCGACGGCATCATAGGCGAAGAGCGAAAAAAGGCGGTTCCGGAGTTTCTGGAACTCGGCAAATCTCAGCCCCTGGTGCGCAAAAAACAGTGGTATTGGTGGGCAGAGCTCGAACCCGAACAGAGCTTCGGCCCCGAAGTCGTCGATCGAATTGCGCAATACCACCGTGCCTCTGAGCCGTTGAGACGTTTGCTCAACGAAGCTCTTCTCGCTCAGAGAGAATAACTCAGCCCGACCCCAAGCGCTTGGCGGAACTGGGTTCGAGGGCCCGTACCTTCAGAATCGGTAAACTTGATGTCGTCGTCGTAAATCAAGTGGAGCACGAGGTTGACGGTTACGTACCGATTGACCTTCATCAAAAAGACATTCTCCCAGTTGACGTCGATGTTTTGAGGGTTGTTGAGATAGTTGGAGTACAGATCGAGCTTTGATTGAAACTCGATGTTTTCCATCAGCTTAGCCTTGTAATACGCATTGATGTACGCTCCGATTTCTACCCGGCTCTTGCTCGCGGAACCCTCGATCGGCGCTCCTTCAGAGTCGAAATCCGCCCCGTCGAGGCCGTAGGCGCCCGCATCGGCAAGCCTCTGCACATTGACAAAAGTGTGCTTGACGGTTGCCGGAGAGAGAAATACGCTAAACGAGCTGCTTGGGCTGTACGTAAAACCCAGCCCCGCAAGGGTGTAGGCCGGGGCTAAAAAGTCAGAGATCGCCACGGTGTCTTCGGGCTTTTCAAAACCCTCGGTAAACTGTGTTCGAAAGGTGAGGTTGGCCGAGAGGCTCCAGTTTTTGCTCAAGAGCCGGTCGATGCGAGAATTGAGCTCGATTCGGTCGTCTGTTTTTACATCCAGCCCCGATTGCCACTGACGGCCATAGCCCAAGTCGAGGCGGTTGGCCCAACGCCAGTGTTTGCTGTAGTGATTGGCGTAAAAACTCAAGTTCACCGCCCCGCTCAACGAGCTTTGACCCCCGGCTTGCCAATTCGACAAACTGGACTGGTTTACCAAAAGATTGCCTGAGGCTCCCTTGTCCCAAAAGGGTTTTTCGACAGTTCCGAGGCGCGCAAGCGCCACTTTGCTCGAATCTTGAAGTCTTTTGGCTTCTTTGGTGAGGTCTTGGGCATAGATCGAACCCGAAAACAACAGGCCGAGAAAGAGTGCGAGCGGTAGAGGTTTCATCACATTCAAAACTTAGGGCGCGAAAATACCATTCTTCACCTAGCTGAACAGCCTTTCGAGAATGCGATCGATTCGGCCTTCGCGCACACACTCAATCGAAGACTTTATGCCTTCCATCTTGTTGTTCGAAGAAATGAAGGCCTTTTGATAGCCCAGCCGTTCGAGCTCCGACAACCTTTGATTGAGGTGGCTCACACTTCGAATTTCGCCCCCGAGACCAATTTCGCCAATCAGCGCATATCGCCTCGAAATGGGCAAGTCTTCGTTGGAACTCAAAATGGCTGCTGCAACGGCAAGGTCCGCGGCGGGGTCGTCGATTCTCAGACCCCCCGCGATGTTCAAAAACACGTCTTTCGAGCCCAATCGAAAGCCACAGCGCTTTTCGAGCACGGCCAAGAGCATGTTCAGGCGCCGGCCGTCGAATCCGGTCGAGCTGCGTTGGGGCGTGCCGTAGACGGCGCTCCCGACCAAGGCTTGAGTTTCGATCAATATGGGTCGAGCCCCTTCGGCAATCACGCCCAAGGCGGTACCGCTGAGGTGTTCGTCGCGCTCTTCGATCAAGAGCTGAGACGGGTCGAGCACAGATTGCAGGCCATCTCCGCGCATTTCGTAAATCCCTATTTCGGAAGTCGAACCAAAGCGGTTTTTTTGAGCCCGAAGCAGTCGATACACGTGGTTTCGGTCTCCTTCGAATTGCAAGACCACGTCCACCATGTGTTCGAGCAATTTCGGCCCCGCAATCGCCCCTTCTTTGGTGATGTGCCCGATCAAAATCAGCGGAATCGCTCGTGCTTTGCAGTGTCGGATGAGCTCATGAGCCGATTCGCGAATTTGCCCCACCGTTCCGGGAGCCGAATCGAGCTGAGGGTTGTACAGTGTTTGAATCGAATCGACGATGAGCAGTTTCGGTTCGATTTTTTCAGTTTGACCGAGAATGGCCGTCGTATCGGTTTCGGGCAAAAGGTGGAGTTCGAGTCCCGGACCTCTCAACCTTTCGGCGCGCATTTTCACTTGTTCGGGGCTTTCTTCGCCACAGACGTACAGCACGCTTTCCGAGCCCATCTCGAGCGCGAGTTGAAGCATCAAAGTCGATTTGCCGATGCCCGGTTCGCCCCCGAGTAAAACGGCGCTGCCCGGCACGAGACCGCCTCCAAGAACCCGATTTAACTCATTGTCTACAAGGAGGATGCGTGTGTTTTTTGCAGAGGTGACCTCAGACAATCGCACGGCGCCCGAAGCAGTGTTCCGCGCCGCAGTTCCGCGCGCAGGAGCCGTCGGAACCAATTCTTCGACGAGGCTGTTCCAGCTCGCACACCGTGGACATTGACCCATCCACTGACTTTGTGCGCTGCCGCAGTTCTGGCAAACGAATCGGGTTTTGGTTTTAGCCAAGGTGCGAGACCGATCAGGCCATTCGAATCAACACCGTCGATTCGGGAACCTCCGGCTCGACAAAGCCCGGCGCGCTGAGCACCACATCGGGTGCAAGTTCGCCGACAAGCCGATTGAGCTCTGAGCGATCGACGAGACAAACAACGCTCACATGATGCAGAGAAGCGAGGCTCAAAAGCACGCTCGAATCCGTGCTCAGAACGATGAGCCGATCTCCCGAGTCTGCCATGGCATTGATTCGATCGATCGCATGGTTCGAGAGCTGAGAATCTCCGAAAACTGCAAGGGCGACCGCGTGTTTTTGAAACGCCCACATGGCGCGGCGGCGCTGGAGTTCAAGGGTTTCGAGAACCTTTTTTTCTACGATTTCTAAGGCATTCATTCGAGTACGGGCGTTCTTCGTTTAGAGAGCGAAATATAAATCAATGCGGCCAGCCCGGCGGCAATGCCCATCACGGCTTGTCCACTGTGAACCAAGGTGGCAAAGCCCAGCGCGACCGACGAATCGATTCCGAGCAGCCCCATGCTCAACACCACTAAATAGTGATAGGCTCCGACTCCTCCCGGCACAGGCACGACCATCCCCATGCCCGCGGCCACCATCACAAACAAGGTGTCGGCCATCGAAAGTTGGGCGGTTTCGGCCAATGCGTAGATGCAGATGTGAACCATCCCGTAATACATGCCCCAAATCACCAAGGTGTAAAATATGAAGAGCAGTTTTTTAGGCATTCGGAGCACAGAGCCGATCCCTTCGCCAACTTCTCTGCCTAAGTGTCTGATTTTGTCGAATATAGGCAAAGAACCTATGCGCTTACGGAGGACGAAAACAAGGGCGATCAAGGCGAGAATGCCCACGGCGATCCACGGAATCAAACTGCCGCCGCCTCCGTTGGCCTCGCCTGCATCACCTTGCAAAGCCTGATCAAAAAAGGCCTGTAGATTCGAGAAAGAGGTGGCGAACGCGAGCCCTAACATCGACAACAATAAAATCAAATCGATTCCGCGTTCGACGATCACCGTGCCAAAGAGCTTGGCAACGGGAATTTTCTCGAGCCCGCTCAGGGTGGTGCAGCGCGCCACTTCGCCCGCTCTCGGAACCGCCATATTGGCAAAGTAGCCGATCGAAACACTGTGAATGGACGACCAAGGACGCGCTTTGTACCCCAGAGTGTCCATCAAGAGCAACCACCGAAGGCCGCGAGCGATGTATGCAATGAAACCCATCGCCATAGAAATGAGGATAAAGCTGAAGTCGGCCTTTTGAATAACCTCCCAAAGCTCTTGGGGCTTCGTCTCTTTGAACGCGAGAAAGAGAAGCCCGACGCCTAAGCCTACGAACAGCAAATAACGAAGGGTCCGAACAAGCCGTGGGTCGAGCGCGCTCAAAGCAAATTGGTGTGCTCGTCCGGAAAAATAATCGACGGCTGATGCGCCTTGGCTTCTTCTAAAGTCATTTGGGCATACGAGAGCACGATCACCAAGTCGCCCTTCTGCACCCTGCGCGCGGCAGGGCCGTTGAGCACGATTTCGCCGCTGCCCCGCGCCCCGGGAATGACGTAGGTGTCGAGGCGTTCGCCATTGTGAATGTTCACGACGCTTACTTTTTCGCCCGGAATCAATCCCGAGGCATCCATCAGGGCCACATCGATGGTGATGCTCCCGATGTAGTGCAGTTCGGCGTCGGTTACGCGAACCCGATGAATTTTGGATTTGAGTACTTCGATGGTCACGGCGCAAAGTTAAGACTTCAAAAGAGGGCGCGCGGCTTGCCCAAACGTTTGAGAAAATGCGCCATCAATTTTCGCACACTATCTTCACACAATGCATCCCACGCTCAATCCACACGTATCTGTAGACTGTGTTGTCTTTGGTTTCGACCGCTCAAAACTGCGCGTATTGCTCATTGAGCGCAAGAGAGAGCGAGGCGATTTGCGCATCAAAACCGCTTTGCCCGGAGACTTGGTTCGCGAAGACGAAAGCCTCGACAATGCCGCGAGTAGAGTGCTAAAGGAACTTACTTCTCTCGAGGGGATTTTTTTGAAGCAATTCAAGGCCTTTGGAGACCCGGGGCGGGTGGGCGATGTCAAAGACTTAGACTGGTTGAGCTCGTATCGCGAACAGCCACAGGCTCGGGTCATTACGATTGGTTATTACGCATTTATCCGCATGGCTGATTTTAAACCCGAGGCTTCGTCTTTTGCATCCCGGGTTTTTTGGCAAGACATTTCTTCTTTGCCCGAATTGGCGTTCGATCACAATTCCATTATGGAAGATGCCATAGAAATGCTCCGATCAGACTTCGAGAATCGAAAAGTGGGGTTTGAGCTCTTGCCTGAAAAGTTCACCTTGAGTCAGTTACAGGCGCTTTACGAAAGCATTCTCGACCGAAAGCTCGACAAGCGAAATTTCAGGAAAAAGGTGTTGAAAGAGAACCTCATCACTCCCTTGGACGAAAAACAAAAGGGGGTGCTCCACAAACCCGCGCAGCTCTTTGAACTGAGTCAGAACCCATGAGGCAGAGACTGATTTTGGCCCTGCTCCCGATTTCCTTTTTGAGCTGTTCGACCCCAAAAAGCACAGGCGTGAACGATTCTGCGGGCACCGCTCGATGGTTGGTTTCAGACCTCAAACAGGCGTGTGTGGGCGTAGGGCCCATGGAGTGCCTCGTGTATCAGAATATGGCTTCGGGACAATGGTCTTTGCTCTACACGGGAATTTCGGGTTTTGAGTACGATTCGAACTTTGCCGTAGAAATGGAAGTGCGGAGCGAAAAAATTGACCATCCTCCGGCCGACGGTTCGTCTATTCGATACGTCATGGTGCGCGAAATCGCCCGTCACCCGGTGCAAAAACTCGATGGGGTCATCAACGATTCCTGGGGTCTGGTCGAACTCAACGGACGACCGATAGACCGAATGGCGAATCTCTTTTTTGAGATCAACCAACGAACCGGAATGATGCACGGACGCGGCGGATGCAATGAATTCAGCGCCCAAATTCAGCTCTTCGATTCGTTTGTCAAGGGAATTCGAATCAGCGAGCGGGTCAACACCGAAATGGACTGCGAACTCCTCGAATGGGAACAAGAGTTCTTCAAAGCGCTCGAAATGTCTGACCGCATTGGGTTTGACCGAGCTGAGGTCACGCTCTTGAATGGAGACGAGGTCTTGGTTCGCGCCAGGCGAATCGACTAGAACCCTATGGAACAGTCTCCCAAAAGTCTCTTTCAATTTGAAGCCCGTTTTCGCTGGTCCGACCTCGACCCGGTGGGGCACGTTCGACACACGGTCTATTACGATTTATGCGCCACTCAGCGCACCGAGGCACTCCAACGCCTGGGCATCGACATGGCGAGCATGCAGCGCGCATCTTTGGCGCCGGTGCTCTTTAAAGAAAGCTGTTCTTTTCGACGCGAATTGCACTTTGGCGACTCGGTACTCATTGAATTTTCTCTGAGAGGCTCCAGAGACCGAGGCAGCCGCTTTGCATTTATGCACCGCTTTTTGCGGGGCGGCGAACTCTGTGCCGAGCTCGAAGTCGAGGGTGCGTGGATCGATTTAAAAACGCGAAAACTGGGTTCTATTCCCGAAGACTGGGCCCTGAAATTCGACGAAATTCCCAAGAGTTCGGAATACAGAGAGCTCTGAGTTTACTGAGTTTTCGAAGGAGCCAAGGCATTCATTTCGTCGAGGAGGTCTGCCAATTCGGCAAAGTCCGGGGCCACAATAATCTCGGTTCGCCGATTCAAGGCTTTGTTCGAGGGGCTGTCGTTGGGGCGTATCGGGTCGAATTCGCCTTTTCCGGCGGCCGTGAGTCGCTTGGGGTCAACACCGCCCTCAATTGTGAGGATGCGCACAATCGAAGTCGCCCGCAAAACGGAGAGGTCCCAGTTGTCGGCCACGGTTCCCTTTCCCAAATAAGGGTCGTTGTCGGTATGTCCCTCTACAAAAACAAAGAGATCGGTTTCTGAGGCCAGCACTTCGCGCAGCTGACGCAAGGCGATGGCTCCGGCTTCGTTGACCGTCCAACTGCCGGAGGGAAACAACAGGCTGTTTTGCATGGAAACAAAGACTTTGCCATCGCGCTCGACCACGCTGAGCCCCTTTCCCTCGTACGCCTTGAGCGCTGAAGAAATTCGACCGTAAACGGCCGAAATGGCCGAATCTTGACGCCCGATCAGGCGTTCGAGCTCGTCGATGCGCAACTCGCGATCAGAGAGCTGCTTTCGAACTTTCTCGAACGATTCCCGCTCCTGCAAAAGCGAATCTTGTTTGTCTTGCAGCGCTTCGTCCAAATCTTTTAAACGCTCGAGCATGGCTCGGTTTTCGCGCGCATTGCTGGCAAGCAGCGTATTGTTGTTGTCGAGCAGAAAATCGTACGACTTGTTTAAGTCGGCATAGTTTTTCTCCAGCCTCTTTAAATCGCGTCCCATGCGGGTCGTATCCGACGCCAGGCGGTCGCGCTCTTGGGTGTGCTCCAAGAGTTTGCGCTCTGCCGTTTCAAGGGCGTCTTTGCAATCTTGGCGCTGCCTGAGGTTTTCTAAATTCGAGGCTTCGAGCGCGTCGTATTTTGCCTGTAGGTCTTTGTGGACCTTCATTCCGACACACGAACTCAACAGCCCTGAGAGCAGCAGGGCGGAAAATGGGGAGAGGCGAATCATCGGCAAAGTTTGTTTTAAGAAAAAATAGAGCCTTGTTATTGGCTCGGTTCGTCGCTCAGCTCAATCAAGACCGGGCAGTGGTCGGAATGTACCGCAAAGGGCTGAATGGAAGCCGATCGAATTCGCGCTTCGAGACTCGCGCTCAAAACGGTGTAATCGATTCTCCAGCCCTTGTTGTTGTTGCGCGCATTGGCTCTGTAGCTCCACCACGAATACTGATGAGGCTCTGAAACCAGACATCGAAAGCCGTCGATAAAGCCGAGGGCAAAGAACGAATCCATCCATTCGCGTTCTTCGGGCAAAAAGCCTGAAACTCCCGCATTTCGAATGGGATCGTGTATATCGATGGCGCGGTGGCAAATATTGAAATCTCCGCAAATAACAAGCGCTCGGCCGCCCGAGGCTTCCCTTTGAAAAAACGCGGCAATGTCTTGTAAGAAGCGCATTTTAACAGTCTGGCGCTCGTCCCCGCTACTGCCCGACGGAAAATAGACACTGTAGTAGCTCCTCCCTTGGTAATCTACTCGGAGCACCCGCCCTTCGCGGTCGATATACTCCAAGCCGGTTCCAATCACCACGGCCTCGGGTTCAAAAGCACAGAGCACGGCAACTCCGCTGTAGCCCTTTTTCTCGGCAGAATGCCAATAGTGACGATACCCCAGATGATCAAAAAGAGAAGTGTCGACTTGCTCTTTCTCGGCTTTGATCTCTTGGAAACAAAGCACATCGGGACGCTCTTGTTCAATCCAAAGTCCGAGGCCTTTGTTGAGAGCAGAGCGAATTCCGTTTACGTTGTACGAAGCAATTTTCACGCATCCGAAGGTACATCTGCATACGTTTATGCCCGCAAAGGGGTTAATTACGCAGCATTGAAAGTGAACGGCTCGATCCGAACCGCCGGATTTTTTATTTTGTTCGCGTGGGCAAATGCGCGATTAATGGCTCAGGAGCGCGCGCGTTTCCCTCAGGGCTCAGACACTCTTTTGCTGGGAGACCGAACCATTTACTTCCCTGATCTTAAAGTTATTATAGGTTTAGATACCCTTAAAGCGGCCGAATATACCCCACTTCCCAATGCCCGTGGGCTGGTGTTGAAGGAGGGTGCTCGAGACAGCGTACTCGTATTGTATAAAAGTTTGAGCGTCGATTTTTTTCGTCCGGTCGAACTGCGTCCGCTGTCTGATTTTGGCGTTGCCGAGTTGAAGACCGAGGGCCCGTTTCTCGAAGAAACCGAATCGACAGACCCTTTAGAAGGGCTGAATCGAAGCGGATCGCTCAGCCGAACTCTGAGCGTCGGCAATGCGCAAAACGCGGTCTTGAATTCGAGTCTCAACCTCCAACTCAGCGGTTCTTTGGGCAATGCGACACGCCTCGAAGCGGTGATCGCCGAAAACAGCTTGCCCAATCCGGGTTCGGGAGTGGCTCAATCTCTTCGAGAATACGATCAGCTGTACATCGAGCTTCGAAATCCGGAGTTCGGGCGGATTCGAGCGGGAGACCTAGACCTGAGTCGCTCGGATGCGCGCTTTTTGAATTTTGAAAAACGCGTCACCGGCGGACTGATTGATTTTGAAAAGAAATCGGGGAATTCCAAATACGGAGTTCTGCTTTCGGGAGCATTGGCGCGGGGGCGCTTTCGGCGGATGTCGTTTTTTGGACTCGAAGGCAATCAGGGGCCATATGTTTTAACGGGAGCGGGCGGGGAGCGATCGATTCGCTTGATTTCGGGTTCAGAACGGGTTTATATCGATGGGGTGTTGCTCGAAAGAGGGGGCGACCGAGATTACATCATCGATCCGCTTACAAGCGAGCTTCGCTTTACAAACCTCAGGCCGATTCGAAGAGAAAACCGCATCGTGGTCGAATTTCAGTACACCGATCAGAATTATTTGAGATCGGCCTTTTATACCCGTTCCTTTTTGGAGAACGCGGGAAAGCGAATCGAAATCTCTGCTTATTCAGAGCAAGACGACCCCAATCGCCCATTGAGCAGCGATCTCAGCGACGCAGATCGCGCGCGTTTGGCCCAAGCAGGAGATCGAGCGGGAGCCTTGGGTATCAGTACCATTCAAGCGGCCAGCGGGGTAGATGGCGAAATTCGCTATCAGCTGACCGATAGTTTAGGCTACGATTCAGTCTTGGTTTTTATCGATGGGGTGGAGAGTGAAGCCTACACCGCTACGTTTACAGAGGTCGGCGCCGGTAAGGGCAATTACCTGCCCGACAGGCGATTGGCGTCGGGAGTGGTCTATCGCTGGGTCGAACCTGTGGCGGGGGTTCCGGCGGGAACGCACGAACCGGTCAGGCCTGCCAGTTTGCCCACCATGCTCCAGGTTCTCGATGTACGGTTCAGCGCAGTCGATACCCAACAAGACCGGCTCGAAATCGAAGCGGCCCTGAGCAGAAATGTCGCGAATCGCTTTTCTCAGCTCGATCGAGAAAACGATTTGGGTTGGGCGGCAGGGCTCAAATGGAACCGCAGCCTGAGCCAGAACTGGTCGGTAAGGACCGACGTTCAATACAACGACGCCTATTTCCGAACCGTCGAGCGCATTCGAAATCTCGAGTTCGCGCGCGATTGGAACATCAGCTCCGAGAACCGCGAGCTGGCACTCTTGGGGATGAATGCGCAGCTTCGACCGAAGGCCGAAAAGTCTTTGGGCTTTGGTTTCGAAGTCTTGAATTCGGGTTCAGATTATCTGGGCTTTCGCCCGAGCGCTGCGTTTGATTGGGATTTCGGACGAGACAGAGTGCGCGGCACCGCTTCGTTCCTCATGAATCGCGACAGTGCCTCTCTTGCTCAATTCGCGCGTTATCAAACAGATTGGAAACACCGGCTTTCTCCGGATTGGAATGTGGGATTGCTGGCACAAGGCGAGTCCAATCGCAGGCAGACAGGGAAGTTGATTTCCGAAAGAAGTTATGCATTCCACGAGGCCGAAGCGTTTACAGAGACTGGAGACTCCACCCTGCGGTTCGTGAGAATGGGGATGTTCGCTCGCTCTGAAGACAGCGTTCGAACGGGGGAACTTCAACGGCAATCGCTGTCGTATGGGGCAAGGACTGTGGGTCTGTACCATCCCAACCAAGACTTTAGAACCCAGTGGTCGCTTCAATACCGCAGCTTGGAGCCCGCGGGCAAATCGGCGAATTCTACTTTGACTGCACGGTGGTCGGCGGCGGGGACATTCTGGAAACGAGCGTTTGATTGGAGCGTTTTGTACGAGGCGCTCACGGCGGGCGAACCCATTCGCAATCCGGTTTTTATTCGCGTACCCGATGGAACAGGCACCCATACGTGGATCGACTATAACGACAACGGTCTCGAAGAGCTCGAGGAGTTTGAACCCGCTCGTTTTGCCGATCAGGCAAATTATGCCAGGGGTCTTGTTCCCGCCGAAGGTTTTTTGCGTGCTGCGCAAACGCTTTGGTCGCATACGCTGAATTGGTCTCCCGGAAAATGGGCGGCTGCCGGAACTCGCCCGCTTTGGTCTCGCTTTGACATGCGTTGGTATGCGTCTGCCAGCGAGCGCTCTGTCGCAGGCGATGAGCTCAATGCGCTGAATCCGTTTCGCAACAGCAAAGACTCCCTCTTGCTCGGGCGCAACCGCCTCGACCGCTTGAGTCTTTTTTACAACCGCAGCAGACTCGATTTCGGTGCTGATTATCACTTTCAAACAGGTCAAGAGCGAACGCTGACCAACTTCGGGCTCGAACAGACCTCCACTCGGATGCACGAGGCAAACCTGAGGTTGGCTCCGAACGATCGGCTGAGCTACCTCGTCCAGGCCGGTTGGGATCGCATCAGCCGCGCCAACACCAACGCCGCTTCGAGAAACTACGCGTTCCAAGGACCCAAAGTTGAGCTGAATCCCGCTTATCAGTTTTCAGATCGATGGAAGTCTTCAGTGAGGCTTGGTTTGCGCTCGGCCGATTCTGAGAATGAGCAGCCCGAAAGCCTCGACAGTTGGAGGATTGGCTTGGAATTTATTCACACGCGATCAGAGCGCGCCAGTTTGAACGCATCGGTGAGTCGGGTCAGCAACAACTTTAGTGGAAGCGCGTTGTCGCCGCTCGGCTATGCCATGCTCGAAGGTCTTCAGCCCGGGTCGAATCTGCTTTGGTCTCTGGTTTACAGCCAAAGACTGCTTTCTTTTTTACAACTCGACCTCCGATACGAAGGCCGATATGCAAGCGATTCGCCCGCCGTTCACAACGGCAGCGTTCAACTAAAGGCTGTTTTTTAGTCGAGCTCGAATTGAGCGGTTCCCAAGCTGTAGCCTTCGGTGTAGAGCTCAATGCTGTACACTCCGTCTTCGAAATCGCTTCGGCTCACGTACATACAAATTTCCTGAGCCTCATTTTCGAACCAAACCACTTTTTTGGTTGAATAGAGCAGAGGGCTTCCGTTTGCATCGAAAGAGTTTTGCGCACCGTCGGGCATCGACACCACCGTGTTTACCGGAGTGATGACCCTCAAAAACACGGTGCGTTCGCCCTTGGGGGCCAAGACGTTCTTGTTCAGTGTAAAGCATACGCGCACTTCGTCGGCTCTGCTCGACTTCTCGGTGTCTGTTTCCTTACCGCTCTTCCACCTTTTGATGGCATTGGCTCGAATGCCGCTGGCCGTGAGGGCACTTCCTTTTGAAACAGCTTGTTGCAGGTTTTGATTGGTTTCGTCAAGGCTCTTTCCTCGCGCTTTTTCCTGCTGCAGCGATTCGGTCACCACCTCTACTTCCTTTTGGAGATTGGTGATTCGATTCGACATGGAATCGAGTTGAACCATCAGCTTTTTGTTCTGCACTTTGAGCTGATAGACTTCGTTTTTGTACTTGTCGAGCTTGCTGAGGTCTCCGCTGCGCAAGGCCATGATGGAGTCAATGGCGGCATTGAGTTTTGAACGTTCGCCATCTGCCACATCAATCAAACTATCGTTGGCGAGCTCAAGTTGGTCGTATTGACCCATGAGATCTCTCAATTCGGCAACGAGTTGCTCTTTGCCCTTTTCCAAAAGCTCTGCTTCTTTTCGCGAATTGGCGTAGAACCATCCGAGAACGGCTACGACCAAGAGGAGAAGAAGAATGGCGATAAGGCCGCGATTGTCTTTTTTGGGCGAATTTTCTTGCATTTTTGTCTGCGAATTGATTTACTTACAAATATAATTTTTTCAAATGAAGTCGAACGTACACGCGCCGAGTGTCTTTTTAACGGCTTTTTCACCAATTCAGTGTTTGGGATGCGCTCATATTTTGAACGACCCGAAAACACATTTGTGCGCCGTCTGTTCCATGAGCTTGCCCTTGGCCACGGGTGCGAGCCTAACCCATTCGTTGGAGCGCATGCTGCGCCGGCGTTTCGAGTGTTCGGAGGCCAGGGCCTACTTAAAATTCTCTGAGGGCGGCATCGTTCAACGAATCTTGCATCGCATCAAATACGGAGGTGGAAAAGAGCTCGCTTTTCAATTGGGAAGACAATTTGCGCTCTCTGAAAAACGAGAAGAACGCCTGAGTTCTGCGGCCCGAGTGATTGTTCCCGTGCCGCTTCATCCAAAAAAGCTCGTCGCGCGAGGGTTTAATCAAAGCGAGCAGATCGCGAGGGGTTTGGCCGATATCACAGGTTGGGATTTGGACCTCGAACTTCTATATCGAGCTCAGGAAGCAGGCTCTCAGACCAAACTCGACTCTCTGGGCAGAACCAAGAATGCAGCCGATCAATACGCCTGTTCGAACAAGGCAAGGCCTGACGTTCAATATGTGTTGGTCGACGACATGATTACGACCGGCGCCACTCTTGAGGCCTGTGTCTCTGCGCTGAGAACCGCGGGCGCTGCAGACATTGGCATCCGCGGATTGGCGTGCGACCTGGACATATAAAAAAAGGGGCCGAAGCCCCTCTTTTACTTTGATGATACCATGCTCAGTCGCGCATGACCCTGCGGGTGGCGTGGCGACCGTCCGAGCTCAGGCGCAAGAGGTAAACCCCTTTGGGCAGGGCTCCCAGCTCAAACGTTTCGCGGACTTCGCCCTTGCGGAAGCCCAGAGCGCGAGACTCAATGCGACGCCCTGTGGCATCGAGGAGTTCGAGTTCGTAGGTCGCTCCGTTGAGGTCGCTGAACGACACCAAAAGCTTGCCGGCAGTTGGGTTCGGATAGAGATTCAAGCTCCGTCCGACAGCGAGTTCTCCGAGGCTAATGCCCGATACGTTCACCGCAAAAGTGGTGTCGACACTGCCGCAACCGTTGCTCATTTGCAAGGTGACGGTGTACACGCCGTTCTGTGTATAGATCGCTACGGGGTTGGCCTGTGTGCTGCTGTTGCCGTTGCCAAAGTCCCACAAGTACTGAGTGGCACCTGTGCTTCCTGTGGTCACGAAAGTCACTTCGCCCGTGGTCGCATTGGTTGCCGTTTGGCTCGAAGAGACCACAATGTTCGGGAGCGGACCTGCGGCGGTTGTGAAGGTATACGGTCCTGCATAGCTGCTTATGGTGCCGTTCGAACAACTGTTCAAGATCCAGAAGTCGTAGGCCGTATTGGGGCTCAATCCGTTGAGGGTGTATGGACTGCTCACACCGGCAACGATGGTTCCCGTTCCAGGCACAAAGCCTGCAGGTCCGTACTGAATCGTACTGACTGCGCCTGCTGAGCTATTCCAAGTGGCCACAGCGGTGCTGCAAATTTGAGAAGTCGCGTTGAGGGCGGTCGCTGGGAGACAAATCGCAGGTCCTCCGCTTGTGGTATCGATCTTAAAGTTGTCGACATACACATTCGGGCCGAAGTCGGAGTTGCCTCTGAATTGAACCTCTACAGTCTGCCCGATGTACATCACGGGAAGCGCGGTATCGGCGAGTACGAAAGTTCCCGGCGCCGTATTGGCAGCCCCCGGAGAGCTGAAGCCCGGCCCGATCAAATCGAACAAGGTGTCCCAGTTCGTCGTGCCCGCCGTGCGGATCATCACCAAGAGCTGATCGTTCGGATAGAAGGTGCTGTACAAATGAGACCATTCGAAGCTCAAATCCGCGGCTTGGCTAATCAAGATCGGTTCGGAAGTCATGATCGAGTAGTTGCCGGAAGTTTGATTCCAGAAAGACGATTCGGCATACTGTCCGCTCGAATGCTGAATCCAATTGTACGTTCCGCCGGTCATATTCCAGCAGTTTGGAGGCCAAGTGTTGAAATCGCGCAGGTAAGGAATCGAGGCCGAACCGCAGGTCGTCGCGAAGCAGAAAGGACCGGTCGCCAAACTCGTGTCCAAGCCGCCTACGCATACTTCGTACACATAATAACAGTAGTTGCTCGAGGCGTTCAGGCCGGTCAAACTGAGGGTGGTTGCCGTCGAAGGAACAGTCGTTCCGGTTCCGAGCGAGAAGCCCGGGGCACCGTATTCGACAATCCAGTTCGCGGCGCCCGCATTGCCCGCCGTCCAGCTCAAGTTCGCCGTGTTGGTGGTGATGTTGGCCGCAGTGAGCATCGTGGGCGCAGGACAAGCAGGAGCGTTGTCTACGCGGATATCATCGAGCGAAATATCACCCGTAAAGCTGGTTCCTCGGCGCCCCATGAAGCGCACTACCACATTGCCGGTGTAGCCCGCAAGAGGCACCGAAGCGAGCGTCCAAGGCGAAGAACCCGCCGTTTGTTGCTGTCCAAAAATGGACCAGACGTTCAAATCCCAAACGCCGTTGTTAAAGACATCTACCCTCAAGGTGTCGACCGTGGCACCGTACATGTGGTAATAGAAGCTCAACTCGGGCGTCGTCAAACCGGCGAGGTTAAACTCCGGAGAAGTGACAAACGCACGGTCTCCCGTAAGCCCCGAAGAGGTTTCGAGGTAGAGGTATAAACCGCCCGCAGTGCTCGGAGTGGTATTGTCGAAGAATGGTCCTGTGGCCAAAGAGTTCTCGTTTGCTCCGGTGGCGTCTTCGGTTTCCCAGCGCAAGCCCGAAGTAGAGGCTCCCAACCGCCAGCAGTTCGCAAGGGTCAAGGGAGTGGGTTGCGTTCCGAGCAATCCGGCTGCGGTGCCGGTAAAGCTCTGCAGATAAGGCGTTGTGTACGCGGCGCACAATGTGGTGAAGCTCACCGGACCCACGGCATTGCCCGTGTCCAGTCCGTTCGGGCAGACTTCGTAGACGAAAGCATTATAGGTTGTCGAAGACATCAAACCGGTGAGGGTGGCCGGGTTGGTGGCGACGCTTACCGAAGTTCCGGCGCCGGGCTGGAATCCGGTAGGTCCGTATTCGATAATCCACGAGCTGGCTCCGGCGGTTCCGTTCGTCCAAGAAATACTCGCAGAAGAGCTGGTTACCCCGCTTACGTTGACCAAAGTCGGGCTCGGACACGCGGGCACATAATCAACCTTAAAATCGTCTACAAAAACCGATGGTCCGAAACCCGAGTTGCCGCGCAGCTCGAATACGACCGTCTGGCCAGTGTAGGCCGTAGGGTCGAGGGTGACCGTTTCGGTGATGTAGGTTCCGAGGGTGGTGGTTCCGGCACCCGGTGAAGTAAAGCCCGAGCCGATGAGGTTTACCAGCGTATCGACCGCGTTGGTTGCGGTGTTGCGCGCCATCAACAACAATTGGTCGTTGGGGTAGAAGGTCTGATACTGATGCGACCATTTGAAGCTGACGATGGCGTCTTGGCTGATCAATATCGGCTCGGTACGGGCTCGTGCCCAGTTTCCGCTGGTCCAGCCCCAGAAATTCATGTACATCGCGTTTGAGCTCTGCGTCGCGGTCTGGGTGCCGCCGGTCAAATCCCAGCACGAAGGAGGCCAGGTGTTGAAGTCGCGGATGTACGGAATGCTCGCAGTGACGCAAGGCGTGCAGAAGTTGAACGGACCAACCCACACGGAAGTGCCGAGCGGGCCGCAGTTGTTTTGCACGTAATAACTGTAGCAGGTATTGGCGGTGAGACCTGTGAGGCTGAGCGTATCGTTGGTCGAAGCGATCAATGTGCCCGCTCCGGTGCCCTGGCTAAATCCTTGAGGACCGTATTCGATATTGAACCCGGTTCCGCTGCTCGTCCATGAAAGGGTGGCCGAAGTGCTCAAAATGTTCGAAGCCGTCAGGCCGAACGGATTGGGGCAGGCGGGCAGCACATCCACTTTAAAATCGTCTATGGCCATGTCGCCGGCACAACATCCCAGGCTGTTTCCGATAAAGCGGAACATCAAGATGCTGTCGTTTTGATAGGCGGTCAAGTCGACTGTTTGCTCGATCCAAGGAGCGGCACTCGACGTTTGTTGCTGACCCGAAATCGTCAATAAAGTTGTCCAAGTCAGTCCAAAGTTGTTGGAGATCTGAACGTTCATGCTGCCGATTTGCGTTCCGTAGAAGTGGTACCAGAACGAAAGCTGAGGCGCAGAGGTCAGAGCGGTGATGTCGATTTGCGGAGAGGTCAAGCTCGCCGTGTTGCCCGAAGAACCCCCCGAGGCCTCTGTGTACAAATAATTTCCGGTGCCTGTGGTGTGGTCGGCAAGGGGGCCGGTTCCGAAAGAACCCACAGGGCCTTGACGCACTCTCCAGCCGTAGGCAAAACTGCTCGGGTCAGGCTCAGGGTTGGCATTCCAACACTGGTCAATTTCGGAGTCTTCGGCGCTAAACAAGGTGCCATTCACCCAAGTGCCCCCATCGAAGTTGTCGGTGTACGGAGCCAAAACGGGCAAACACGTGGTGTAGAAGGTAAACGGTCCGACCCAAGGGCTCAGGCCGTTGGCTCCGCAGTTGCCTTGGAGGTACACGTCATAGCCGGTGTTCGACGTCAAGCCGCTGATCGTCAGCGGACTTGAACTCGCCGTACCCGCGGTACCCGTGCCCTGAGTGAATCCTACAGGGCCCCACTCGAAATTGACGTTCGCCCCGCCCACAAAAGTATACGCCACCTGAGCCGAAGTGGCCGAAGGGGCGATGTTGATTCCGACGGGCGGAATGCAAGAGGGCGCGAGAGAGAAGGAGAAGTCGTCGATATACAGCGTATTGAACAACGCATTGCCATCGTGTTTAAAGGCGAAGCGGCTGTGGCCTGCGGGAATGCCCACGATGTAAAAGGTGTGGCTGCTGTAGCTGTTGTTCAGTGCCTGAACTGTGCCGAGCGATTGGAAGGTCGAAGTGTCGCCCGAAGGATCGACCGTGCCCACCTCGATGTTGAGGTTGGTGAATTGACCGGCAACCGAGAAACTCACTTGGTAAAGGTTGTTCGCCAAGCCCTGCAATTCGGGCGAGATCAAATACGCTTGGCTCGAGAACGAATTGTAAAATTCGAGGTGATTCGGAACGGAGACGGGACTTACGGCAAAGCTGCTGTTCGACACCTGTTGCGTCGCCACGTTAAAGCCTGTTCCGTTGCTCACGACATCCCAGCAATTGACAGGTTGGAAAAGCGTTGCGGCATCAAAGTTCTCGTTGTACGGAGCTGCAAAAGGCGCGCAATTGGTGGTAAACGTAAACGGACCGACCCAAGGGCTGATTCCGTTTGCACCGCAGTTGCCTTGAAGGTAGATGTCGTAGGTGGTGTTCGGGCTCAAACCGGTAAGGCTGATCGGCGAAGCGCCCGAAGTGCCCGCGGTACCCGTTCCTTGTGTAAAGCCCACCGGGCCCCATTCGAAGCTCACCTGAGCTCCGCCGTTGAATACGTACGAAATGTCTGCACTGAACGCGCCGGGATTGATGTTCACCCCAACAGGCGGGATACAAGCAGGGGCGAGTTGATAGTCAAAATCGTCCAAGTAAACCGTCGAAAACGTAAACTGGCTGTCGTGCTTGAACGCCAAGCGGGTGTGCCCCGCAGGGATGTTGGCGAGATAAACCGTATAGTTCGTGTACGTATTGTTGACCGCCGTAAACGTGCCCAAGGGGAAGAAGGTCGTGGTGTCGCCCACAGAGTTCATCGAACCTAGGGTGATGGAATAATCTCCAAACTGACCCGCCAACTTGAACGAAACCTGGTAAATATTATTCGCCAAGCCCGCCAATTCCGGACCGACTAAGAAAGCATGGTTGGCAAATTGGTTGTAAAAGTTCAGGTGGTTTGGCGCACTCGCGGGAGCAACCGAGAAGGTGAAATTGTCGATCGTCTGCGTGGCACCTCCGTTCGAGATCACATCCCAACAGTTCGCGGGCTGATTGGTCGATTGAATGTCAAAACCTTCGACAAAAGGCGCGTTGTAGGGCGCACAAAGAGTGGTGAAGGTGGTCGGACCTGCCCAAAGAGAGTTGCCTAGCGGACCGCAGTTGTTTTGTGCGTAGATGGAATAGGTAGAGTTGGGGCTCAAACCGGTAAGGGTCACCGTGTCGTTCACCGAGCTAAACGTGGTTCCGGTTCCCTGGATAAATCCGCCGGGCCCCCATTCGAAATTGTGGTTGATTCCGCTGCCGCCGATGTAAAAAGTCGCGCTGGTCGAAGTGATGTTGATGACTGCGGGGAAAGGCGGGTTAGGGCAAGGAGGAGGAGTATTGGTGACGACGATTTTGTAGTCTTCTACGGCTCCCCACGTAAAGTTGGCGCAAGGGCTCAGGGGGAGGGTGCCGCCTTCGTAGTCCATGATGCGCAGCCGAGTCTCGCCCAAAAGTGCATTGGCCGGAACGGTAAAGCTCAAATTGGCCGTAAAAGGCTGGGCAGTATTCGGGAAGGTCGCCTGACCGATGGATTCGCCGGCCTCAAAGGTTTGGTTCTGATTCCAGTCGATCCAAGCCTGACCTACGCCGCTGTAGTAAAAGCCCGAACAGCTCGTAAACTTCACCACGAGATTGTACGAAGTACCCAGGCTGACGTCCGCTGAATCTGTTGATGTGTAGTTGGCTACACCCGCGATGCCCGGGCATGTTCCCAGATTGGAAATGCCGAAGTTGTCGCCGAGGAGGATGACATCTTCGATTTCGGAATCGAAGGTTGAACTGGGCCCTGCCGTGCAATACTGAGCCCTCAGAGAGGAGATCGGCGCAAGGGCCAGAGCAAAGAATAATGGGAGTAGACTTTTTCGCATTCGTTTGTTCGAGTTTTGTAGACGAAGAACAATGATAGTGGATTCCTTTCATAATCAAAGCGAGCGAGGCGCGAAAACCTCCCATTTAACACGGTTTGGAGCTCTTGGACGCTTTTTCGCGATCGCGATTCCGGTCTTGTCCGTTTTTCTGGCTCCCGGTTGTGCGTCGGTCGGAAGCCCCGGAGGAGGGCCTGAAGACACATTGGCACCCAGTGTTTTAGCGGTTTTTCCGGAACCCTTTAAAACGAACTTCGGCGACCGACAAGTGGAATTTGAGTTTGACGAATACATCAGCTTAAAAAACCCCGATCGTCAGATTTTTCTTTCTCCCCCCACTTCTGAAAAACCCAAGGCCGAGCTTCGCGGGAAGAGGTTGATCGTCAAATTGCCTGAAAACCTGAAGCCGAATACCACCTATGCGCTTCACTTTGGCGAGGCCTTGACCGATTTTACAGCGGGAAATCCACTCAAGGGTTTTCGATATGTTTTTTCGACCGGAGCGCAAATAGATTCCATGGAAATTCGCGGATCGGCCATGGATGCGCTGAAAAAAGAGCCCGTGTCGGGACTTCGGGTAATGATTTATCGGAATGATACGGCTTGGAGCGATTCCTCTATTTACGGTCGCTTGCCCGATTCGTATGCCCTCACCGACGATCGCGGAGTTTTTTTAGCTGATTTTTTGAGCCCGGGGGCTTATCGCGTCGCGGCTTGGCTCGATGAAAATTCCGACTTCAAATACGATCCCGACAAAGAGGTTTTTGCCTTTGTTTTAGATCCCGTAGAGTCCGAAAAAGCCGACAGTGCGGTGGCGATTCGATTGCAAACAAGCTTGGCGGTAGGCGCGGCAAGGTTTAAGACGGCCAGGCAAAAGTTCAAAGGGAGGCTGGATATCCCGCTGTCTACTCCAACAACAGAAGTCGGCGTGCGCAGGTTTCAATTTTATCCCGAAAATGAAGGTTCAATTTGGGCTGTCGATACCCTCGGTTCCATAGACACGCTGCGCATTTTTTACAAGGGCGAATCTTTAGACTCGTTTCAAGTCGTTTTGACTAAAGGTGGAATCGAAACCGACACCTTGAACATCACTCCGCGCGGCAGTCGTTTGCCCCCACAGAACTACGCGATCGAGTTGTTCCCAGCTCTTCAAAAACCATCGGAGATTCGATTCGAAGGTCGTTTGCCTTTTCGCTTTGATTCGCTCGCACACATCGCTTGGGTGTCGGCGGCGGGAGATACCTTGGCGCTTCGCGACAGGCCCGTCAGAAAGACTTTGAACTCGTTTGCGCTCTCGCTGCCCGAGGGAAAGCCGGGCAAGTATAAACTCTATTTGGAGCAAGGAGTTTGCCTCGATTTCTTCGACCGACCATCGGATAGTTTGGAATTTGATATCACGATTCCAACGGCTGAAGATCGCTCTGAGCTCAACATAAAATTTTCGGTGCCCGAGGGAGCGAAACACCCCAGAGCCGAGTTGCTCCGTCCCGATGGCAGCCTTGTCTTTTCAGGGGCGATTGATTCGATTTCGGAGTGGAAGTTGGCATGGATCGAACCGGGTTCGTATCGCTTGAGGGCTTTTGAAGATGAGAATGACAATGGCCAATGGGATCCTGTAGATTGGGCGTTGAAAAGGCAGCCCGAACCCTTGAGTCTTTTTACTGAAGCCATAGAACTCAAGGCCAATTGGGAAGTTGAGCTCGAATGGAAGCCCAATTTCGGAGGCGCGATTCCCTTGAAAGAATAAGAGCTCGATGCGGGACGAACTCTTGATTCTATCAAATGTGCACGCTGAAGTTGTCGCGATCGTCGAGAAAGCGCATGGCTTGTCGAAAGCGTTCCATGGCAGAAAAATCGATTTGAGCGTGCAAAAGCCCGGGATTTTCTGAAAGTGTCACCATTGTTTTTCCCGCATAGTCTAAGATTGCAGACCGGCCCTCGTGCTCCACTTGGTTTCCGTCGATGCCCACCCGATTGACGCCCGCCACAAAACATAGGTTTTCGATTGCTCTGGCCTTGAGAAGACTCGACCACGCGTCGATTCGCCGGCTCGGCCAATTGGCCGGAAAGACCATTAAATCGGCAGGGCGCCCTTTTGCATCGGTTTGCCTGCACCAAGCGGGGAATCGCAGGTCATAACAGATAAAAAAAGACACGTTCCAGCCATCCAAATCATAAAAAGCAGATTGATGGCCACTTTGATAAACCTCTTGTTCGCCCGCAAGAGAAAAACCATGGCGCTTGTCGTATGTCAAGACGATGTTTCCATCGCGCACTAAAAAGAGTCGATTGGCAAAGCGATTTTCGTCTACCGGCAGGGCGATGCTTCCACAAAGTGCGGCTCCGGTTTCGAGCGAAAGCCGCTTCATCCACTCCAGCGTTCGGTCTGCCGATTCTCTGGCAAAAAGAGCCGGCCTCATACTGAAACCGCTGTTGAACATTTCGGGCAGAACGATCAAATCTGCAGAGCTCCCCGAACGAATTAATTTTTCCAAGCGAACGAGGTTTGGTTCGGGCTTTTCCCAAATCGGGGCGTCTTGGACCAGAGTGACTCGGAGAATCGGCTTCACGGCTTGAGTTCGGGATATTCGCGAAGCAAGCGCCCGATGTCTTTGATGAGTTGATCGACCGATTCGCTCGAAGTGCCGTCGTAATAGCCGCGAATTCGACGGTCAGGATCGACCAAAACAAAGCTCTCGGTGTGGATGAGTCCGTGGTCTTCGGACCCTTCGAGCGGTTCGCGGGCGACGAGATAAGACGAGCGCGCCAGCCGGTATATTTCCTCGCGAGAAGAGCGCAAAAAATACCATTTACCGTCGATGGCGTTTTGTTTTTCAGCGTAGGCTTTCAACACTGAAGTGCTGTCGGCATCGGGCATCACCGTGTGCGAAAGCAGAACAATCGAATGGTTTTCATCGAAATGCTCTTGAAGCCGGCGCATTTCTCTCGCCATGTCTACGCAGATCGAAGGACACGTGGCAAAGAAAAAATCGACCACAGCAATTCGCCGTCCCAAGGTTTCGGGGGTAAACGTTCGCCCGTATTGATCGCTTAAGGCGTAAGACCCGATGCGATGGTTGCGTCCGATATCTCGAAGTTCGGCCGAAACCAGCTCTTCGTTTACGTCGCTCGGGTTGAATACGGGCAAGGGAGCTTCGGGGGTCAGTTTGATCCAAGCAAAGGCCAGTGCCGAGCCGAAGACGACGAGCACAATGGCCGCGCGGAGAATGAGTGAGCGCATACACAAAGATAAACCCCATCTATAGGCTTGAGTTTGAGCCAAGCGCTCGAAACACTGGGGCAGATTCCATCCCTTATCTTTGAACTGTGCCGAAGAAAATCGACTTTTTCTATTTTTTGCTGGTCTTCGCCCTTTTTGGGATGGCGAATACGGGCTCAGCTTGCGCAGACGAGGCGTCTAAAGCCCAAGTCTCTCGCGAAGAGTCGGCCTGTTGTTCTGCGAAGAACTCGAATGCCGATTCGTCAATCGAGTCAGAAAGTGCGGAGCATGGAGCGGTCTTTGATTCGGCGATCGATGGAGTGTCGCTGGACTCCGAGCAGTGTTGCGGATGTTTAAACGCGACTGACTCTGAACACGACTGCGGACACGACTGCTGCGGCGAAGATTCCGAGGGAAGTTCGAGTCAAGCGGAGGGTTCAACCCTGCAGGCAGCGGCCACGGCCGAGAATAACCCGACTCGGAAGGCCCCGATTTTTGAGGCTGGAGACCAGAGTGTTCCCAAGCAGCCTCTGTCGGCACCGCTGTCAACGCTGAGGCGACTGGCCAAGCTGAAGCGCTGGACGATTTAAGAAGTTTTGGCGTTGATCCACAACGCGAAGGCCCTTTTGATCGTTTAGTTAACAAAAGCTTAACACAGCACTTCTCATGAAAATCTCGAATCTCCTCCAGACCACAACAATCTTGGTCTTTTTTGGCTTTTTGGCCTCGACTTCAACACTCCGCGCGCAAAATCGCGAAGAATCTCGTTTCAAAGTTCAGGGCAACTGCGAAATGTGTAAAGAGCGCATCGAAACGGCGCTCGATGTCAAAGGAATGGTGGTGGCTGATTGGGACGTCCACACCAAAGAGCTTTTCGTGGTGTACAATCCCAAAAAGATCAAGCTGAGCGACATCCACAAACTCGTTCAGAACGCGGGCCACGACACCGACTGTGGGCTGGCTCCCGCCGAGGCCTATGCCAAGGTTCACGGCTGCTGCAAGTATAGAGAAGAGCCCGAGGAAGTTGGCCACAAGGGGCATGGGCACGATTAAGGGCCTTTGGATCCTCGCCTTTTGTTCAATTTCTGTATTCGCACACGCTCAGAACGCCCGAGTTCTGGTCTACGATGGCAGCGGACAAGATTCGAGCGCGGTGCCGCAAGCGGCCATTGTCGTCAACGATACGCTGCTCGGGGTGACAGATTCGAACGGTCTGTTCCTTTGGAGCAAGGCTGTTAAAGGCGATCGAATCAAGGCTCTTTTCGTCGGCTCGAGCTCTCCGGAATTGATTTACAAGGGCGAATCGGAGCTCGTGTTGCGGCTGAAGTCAAGCACGATTTTAAGTGACATTGAGATTATTGACGCCGTCGATGCCGTTCGAATAGACTCAAAGGCGCTCGATTTTCGGCAGCAAATCAACGCGCGAGAACTTCGGCGGGCGGCATGCTGCAACCTCAGCGAGAGTTTCGAGAACAATCCGTCGATCGACGTTTCCATAACCGATGCGGTTTCGGGAACCCGAGAGCTTGAATTGCTGGGATTGTCGGGGCGGTTTATGCAGACACAGCTCGAACTTTTGCCCGTTTTTAGAGGACTTTCGCTCAAGCGCGGATTTGCTCAAATTCCCGGAGCCTGGGTTTCGAGCATGCAGCTTTCGAAGGGAGCGGGAAGCGTGGTCTACGGCCACGAAAGCACGACGGGTCAGCTCAACATCGAATTGCTGGACCCTGAAACGGCTGAGGGAACGCGCTTTAATGCGTATCTGAATCAAACCGGACGCAGCGAATTGAACGCCACGCACTTCTTTAAGGCGGGAGAAGCCTGGAAATCGGGACTTCTGCTCCACGGCTCGGTCAACCCGCGCTCGCTCGACCGAAACGGAGATCTCTTTGCCGACCAAGGTTCGGGGCACCTGATCCACTTTTTGAACCGTTGGAACTACCGGAGCAAAGACTGGGAAGGAAAGATTTTTGCGCGGGTGTTGGAAGATGTCCAGCGCGGAGGCCAGACCGATTTTTCGTTTGATGAAGCCGAGACAGCGCAGTCGGAGTGGGGCCTCGAGAGGCAGCAGCGCCTCGTCGCTCTTTCAGGCAAAATCGGGTATCTCTTTCCCGAAAACGACCGCAGCGACCGCAGCATCGGCCTTATGATAAGCGGTGCCTTGACCGATCAGAAGGCTTTTGCCGGCTTGAATCGAGTCGATGCCGTCCAAAGTACGCTGTACACCAATGCGATCTATGAAATCAACGACAAGCGGACAAAGCAGGACTGGCGCCTTGGAGCCTCTGCGAATCTAGACGCTTGGGAGCAGTCTAACCGATTGGATACCCTTGATTATGAATCGAATTGGCTTGAAACCGAGTACGGGCTTTTTGCTGAATGGGGATGGAATCCGAACCCTCGTTTGGGTCTGCTGATGGGTTTGAGGGTAGACGCACATGGATATCTCGGCACGAGAGCCAGCCCGCGGGTTCACGTAAAATATCAGGTCTTGGAAACGACTTGGCTCAGGTTGAGTGCGGGTCGGGGTTGGAGGGCAGCTCAGCCGTGGTTAGAGAATTTCGAAATGCTCGCTTCGAGTCGTAGCGTCGCCTGGGACCGTCAGCAACTGCAGCCCACTTCGGTTTCGAGTGTGGAATCGGCATGGAATGCGGGGGGCTCCATTGTTCGCGACTTCCAGATCGACTATCGAAAGGCGACGCTTTCAGTGGATGTCTACGGCACTTGGTTCGAACAAATGGTCTACGCCGATCGAGAGGTGGACGCCAACCAGCTTCGGATGCGCGCGCTCAATGGTTCGGGCAATCTCTCGACTCTTGTTCAATTTGAATGGCAGATCAAAAGGAAGATGGACATTCGGTTGGCCTATAAGTTTTCAGAGCCTTGGCTCGATCGGCCGGAAGGTCGAATTCAGACCCCTTACGTTTCGAGGCATCGAGCATTGCTCGCTTGGTTTTACGAGACGCGAAAGCAATGGGGCTTTGATCTCGCGCTTCAGTGGAGGGGTGGCCAGCGTTTGATTTCGCCGGTACTCGAGTCGAAAGTCGAAGATTCTCCGGGCTTTGTGGTGGTGAATGCCCAAGTTAAAAAGCGATTTGGCGATCGGTGGGAAGCCTATGTAGGCGCGGAAAACTTGCTCGGATTTGTACAAAAACAACCCATCGTTTCGCCCGAAACTCCGTTTGAACCGGGCTTTGATGCGACTTTGATCTGGGGCCCGGTGATGGGCCGCATTGTCTTTGTGGGGTTGAATTGGCAGTTGATATCAAGCCCGAGCAGCGCGGACTAATTTTTGGCTGTACGGATGTTCGGGGCGAGCAAACAGCTCAGAAGTGAGTCCTGATTCAACGATGCGCCCTGCTTCGAGCACGCTGCTTTGCCGGCATAAAAAGTCGACCACGGCGAGGTCGTGAGAAATAAACAGCCCGGCAAAACCGAGTTCGGCTTGGAGATCTTTGATGAGGTTCAAGACTTTGGCCTGAATTGACACATCAAGCGCGGCCACGCTTTCGTCGAAGACCACCACATCGGGTTCGAGAATGAGCGCTCGAGCCAAGACGATTCGCTGACGTTGCCCACCCGAAAACTCGTGCGGATAGCGCTTGGCCATTTCGGGTTCGAGCCCCGTTTTGAGCAGCCAAGAAGCGGCTCTTTCTTCTGCCGTAGACCGGTCGCAGATTCGGTGGGCGAGCAGGGGTTCAGTCAACGCGGCGCCTATGGAGAGTTTGGGGTTGAGCGAGCTGTAGGGATCTTGAAATACGTATTGAACACTTCTGAGCCTCCCGGAGCCGGGCGCCTTTCGAGCTGTTGAAGAAATATCGATTCGGCCGCTTTGGGGGCGCAACAATCCGCAGAGAAGTTTGCCAACCGTTGTTTTTCCGCTGCCCGATTCGCCGACCAAGCCGTGCATTTCTGATCGGTATAGCTCGAGCGAGATGCCTTCGACCACGGGTTTTCCGGGTTTGAATGAAAAAGACACCGATTGCATGTGCGCGGCCAAGGCCCCAACTTCGGGTTCAGGTGGAGACCTTGGTACAAAATCGGGTGCATTTTCGAGTTCCTCGACCGTGGGCAATCTCTTGAGAGAGCTGCCTATCATCGGTCGACATCGCAAAAGCGCCTTGGTGTATGCCGTTTTTGGTCTGTTGAAAAGGGCATCGACCTCGCCTTGCTCGACAATTCGTCCTTTTTTCATCACGGCGACGCGGTCGGCAATTTGCGCCACGAGCGAGAGGTCGTGAGAAATAAAAAGCAGGGACATCTGGCGGATCGAACGCAGCTCGCCGAGGAGGTCGAGGATTTCTCTTTGCACACTGGGGTCGAGTGCGGTGGTGGGCTCGTCGCAAATCAAGAGCTCGGGGTTGCGAACCAGCGCCATCGCGATCATCACTCGCTGTCTTTGGCCTCCCGAAAGTTGGTGCGGATAAGAGTCGGCCATGCGCTCTGCCTCGAACAACTGCACCTCGCGTAGCGCAGCGAGCACCCGGGCGCGGCGTTCTTCTTTCGAGCCCGCGACGCTTTCGGCAATTTGGTCGCCACACTTCATCAAGGGGTTGAGCGCGCTCATGGGTTCTTGAAAAACCATGGCCAATTTGGTCTGTCTGAGTGGCCTGAAGTCGTTATCAGAAAGCTGATGCAGATCGATTGGACCGGAGCCGGTGTCGAGTAAAATCCTACCGCCCAAGCGAATGACCTCTGAGGGCAAAAGACCCATACACGCAAAGGCCGAGAGAGACTTGCCCGAGCCGGATTCTCCTACGAGCGCGAGGCTCTCTCCGCGCCCAATCGAGAAATCTATTTGGTCAATCGCGGGCTGTTTTCGCAGATCGAAGCTCAGCTGTAGCTGTTCGACCTGCAAAAGCGGCCTTAGTAAACCCTTTTCCATTCGTCTTCTTCAAGCGGGCGGTCTCCGCGAAAAACCGCAAAGAGACGCGCGAGGCACAATACATCTTGAATGCAGTATTCGACAATCCGTTCGAGCCCCTGTTCGCGGTAGTATACCTCTTGAACCTTGCTGCCGTCGATGTCTGATTTGGGCGAGGGAAGATCGAAGAGTTTGGCCAACAACTTGAGCGAAGTGTAGTGCTTAAAATCGCCGAATTTCCAAAGCTCCAAGGTGTCCAAAAACGGGACTTCCCAGGGCTTTCGGCCCGCGAGGTCAAGTGCGGCGGGCAATTCGACCCGATGGGCCATCATGCGCCTGGCGAGAAACGGGAAATCGAATTCCTTTCCATTGTGGGCGCAGAGCTTGAAATCGCTCATCCGTTCGAGGTCCGAAGCAAATTCTGAGAGCAATTCGAACTCATCTTCTGCGCGATAGGCTTTGATGCGAAACGAGCGGGGATGGCCTTCAGAACGTTCGAAATATCCGGCGCAAATGCAAATGACTTTCGAGAATTCCGCCATCACCCCGGCCTTTTGCGGATAATAGTCGGATGCCGAGATCTCGTCTTTGCGTTGAAATCGAGTTTTTTCTGTCCAAAGGGCTTGCCACTCGGGGTCGAGTTCGTCAAAGCGCTCGCGGACGGGCACGGTTTCGATGTCTACAAACAGCAGTTTCGACAGCTCGATTGATCGAAGGCTAGCGGCTCCCATTTCCCCAAGTTTGAATGACGCGATCGCGAAGTGACAAAAAGAACGGGCTGTGCGGGTCTTCGCCCGCAGGGGTTTGCGTCCAGCCGAGACGAGCAAAGACCAAATCGTGCTTTGGAACCACGGCGGCGTACTGTCCGTTTTTACCGCGCATGCAATACACTTCGTTGTCGCTGCCTTCGGAATCAATCCAATACGAATAGCCGTAGTGAGGAACCAAATCGCCGCTTGTGGCGCTTTCGAAAAAGGCCGAATCGAGCATTCGCCGCCCCCGCCAAAGCCCATTGTTCGCGGCGAGCAGCGCAAATCGCGCGAGGTCGGATGCGTTTGTGTTGAAGCAGCAGTACGCAATCTCTGAGCCTCCCGCTCTGTCGAGCTGCCAATAGGCGGGATTTTCCGCCCCGAGCGGTTTCCAAAAATGTTCAGAAGCAAATTCGCTCAAACTCTGGCCCGCTGCCTTTCGAATGCACATGGCCAAGAGCTGAGTGCTTCCACTTTGATATTCGTATTTCCGGCCCGGGGGCTCAGACACGGAGACGTATTTGAGCATGTCTCGATCGAGGCGAGAGGTATAATAGGTGCGAGCTGTGAGCGTAAATGCACTTTGATAGTCTTCGTCCCAGTTGAGCCCGGCGCTCATAGTGGCCAAATGCTTGAGCTTGAGATCGCTCGCATATATTCCTTTCAATTCGGGGATGAAATCTTGAACCGATTGATCCCAAGACTTCAGCATGCCAAGCTCTATGGCCTTTTGGGCGAGCAACACGGTGATGGTCTTCGAAGCTGAAAACGGATTCGAGGCAGAATCTGCGCTGTAGCCGTCCCAGTATTGTTCGAACACCAAACTATCTGATCGAAACACCAGAAAAGCAGTGGTTTTGTTGGCTTCGAGTTCGTTCAGGAATTCGGTGGGCAAGGCGGTTTGGCCAAAATCATGCGCTCGATAATGAGTCTGAGGGGCGCCGGTTTCTACGGTGGCCAGATCCCAGAAGGGATAATCGTCGATGGCAGGGCTTGAAATTCCCCTCAAATAGGTGGCGCGCACGCCTTTAATCAGGTAGACGCGATCGCTTGCCCAAAGGTAAATACTCAGCCCGAGACTGAGGGTGAGGCTGAAGACAAGTGAAAATCGGAGGAGGTTTCGGGCACGGAGCATTCGCATTCGAAGAGTTCTTGAAAGTGATGCAGAATTCGGCTCAACACGGCGGCTCGAGAAATCGGTTCCGAGCGTTCTCGGTCGATCGAAGCCACGGCTTTGCCTTGAATTCCGCAGGGCACAATGTAGTCAAAATACTTCAAATTGACCTCGTGGTTTAGTGCAAATCCGTGGAGGGTAACCCATCGAGAAGCTTTGATGCCCATGGCGCAGATTTTACGCGCTCTCATAGTTTCCGGCTCTAGCCAAACCCCGGTTTCGCCTTTCGAGCGGCCCGCAGAAATTCCGAAATCTGCGAGGCTGAGAATAATGGTCTCCTCGAGCAGGCGCAGGTAGCGGTGGATATCGGTAAAAAAACCGTCGAGATCGAGCAGCGGATAACCCACGATTTGTCCGGGACCGTGATAGGTAATGTCTCCGCCGCGATCGATGGGAATCATTTCGATTCCCTCAGAAGACAGCTTTTCGGGCGATGCCAAGAGGTGTTCGGCCTTCCCGCTGCGTCCGAGTGTAAACACGTGGGGGTGTTCGCAAAAGAGCAAGTAATGCTGAAGCGGTTCAGGGCTTTCGAGAGTGCGGTTGCGGAGCTTTCGAGCGGTGAGTTCCTCAAAAAGAGACTTCTGAATGGCCCACGCCTCCCGAAAACCGATTCGCCCGAGATCGATCACCCGAACAGACTTCTGAGAGGGCTCCACTCGATTCATGATTCCTTTTGAGACAAGCGCTGTTTGAGCTCGTCGATGACCTTAATGTCGAGGATGTCGACTTTGTTGATTTCAGAAAGTTCGAGCGAAACCCAGTCTGCAAAGTGGCTCATACTCAAACTCTGTGAAATCAAGTCGACGCCTTCTGCCCTCCATTCGAGCACAGTGGGCGTTTTTTGTGCAATCAAAGCCTTGTTGAGCTCGGCCCGGTAGGCATTGCGCGCATGCTCTTGGTCGTGCCTCATAAAGACCACGGCATAACGCTCGTCACCACCGGCCCAACCGACCAATTCGTTGTGGTTCATTTCGGGAATGGACGCAGACCAGCCGAGCATCTTTCCATTCTCGTTGATTTGCTGACGGATCCGGGTCGCCAGCCCCCCCATGCCCTCGGTGGCGTAAAAGACCGTGCAATGCCCCGCCAGAGAATGCGCGGCCACGGCTGCGTTCTTTTGAATTAATTCTACATCGCGCCTCATCCGACCAATGGCATCCGCAAAGGCGGTTCGATAGTCGGGGACATCGACCTCATAAAAATCGAGCAAGCGCATCAGCCCACCAAGATTCCACCCGAGCATGCTTCGAGGGGGGTTGCCCCCAGGAACCTCAAACGAATTCCAAGCGTGGCTCCGAGCCATTTCGAGCAAAGCGCCGCCCGAGCTCACCACAGCGATTTCAGCTCCTGTCGAGGCCGCTTGTCGCGTGGCTTCGAGGGTTTCTTCGGTATTGCCGCTGTAACTGCAGGCGATAAAAAGAGTATTTCGACCTACAAATGCGGGCGTGTCGTAGTTCTTGTTCACTGAAACCGGAACAAGCGCGGTTTTTGAAATCCAATCGGCGACCATGGTCCCGCCAATGCCCGACCCGCCGAGACCGGAAATGGCAATAGACTCAAACCGCCTGGCCGGAAATTTCCATGATTGAGCTGCGCGATCGGCGGCTTCAAGCGACTGCTCGAGATGGTCGGGAAAGCTGAGAATCAGTTGGTTCATCATAACTCGAAAAATGCGTCTTTAAACATCAAAGCTAGTCCATTTAAGCCCCTGCTATCTTTGCGGCCCATCAGACGGAATTATGGCCAGCGAACAAGAATTATTGCGCCGAGAAGCGCGCCTGCAGCTTATCGAACGAGGCATCGACCCTTATCCGGCCGCAGCGTACGAGCGAACACACACCAGCGCGGAAATACACGAGAACCCGGACCTGATCGATTCGGACAAAACCGTGCGTCTGGCAGGTCGATTAATGAACCGTCGGATTATGGGCAAGGCCTCTTTTGCCGAATTGCTCGACGGACACGGTCGAATTCAGATTTACGCCAGCCGAGACGAACTGAACCGCAGCGGAGACGCCCCGAGCGAATTCTACAACGAGGTGTTCAAAAAGCTGCTCGACTTTGGCGATTGGATTGGGGTCGAAGGCAAGGTGTTTCGAACCCAGACCGGCGAAATCTCTATTTATGCGAGCGAAATCAAAGTGCTCTCAAAGACGCTCAGGCCCTTGCCTGTGGTCAAAACCGATGCATTGGGGGCCGTGCACGACGCATTTACCGACCCCGAACAGAGATATCGAATGCGCTATGTCGATTTGGTGGTAAACCCCTCGGTTCGAGAAGTTTTTCTGAAGCGCAGCCGCATGATCCAAGCCATGCGCACCTATTTTATCGACAAGGGGTATCTCGAAGTGGATACTCCTGTGTTGCAGCCCATTCCCGGAGGTGCCACGGCACGCCCGTTTGTGACACATCACAACGCCCTCGACATCCCGCTTTATTTGCGCATCGCCAACGAGTTGTATCTCAAAAGGCTGATTGTAGGGGGCTTTGAGGGGGTCTTTGAATTTGCGCGTGATTTCAGAAACGAGGGCATGGACCGCACCCACAATCCCGAGTTTACGATTCTCGAAATCTACGTGGCCTATAAAGACTATCGCTGGATGATGGAGTTTACCGAGAATCTCATCGCTCAAACGGCCTTGGCCGTCAACGGCACGGCGATCGCGCAATACGAAGGCAAGTCGATCGACCTTTCGCCGCCCTTTGCCCGGGTGCGAATGCGCGACGCCATCCTCGAACACACAGGCTTCGACATCCACAAAAAGACCGAAGACGAAATCAGGGCGTTTTGCACCCAGTCGGGCATAGAAACGACGGCCGACATGGGCAAGGGCAAGCTGATCGACACCTTGTTCGGAGAGCGCTGCGAGAAGAGTTATGTGGCGCCGACCTTCATTACCGATTACCCGATCGAAATGAGCCCCCTGTGCAAAAAGCACAGAGACGACCCCGATTATACCGAGCGTTTTGAACTCATTGTGAACGGTCGCGAGCTGGCCAATGCGTATTCGGAACTCAACGACCCCGTCGATCAAAGAGATCGCTTTGAAGAGCAAATGAAGTTGAGTCAAAAAGGCGACGACGAAGCCATGTTTATCGACGGCGATTTTCTGCGCGCACTCGAATACGGCATGCCTCCCACAGCAGGTCTCGGAATTGGGGTCGATCGACTGGCCATGCTCCTCACCGGTCAGGAATCGATTCAAGAGGTTTTGCTGTTTCCGCAGATGCGTCCGGAAACAGCCGCCACAGCGCCTCAAGGGGCCGGTTTTGAGCGCTTTGGAGTCTCAGAGGCCTGGGTTGAAGCCCTGGTACAACTCTTTGGCCGGCCAGAGAATATGCTCGAGCTCAAGCCCACCCAAGTGCACCAACAGCTCAACGGACACCGCAAAAAGAATAAGCTCGATATTCCAGCCCTCGCTCTCGAAGAGGTGCAGGCGTGGTTTAACTAAAAGCGTCAAAAGAGCCTCGGCAAAAGGCAGCATTCGATTCATTGCATTTTAGCTTTTTGTCGCAGGCTTCATCGGGCGCGCTTCTTTTGAAAATAGCTTCAGACAAGGCAAAAAAAAACCGCCCCTTTCGAGGCGGTTTCTCATCGGTTGGTTGTTGGAAAGGCTTAGTAGATGTTGGCTGCGTTGCGGTAGCCGGGCAGGTTGAGGAACCAATCGGGGAACATCACACCACCGCTCTGAGCCCATGCGGCAAAGTTGAGGTGAGCGCTCAAGATGTCGACCTTTTCGATGGGATAGTCAAATGCGACGGGGAGGGCAAGTGCCCAAGGCAAGTTGTTGCTTGTCTTGTAGTAGCGACCCATACCTGGATTGCTGTCGTCGTCGCCGGTTCCGAACAAGCTGAAGTCTGCGAGGTCGGTCGGAGCGCGATCTGGCAAGTGGATTTCGATCATCCGGTTGCGTCCCTTGATCATAAACGGCTTGAGAGCAGTTGAGTAGAGATACGCATCGGCGATGTACGGAGAAGCAAAAGCCATGCTGATGTGCACAGTGTCTGCCGTGCCGGTGCCGAAGTTGGGATCGGTGTTGTGGAAAGCACCTCCGACGCGGTTCAAAACGCTCTCGGTGTTGTCCCAAGGAATGACAACGGCATTGGTCTGTCCGGCTTCGAGACCGTTTCCGGCCAAGCTGATGTAGCCATCGGTCAAGACCATACCCGTAGTGTTGCTGATGAAGGCGGGGTTCATACCGTCGATTTCGAAACCGAAACCGTGGTTGATACCTGCTCCTACGGCGCGGGCATAAAGGTCAGCCTCTACGAAGCGAACGCGGCTCTGAGCATCGCTCTTCACTTGAAGTTGATAATCGACCACCAAGTCGTTGAAGTCGTAGTCGCCTTTAGCAGGCCACAAGTCTTCATAAGCTACGGTTCCGAAACCGGCAGCATTGACGGGATAGTACGTCAAATAAGCCAAGTTGGGGTCGTTGGGGAAGTCGTCGTCGTTGTCGGCAACACCATCGCCGTCAGCGTCCAAAATAGCGGTCGAAGGGCGGCATCCGTTCAAGGGGTCGCTGTAGTAAATAGCGGGCATCGACCAGTTGTCTGTGATCAACTTGTTGGTGTTGTCCATGTAGAAGGTAACGAACATCTTCCAAGGCTGACCATTCTTAACCGCAGCAGGTACGGCAAAGCTCAAATTCTGAACGGTGGTTACGTTGGGAACCGCTTGAGTAGCGAAGTCGAAAGTGTATACCAATCCGCTGGCAGCGCCTTCGCCGTTGGGCTGCATGGCGTCGTAAGGGATAAAGTAGACTTTGATGCCTTGGTTGTCGTTGCCCAAAGCGCGCAAACGAGCATTCATGCTCACGTTTCCGTTGTTCCAGATCAACCAAGGAGTCTTCACGAAGATCGAAGTTCCGGGAGCTCCAAACGACTCTGAAGAATAGGTGCCTGAGATCACTTCAGATGCTTGGTTGGTAAAACCAACGTTCCTGAACGACCAGCAGTTGGCTACTTCGATTGGGCGTGCGCCGCTCTCGAAGGTTTGGGTAAACTGGGCTTGGGCAATGCCACCAAGCGCCAGAACCGCACTGAGGAAAAGTGTCTTTTTCATTTTTTAAATGTTGTTATCGGGGTGCGGGCTTATTGATCTTGATCTACGGGGAGGAAAGAAACCGTTACGGTTCCGTTCTCGATCGCAAATTCTTTCTCGTTGCTGCCGTAGGTCACGACCAGCGACTTGATGTGCGAAGGAAGCGTCATAGAGATGCTTTCGCTTTCAGACATGGTGTGCAATGCCTTGTGGATGGCACGACCTTGCTTGTCCATAATCACCAGAGTAGATTTCACCGGTACGGGGGTAGGAATGCCCTCGATGTTGATGGTTACGTCTTGGGTGGTTTTCCAGTCGAAATTGGGGTCGACCTGGAGGTCGTCGAAACGAGCAGGAGTGGTGGGGTTTACGCCCTCGTTCACTTCTTTGCTGCACGCCCCGAGCACAACAGCCGCGATGGCCAATGCATAAATGCTCGTTTTCATGATAAGATTGTTGTTTGCAAAGAGTTAGTAACAATTGTGCCACATTGTCAAGTTGTTGTATATGAATGGATTAGACAACGCACAATTCGCTCGAAAATTCCCATTAGGGGAATGTCGGGTCTATTTGGGTTATCCACCTGTTGCACAAGGAGAATGTTGAACGCGGTTAAAACACCAAGCGCTCGACTCTTAATTTTGAGCAGTGGCATTCCTGACCCTTTATCCCGACGATCTTTTTCAAAGTCTCGACGCTCCGCAGGTGCTCGAAGCGCTTGCGGCCCATTGCACCACGGTCGAAGCCGGTATGCGTTGCCGCGAACTCAGGCCGCTTGCGATTCGCGAACTCGTAGAATCGGCTCTGGAAGTGACCGACCAGGCGCTCAAACAATTTCAGCGCGAACTCCCCCTGCCGAGCCCGGCGTTTGAGATCGAGGCGGAAACGCTTTCCCTGCTCGCCATTCGAGGCGCCTGTCTTCAGGCTCATCAGTTTCTGGAAATCAAGAGTTTGGTTCTAGTCTACGGGCTCATTTATGGATACGGTCAGACCCACAAATTGCAGGCTCCCGCCTTGGGCGAAATGGTCGAAGAAGATCCGCCGCTGCCGCAGATCGCCAACGCCATCGATAAAGTACTCGAGCCCGGCGGCGAGGTCAAGAGCAGTGCAAGCCCCGCCTTGTCGAACATTCGATCTGAATTGGCTCGCAAGCGCGTTCAGGCCGACCGGATCTTTGCCAAGGCGAGACAACGCTGGCTCGATCGCGGGTTTATAGGCGACGTAACCGAAACGGTTTCAGACAATCGAAGGGTGCTCGCCATTCAAGCGGCGTATAAGAATCAAGTTTCGGGCATCTTACACGGCAGCTCTTCAAAGCAATCGCTCTATTACCTCGAACCCGCCGAATGCATAGAGGTGAACAACGAGGTAGCGCTTTTGCTGGACGAAGAGCGAAAAGAAATTCAGAGAATCTTGATGGCGCTCACCGCGCAGCTTTCGGTGTATGCGCCAGGCCTGAATCAACGCAAGAACATTTTGGTGCGCTTTGATTTTGTCCGGGCCAAGGCTTTGTTTGCGCTTCGCACGAATGCCCGGCTCCCGCGTTTGAGCGAACGCCCTGAACTCGAGCTCAGAGAGGCCTACAATCCGGCACTTTGGTTGATGAATCGCAGCAAGGGCAAGCCCACGGTGCCCATCGACCTCAAGCTCGACGCAGAACAGCGCATTCTGGTGATCAGCGGGCCCAATGCAGGCGGCAAGTCCGTGGCTTTAAAAACCGTGGGCTTGTTGCAGTGTATGCTTCAATCGGGCTTGTTGGTTCCGGCGGATCCGCGCTCTTCGTTTGGTTTTTTTGAACGCCTGGCCGCGGACATCGGAGACAGCCAGTCGATTGAAAACGAATTGTCGACCTACAGTTCGAGGTTGATGAAGATGCGCGAAATCTTGGCGCATTCGGGGACATCAACCTTGGTGTTGATCGATGAGTTCGGCTCGGGATCTGACCCTGAGCTCGGAAGCGCACTGGCCGAAGAGGTCTTGGATCGCCTGCATCAATCAGGGGTAAAAGGGGTGATCACCACCCACTTTAATCGAATAAAGGCTTTGGCCAACGAGCTCGTCGGGGTCTTGAACGGCAGCATGGAATTCGATCAAGAAAACCTCAGCCCGCTCTACAAACTGCAAATCGGCATGCCGGGCAGTTCGTACACTTTTGAGGTGGCGCACCGATCGGGTTTGCCTCCCGATTTAATCAAGTCGGCCAAACAGAGGCTCGGGCGAGAAAAAGTTCGGCTCGACCGAATGCTGGTCGAAATTCAAGACGAGCGGCAAAAAATAAGAGATCAGCGACAGGCGCTCGAATCTGAGCTTCGCGAGCTCCGCAAGCTCCGAAAAGAGCAGCAGTACACCATCGACTTGCTCGAAGAAAAGCTGCAAAGACAAGGAGCCATGAACGAGCAAAGCAGCCGGCAATTGATGTGGGGGAAGCGCTTTGGTTCACTGGCCGAAGAATGGCTTCGCGCCAAGACAAAGAAAGAAAAAGAGGCTGTTTTTGAAAGGATTCGCTCCTATTTGGGCGAGCAAACCGGCGCGCTTAAGAAGGAGACCAAGCAGCAAAATGCACGAGAGCAGAAAAAGAGAGAAGAACAGCTCGAAAAACTCAAAGCCCTACCCATTGAGGTGGGAGACGAAGTGATTCTCGTGGGTACTCGCCAAAGAGGGAAAGTGGAACACGTTCGAAACGGCAAATACACAGTGACTTTCGGCAACATCAAAAGCACCGTAGAGCGCGACCGCATTGCGAAAAGCGAGGCCAAGGCCACAGCGCCCGAAGTGAAAAAGGCCAGGGTGAAACTTCAGAAGGAGTCTAGAACGCCGGCGCCCGAAGAGAGTTCTCAACAAAAAGGGGATAACAATCTCGAGGGATAACATCTTGCTAACAAGGCTCGTCGCCATTCTTAACACCCAGACTGCACTTTTGCCAAAACCCGAGCAGACCATGATCGAGGAAATGCAAACAACCGAGGTGTTTATCAAGCGTGCGCTGATGCGCTACGGGCTCAACGAGGGACACAGCTTTCGCGAGTTGCGCCGCAAGCTCAGGCTCAGCGACGAAGAGTCTGCTCTGCTCTGCGAAGAACTCGACATCGCTTAAACTTCGGGCTGCATTCCGCAGGCCTTCCGGAGCTCTTCGGGCGTTCCGTGCGCAATGAAACGATCGGGAATGGCGCGAATCTCTATGTGCACGTCGAGGTCTTGTTCCTGAACAAAAGCGCAGAGTGCCTCGCCGAGTCCTGCCCGGATCGACGCATCTTCAACGACCGTCCATTGGCGACATATTCCGCTCAGCTCCAGCAACTCCTCCACGGGCAAGGGCTTGACGCGCTGAACGACCAAACAAGGAGCGCCTTCGGGAACTCCCGCCCATTCGATGGCGTGACCGAGCACCACAAATGCGCCTTGATCCTTTGGATCTGCGCCAAATTCGACCGGGCCTGCTGCCTTTGAGGTAAAATAAGCCGGAAGAGGCGAACCCACTTCGAAATGGAGATCAGACACCGTCGCCCGCGGAAAACGAATCGCCACCGGGCCCTTTTGGTTTTCGGTTGCGGCCAAGATCGCCCGGAGAGACGCCCCGTTTGACGGATCCCAGATTTCGATGCCCGGCACCAAGCGCAGCATACCGAGATCGAAGGCGCCCTGATGGGTGGCTCCGTCTTCACCCGTGATTCCCGCGCGATCGATGACGAGCCGCACAGGCAGTTCTTGGAGGGAGATGTCTGAAACGAGCTGATCGAAAGCCCGTTGCAGAAAGGTTGAATAAATGTGAATGCAGGGCTTCATCCCCGTTGCGGCCAGCCCCGCAGCCAGCCCCAGAGCATGTTGTTCTGCGATGGCGGGGTCGACGACCCGATCGGGAAAAGCTTGGGCAAGTGCGTTTAATCCCCCGGCACCGAGCATGGCGGGGCTGATCAGCACAAAAAACGGATCGGTTCTCAGTTGCTCGGCGGCATATTCGGCAAAGACCGAAGTATAATCGACCGACGGCTTGGCTTGATTTGACAGAACGGGCCGAAGTGTCTCGACGTGAAGCACATTCGGACCTTTTTTCGCAAGGGTCTTGCTCAAGGCCTTTTCCAAAACCTCAAAATTTTGCCCGTTCACGGGTCCGTGATAAGCCCAATGGAAGGCCTCGAAAAACGCGCGATAGTGCCTGAATTGACTGAGCGCCCCCGCAGTCGGGTCAATGGAAAGTCGGTTGTCGTTGAACACCAGGGTGAGGTCCAAGTCGAGGGTTCCCGCGTGGTTGAGCGCTTCCATCACCTGTCCGCTCGTGAGCGCTCCGTCTCCGACCACGGCCACAAAGCGCTTGCGCTCGCCGCGCAGACGCGCCGAAAGAGCCATTCCGATCAGGGCAGAAAGAGCAGTACCCGAATGTCCGGTGCCGTACGGGTCGAACTCGCTTTCGCTCGGACTCGGGAATCCCGAAGGTCCGCCGAGTTTGCGCAGTCGCGTGAATTGCTCCGCGCGTCCGGTGAGGAGTTTGTGCACATAGCACTGATGCCCGACGTCCCAAATCAGGACATCGTTCGGGGTGTCGAGTAGGCGATGGAGAACGAGGGTCAGTTCCAGAACGCCGAGGCTCGATTCCAGGTGAGGGATTTTGCCCGGACGTGTTTCGAGCAAATAGGCTCGAAGGGCTTCAGCCTGTTCTTGCAAGCCGAGGGCATCGGCCGAGCGGATGTCTGAAAGTGAAGGGAGTTCTGCCAAAGGGCTCATCGGATAAAAATAGACCCAAAACCGAGCACGGCCTTGGGTCTTTGGATCGAATCGACTCGAAGAGCTGCGGTCAGTTCAAAGCCGCTTCAGCTTCGGTTGAAGGGCTGATCTGCGGTGCGCTTTTTTTGAGCCGACTCGCGCGGTGCTTGAGTTTTTGAAGGAGCAAGTACATCACCGGAATAATCACCAAAGTGAGGAAGGTGGCCACCGTGAGACCGAAAATAATTGCCCACGACATCGGTCCCCAAAAGATGACGTTGTCTCCACCGATATACACCTGCGCATCGTAACGCGAAAACAGCGTAAAGAAGTCGATGTTCAGACCGATGGCAAGCGGAACCAACCCAAGTACCGTGGTAATCGCGGTGAGGAGCACCGGGCGCAAACGCGTCTTGCCCGCCATGACGAGGCATTCGTACACTTCGGGAATCGGGAGCCTATCGTCTTCGCCCAGACCCAGTTCCGCTTTGCGCCGTTCGAACAACTGATTGGAATAATCGACCAATACGATGGCATTGTTCACCACCACCCCCGCAAGAGAGATGATGCCGATCATGGTCATCATAATCACAAATTCCATTCGGAAAATCACGAGACCGAGAAAGACGCCCATCAAACTCAAAACCACCGAAACCATGATGATGACCGGAGCCGAAGCCGAGTTGAATTGAGCCACCATAATCAAGAAGACCATAAACGCGGCCACCAAGAAGGCCGTGCTCAAAAAGGCCATTTGTTTTGCCTGTTCTTCTTGCTCTCCCGTAAAGCTCAAGTCGATGTTCGCCGGGAGCTTGTAGTCCTCCATCCGGCGCTTGATCTGGTTGACCACTTCTGTGGCATTGGCGTCTGACAGAACGCCGGAATACACCGTGATGACGCGGTCGAGCTCGTTTCTTTTGACCGCGCTAAAGGTCGAACTGCGCTGGGCTTCGGCCACCGAAGAAATCGGCACCTGTTTGATCTTACCCGAGGCCTGATCTCGAAACGTAATCCGCTGGTTCATCAGGGCTTCGCGGTCGTAGCGGTAGTCGTCGGAGAATCGAATGTTGATGGGGTAGTCGTCTTCGCCTTCCTTGTATGTTGAAACTTCGCGCCCAAAGAGCGAGGTGCGCAAGGCGTCTCCAATCTGTGCGGTCGAGACTCCGAGCATGCGCGCCTTGGCTCGGTCGATCACGATGGGCATTTCGGGCTTGCCCTGTTCGACATCGAGCTTGAGTTCTTCGATTCCGCTGATGCCGCCCGCATTAATGTAGGCACGGACATTTTCGGCCTCGGCCAAGAGTTCTTCGTAATCTTCGCCCTTGAGCTCGATGTTGATGGCCGCACCCGCAGGAGGTCCGTTTTCGTCTTTGGCCACGGTAATCAACGCCCCGGGATAGTCTTCGACCGCCGCGCGAATCTCGTCGAGTACGTCTTGGCTTTGGGTCCCCCCGCGGTATTTGAATTCGACAAAGGAAACCGCAATGCGCGCTTTGTGCGGGGTCTGGGCCATCGAGGGGCCTTGGTTCGGGTCGCTGGTGCCCTCGCCCACCTGGGCGATCACCGACTTGACCATGTAGTTCTTTTTCAGGCCGTTTTCGTCGACTTCGTACTTCTCGATCGACTTCAGCACCTTGGCCTCAATATCTCGGGTAACACGGTCGGTTTCTTCAATGTCGGTGCCAATCGGCAACTCGATGTACACATTGGCCAAATTGGGCTGGTTGGCGGGGAAGAAGAGGGTTTTGGGCGGGAAGACCCCGATCAAGATGAACGAGAGAACCAGCATTCCGAAAGAACCCGCCAAGAAAAGACCCGGATTACGACCTCTCAAAGCGAAGCGCAAGGTGCGTGCAAAAGCCGCTTCGAGTCTTGGCAAAAAGCGATTCTGAAAGCCATCGATCCAGTGTCTGATCAGGTAGTGGTAGAGAAAGCTCCATGCCCCGACGACCGAGAGAATATTGCCGAGCCAGGGCTTCCAAAAGCTCGCCAAAACTCCCAGGCCCAATCCGAGAATCCCGATGGTGTGCACTCGGCGCACATTGGGTTCGTCCTCAACAACTTTCATATACATCGAAGCCAAAACGGGGTTGATCACCAAGGCCACGAAGAGCGAGGAACTCAGCACCGCGATCAATGTAATCGGCAGGTACTTCATGAACTCGCCAAAAATTCCGGGCCAGAATGCCAGCGGAACAAAAGCGGCCACTGTCGTGGCGGTCGAGGCGATAATCGGCCAGGCAATTTCGCCCACCCCGCGCCTCGCGGCTTCTTTGAGGTTCATGCCTTCAGACGAGAACCGGTAGATGTTCTCGACCGTCACAATGCCGTTGTCGACCAACATCCCCAGCGCCATGACCAGCGAAAAAAGCACCATGGTGTTGAGGGTAATGCCCATCGCGGCCAAAATGATGAACGACATCAGCATCGAAAGCGGGATGGCGATGCCCACAAACAAGGCATTTCGCAAACCGAGGAAGAACATCAAGACCAAGACAACCAGCAATACCCCGAAGATGATCGAGTTTTCGAGCTCTCCGATCTGGTTCCGCGTTTGGTCGCTTTGGTCGTTCGTTACGCTGATGTTGAGGTTGTCGGGAAACACCTTGTCTTTGGCTTCTTCGAGAATGAGGTCGATTTTTTCAGAAGCCGAAATCAGGTTTTCGCCCGAGCGCTTGTACACATCGAGCATCACCACAGGCTGGGTGTATTCGCGGGCATAGCTCTCCTTCTCCTTTTCGGCAAATTCGACCGCAGCGATGTCGCGCAGGTAGACCACCTGTGCTTTTTCGTTCTTCACAATGGTCGAAGCCAGTTCTTCGGGCGAGCGGAACTCTCCGTTGATGCGCACATTTCGCCTGAAGCCTTCGACCAAGAGGTCGCCGCCCGAAATAGATACGTTTTCGGATGCCAAGGCGCCGGCCACATCGTCGAAGCTCAGTTCGAGCGCCTGCATCTTGTTCATGTCGAGTTTGACGCGCACCTCCTTGTCGTCCACGCCTCGGATATCGACTTTGGTGACTTCACCCAAGGCTTCGATTTCGTCTTCGAGGTACTCGCCGTATTCCTTGAGTTGGTCTGAGGTGAAATCCCCGCTGAGGTTGATGTTGAGAACCGGGGTCAACTCGCTGAAGTTCAGTTCAAAAACATTCGGGTCTGCGGGCAGATCGCTCGGAAAATCAGGGTCGCTGCGGGCGACGTCCACTTTGTCCTTCACCTTGCGGAGCGCGTCTTCGGGCTTTACGTCAAAGTTGAACTTCACCTGAATGGTCGAGTATCCCTGAACGCTGGTAGACAAGATTTTATCAATACCCGTAATTCCGTTGATCTCCTTTTCGAGCGGACGGGTGATGAGCTTTTCCATATCCAAGGGGCTGTTTCCCGGATAAGCCGTGCCCACGTAGATTTCGGGGGTCACGATTTCGGGAAAGGCCTCCGCGGGCATGCTGCGATACGAGATCAGCCCCGCGATCAGAATCAGCGCGGTGATCACCAAAACGGTCGAGCGGTTGGCGATGGCCCAAGTGCTCAGCCCGAATTCGGGTATTTTCGGTGTGTTTTTAGGGTCTTCCATTCTCGGAAAGTCAAGCTTGAATTTCGACGGTTTCGCTGTCTTTAATGCTGCGGGCTCCTTGGTCGATCAACATTTCAGAACCCTTCAAACCACTTAAAATTTCTGTGCGGTTATTCGAGGTTTGACCGATTTCGACAAACGTGCGCACGGCTTTGCCCTTTTTTCCGTCTGCCGAAGGCTCGAACAGATAGACAAAGCTCTTGCCATCGGGCGATTGTTGAATGACGCGGTTTGGAACCGAGACCGCTTCTGCTTGGGCGTAATCGCGGATCTCCAAATTGGCGATGAGGTTGGGCTTCAGTTCGTCGCTCGGGTTTTTGACATCGATGCGAATTTTGAACGTTCTGTTCTCAGGTTTGATAAAGCTCCCTACCTGGCTTACCGTGGCGTCTATTTGGTTGCCCAGCGCGGGAAATTTGGCAATCACGGGGCTGCCCTTGCGCACTTTGCGCAAATAGCTCTCGCTCAAGTCGGCCTCGATGTAAACTTCGCGCAGCGAGACCAAGCGCACCAAGGGCGCGGCCGGGCTGGCCATTTCTCCGACTTTGGCGGCCACCTCGTCCACGTATCCGTCAAAAGGAGCCTTGAGACGGCTCATGGCGAGCTGAGATTCAAGTGTCCGGAGACGGCTTTCAAGAGACTCTTTGTTGTTTTTGGCCTGGAGATATTCAACCTCGCTGCCAATGTTCTGTTTCCAGAGGGCATCGCGCTTGGAGTAAATGGTTTTGGCGAGATCGAGTTGAACCCTTATTTCGTCTATGTTTCGCTCAACCACGGCCGCATCGATCGAGACGAGCAATTGCCCTTTGCGGACAAAGTCGCCGGTGTTCACGTTTACCGACTCAATGGTTCCGCTCGATTCGGCCAGCAGCAGCACATTCTTGTCGGAGCGCAATTCGCCCAGAGCGGAGACGTAGTGATTGAAGGCTCCTTTTTCGACCCCGATGGTGGTGACCAAGGCAAACTTGCGCGTCGTGTCGAGCTCGGTGATCCGCGCTTCGATTTTGGCCAAGGATTGGTTGATGCCCGATTTGATGGTTTCGAGCGAATCTTTCTCTCGACGCAGCTTGGAGAGCTCGTCGTCGGGTTTTTTGGCGCTGCAAGCCGCGAGTAAGGCAAGGGCCGCGATCAGACTGAGTGTGTTAAATGGTTTCATGCTTAGGGGTTGTAGTTTCCGAGAACTTTGTCGAGTCGAGATTTTGCGTTGAGAAGCGCGAGCACAGATCGCAGGTATTCACTTTCGGTCTGTAGGTACTGATTTTGAGTTTGCGTCAAGTCGAGACTTGAACCCACGCCCTCGTTGTATTTCACCATGGTTCGATCGCGAATTCGCTTGGTGAGGTCGCGGTTTCGCGTTTCGTTGCGGAGTTTGTCAAAGGCATAGGAGTACTCGCTCTTGGCTTGTTCGAACTCGAGCGAAAGCGATTCACGGGTCTGCAATTGAGCCACTTCGGCTTGGTCTTTCGCAATTTTGGCCTGACCTACCTGCGCCCATCGAGAGCCGCTGCTGAACAAGGGCAAACTGACTCCAAAGCCCATAATGGTTGAAGGAATCCAATAGGTGTCGTAGCTGAACAGGTTGAAATTGTCGTTCGAAAAATTGCTTTGGGTGTGGTTCAAGAAACCGTTCACCGTCGGAGCATAAGCCCACTGCTTCTGCTTCACCTGCAGATCTGCGCCCGAAACCTGATTCTGTACGATTCGATATTCGATGTGATTTTCCACTTTAAACGGCTGTTCGAGGACAGGTTGCCCGTCGACATTCTGAAAATACAGCTCTTCGAGTTTTTGGGTTAAAATCATCGCGCTGTCGAGCGGAAAGCCGATCGTCACTTTGAGTGCTTTTTCAGCGATGTCGCGGCTGCGGCGGGTGTTTTCGAGGTCGAGCTGAAGGCCGTTCACCAGATACTCGAGTTGATCTGCGTCTTGCTCCTCGAGAAAACCCGCCTTGAAAAGCGCCTGAACCTCGGTGAGGTTGCGGGTGAGCGTGGTGATGTTCTCTTCGAGGATTTTTTCTGCTTCGTCGGCGAGTTTGACATTGTAGTAAGCTTGAGCCACTTGATCGCGCACATCAATGCGATTTCGAGAGTGCTCGTCTGCTTTAATCTTTTTATACAGTGCGGAGCCCTTGACCGCCAGTAAATAGGTGCCGTCAAAAATCAGCTGATTGAGCTGCAATCCCGCAGAACTGCTGTGCGTGGTTCCAAAGGCCACCGTTTGAAAACTGCCCGGTTCGCCTCCAAAAAACTCCGCCGGAATGGGCTGCTGCGCCAGTTTGGGGCTGTACGAATAGTCGGCCGAGGCCTTGAGCTGCGGCAGTCCGATGGCCGTGATTTCCCAGAGTTGTTTTTGGGCTTTCTCGATTTCGAGCGAGCTGTTTTGCACGAGATAACTGTTCTCGGCAGCGTATTGCTGTGCTTGAAGCAGGCTGAAACTCCGGGCTACGGGCTCTTCGGTTTGAGCGCGAAGCGCGGGTGTGGATAAGATCAGGGCGCAAAGAACGAGTCGTTGCATGGCTTAAGGGGTGTGTTGTACAGATAGTTGGCTTTCGAGAAACCGCAGGCCGGTTTCAGATACAATGGCGCGCAAGTGGTATTTGAGGGATTCGTCGAGCAAGTGCATCAAGGCGTTTTCGTCGACCTGGCGCACCGACTCTTCTTTGATAATCTGCATTTTGCCGAAGTAGATCTGCGCGACAATGTCGATGTCGATGTCGGGGCGATACAAGGCCTCTTCAATTCCGCGCTTGAGGTTGCGATGGTTGAAGGCAAGGACAATTTCGCGCCGCTCTTCGCCCATTTTGCGGTGCGTTCTGGGGTAATAGCGCATCAACTGATGCTCGAGTTGGTGCAGTTGAACCCGCAAATGCGAACGCACCATGGCGTCCACCCTCAGCATTTCGTCTATAGCATTGATCGATTCGCGCTGTATTCGCTCCACTTCGGTCGAAATACGCACCATGGAATGCGCGCAACACTGCTGAACGAGTTCGTTTTTGTTGCAGACGTGCTTGTAAATGGTCTTTTTGCTAATGCTCAGCTCGCGGGCCAGGTCGTCCATGGTGACGCCCTTGATGCCAAAGCGCGAAAACAGCGCAATTGCACTGTCGAAGAGGTCGTTTTTAGCGGTGAGGTCTTCCAAAGCGCGGCAAAAGTAATCGCTGTTTCAACATGGAAACTATTTTTATGCGTTAAGTTTCCATTTGTTTTGGTAAAGTTTTTGATAACAATCAAAATCAAGCCTTATATTACTCATTATTAGCGCTTTATTAAATTCACGCATCGCAGAAAACCGGGATTTTTTAAGAATTATCACAAATCTTGAAGCTATTTTGATGGAGATCGCTGAATTTTGTCTCAATCCACCGATTTCGATATGCACAAAGGCCTAGATATTCGAACAATCCTCGGCGAGCCCCCACTCGGTCAACGCGTTCTTGTGCGCGCTTGGGTTCGGACCTTTCGAAACGACCGCTTTATCAGTCTGAGCGACGGCAGCGTGCACGGCGTTTTGCAAGCCGTCGTGGACCCCGCGCAACATCCGGCCGCCGAGATCAAGCGAATCTCGACCGGAGCGTGCTTGGAAGTCGAGGGCTTGTTGATCGAATCGCCTGCTCAAGGTCAGGCGGTCGAACTCGTCGTAGACCGGCTCCTGGTGCTGGGCGACAGCGATGCCGAAACCTATCCCCTCCAACCCAAGAAGCACTCGCTTGAGTTCATGCGCGAAATTGCGCACCTCAGACCACGTACGCAGACGTTTGGCTCTGTATTTCGCATTCGACACCGCTTGGCCTCTGCCGTTCACCGGTTTTTTGACGAACGCGGTTTTTTTTGGGTACACACGCCCATCATTACCGGGAGCGATGCCGAAGGTGCGGGAGAGATGTTTCGAGTGAGCACCTTGCCGCCGGGCCAAGCCAAAATGACCTCTGAGGGACATCCCGATTTTTCGGAAGATTTTTTTGGCCGCGAAACCAATTTAACGGTGTCGGGTCAGCTCGAAGCCGAACTCTTCGCCATGGCCTTGAGCAAGGTCTACACTTTTGGCCCGACGTTTCGAGCCGAGAACTCGAATACGGCCCGCCACTTGGCCGAGTTTTGGATGATTGAGCCCGAAGTGGCCTTTGCCACCTTGCCCGACCTGATCGATCTCGCCGAGGAATTCATCAAATTCGTCTTGAGCGATGCGTTGGAGCACTGCGCGGGCGACCTCGACATTCTCGACAAACGACAGGCCGAAGAAGAGCGATCCAAACCGGCCGATCAGCGATCGGCCATGGGTCTGGTCGATCGATTGCGCTTTGTGGTCGAAAACCGCTTCGAACGCGTGAGCTATTCCGAGGCCTACGAGATTTTAAAACAATCTCAACCCAACCGCAAAGGCAAGTTTCAATACCCCATCGAACAATGGGGGGTCGATTTGCAGAGCGAGCACGAGCGCTTTTTGGTCGAAAAACACTTCGGAAAGCCGGTGGTTTTGTTCGACTATCCCGCCGATATCAAGGCGTTTTACATGAGGCTGAACGACGACGGTAAGACGGTTCGCGCCATGGATGTGCTCTTTCCGGGGATTGGCGAAATCATCGGGGGCTCGCAGCGCGAAGAGCGGTTGGATGTTTTGACCGCGCGAATCAAGGCCTTTGGCATTCCCGAAGAGTCTCTGTGGTGGTATCTCGATACCCGCAAATACGGCAGCTGTCCGCACAGTGGTTTTGGTCTTGGTTTTGAACGACTTGTACAGTTTGCCACAGGCATGGCAAACATTCGAGACGTCATTCCCTTCCCTCGAACCCCGGGCAACGCCGAGTTCTGAACCGACCCCCGCTCGAATGCTCAAGCAATCTCTAAGTCAAAAGCTCAGCCAAAGGCTCAGCCCGCAGCAAATCCAACTCATGAAGTTGGTGCAGTTGCCGACATTGGCGTTGGAGGAGCGCATCCAAGAGGAGCTCGAAGAAAATCCGGCGCTCGAAGAAAACGAAGAAGTCCGCAGCGAAGAAGACCTTTCGAGCGATGAGTTCGACGGCGAAGACAGCACCCACATCGAGGCCGACGACATCAACATCGATGAGTATCTGAGCGACGACGAAATTCCCGATTACCGCGTCAAATCGAACAACTACGCAGCCGACGACGAAGGACACGAAATGCCTTTGAGTGGTGTAGCGAGCTTTTATGAGGTCTTGAGAGAGCAGATCGGCATGCTGCCCATAGACGTGCGCAGCAGGCAATTGGCCGAATACCTCGTCGGAAATCTCGACGAAGACGGCTATCTGCGGCGCGAACTCGATGCCGTGGTCGACGATCTCGCTTTTGCCGCCAATGTCGAAACGACAGTCGAAGAGCTCGAAGGGGTGCTGGGGCTCATCCAAGGGCTCGAACCCGCGGGCATCGGTGCGAGAGATCTCCGCGAATGCCTCCTCCTCCAAATAGTGCGCAAGCCGAAAACAGATTCGGTCGTCTTTGCCAAGCGCATCTTATCAGACTTTTTTGAAGAGTTTGTCCGCAAGCACTACGAGCGGATTATGGAGCGCACCCAAACCGCCAACGAAGAACTCCGCGAGGCCTTGGCCGAAATCGGCAAACTCAACCCCAAGCCCGGAGATAGCGCCGAGAATTCGCGCTCGGGCATGGATCAAATGGTGATTCCCGATTTCCACATTCAGTTGGTCGACGGCGACCTCGAGCTTTCGCTGAACGGCCGCAATGCCCCCGAGCTCAATGTGAGTCGGGAATATCGCGAGATGCTCGAGACGTATAAAGCCAGCCAAAGCAAGAGTCGAGAACAGAAAGAAGCCGTGCTGTTCGTGAAGCAAAAAATCGATTCGGCGCGCTGGTTTATCGACGCCATCAAACAGCGACAACAAACATTGATGATGGTGATGGGTGCCATTGTCGACAAGCAGCGCAACTATTTGCTCTCGGGAGACGAACGCGATTTGGTTCCCATGATCCTCAAAGACATCGCAGAGGCCACGGGTCTCGACATCAGCACGGTGAGCCGGGTGGCGAGCAACAAATACGCCCAGACACCCTACGGAAGCTTCCTGATCAAAGACTTGTTTAGCGAATCGATGACCAACGAGCAGGGCGAAGAGGTTTCAACTCGAGAAATTAAATCGATACTCGAAGAGCTGATCGGAGCCGAGAACAAGAAAAAACCGCTCACCGACGAAAAGCTCATGGAATTGCTGCGAGACCGCGGATACCCGATTGCGCGGCGCACCGTAGCCAAGTATCGCGAGCAACTGAACATTTCGACCGCACGCATGCGCAAAGAGCTGTGAATCGGCTGGCGCTCTTGGTCTCCGGGCTGGTACACCCCGTTCTGATCCCGCTGCTCGGGTGTTGGATGATCGTAGAACACTCCGGCCGCCGTCTTCGAATGGGCTTGCCACTTTTGGATCTGGCCGGACTTTTTACACTCAGCTTTGCCCTGCCTTTGGGGGTGGTCGTCCTGTTGCTTCGAATGGGAAAAATCGAATCGATTCACATGGAAAAGGCCGTCGACCGCCGGATTCCGTTCGTCGCCGCGGCCACGGGATCCGTATTGTCGGCCTTTTTTCTGAGGTGGCGCGGCTTTGGAGATTATTTGCCCGAATGGTATCTCGGCATCGGATTCTGCCTGGCCCTGCTCGCGGCACTCTTGCCTCTGCTCAAAGCGAGTGCGCACATGGCGGGCATCGGTGGCTTGCTCGCGCTCAGCTTGCTGATCGATCGGCAGGGGTCAATGGATTTCGGCTTTCGAATCGCCGCGATTTTATTCGCTACTTCAGCCGTTGCTTGGGCCAGGGCTCATCTGGACGCCCACAACTCGCTCGAATTGCTGGTCGGCTGGGTTTGCGGTGTTTCGAGCATCGCCTTGGCTCTGCTGCGCTGAGGCTTACAAACAGGCTGTGCGGCCGCCGTCTACGGGCAAATTAATTCCAGAGATATAGCCGGCTTGAGGCAGGCATAAGAACAGCACGGCGGCGGCGATTTCTGCGGGCTGAGCAAAGCGCTTCATCGGGATTTCATTTCGCATTTCTTCCTCGATTTCCGAAGAGCTCCGCCCTGATTTTTCGGCTCTGTTCGCGATGATTCCGCGAAGGCGTTCGGTGGCCGTCGCACCGGGCAAAAGGTTGTTCACGGTGATTCCGTCTGCCGCGAGTTCTGTGGCCAAAGTCTTGCTCCAGTTGGCCATGGCTGCGCGAATCGCATTCGATACCCCCAGACCCGGCAGGGGTTGCTTAACCGAGGTGCTGATGATGTTGACCACCCTCCCGAAACCCGATTTTCGCATCCCCGGCAACAGCTGTTTCAACAAGGCCTGAGCGGTGAGCAGGTGCATTTCAAAGGCCTTTCTGAAGTCGTCGATTTCTGCCAGATGCGCCGGACCCGGTGCGGGGCCTCCGGCATTGTTGATCAGAATGTGAATGGGGAGTCGTTCAAAATCCCAACTAGCCAAAGCTTCACTTGCCTGATCTCGAACCGAAAAATCGGCACACAAAAAAGTGTGTTTTTCAGACCCGCCGGGCAGCTTTTTGCAGATTTCGGAGAGCTTTTGTTCGTCTCGAGCCAACAAAATGAGCTCGGCTCCGGCTTGAGCCAGCGCTTCGGCAACGGCCCGTCCAATGCCCTGGGTGCTACCGCACACCAAGGCGCGCTTGCCCTCGAGCATTCCCGAGCCAAAACTCGGCTCCACGGCTGTCTCGCCCATTAAAACGAAGCCAGTCGAAGACACAAATCGGCCAAGCGCGCCGAGTACCCCGCTTCGTTGTCGTACCAACCCACGACTTTGGCCATTTTGCCCTTGGCTGAAGTCAGAGCGGGGTCGAAAATGCACGAATACGGACTTCCGACGATGTCTGCAGAGACAATGGGGTCTGTGCAGTATTCCATCAAGCCTTTCAAACCATGTTCAGAGGCTTCGCGCATGGCGCTGTTGATGTCCTCCTTGCTCGCTTCTTTTGAAAGAATTACCGTGAGGTCGGTTACCGAGCCCGTCAAGGTGGGAACCCTCATGGCGATGCCGTCGAGTTTGCCTTGGAGTTCGGGCAGCACTAGGCCCACTGCCTTGGCAGCACCCGTAGATGTGGGAATAATGCTCACCGAGGCGGCACGTGCGCGGCGCAGGTCGGAATGGGGCGCATCTTGGAGCTTTTGGTCGGCCGTAAACGCGTGAATCGTCGTCATGTAGCCATGCTCGATGCCAAAGCGGTCGTGCAGCACTTTGGCCATGGGCGCCAGGCAATTTGTGGTGCACGAGGCGTTCGAAACCACCCGGTCGTCGGCGGTGAGGCTGTCGTCGTTGACACCCAAAACCACGGTCTTCACCCCCGTACCCTTGGCAGGAGCAGAGAGCAATACCCGGCCTGCACCTGCTTCGAGGTGTTTTGAAAGCGATTCGAGATCGGTAAAGCGACCGGTACACTCGAGCACCACGTCGGCTGAAAGCTCCTTCCAAGGCAGCATGGACGGCTCTTTGATGGCGCTGATTCGGATGCGATCTCCGTTGACAATCAGGTCGTTGCCCTCTACAGAAATCTCCCCGTTAAAGCGGCCGTGCGCCGAGTCGTATTTGAGCAGGTGTGCCAAGGTCGCGGGCTCGGTCAGGTCGTTGATGCCCACGATGTCGATGTCGGCTCGGCCGATGAGATTGCGGAAGGTGAGTCTGCCGATGCGGCCGAAACCGTTAATGGCGATGCGCTTTTTCATGATTCGTAGAGTTTAAATTCAGATAGACAGAATGCGCGAGATGCGCAGGAGTTCGAGGTTGAGCGGGGCTTTGTTTTGCACGGCTTGCTGAAAGAAGGTGTAGGTAGTTTGATTGTCGATCACACCACACATCACATCGGCTTTGCCATTCAACAAACCCTCGACCGCCGCCACACCCAATTTACTCGCCAAGACGCGATCGGAACAACTCGGGGCTCCTCCGCGCTGCAAATGTCCGAGAATGGTCACTTTGACGTCGATGTTGGGAAAGTGCGTCTTTATGGTCGATGCAATGTCGAAGGTATTGCCCAGTCGATTGCCTTCGGCCACCACGACAATGTTCGAGGTTTTTTTGTTCGCGAAACCCTTGCCGACCTCGGCGACCAATTCGTCCATCGAACTGTTTTTTTCGGGCAGAACCACGTCGAGTGCGCCTGTGGCCAAAGCCGTGCGCAGTGCGATAAAGCCCGAGTCGCGCCCCATCACCTCAACCAAAAACAGGCGGTTGTGCGAACTCGCGGTGTCTCGAATTTTATCGATGCATTCGACCACCACATTGGTGGCGCTGTCGTAGCCCAGCGTAAAATCGGTGCCGTAGAGGTCGTTGTCGATGGTGCCCGGAATGCCGACTACCGGAATGCCGTGCTCTTCGTACAAGAGATGAGCGCCTGTAAACGAGCCGTTTCCGCCGATGACCACCAGTGCATCAATGCCCGCCTCGCGGAGGTGTTTCGCGGCCTTGGCTCTTCCCTCGGCTTGAATAAAATCAAGCGATCGAGCCGATTTGAGAAAGGTGCCGCCTTGAGACAAAATGTGCTTGACCGAGCGCGAGTCGAGTTCTTCAAAATCGCCTTCGATCAGGCCTTCGTAGCCGCGGCGGATGCCGATCACTTTGCGGTCGTAATAAACCGAACAACGAACCACGGCGCGGATGGCAGCATTCATTCCGGGGGCATCTCCGCCCGAGGTCAGCACCCCGATGGTCTTGATTTGTGTCATGATTTCGGCCTCGAAGTTAATCAAGCCGCAGGGGGTCGCTGCATTACTTTTGCGTTGTGATTCACTTGGGTAGAGCTCTGATTTCTGATGAAGTGTTCACAGAACACTTTGTATGCGATTTAAACGCTTGCAAAGGAGCGTGTTGTGTTGAGGGTGAGGCCGGTGCGCCCCTTTTGCCCGAAGAAGCCGAGTTGCTCGAGCGAATCCTGCCCAAGGTCCAACCGTTTTTGCGCCCCGAAGGCGTCGCCGCGCTCGAAGAACAAGGAGCTTGGGTATTTGACCAAGACGGAGAGCACTCGACCCCTTTGCGAGACGGGGCCGAATGCGCGTACGCGGTGTTTGAGAACGGCAAGGCCTTGTGCGGAATTGAAAAAGCACATGCCGCAGGAGCCATCGAGTTTAAGAAGCCAATCAGTTGTCACCTCTACCCCATCCGGGTGACCCGATACGTGAGTTTCGACGCGCTCAACTACCACCGCTGGCCGATTTGTTCGCCTGCATGTGCCCTGGGCAATCAATTGAAGGTGAGCGTTTATCGCTTTCTTAAGGAGCCCTTGATTCGGCTCTACGGCCCCGAATGGTACAGCGATTTGGAAAAGCTGGACCAAGAGCCTTCGACCCGAGTTTGAGCCGCTGACCGAGCCGCGTCTTCAGCGCTTTCGTTTTCCACAATCGCTATGGATAACTGAAGGAAAACTCTGTTTGCGGAATCGTGCCGTCCACCACATTGGGCATGGCGAAGGGGGGCTGTTGAAAACTGCGTCGGAATGTGAACAAAAGAGGCTTTGAGCAGAAAAATGCTTTGACAAAATTTGTTGAGTTCCTCTTTGGTTCATCGGCTCGATCGCATTCTTTCGGCCTCGTTCTTAAGGTTTTTCGTACAAATCGAAGTTCGCCGTTCGACTTTGCTTCAAATCGGGGTCAAAAAAGCGAACAACGCTCGAGGCCTTCTCAGGCCGCCGAAGTCCCCCGATGTCCCCCGATGTCCCCCGATGTCCGCAGGGTCGAGCAATTTTTCGATGCGAACTCAAGCCCTAAGTCGAATCCGATCGCCCGTGCAGCCGTAAATCATCATCATTCACCAATCCATCCATGAGCGCCTCTCACGAACCCATCCTCAGCGAAAACAAAAACCGCTTCGTCCTCTTTCCCATCGAGCATCACGACATCTGGCAATGGTATAAAAAACAAGAGGCCAGCTTTTGGACGGCCGAAGAAATCGACCTCTCTCAAGACGTCAACGACTGGGACAACAAACTCAACGAAGACGAGCGGTATTTCATCAAGCACATCCTGGCCTTTTTTGCAGCGAGCGACGGAATCGTCAACGAGAATCTGGCCGAAAACTTCGTCAACGAGGTGCAGTACACCGAGGCCAAGTTTTTCTACGGGTTCCAAATCATGATGGAGAATATCCACTCAGAGACCTATTCGCTGCTCATCGATACCTATATCAAAGACCTTGTCGAACGCGACCGTTTGTTCCACGCCATCGAAACCTTCGAAGCGATCAAGAAAAAAGCAGATTGGGCGCTGCGCTGGATCGAATCTCCCTCGTTTGCCGAGCGCCTCATCGCCTTTGCGGCGGTTGAAGGCATCTTTTTCAGCGGTTCGTTCTGCTCGATCTTCTGGTTGAAAAAGCGCGGTTTAATGCCGGGGCTCACCTTCAGCAACGAGCTCATCAGCCGAGACGAAGGGCTGCACTGCGACTTCGCTTGTCATCTTCACAACAAGCACTTGGTCAACAAAGTGCCCCAAGAACGCATCGCGCAGATCATTACCGAGGCCCTCGACATCGAACGCGAGTTCATCACCGAGTCTTTGCCCGTGCGCCTCATCGGCATGAATTCCGAGCTGATGACTCAGTATCTCGAATTCGTCGCCGACCGCTTGCTCACCGAGCTGGGGTGCGCCAAGCAGTACAACTCGGCCAATCCGTTCGACTTTATGGAGATGATCTCCCTGCAGCGCAAGACGAACTTCTTCGAGGGGCGCGTTTCCGAATACCGCAAGGCTTCGGTAAAGACCACGGCCGAAGAGCAACAGACCACGGGCAGTTTTTCGATGGACGCTGAATTCTGATTGAGCGACCGACCCACCCATTCCAAATAGAAAATTCCAACATGTACGTAATCAAGCGCGACGGACGTCGAGAAGACGTCAAATTCGACAAAATCACCGCACGAGTTCAAAAGCTGTGCTACGGCCTCAGCGAACACGTAGACTCCGTGGCAGTAGCCATGAAGGTGATCGAGGGCATTTACGAAGGCGTCAGCACCTCCGAGCTCGACAGCCTGGCCGCCGAAGTGGCCGCATCCATGACCACTCGCCACCCCGACTACGCCCAACTGGCGGCGCGTATTGCCGTGTCGAATCTCCACAAGAACACCACCAAGTCGTTCTCGGAGACCATGCGCGATTTGTACGAATACGTCAATCCGAAGACGGGTTTGCACTCGCCTTTGTTGGCCGACGACGTACACGAAATTGTGGCCGCAAATGCTTCACGGCTCGATAGTTCCATAATTTACGACCGCGATTTCGGCTACGACTATTTCGGGTTTAAAACCCTCGAGCGCTCGTATTTGCTCCGCATCAACGGCAAGGTGGCCGAGCGTCCGCAGCAGATGTTGATGCGCGTGGCCGTGGGCATCCACAAAGACGATCTCGACGCGGCCATCGAGACCTACGACTTGATGTCGAAGCGCTATTTTACGCATGCCACTCCAACGCTTTTCAACTCGGGCACACCCAAGCCCCAGATGTCGTCTTGCTTCTTGCTCACCATGCGCGACGACAGCATCGACGGCATTTACGACACCCTCAAGCAGTGTTCGAAAATTTCGCAGTCGGCAGGGGGTATTGGCCTGAGCATTCACAATGTGCGCGCCACGGGTTCGTATATCAGAGGCACCAACGGAACCTCGAACGGAGTGGTCCCCATGCTGCGCGTATTTAACGATACCGCCCGCTACGTCGATCAGGGCGGAGGCAAGCGCAAGGGCTCTTTTGCCGTGTATATCGAACCGTGGCACGCCGACATTTTCGACTTTCTCGACCTCAAGAAGAACCACGGCAAAGAAGAAATGCGCGCACGCGACTTGTTCTACGCGCTCTGGACCCCCGATTTGTTTATGAAGCGGGTCGAGGAAGACGGCGCTTGGACGCTGATGTGCCCGAACGAGTGCCCCGGTTTGTACGACAGCTACGGTGCTGAATTTGAGGCGCTTTATACTCGATACGAGGCCGAAGGCAAGGGCCGTCGCACCGTCAAAGCGCGCGAACTCTGGCAAAAAGTGCTCGATGCTCAGATCGAGACCGGCACTCCGTACATGCTCTACAAAGACGCCGCCAACGAAAAGAGCAACCAAAAGAACCTCGGGGTGATTCGCTCTTCGAATCTGTGCACCGAGATCATGGAATACTCGGCCAAAGACGAGGTGGCGGTGTGCAATTTGGCTTCGCTCGCCTTGCCTATGTTCGTGACAGACAACGGCTTCGACCACGTTCTTCTCTACGAGGTAACCCACAAGGTGACGCGGAACTTGAACCGCATCATCGATCGCAATTACTATCCGGTCAAGGAGGCGCGCAATTCAAACATGCGCCACCGTCCGGTGGGCTTGGGCGTTCAGGGTCTGGCCGACGCATTTATCAAGCTGAGGTTGCCGTTTACGTCGCCCGAAGCGAAAAAGTTGAATTCGGAGATCTTCGAAACCATGTATTTCGCCGCTTTGTCGGCTTCGGTCGAAGAGGCCAAGAACGATGGAGCCTACGAGAGCTATCAAGGCTCGCCGATTTCCAAGGGCTTGTTCCAGTTCAATATGTGGGGTGTCGACGAGTCGACTTTGAGCGGTCGCTGGGATTGGAAAGCGCTCCGGGCAGAAATCATGAAGCACGGTGTGCGCAACAGTTTGTTGCTCGCGCCCATGCCCACGGCTTCGACTTCTCAGATCTTGGGGAACAACGAGTGTTTTGAGCCATACACCTCGAATATCTACACCCGCAAAGTGTTGAGTGGAGAGTTTGTGGTGGTGAACAAGCACTTGCTTCTCGATTTGGTCTCGCTCGGTTTGTGGGACGAGGACATGAAGAACGACATCATCCGCGCCAATGGTTCAGTGCAAGGCATCGACCGCATTCCGGCCAATGTCAAGGAGTTGTACAAGACGGTCTGGGAGATGAGCATGAAGGACATCATCGATATGAGTGCTGAACGCGGCATTTTTATCGATCAAAGCCAGTCGCTCAACCTCTTTATCGAGGCTCCCAACACGGCCAAGCTCACTTCGATGCACTTCTACGCTTGGAAGAAGGGCCTCAAAACGGGCATGTACTACCTGCGCAGCAAAGGCGCCGCCGATGCCATCAAGTTTACGGTCCAGAAGCAAGGCGGTCAGCAAATGACCCCGGTGGTTAAAGCGGCCGAAGGCGTTGTGGTTCAAGAAGCGGCAAGTACGGTTTCTGCCGAGCTCCCCATCGCGGCCCCCGAAGCGGCGATGCGAAAGGCCGAAGTCGCGGCGCAAACCCTGGCGCAAGCCCTCGCCCAACCAAAGAATGCCGAGGCCGTAGCCTCAATTTCGGTCGAACCGATCTCGTCTCTCGACAATGGCATCGCGTGCTCCCTCGACAATCCCGAAGATTGCGAGATGTGCGGGTCTTAAACCGTTGATTTAAAGTGTATATGTGAAACGCGGAGTGTGCACATCGGCAGCTTCGCGTTTTTTTATGGACGTTCGCATGTGTTTCTTTCGGGCGTGCCCCTGGACGACGCTGCGCGTGTCAGGGTCGGGCTCTTTGCTGCAAGTCCTCGTCTCGAAGGTTTTCGAGACTCCGGGCTTTCCGCGTCGATCCCTCACGCGCTTTAAACGAAATGCAGTCGCTCGCTTTCAGCGAGTGACGACTATTCCAGCGGAAGGTCCGCGAATTCTGCTCCGAGCATCGCCAGTACCCCCAGTGGAACATTCGTCTTTTCCGGGTTGAAAACCCGGACCATAGCCGTCACTCGGCACAGCCGAGCGACTGTTTTATTTTTTCCCAGTCGCTCGGTTCCTGCCAAGTGACCGAGTGACGACTATTTCGGAGAAAAGTCCGCGAATTCTGCTCCGAGCATCGCCAGTAGCCCCGGTGGAACATTCGTCTTTTTCGGGTTGAAAACCCGGACCATAGCCGTCACTCGGCGCAGCCAAGCGACTGTTTTGTTTCCTCCAAGTCGCTTGCTTTCAGCGAGTGACGACTATTTCGGAGGAAGGTCGTCGAAGTCTGCTCCGTGCAACGTTTGTAGCCCCGGTGGAACATTCGTCTTTTCCGGGTTGAAAACCCGGATCATAGCCGTCACTCGGCACAGCCAAGCGACTGTTTTATTTTCTCCCGGTCGCTCGGTTCCTGCCAAGTGACCGAGTGACGACTATTCCGGAGGAAGGTAGTCGAAGTCAAATCGATGCAACTTCCGTAGCCCGGATGAAACATTCGTCTTTTCCGGGTTGGAAACCCGGACCATAGTCGTCACTCGGCGCAGCCAAGCGACTGTTTTATTTTCTCATTGTCGCTCGGTTCCTGTCGAGGGACTGTTGAGGTAGAATCCCATCCAACCCTTCCAAGAAGGACTCTTTCTTTCCATGCAACAGGAGGTGGGCCGCCTGTTGGGCAAAGGCCAACCCGAAATGAGCGCTATTTTGAAGGGACTCGGATAGCTGAATAAGGGGTTTATTGAGAAACCATCGCGTTGCCTTAGCGATCGGTGCCTTAGGCAAGTTGGGGGTGAAAACGAGCGCCACGCCTTGTTGCGCACAGACGCTTTGGAGCTGAGCAATATCCTTACGGGTGGCACCCAACCGTTTCTTATAAGTCAATAAGACTTTTCGGAATTCCCTTTTGTCGAACGGGGCGATGGGTCGTTCCAAGGCCTGACGTTCTCCTTGACGCAGCCACACCGAAAGGGATTCAGGATTCGAAGTCAGGATTAAAGAAATTCTATGGCCAGCGGCTCCTTCTGCCCCAAGGTACAGGCGTTTCCATTCTTTGGGAGAAGCCACGCCAAAGAATTTCAGCAAGCCTTCTACCTGGGCTTCGACTGTCGAGACCTCGGGCATCCAACCCCATTCCTGCATTATCTGTACCGGAAAAAGACGCATCCACGCTTCGCAACGCCGATATTCCTGTTGGAGGCCCCATTCGTACAAGGCTTGTCGGTAAGCACGCTCTCGATTGATCCAAAAACCCGCCGGAATGCCCAAGACCATTTCAAGCTGAACGGCGGTGGCGATCGAAATCGGTTCTCTTCCCTTCACGATGTCGTTGATTTTCTCTTTGGGACGCCCCATGCGCTCCGCGAGCTCTGCTTGACTCATGCCCAGAAAATCGATATGCTCCAAGAGGGTGTCACCAGGCGGAGACAGTATCGCTTGATCCTTATAAACAACGGCGTCCATGGTGCGGGTTTGTGTAGTGCGTTGGTTTAATGGTAGTCTTCCACAGAAATAATGCGAATCTGTGTTACACGGCTCCAGTCGAGGCCCCCTTCCTTTTGTAAGGGAATAGGTTCGTGATCGGGCACAAAAATCAATCGGTAGTTGCCCGAAACGTCTACCGCCAATGCCCCTTTGCGCTCTCCGGAGAGTTCATGACATCTCAGAGAAGGCAGTGTCCTCAGAATCGACAGATTGGGCGCCGCGCTGAGATCCATCACCCTTTGATTCACTTTGCGCGCATTCGCGCCGAAGGATTTGAGCATCCGTTTCGGATCGGTCAGTTGTTTTTGAAGCTTGTGGGTGGAAAAGCGAATCTCCAAAGCAAATGTAAGAATAGTTAACCAATAAGGTTAATTAAATTGCTCAAAAATTTACGGACAAGGTCAAAATCGCCTCAGGAGATTCGCCGAGCACAGGCAGATGATTTTTTGCAATTTCAACTAAGTCAGAATTCCTCCAACTGACTCGCCAAAGGGTTTTCCACTGCCGAAGACGAAATCTGTCGTGCTTGGTTCGGCGTAAACGATCGGTGTCAAAGCACCCCTCCCGCCCACCCCCGAAATTTCCATTTTCGCCGCACTCCCCCGACAGCCCCCCTTTCACCTTTTCAATCAACCGCGGCGAATTACGTCGCGACCCCTTCACCTCACCCCATAAAAAAACCCCCGAAAACGGGGGCTTCTAAGGGATTTGTCCTGAAATGGCTCAGTCCTCGTCTTCGATCTCAACCTCGGCCTGAAGCTTCGAGAGGAAATCTGAATACATGGAGGGGTTCGAAGTGGCGTTGATCCGCACCACCCCGTCACTATCTGCGGTCGCAGAAGACCAGTCAAGCTGGTCAATGGCCGTGGCAATCGCCATATAAGCCGTCATAGGCGTCGTTTGGTTCGGGCTGATCACGATGCCATTCACATCGTCTTCCATCGAAAATTCGACTTCGCCTCGAACTTCGATTTCAAAGGCCACGGCGTCACGGGTACCGTTGGCAGACAAACTCAACGCGCTCCCGTTGTCGTCGTCTCCGAGCTTGATTTCAATCTCTTCGTAAGTGCCGGCGGGAATGCTCGCCAACGGCAGGGCCGGAACCGAGGTGCCCAAGAGCAAGTCAAAGGTGAATTCGCCCTCGATGTCGATTTCCACATCGTCTCCGTTGCTGTCGTCGTCTTCGAGTTCTACCTCAGTCAACACCGCATAGGCCGAATTCAAGACCACCGTTCCCTGGGTTTTGCCCGGGGCTGAACCTGATTTGAGCGAGAGCGAATAGCCGGTAACCGGATCGCTTTTTTCGTCTTCAGAACATGCCGTGCCCAGTGCGAGCAGGGCCAAAGCGGGGAGCCAGATTTTTTTCATCAGTACAAAGTTTCGTTGTTGATTGAGTTGAGAAGACACGGCACCCAACTCATTTGTTTTGCGCCGTTCTTTCAAAGGTACATACAGTCTAAAATCAACAGATGTTCCAGTCCTGTCCCCCTTGCTCGGCACTGCCAAGCGACTGTTTTATTTTCTTCCAGTCGCTCGGTTCCTGCCAAGTGAACTTTGACAGATTCTATCGTCCCAGTCGCTCGCTTTCAGCGAGTGACGACTATTCCGGAGGAAAGTTCTCGAAGTCAGACCCATGCAACGTCCGTAGCCTCTGTGGAACATTCGTCTTTTCCGGGTTGAAAACCCGGACCATAGTCGTCACTCGGCGCAGCCAAGCGACTGTTTTATTGTCTCCGCGTCGCTCGGTTCCTGCTGAGGGACCCTTGACCGATGATCCAATGGGCCGACTATTCGGAACTCTGTCTGATGTGTACCCAATCGTCTGGATCCAAGGAAAAAGGCATTCTTCTCCATCTCCATCCCAACGATCCCCAGAAACCCCATGAGAAACGCCTCAACGCCCCTACTGACAATGCCTGTGGGCTCCGCAGCTCGCGGCCCAAGAATACGGTTTGCCCGCCGCTTTATACCCCAAAGAAGTAATAAAGCCCATGCTGGCGTCATAGAGCGGATGACTCTTAAATCGCGGGTCGGCATTGATATCTACGTGTACCGTAACCTCGCCCAAATTTCGAAGCAAATGCGCCGTTTCAACCGCGCGGTTTACCTCTTCCCACAAACGCGAATACGAGTCTTTCGGCTTGGGCAACAAATCGCTGCGGTGCAATTCCCAAACCCCGCGCCCCACATCCCAAAGGCAAACCACAGTCGAATACTTCACCCATTCGCCGCGCACTTTCGAATCGGCGCCCACGTAAATCGAACCCTTTGGATGAGACTCGAGCCAAAGTCTCACATAATCAACCACATCGTCTACGGGCATAGCGCGGTGGTCCAAGAAGCGCGTCGCTTGGGCAGTTGAACTTCCTATGTGAGGCTCTTCGGGGGGCATAGCAGTTCGAAGATAACCGAACTCGGTCAAATCAAGTTCAATTGCACCATCAAAATGGAAGTCTTTTAAAAACGTCCAAAAATGAAATCGGGGGCCGAAGCCCCCGAAACCAACCAATCAAAAAAGAAAAATGAAACCTAAACAAGACTATAACGATGCCTTTTCCGAAAGCGTTTGCTCAAAGGCGTCAAAAAAACGTTAAACTCAATCGATCAAAAAATTTGCCCTCATCGAGCGCCCTGCAGCCGACAATTCGAGCACATAAGCGCCCCTCGCAAGATCGCGCAGGCCGAGCTCGAGGGTTTGATCGCCCGAAACCGCCTGTTTCGAACCCCTTAAAACAGGTCGGCCGCTGAGATCCATCACCCACCAATCAACTCGGGCCGCTTGTTCGAGCGAAAATTCGACCGAGAGCACATCATTTGCGGGGTTTGGGTACACGCTCTTCAAGCGGTCGGGGCTGCGCACATAGTCCGTACTCGAGAGCGAATTGCCGAGGGCGATGTTCTCATCTCCAGTTTGATAGGGCAAGAGCTGCAAGATGAAATAGAACATCTCGTCTGAAGTATTCTCGCCCCAAGCCATGGGCAGAGGCGGATTGTTCGGGTTGAACGGATTGTTGACGGTGTTGTCGTAGGTGCACTCGGCGTAAAAAACAGAACCTGCGGGCACTTTCAACATAAACTCCGGTTTGTAAATGCCCTGCCAGTTAAAATCCCAGTCGGGGATTTTGATCACCGGCACAGTATCGCCTTGAGGAGTTCGGTAATACATCTCCCAAACCGTACCGATGAGGTGGGCATGCGGCAACACCCCGATGAGGCTAAAATTCTGTGGGACCGTAAAAAAGCGCTTTACCGTATTCACCTGATTCGCGGGGAGAAACAGGCTGGTGTAGAAATACTCATAGTTGAAAACCTCTCTTTGAATAGGTTGATCTGCAAAGAAGACGTTTACATAACTGCTGTCGGTGGCGGCCACAGGGCTGGGCGCATAGTGAATTTGAAGCAAGAGATCGCTGTTTGCCTCGAGAATCTGCCCCGTGGTGGCGGGATAAAATTCAGGGGTCGCGCCGGGAGCCCAAGCAGTGTGGAAGGCGTCAATCTGATTTTGGGGAATCCCAAACCCGCCAAAAGCCGGGAACCCATAACCCGGGCTCGAGGCATCCAAAGCCTGTCCCGCACCGGCATGTTCACTCACAATCAGGGCGTGATGCACCACACTGCGGTTGCCCGCTCTAAACTCAATCGCCTTGATTTCTCGGTCTTGAGTGAGACCCGTAGGCAGCACAAACACACGGTATTCGTCTTGATTGTTGCCGCTAATCGGGTAGGCCTCAGACATGCTCAACACCAGGTCGGGAGTGCCCAGAACCGAGCCCGTCGGAAAAGCGGGTAGGGCGGGCTCCAGGTTGGGATCGCCTTGAGGAGTTCCCGCCAAAACCCAGTCGTGGATGAGTTGTTTTTCAGCCGCCGAAAGCACGCGCTCTCCGACCAAATTCGAATACTGTGCATCGGGAGGCCAAGGCGGCATATAACCGCTTTGAGTGACTTGATCGATCATGCTTGCCCAAGCCGAAACTTCAGCGTAGTTGGTAAACGGCATGGGGCCGATTTCTCCCGGCCTGTGGCAAGAAGTACACTTGGAGTACACGATGGGCGCAATGTCCTCGCTGAAATTCGGCTGCGCTTGGAGGATGCTTTGAATCGTGACCCCGAGCAGCAGAGCGAGCCACTTTGCATTGACGGCAGAGCGAAGGGCGAATGAGTTCATCGTCAAGGAGTTTTAGATGAGATTGATTCAGGAAAGGTGATTTTGCACCCGACCGCTTGGGTACGCGGCTTTTCGGGAATTTGCCCGAGGCGAAGGGTTCCAAGTGCGGCGCGCAGTTCTTGGCGATGACCCGAGGAGCGTTTTTTTCCGGGTTGGCTGTGGCTCGATTCGATGAGTCCGGAATAAAGCACACTTCCCTCGGAATCGAGGACAAAACATTCGGGCAAGGTCGTTGCCCCCAGAGCACGAGCGCGGTCAAAAGCTTGCGGGGCCATCACGATGGGGCCTTTGAGTCCATACCTCTCGCAAAAGGCACGGGCTTCGGCTTCTCGAGTCGTTTGTACGGGGAAGTATAAGCGGAACACGAGCTCGGGAAAGTCGGCTTGCAACTTCTTCAATTCGGGGGTCTGCGCCTTGGAAATCGGGCATTCGGGCGACAAAAAGATCGCGACTTCTACGGCTTTTCTCTCGCCCATCGACAATAAAGGCTCTACGTGTTCAGACGCACGATAGAACGGCACGGCCAAAATCATCGTCAAACCGCAGAGAAGTTTTGCAAGAATCATCACAAATCTTAGAATGGGTTGAAAGGTAAAGGTTTAAATCATGAGATGATTTCGGATTGCACACAAAAGTCGAAATCAATAGAGCCCAGAGCGTTCTTATTCCAATTCCAAGAGAAACAGATCCACTCGAACATAAAATAAAAGAATCATCACATATCCCAAAAAATCAGATCGAGATCAACCCGCATCTTTGCCCCATTCAAACCGAACGGATGAACCTGCTCCAAGCCATTGTGATCGCCATTATCGAGGGCCTCACTGAATTCCTCCCGATCAGCTCTACCGGGCACATGATTCTCGCGAGCACCTTGATGGACATTGAAAAACAAGAGTTTACCAAGCTCTTCGAAGTTTCGATTCAGCTCGGCGCCATCCTCTCGGTCGTCGTCCTCTACAAGGATCGGTTTTTTCCGCTCAATCGTTTCGCGTTTTACGGAAAGTTGCTCCTCGCGGTGATTCCCGCGCTTCTGCTCGGCGCCCTGTTTTCGGACCGCATCGACGAATTGCTCGAGAATCCGTTGGTGGTGAGCCTCACACTCTTTCTCGGTGGATTCGTGCTTCTCTGGATCGATCGCTGGTTTAAATCCCCTCGAATTGAACGCGAAGAAGAAATTACCCCCGTCAAGGCTGTTTGGATCGGCCTTTGGCAATGCGTCGCCATGATTCCCGGAACCAGCCGGAGCGCGGCGTCCATTATTGGAGGGATGCAACAGGGCTTGAGTCGAAATTTGGCTGCAGAGTTTTCGTTCTTTTTGGCCGTGCCGACCATGGCTGCGGCCACGGGCTACAAACTTTTAAAGGCCTACAAGGAAAACCCGGAACAGCTCCTCGACCGCGACCACCTCATTTTACTCGCTGTGGGCAATGCCGTCGCTTTTGTGGTGGCCCTGCTCGCCATCAAGTTTTTTATCGGGTATCTCCAAAAACACGGCTTTGCCCTCTTTGGGTGGTATCGAATTATTGTGGGTGCGGTGCTGCTGTTTTTGTTCTACACCGGCCGGCTCGGGCACGGCAGCTACGAAGAGTCGGTGCGCGAGCGAACTTCAGCTCCGGGTTCGGAAACTGTGTCGCCCCAGGAGTTTCAAGAGCTCCAGCAATTCCCGCCCGAGCGTTGAGGAGTTCATCTTGCTAAATTCAAGCCCTTCGCGCGTCTCAACGTACACAGCCGTCCAGTTTAAATCGGGTGTGCGGCCGGCGAGCAAGGCGAGTTCGAGATCGAGTAAAAACCCTTGACTTTGGGTTTGGAGCGCCAAGTCGCGGCCTTTCTGAGAGAATCCTTTCAGGCCGCATTGAGTGTCGGGATGCTTGAGCCCGAGTGCATAGCGGTTGAAAAATTCGAGAACCGTCGAAATTCGCTTTCGAGACTTGGGCAAGTTGCGACGATAAGCGGCCGAGCGCTTTCCGAAGACTAAATCTGCTCCCCGGAGGAGTTCTTCAAGCACGGCTTGGAACGATTCGGGTATAAACGGAAAATCGGAATCGGTAAAGGTATAAAAATCAGCTATTTCAGCATCCAAGCCCCGGCGCACGGCGGCCCCTTTGCCCTGTTGTTTTGTGGAACCCATGATGATCCATCCCGATGCGATCAATCGGTTGATCGAACCTTCGGCCGTGTGCACGGGTCCGTCGAGGCTCAATACGGGCTGTAGAGTCACTCGACCCGAGATCGATTTTTGGAGCACACTCAAACCATCGCGCAACTGTTGTTCCGTTGAAGCGTTCCAACGGTGCAGGGGCAGCACCAAGACAAGGGTAGGGAGCGGGGTGGGCACGGCGGCCAAAAGTACTAACTTCGACCCCCTCGCGTTCATTCGCAGAGTTTCAAACGACTTCCAATTGAGCCCTACCGCCTTAAGACCGCAGTGCACTGCGCTTTTCCTCACGGCCTTGATCGCTGTTTTGGCATCTGCTGTTTCGGCTCAAAACCAAACTGCGGGCTGGGCCGACTATTTGTCGTACCGGGCGGCGATCGCGGTGGTGCGAAACGACAAAAGCGTGTTTACGGCCACGGAACAAGGGCTGTTCGAATTCGTCGAAGCCGACGGAAGCCTTCGCACGTTTAGCAAGGTCAACGGCTTGAGCGATTTCGACCTCAGCGCGATTTTCTGGAGCCAGAGCGCAGGAGGTGTCGTCGTGGGATACCGCTCGGGAAATCTCGATGTTTTAATCGATGGAGAGGTCATCAACTACTCCGACATCAAGCGCACGAGCTCCATTTTTGGAAGCAAGCGAATCAACCATCTGAGTGCTTGGGGCGACAGCATTCTCATCGCCACCGATTTTGGAATCGCCGTGTTCGACCCTGTATCGGGCTTGTTTCGAGACACTTGGTTGATTGGCTCCGGAGGGGCTCAACTCAAGATCAACGCCATTGTCGTAGATACGCTTCAACAGCGCATTCTCGCGGCGACTCCTTCGGGCATTTTAACCGCCTCGATGAGCGCCTCCTTGCGCAATCCGAGCTCTTGGAGTCTGCTGCCCGGTTCTCCGGCTCGAAATATTCCCCATTTTGGTTTGAACGGCAGTGTTCTCGTCTATGCCGTCGAAACCTCAAATCCCTCGCTCGATTCGCTTTATCGCATCGAAAACAACGTTCGAAGCCCTATGCCCGATCCGAATCCGGGCAAGGTGTACGAAATTGAAAGTGTGCCGCTCGGAATTGAAATCGCGAGCAGCTTTAACGCTACGGTTTATGGCAATCTGTTTCAGCGACTTGCCAATGTGGCGCCCGACGGAGGTGCGCTCGATGCGCTTCGGCCCAGAGGCATGTCGTTCGATCTCGAAAACGAGCGGTTCTACATAGCCGACGAGGCTTTGGGTCTCGCCCTTGTGGTCGACCGGCTCTACGGCCGCTTTATAAGTCCGAGAGGTCCTGCCGTAAACGATGCCTTTTCGCTCGTCCACAGTGGGTCGCTGTTGTTTGTTGCGGCCGGGGGGCTCAACGACGCAGGTCAGAGCAGCTTCAACAACCGGGGGGTGCAAATCAAGCAGCCCATGGGCGATTGGGTTCAGTACGATGGCTTTGAGCTCGGCGATGTCCGCGATGTGCTGTCGATTGCTCCCGACCCGAGAGACGAAGGGCACTTTTTTGCGGCCACTTGGGGTCGAGGTCTCGTGGAGTTCAAGGCTGGATCTTTGGTCGAGCGCTACACTCAAGCCAATTCTTCAGGGGCTATTGGTCCTGTGGGAAACCCTTCAGACAGCATCTACTACATTGGTTCTGTGGGCTACGATTCTGATGGAAATCTCTGGTTGACAACGGCTTTGACCGACCGGAGTCTGGTGGTCCGCAGGGCGGGAGGCGGCTGGGAGAGTTTCAGTTTGGGCTCGAGTGCGGGAACGACCCGTGCGGTTCAGCAAATGGTGATTCGCGCGAACGACCAGATCTGGGTTCAGGTGCAGAGTAACGGAATGGTGGTTTTCGAAGAAGGCGAGAATTCGACTCGATTTCGCGCCTTGAACGCCACCTCGGGTTCAGGGGGGCTCCCCAACAATTTGGTCCACGGCATGGCGGAAGATGCGGATGGAGAAATGTGGGTGGTTACCGAAACAGGACTCGGTGTGTTTTACAATCCCGACGACATTTTTGAAGGTGGGGCTTCGAACGATGCGCAGTCTATTTTGGTAGAAACCGATGAAGGAATCGTCGAGCGCTTGTTCGACGGTCAACCGCTCTTGTGCGTGGCTGTCGATGGGGCGAATAAAAAATGGATCGGCACCCGCGGCAATGGCGCGTTTTATTTGAGTGCAGACGGAACCGAAGAAATCTATCACTTTACGTCGTCCAACAGCCCTTTGTTATCAGATAACGTCCGGAGCATTTCGGTCGACCCGAACAATGGAGAGGTGTTTTTTGCGACCGATCGCGGCTTAGTCTCTTTTCGGGGTTCGGCAACGCGTGGCACCGAGGTTTTCGGGGAGATCGAGATTTTCCCCAATCCTGTTCGGCCTGCGTATCGTGGGCCCATTCGCATTCGGGGTTTGGTTACAGGCGCTCAGGTTAAAATCACTGACCTCAACGGGGGGCTGGTTTTCGAAACCCGAGCTGAGGGCGGACAGGCCGAGTGGATGGGGCTTGATTTTTCGGGGCGATCGGTGCGTAGCGGCATTTATTTGGTGTACCTCACCAACGACGACGGCAGCCAGACGGCCGTGGGTAAATTGGCTGTGATTCGCTGAGAATAAATGCCTTCTGAACAGCACGACTTGCTCGTCCTCCGGATGTTGCGCTATGGCGAGCACAGTGCGGTGGTGCATGCGCTCGAGCCTGAGTGGGGCAGGCTGTCGCTCTTTGTCCGTTCGATTGGTCCGGGTAAGTCGCGAATTTCGCCTGCTTTTTTCTTCCCCTTAAACCCCATTCGGGTCACTTTCGACACCAAGGGCAGGGATGTCAAACAGCAGCTTCCCACGCTAAGAACGGCTGAGTTGTTGTATCGATACGAACAACTCTACGAGCGTCCGAATCGAACGGGGGTGGCTGTTTTTTTGGCGGAGTGGCTCGACAAAGCCGTCGGCGAACAAGGTTCGATGCGGGGGATGTTTCAGTTTTTGTCGGCTGCGCTCGAGGCCTACGATCGGACTGAAGGGTGCCCGCTTTTTCCGCATTGGGTCTTGGTGCGGGCTGCGGGATTCTTGGGTTATGCGATCGAGGCGGCTCCTGAGCCGGGGCTCGACTTCGATCGTTCGAGCGGTCGTTGGCGCAAACGCGGGAGTGCGCATCAAGAGGTTGGTCCTGAAACGGGCGCTCTTTTGTCTGCCTTGGTTACGGCTGATTTCGATCAAATGGCCGAACTCGATTCACGCCCAGATCTCCGGGCTGAGCTGATCGATTTTTTGGTGTCTTTTCATCGAGAGCATCTGCCGGGCATGGCTGAGCTCAAAAGCCTCGAAGTTTTGCGCGCGTTGTGGGCTTAGGGGGGGCAGTTTATGGTCGTCGGAGCGGTATGAATAGCGGGGATGGAAGGCGCCCCTCGCTTTACCCATGAGGCCTTCCCGGGAAACTACTCGTCTTGTATGCGGTACGGATTTGCGGTACTTTTAAGAGCTGCTCGCGCTTAGGGGAACTTCTGTGCTCTATGCCCACATTCCTGAAAAGTGCGCCCAGTCTGTCTCCGGCTCGTTAATGACCTCTAATCTGCCACCAAGAGTCCAAAAGGTGTGGTTATAAGCTGATATGGGTTGTGTAGGAGGAGGAAAGGTGTTGTTATAAGTAAGTTATGCCCAAGCTAAAAAATGAGACTGCTAATAATTAACATACTGATTTTATACTCGACCCAAGTTTGGTCACAAACCGACCTTGGAATCGGACTAGTCTCTATTGCCTTTGACGACAAAACTATTTTGGAGTTTTACTCGGATACTTCAGCCACACAACCCAAAAAGGTCGTTGAATTTTTTGACGACAGAAGTATTAACAGTTGGAATATCAAAGACCTTGACAAACAAAAAGAATGGCTAAAACCAGAAGTTCTTTGGTTAGATTATAATACATTCACTTTTCGTTGCATAAATCAGACTGACAAGTGGTTCGAGATCATAGTAAACAACGAAACCAGGACAACGTATTGGTTGAAAAGGACTGACTGGACAAAATTCGATGATTGGGAAGAATATCTAAAAGATATGTTTGGGGTGGAGCGACGTTCAAGTTTTCCACAGCAAATAAGAACAGAACCTATTTACAATTCGTCAGAAATCCACTATCAGGGAACGGACTGTTTTGTGGTCAGAACGATGAAAGGAGATTGGATTGAAATCACAACTCCTGAACACTGTGACGAAAATTTCACTGACAGTAAGACTCCAATAAAATCAGGCTGGATAAAATGGAGACAAGGAGATAAATTGATAATTAATTACTTTACGACAAGTTGAAAAGAAAAAAGCCCGGGCATAACACCCCCCGCTGCCGCGCGAATCCTTTCGCGTGGCTTGAAGAAGGTACGGAGTATTGCAGGCGCCGGGCTGTTGGGCGAGTCCCCTCGCCCTGGTTTTTTTGATTAACCGGGCGCCAACGCGATTCACCAGAGGTGGTTTGAAAGAGATTAAAAATGAGTCGGTGACGTATTTGGCCGATCCGGTCGTGCACGCGAGAAGAACGGAATAAGGATTCTCTCGTGCAGTCTTACCCGCCCCGACCCGCCATCAATTTGTGCTCGCTTTCGGGGAGATGGTTTTTTCGGAACTCCTTGCCGTGCAGTTCAGAAGCCACTCCGGTGGAGGGGACGAAAAGAAGAAGTAAGGGTTCAGTTTGAGTTGTGCCCGAAAGGAACAATTTGAGAGCACGGGGCATTTGGTTATCTTAGGGACATGAAACATTATTCTGAAATTATAACCATAGACCCACAGGTTCGCTTTGGTAGACCGTGCATTCGTGGTATGAGAATTAGCGTGTATGATATTTTGAGTTGGCTTGCTTCGGGTATGAGCAAAAAGGACATTTTGAATGACTTTCCCGAATTGAATGAAGATGATTTAACGGCAGCCCTTTCTTATGCTGCAGACAGAGAACACAAAATTCTCATTGCTTCGTGAAGCTCCTTTTTGACCAAAACATTTCATTTCGGGTCTCGAAAGAATTAAAATCGGTATTTGATGGTTGCAGACAAGTAAGAGAAATAGGTCTTGAAAATAAGACAGATCGTGAATTATAGGATTATGCAAGGAAAGAAAACTTTATAATTGTCACATTCGACTCGGACTTCTACGATTTAGTAACATTATTTGGACATCCTCCTAAGGTAATTTGGCTTCGAACAGGGAATACGAGTACCTATAACTTGATTCGTGTATTATTGGATCATAAGGACATCATCACTGCATTTATCCTAGATCGGGACTATTCAGAAATGGGTTGTTTAGAGATAAATGAACAGAAGAAAAAACTGTAGGCTTCCCCATTCTTGAGCCAGACAAAAATGGAGATGAAAGACTAATCTTCATGTCCGGCCATTAGAGATCCGATCAGCCGTTCAAAACTAAGAACCGCTGAGCCCGGGTCACTTCTCCGTCGAAGTCGCGCTAGGGGGGTTGGAGGCAGCCTTTGAGAGTTTCACAGTGTGTAGTATGCTCTCCAATTCAAACATCAAGGCTCGCTTTTCGATTTCCGGGGCAAAGCAAAATCCCTCGACAACGACAATCCGCTTGGCCTCTTCGTCGTAGAGCGAATACGAGAGAAACGGACCGCCCATAAAATCTCCTTTCACCTTCCAAAGTCCTCGGATTTCATATCCGAACATCCCATTAAAGTTGATCGGTAAAAAAGCAGGCGCAGGCTCTGTTTCGGTAATCATGTGGCTGCCTTCCAACTGACCGGGAACATAGCGCCTGGCGATGTCGTTTCGCGCTTCGATCCAACCCTGACCTGAGGCCAGCGAATCATCTTCCAGAGGCCTGGAATACATAATAATGCATTGATCGCTGCGCGTTTTCCGATTCCAAAAGACCGAAGCGTCAGGCTTGTCGGTCGTCAGTTTGAAGCCCGGAATCAAATTGAACTCGAGGCCTTTTTCGCGCATCCATTGGCTTTGAGCCGCGGGTTTGGCCTTGAGCCGTTTCATGAGGTGAAGACGTTCAGACGCAATGGCCTCTGAAGCCATTTGGTGCGCATAGGTCTGAACCAACTCTTCGAGCGAGTCTCGGCTCGGTGCTTGAAAGAGCCAAACGTTTTGAGGGCTCGCCCATCGATCTCGAATCCCCTGAAACTCAGCCGCCCCATCGTCCTTCAAAAAAACCATGTTCCGCGAACGGCGCATCAAGCTCTGGAGCTCGCTCGGGTCGATTTGAACCACTTTCAACAAAGGCTCTGCCTGAGGCATCCCCTGCACAGGCGCTTGCAAAACCGATCTGAGCTTAAATCCCGCTTCAGAGTTCCAAAGACCGTCTTCGGCCACGACCAAGACCTCGAGTGCGGCCCCATTGCTGCTCGGGAGCATACCCTCCGAACCCGGGTTTTCAGAGTCGCAAGACGAGGAGAGAAGACCCCATCCAACCACCATCAAAACAAGCCCAGAGCGCGCCCTCATCAACCTTTTACAAGAATCTTGAGTTTCGTTCCGGCTTTCAGGCTCTTGGCATTTTGAATCTTATTCCACTCCATAATGTTGCCCGCCGAAATTCCCGGATACTGTCGGGCAATGCTATACAGGGTGTCTCCTGGTTGGACCTTGTAATACACCACATCAGGCGATTTCTTGCTCGGCCCCACATCGACGAGTTTCTCACTGCTCGCCTTTTCGGGATCCGGCTCGCTGTCGGGAACCGAATGAGATGTTCTAGCCGCCGTAAGAGTATCGGTATTCGCCGTTTCGGCAGGCTTGCTTTCCGCCACGGTCGTAGGTCGTTGGCCTTTGGGCTCCAGCGTTTTGATGGCCAGTCTCTGACCCGTGTGAATGGTGTTCGACCGCAGATTGTTCCAGTCTTTGAGCTGAGAAACGCTGATGTCGTACTTGGCGGCAATTCGCCCCAAACTTTCGCCCCTCTTCACTTTGTGCGTCACATAGCGAATTTCGGGCTCTTCCTTTTTGCGTTCCATCGAAGCCCGCTCCGCTTCGATTTCGCGCTGGTTGGCGAGCAAGGCCAGCGATTTGATCGAGTCTTGGAAGCTGTGGAAAACACCGGCTTTTTCGAGCGGCAGACGAACGGGCAAGGGCTTGAATTCAGTGCCCGGCACAAAGTTCTTTTTGTACACGGGGTTCAGATAATCGATGGCGTCAACGCTCGCGCTCAACAGCGCCGCCAACTGTTCGAACGACATCGGATGATCGAGCGCCACAGCCTCGACCGAGGGGTGGTTAAACGGCGGTTTGATCGGGTGGAGACGATAGTCTGCCGCATGGCTCATGGCGTAGTTCACCGCGATAAAGGCAGGGACATAGCCGCGGGTCTCCGCGGGCAAGTAGGGGCTGATGGCCCAGAAGTCCATCTGCCCGCCGCTCTTTCGAATGGCCTTTCGAACGTTGCCCGGCCCCGAATTGTAGGCGGCCAGAGCCAAGTTCCAATCGCCGAAAATCGAATACAGATCTTTCAAAAAGCGACACGCGGCTTCGGTAGATTGTGCAGGATCGCAGCGCTCGTCTACATAGCTGTCGATTTCGAGCCCGTATTGCTTGCCCGTAGAAGGCATAAACTGCCACAGACCACGCGCACCTGCCCGGCTCAGAGCGTCGGGTTTGAGCGCAGATTCAACAATCGCCAAATATTTGAGCTCCATGGGCAAACCGTGGCGTTCGAGCGCGTCTTCGAACATGGGGAAATACAAGTCTTGCTCGCCGAGCATCCGAGCCATTTGCTCGCGTCGGCGCTCGAGATACAAGTTTATAAAGCCTTGAACAGCTGGGTTATAAGTCAGTTTCAGCGGGCTGCGTGCGTCCAGCTGGCGCATGCGCTGCCGCACCGTTTCGCTGGGAAACGTCGGGCAAACACTGTCCCAAAGCGCGGAGTGCATTTCGGGATAAATTTTTCGATTTACCGACGCAACCAACAGGCTGTCGATGTGTTTGAGTGCACCATCGTTCTCAAAAGCCTTGAACAAAACACTGCTGTCCGGGGCCGTTGGAATGGTGTTAACCTGCTGAGAATAAGCTATTGAACTCCATAAAAGAGCACAAGTGGCGAGCAGTGAAAAATATCTTTGCATAGGTGTCTAAATCAAGGGCTTAAGCTAGCCCCAATGAGTAAAACCCAAACTCGAGCGCGATTCAGTTATGAACGCGCAACTGTGAATGGAATTGTCGCGTGAACAGCAAAAGTCGTTCCTCGGAAAAAGGAGCAGACATAAACTGTGTTCCCAAAGGCAAACCGCGCTTGCCCTTGCCTGTGGGGATGCTGATGGCGGGGATGCCCGCAATGTTCGCCAACACCGTGTAGATGTCTTCGAGGTACATCACCGTGGGGTCGTCGGTTTCTCGGTTGAGCTCAAAGGCCTCGTGCGGGGTGGTGGGACTCATCAAAAAGTCGAATTCTGCAAAGACGCGCTCCACCCATTCGCTCACCATTCTGCGGGCTTTCTGGGCCTTGGTATAGTACGCATCGTAATAACCGGCACTCAGAACAAAGGTCCCCAAGAGGATTCGCCGCTTGACTTCGGTCCCGAAGCCTTCGGTTCTCGATTTTCGGTGGAGCTCTTCGAGGTTTTCGGCTTCGCGGGTTCTGTATCCGTAACGAACCCCGTCGTAACGAGCGAGATTGCTCGAAGCTTCAGAGGTCGTAAGCAAATAATAAATGGGTACCAATTGGTCGAGGTGCTCGAATTCAACCGGAACAACCTCGTGGCCCTGGGCCCGGAGGAGCGTCACCACCTCTTCAAAATGCGCTTTTGCCGAGGGTTCAAGACCGGGGTGATCGAGCGCTGCTTTGAGCACGGCAATCCGCTTGGGGCTGGCTTCGTCTTTCATTACCCCGTCGTGATGGTGAACTTCGATGGCCGAACTGCCCGCGTCGAAAGCGTCTTTTCCGGCCATGATTTCCAGCATGCGCGATGCATCTTCAACCGTATGCGTAAAACAGCCGATCTGATCGAAGCTGCTGGCATAGGCAATGAGCCCGTGGCGCGAAATGCGGCCGTAGGTGGGCTTTAACCCGACCAAACCCGTAAATGCCGCGGGTTGACGGATGCTGCCCCCGGTGTCGCTCCCCAGAGAGGCATCGCATAGACCCGCCGCAACCGCTGCAGCCGACCCTCCGGAACTTCCCCCGGGAACTCGAGATTCGTCGAGTGGATTCAGAACCGGCCCATAAGCCGAGTGTTCGTTCGACGAACCCATGGCAAATTCGTCGCAATTGAGGCGGCCGATCACAATGGCATCTTCATCGATCAACCGGCCAACAGCGGTCGCGGTAAAGAGCGAAGAAAAATTTTCCAAGATTCGAGAGCCCGCATAACAATGAGCTCCCTCGAGGCAGAGGTTGTCTTTAATCCCGACAATCCAGCCCGCCAGCTTTCCGGCAGAGCCCTCTTTGAGCTTCCGATCTACCTCGGCTGCCTGAGCGAGCGCCCGCTCTTCAAAAACTTCGAGAAAGGCATTCAGGCGTTCGAATCCGCGAATTCTGAGGATGTGCTCCCGAACGCGTTCGACGCAATTGGTGCGGCCGGCATCGAGTTCTGTTCGGAGCTCAGCATAAGTCGAGGTCTTAAAATTCATACCGATCACGAGGTCCGATCGCTTTTGTCAATCGCCTTGTTCGATTCGGGCGCATCTTCTTCGCGCATCGATTTCTTAAATTCTCGAATCCCACCACCGAGGCCTTTCATTAGTTCGGGAATGCGCTTTCCGCCAAAGAGAACCACGACCAAAAGGGCGATGAGCGCAATTTGCCAAGGGCCAATGACGCCGAGTAAAATAGCGAGTTTCATGTTGATCCGTTTAAGCTACAAAGGTACGCAAGCCACCAAGCGCAAATGGTGCAAGGCGTTTTCAGCGCGCTCGATCTGAGCGAGTCCGCCCTATGCAACGCATCTTTGCCCCATGAATGTACTCATCTTGGGAGGGGGAGGTCGAGAACACGCCTTGGCCAAAAAGATTTCAGAGAGCCCTCTGTGCGAGAAACTTTATATAGGGCCCGGAAATCCCGGGACTTCAGAATATGGAGAGAACCTGGATCTCGATCTCCTAGACACCTCAAGTGTGGCGCGCGCGCTCGACGATTATTCGATTGACCTCGCCATTGTCGGTCCCGAACAGCCTTTGGTCGAAGGCCTGCGCGATGCGCTCGAACAAATGTCGGCGCTCGAGAACAGAATTTTCTTCGGCCCCGGTCAATCGGGTGCGAGGCTCGAGGGCAGCAAGGGCTTTGCCAAAGATTTTATGCGGCGCAACGGAATTCCGACTGCCGGGGCGCAAGTCTTTGATTCCACGCAAATTGAACTGGCGGTAGCCCATATCCGCTCGATCGATCCTCCCTTCGTTCTAAAGGCCGATGGTCTGGCCGCAGGCAAGGGAGTGGTCATTACCTCAGACCGTGTCGAAGCCGAACGAGAGATTCGCGAATTGCTCGGCGGTCGCTTCGGAGACTCTTCCAAGACCATACTCATCGAAGATTTTTTAGATGGACGAGAATTCTCGGTTTTCGCTCTAACCGACGGACACCGCTTTGTTTTGTTGCCCGAAGCACGCGATTACAAGCGTGTCGGAGATGGAGATACCGGGCCGAATACGGGGGGAATGGGCAGCGTTTCGCCCGTGGCTTTTGTCGACGATTTGATGCGCGAAAAAGTCTTAACCCGCATCGTGAAACCCACCATTGAAGCGTTTGAAAAAGAGAAAATCGATTATCTCGGGTTCGTGTTTTTCGGTCTGATCGAAGTCTCGGGAGAGCCTTATGTTATTGAATATAACGTTCGTATGGGCGACCCTGAAACGCAGTCGGTGATGATGCGGCTCGAAAGCGATTTGCTGAGCCATATGGTTGAATTGGGACGGGGAGAACCCCTGAGCCCGGTGCGTATTTCGCCCCGATCTTCGGCCACCGTGGTGCTTTGTTCAGAGGGATACCCCGCGAATCCTCGGAAAGGAGATCGAATCGAAGGCTTGCACGAATTGGAAGGGGTTCAAATCTTTCACTCCGGGACTCGACGAGAAGAAGGAGGAAGCATTGTGAGCTGGGGCGGACGCGTACTTTCAGCTTCTTCGACCGCTGACAGTCTCAGCCAAGCACTTGAACACTGCTATGCCGCGGCGAAACACATTCGATTCGACGGAATGCATTACCGCAAAGACATTGGACGCTAAGCAAAGATTCTGCTCAGTTTTCTCCCGCTCTTTTGTGACGGAGCATTTCGCTCATCCAATAGAGAAAGTAGGCCGCCATGACGGCGATAAAGAGCAGGTTCGGATAATTTCCGACGGGGCGGATAAACACCCGAAAAGTCCAACTGAAAAAATCGCCCAGCCAAATCCAAAAATCGTTCATGACAGCGGGTTTTAGACGGAGCAAAGCTAAAGCGAAAAAGAGGTGTTCTCTCGATTTTTAAGCTTGAGAGAGCCCATGGCTTCGATTGTCGCAATGGCGATCGGCAGCCTCTTTTTGGGCATTCGTTTGCGCAGCAGCGGGGCGGCTTGGGGTTCGACCGAGCTCCTGTGGCAGCTGCTTGCGGCTCTGGTGCTTCTCTTGGCGTATGGAATATGGAACGATCGCCTTCGAAAAATCGGCATGATTGAGCGCGGAATTCACATTCCTTTTTTCGGTTTGCTGTTCTGCGCCGTTCTGGTTTTTTCGATCACTCCCGAAACCGACGCGCTCCTCGTCCTCTTCGGGCTCCCCGTATTTTGGGCACTCACCAGCACAAACGCCCTTCTGAACAGCCCTTTGGCTTCGTTCGGATTCGGACTTTGGCTCGGCACGGGCACCTGGATCGACCCGATGGTCGCTCTATTGGTGCTCCATTTATGGTTTGGAATGCTGTTTGGCGGAGTTTCAAATCCGAAGAGCTATTTGTCTGCGGTGTTCGGACTGGCACTGGCTCTTTGGCTGGGATATACTGCGAGTTTTACACTGGGTGTCGAGCCGGGTTGGGAGCGTTTTGCCATTTCTTGGGCGGCGCAACAACCCGTTGGAGCCGAAGACCGCTTCCGACTGCTGACCTTAATTCTGTTTCTGCCCTTCGGAATTCTCATGCTGCGAGAGATGATCTTGGTCCGAAGCCGAGCGAGTGTCTTTAAACGCAAAGTTTTCGGGGTCTTATTCGGACTTGGGCTGCTCAGCGTGGCCTTGGGTTTTCTGTTCAGAACCCACAGTGTGTCTTGGGCCGTGCTTTCGGGCTTGCCTTTGTCGGCCTTGCTCGGCAATCACTTTGTTCACCTCAAAAGCCGCATGTGGCAAGACGCCGTGTTGTTGTATGCCTTGCTCGCTGCTTTTCTGATCGAGTTAATACGCTGAGCGTTCGAGAGAACATGTATCTTTGCAGCCCTCAAAATGAACGAGTCTAGTCCGAACGAAATCGAGAACCCGCGTCTTCGCGCCGCTTTTGCGGAGTCGGAGCTCAAGGCTCTTGGCCTCGAGTTTCAAGGCTTGGCGCTGGGCGAGCACCGCTGGGACTTCTCTGTGGGGGCTCGCTTTTTCGAGCTGTTTCCCGAACAAGACTTCAGAGAGCCCGAGTTTTCAGTCGCGCTCGTTTTGAACAAGCAGACCTCGTTGTTTGAGCTTTCAATCGAAATCGCGGGGTCTGTCGAAGTCGATTGCGACCGCAGCCTTCGCACTTTTCGAATGCCTGTCGAAGCCAAACGCGAATTGGTGATTCGCTTTGCCGATGTCGGCGATTTAACCGACGACGAATTGGTTTTCATCACCCCCGAAGAACATCGGCTCGAAACCGCCCAATGGGTGTACGAGACCATCGCTTCGGCCGTACCCATCAAAAGACTTCACCCTGAAGAAGCAGCCAAGGACGAACCAGGTCGCTGGGAGTTCGGGCAACCAACGCATACCGACGAGGGGGGCGATCCGGACCCTCGCTGGGATAAACTCAAGGATCTTCTGAATTCATAAGCCATGGCACATCCCAAACGGAGACAATCGTCTTCGAGACGCGACAAGCGACGCACCCACTACAAAGCAGTAGAACCCACCATCGCCATCTGCCCCACCACCGGCGAGGCACATCTCTACCACAGAGCCTATTGGCACGAAGGCAAGATGTATTACAAAGGACGCGTTGTCCTCGAAAAAGAGCCGGTCAACTAATCGCGACCTCACCGAAGCGATTGACGGGCGCTTGCGCTGAGGAGCTATTTTTGTTTCTTTTAGGGCTTCCCGAATTAACCGCTTGAGTACCGAATAGCCATGTCTAAGATGCGCGCTGCCATAACCGCCGTTGGAGGCTTCGTACCCGAAGAAATCCTCACCAATGCGATGCTCGAGCAAATGGTCGAGACCTCAGACGAGTGGATCGTTTCTCGGACGGGCATCACGGAGCGCCGGGTGATGCGGGGCAACGGAAAGGGAGTTACCGATATGGCGGTTCCCGCCGTTCAAGAGCTCATGCGGAAAAGGGGCATCACAGCCGATGAAATCGACGTGATTGTCTTTTGCACCATCACCCCAGACATTTTAGTAGCCTCCTCGGCCGCGAAATTGGCCGATTTGCTCGGGGCCAAAAATGCCTTTGGCTTTGACTTTCAGTCGGCCTGTTCCGGCTTTCTCTTTGGGATGCACACCGGGGCGCAGTTTATTGAATCTGGGCATTATCGAAAAGTACTCGTCGTCGGGGCCGACAAAATGACCTCGATTGTCGACTATACCGATCGAACCACCTGTGTTCTCTTTGGAGACGGAGCGGCAGCGATCTTGCTCGAGCCCAACGAAGACGATCTCGGCATGATCGACGCCATCTTGAAAGTCGACGGTTCGGGCCGCGAGCATTTGCGCATTTCTGGGGGCGGGTCGATGTATCCGGCTTCTCAAGAAACGGTCGACCACATGATGCATTTTGTCGTGCAAGAGGGTCCTGCGGTCTTCAAGTTTGCCGTGACCCGAATGGCAGACGTCAGCGAAGAAATCTTAAAGAGAAATGGTTTGACGGGAGACGACATCGCTTGGTTGGTGCCCCATCAGGCGAACAAGCGAATTATCGACGCCACGGCGAGCCGAATGGGCCTGTCTCACGACAAGGTGATGATCAACATCAATCGCTACGGCAACACGACCAATGCCACGCTTCCGCTTTGTCTTTGGGACTGGGAATCGAAATTGAAAAAGGGCGATCAGTTGATTTTTGCCGCTTTTGGAGGGGGTTTTACCTGGGGTTCGCTCTATTTGCGTTGGGCCTACGACCCTGCTTGAGTTTTTGGTACATTCAACCCCGCCGATGGAACAGTTGATCCGCGCGCACAGCCCGAGTTTAGGGAAGGCTCATCGAAAAGAACCAACATTATGTCCATGGATTTAAAGGAAATTCAAAACCTCATCAAGTTCGTTGCTCGATCAGGAGCGAGCGAGGTTCACCTCGAAACCGAGGAATTCACCATCACCATCAAGACCTCGCCCGATGCCGTGCATTACGATGGTCCTTTTCCGCAGTTGGCACCTGCTGCCATCGCGCCGGTAGTGATGCCTGTCTCTCAACCGACGTCCGCACCCGCCACGGCTTCTGCGCCGGCCGCACAGACGGCAGCCGATGCGGAGAGCGAAAAATATATCGCCATTAAGAGCCCGATGATCGGCACGGTTTATCGCCGCCCGAGCCCGGACAAAGACCCCTTTGTTACGGTGGGCACCGACATCAAGCAAGGCGACGTGGTGTGCATTATCGAGGCCATGAAGCTGTTCAACGAAATCGAATCAGAATTCAGCGGAAAAGTGGTCAAGGTGCTCATCGACGATCAGACCCCCGTCGAATACGATCAGCCGTTGTTTTTGATCGATCCATCCTGAGTTTCTTTTAATCCGTCGGCAGCCTTTTTGTCGGTGCCGCGAACAATCAATTAGGCATGTTTCGAAAGATCCTCATCGCCAATCGGGGGGAGATAGCCCTGCGCATCATTCGCACTTGTCGCGAAATGGGCATCAAGACCGTGGCTGTCTATTCTACAGCCGATTCGGAGAGTTTGCACGTTCGCTTTGCGGACGAAGCGGTTTGCATCGGTCCCCCTCCTTCAAAAGAGAGTTATCTCAACATCCCCCGCATCATTGCCGCCGCCGAAATCACGAACGCGGACGCCATTCACCCGGGCTATGGCTTTTTGTCGGAGAATGCGCGCTTCTCAAAGATTTGTGCCGAAAATGGGCTCAAGTTTATCGGTGCCACTCCCGAGCAAATCGAAAAAATGGGGGACAAGGCCACGGCCAAAGAAACCATGAAAAAAGCGGGTGTGCCGTGCATCCCGGGCTCTGAAGGTCTTCTCGACACCTATGAAATCGCCATCAAAACGGCCGATCGCATTGGATATCCCGTAATGCTCAAGGCGACAGCCGGGGGCGGTGGGAAGGGTATGCGGGCCGTGTTTCGCAAAGAAGATCTGCAGAAGGCCTACGAAACTGCGCGGACCGAAGCGGCTGCGTCCTTCGGCAACGATGGCATGTACATGGAAAAACTGATCCTCGAGCCTCGGCACATCGAGATTCAGATCGTCGGCGACCAGTACGGCCGGGTTTGTCATCTCTCTGAACGCGACTGTTCGGTTCAGCGCAGGCATCAAAAGCTCACCGAAGAAACCCCCTCGCCTTTTATGACCCCCAAGCTGCGCGCGGCCATGGGTAAAGCGGCCATCAAGGCGGCCAAATCAATCAATTACGAAGGTGCGGGAACGGTGGAATTCTTGGTAGACAAAGACCGGAATTTCTACTTTATGGAGATGAATACGCGCATTCAGGTGGAACACCCGATTACGGAACAAGTGATCGATTACGATCTGATTCGCGAGCAAATCAAGGTGGCTGCGGGCGTTCCGATCTCTGGCAAAAACTACGAGCCAAAACTCCATTCGATCGAATGCCGGATCAACGCCGAAGACCCATTGAACGATTTTAGACCGTCTCCCGGAAAGATCACGACGTTTCACGCGCCGGGCGGTCACGGGGTTCGGCTCGACACCCATGTGTATGCGGGCTACGTAATCCCACCCAATTACGATTCGATGATCGCCAAGCTGATCACCACCGCGCAAACGCGCGAAGAAGCCATCGACAAAATGCGCCGAGCCTTGGACGAGTTTGTGATCGAAGGGGTTCAAACGACGATTTCGTTTCACCGGCAATTGATGGATCATCCCGATTACGTCTCCGGTAATTACACGACTAAATTCATGGAGTCGTTCATCATGAAGCGCTGAGAGGGTCGGCATCCAAGCGCCTCTTCATTTTCTTTCGAAATCGCCGGGTCCTCTGTCGATTCGGCGCTTTTTCGTTTGGAGATGTCCGGATTTCTCGGACCTAATGTGGTGTCTAACGAGGATCTGATTCAGACCTTCTCCAAGCGGACGTTCAAAATCAATCATTCATAAAAAAACCCGGAGACCTGAGGCCCCCGGGTTGGGTAGATTCGTTGAAAGGTATTTAGCGAACGATCAACTTCTGGCTGCGCAGTCCTTCGACGCTCACGATGTACAAGCCGGGGCTCATGCGCGAAGCATCGATGCTCTTGCGATAGCTTCCGGGCGCCAAAACTTCGGAGTGCAGAACGCGACCCGCTGCATCGAGCACCAAGAGTTGGCGGTTCTGATGCAGGCGAATGACATCGACTTCGAGGGTTCCGTTGGCAAAGTAGCTTTCGACCGAGCTCGGGGTTTGAGGTAAAATGTCGCTTCCCAAACCGATCGTACCGATGTGCAGCACAAAGCGCTTCAACAAATTGCCCGCGCTGTGTTGGAAGCTGTAGTCGCCATCGGCAATGGGGTGGAGTACATTTTCGCTCAAGTCTTCGAGAACCATGCTGTAGTTCGAGTTCAGGTTTTCGAGTTCAAAGCTCAAGGTGTAGGTGCCTGATTCGGGGCTGTCGAAGGCTACGGGAATGGCCCAGCTCGAAGCGAAGCTGTTTTGTACGTTGATGTCCAAAGCCTGTCCATCCGAGCTGTACGACATCAGATGCGCAAAGCCGGGGGTGGAGGTCTTAAACTTAATGCCGTCCAGGCGCTCTTCGTAGAGATCAGATGCCCCATCGGCAAAGGCGATGTAGCAACGCTCTTCGTATCCGCTCTTCCAAAGGGTCTTCAGGGTAAGCGTGGGGACCGCCGCCTGAGTTTTGGCAAAGGGAGCACTCGCGCCGCTGCGCATTTCGGGGTTAAAGCGGAAGTCGTCTGCGCCTAAAGCGACTTGCTGTGTCCAGAAACCTTGGAAGGGTCGCACGGTCGAGAAACCACCGATTCCCAGGGTGTTGCGCGACTGATACGAAGTTCCGTCCCAGCCGTAGATGGCGCCGCTGAAATCCGGATCGGTCACGGCATTGTATTCAATGGCCTCGGTGGCATCGACTCCGCAGGGATAGGGATTTGCGATCAAGTTCCATCCATCGGGTCCGCCTGTGTAACCAAAGGGGCTCGTACCCGTCGTCCGAGAGGTCGAAACCGAATAGACTCCGCCTTGGGTGGTTCCGCTCACTTCGACCAAGGTATTGACCGGGCTAAAAGTGCCAAAGGCATTCGCGCCTCCGTAGACCGTAAATCCATTGCCTACCGTCTGAGCCGTGGCGGCCGAAGGGACGGCTACATAATTGCCGTTGTAGGTGTAGATCGAAGGGCTGTTGTGGGGGGCGTAGTTCACAATGCTCCAATCCGACAACAAGTTGCCGAAGGTGCTGTTGACGGGGCTGCCCATCAAGATATAGCGACCCGTGGGCAGGTTGAAATTTTGTTGGATGTTGGCATCGATGCTGTGTCCGATGTATTGTCCATAACCCGTGCTGTCGGCCAAGATGTTGATGTCGGCAGTGGTGTTCTCGAGTGTATCGAAAACCGTAAAGATCGCATTGGGCAGAATGTTAAGGGTGGTGCCTCCATTGAGGATTATCGAGCCCACATTGACTTCGCCAGTAACATCGTAGGCACCGTTTTCCACATAGAAGCTCATGGCTCCGGTGGTGGCATCGGGCACATCGGCCGACCATATCATACCGTTCCAAATCGAATTGACATAAGTGAAGGGCATCAAATCAAACGGATTGAACTGGGTGGCATCGCTGCGGGTCCACTGACCCGTGGTGGAAACGAGGTTCTTGAATCCGCTCACCGAGTTGTTCGAGCGGCTGCCGGTGTATTGGCCGTTGTCCAAGCGGCTCGTGAAGCCCATATTGGCCGGAGCCGAAGCCAAGGTCGTCGGCAAGTTGGATGCATTCGTGCTGTTGTCGGCCACAGCCGTGGTCGCCCAAGCAGCCGTGTTTGCATTGTCGAAGTCGATGCCGTACAACAGATTGGCGGCGCCAAGAGGACCTTCGTAGATAAAGATCTGATCGCCGTCTTGGATGGTCATCGTACCGCCAATGGGGGTAGAATTGACGACCGTACCTTGACTGGCGGTGTTCGAAATCAGATCAATCGAAATCACCGTTCCGGGGGCAATGGGCGAACCTGTGGTGTTGTTCCAGCGGATGTATCCATCGGTGCTCCCCGCCTGGCTTTGGAAATCTTGGGTACTGCTTCTCCAACCGTAGTCGGTAAAGTTCAAACCCGAGCCGGCGGGGATTTCTTCCCATACCACAAAGGCAAATCCATTGGGGGCATCGCTGCGATAGGCGGTAATCTGTGCGGCCGACAAGCCAAACTGGGGAGCAGATCCCGCAACAAAGGGTTGGCTGTTCAACCCAAACGTATTGTCGCTGCGGAACCAAGAACGGACGTTGATCACCGCGTCCTTGTATTCTGCCATGCTCGCATAGGCACGGAAATCCTCGTATTTGCCGTTGTCCGAACGGCTGGTAAAACCAAAGTTGCCGTAAGCGACATTGAGCGAGAGAGGCAAATTCGATTGTGTTGAGCTCGCAGTTCCCGCATTCGTCACACTCCAAGCCGCATTGTCCTGACTGTCCCAGTTGATTCCAAACAATAAGCTCGGGTTGCTGAGGTTGCCTTCGAATACAAAGATTTGGTCTCCGTGTTGGATGGTCATGGTTCCTCCAATCGGAGCTGTATTGACGATGCTACCCATGGTGGCATTGCCCGTCACTAAGTTGATCGAAACATTGGTACCCGCTGGCAGAGTATTGCCCGTGCTGTTCGTCCATACTACATACCCGTCTAAGTCTCGGCGGTGGGCGATAAAGGCGTTGGTGGCGTTGGTATAACCATAGTCGCTAAAAACCAGCTGGGTACCATTTGGCACATCGACCCAAGTAACAAAGGTGAATCCGTTGTCGGCATCGCTGCGGTAGCCGGAAATCATCACATCGCCGATCGAAAACCCTGCCGTTGCCGCAGAGTAGTTGTAGCTGCTCAAGTCGTACGCCATGCCCGCGGTGATTCTGGTCCAGCTCCGAGCAGTGCTGACGGCGCTTTTTGCGTCGGCTAGGCTAAACGCGCGGCGCACGTCTTCGTAGGCTCCGTTGTTTACCCGAGCCCCGAAGCCCAAGTTACCGAAGGCGACATTCAAGGCGGAGGGCAGGTTTGAAGCTGCTGTAGATGTGTTTAATATGGGGTTGGTTGCCCACACGGCATTGTTGACGTAATCCCAGTTCAGGCCGAAAATGAGATTCGGATTGTTGAGGTTTCCTTCATAAATGAAAATCTGGTCGCCGCTGTTTACGGTCATCGTTCCCCCAGATGGAACCGGATTTGACACACTTCCCTGGCTGGCGGCATTCGCAACCAAGTCGATGCTCACCACGCTGCCTGCAACAATTGAAGAACCGGTGGTATTGGTCCAGCGAACCCAGCCGTCGGTGCTCGATCCGAGGGGGATAAAGCTGTTTGTACTGCTCGTATACCCGTAATCGGTAAAGTTCAAAGAAGCTCCGTTGGGCAAATCCACCCAAGTGATAAATGAAAATCCGTTGTTGGTCGTGCTGCGGTAGGCGTAGATCATGACATC